>NZ_JBIVKB010000003.1:0-792775 GCF_044750545.1 Streptomyces sp. NPDC088794 | reverse complement strand
CCCATGATCCACAGGTCGGCGCCGATGCCCGGCGAGCGGACCGCGTCCGACAGCGGGCTGTAGGCGAACCAGCCGAAGTCGGCCGCGCCCGAGGGGGTCAGGAAACCGCCCACCGCGATGGTGGAGCCGAACAGGTAGAGCCAGTAGGCGAACATGTTCAGCCGCGGGAAGGCCACGTCGGGCGCGCCGATCTGGAGCGGCATGATCCAGTTCGTGAAGCCGGCGAACAGCGGCGTCGCGAACATCAGCAGCATGATCGTGCCGTGCATCGTGAACGCCTGGTTGAACTGCTCGTTCGACATGATCTGCAGACCAGGACGGGCGAGCTCGGCGCGCATCAGCAGCGCCATCACGCCGCCGATCAGGAAGAACGCGAACGACGTGACGAGATACAGCGTTCCGATGGTCTTGTGGTCCGTGGTGGTCAGCCACTTGATGCTCTTGACATGGATGTTCTTCACGCCCCGCCTGTGTCCGCTGCCGCCCCACCGGTCACACTCGGGGAACGCGAGGTGAATCACGGAATCGGGGTGTGACGTTTCGGCGAGTGCCGGACACGTACGGGACATGAGCAACGACGAGTTCTTCGCCGCTGCCTATCGCGAGCACTACTGGGCGGTCAGCCGCTATGTCGCGCGGCGACTGGACGGGCGTACCGGCGAGGTGGAGGAAGTGGTGGCGGAGGTGTTCACGGTCGCCTGGCGGCGCCGGACCGACCTGCCGGGATCCCCCCTGCCCTGGCTGTACGGAGTGGCACGGAACTGCCTGGCGAACGCGGTACGCGGCCACGGACGCCGGCGCCGGCTGGTCGCGCGGCTGGGCAACGACGAGACCGCGCACGGCCGGCAGGTCGTGGCCGGACCCGACACCGACGCCCCGGGCGCCTGGGTGCACGAGGCGCTGGCCCGGCTCTCCGAGGCCGACCAGGAGGTACTGCGCCTGACGGCGTGGGAGGAACTGGCCATCGACGAGGTCGCCGTCGTTCTCGGCTGCGGCCGTCGAGCCGCCGCGATGCGGCTGCACCGGGCCCGGCGCCGGCTCAGAGCCGAGATCGACCGCGTCTGCCCCGACGCCACCCGTACCGACGCCACCCTGACCAAGGAACACGGCCATGGCTGACGACCTCGACCTCGACCTTCTGCGCCGCGCCAACCCCATGCCGGTCGACGGCCCCCACTACGGCGACGGCCCCCTCGACCACCACGCCGAACGCCGCCTCGACCGGCTGCTGCACGAACGCCCCCTGGCGCGTCGCCGCACCCGACTCCTGTGGAGCCTCGCGGCCGCCGCCGTCGTCGCCACGACCGCGCTGACCCTGCTGCTCAGCGGCCCGAGCACCGCTCCCGCGGTCGCCGCCCCGCGCCCGCTGGTCGTCCAGGCCGACTCCACTCCCGTATCTCTGCGTCAACTGGCCGAGCTGGCCGAGGCGATCGCGACCGACGCCTCGCCGCGGCTGCGCAAGGGCACGCATGCCCAGTCCTGGAGCCTGGGCATGAGCGACGACAAGTCCCCGATCACCCTCCCGCAGGAGCGCGTCGTGCGCTGGAAGGCGGACGGCAGCCACACGGAACTCGTGGTCGCCACCGACCCGCGCCACCCCGGCCGCCCGGTCCTCAGCGACGCGAACGGCGAACCGCACCTCGTCGAGGACGGCCACGTCATCAACCGCCAGACCTACCCGCCCAGTTGGAGCGACGCCCCGCCCGAGTCGCCGCCCCCGCACGACCCCACGAAGCTGCGCGCCTACCTGACGGAGGCCACCTATACGCACGGCACCATGACCACCCCCCATCTCCTCGACGCGGTCGGGGTGTTGCTCGACAACTGGACGCTCGGCGCGGCCGAGTCCGCGGCGCTCGCCGAATTGCTCGCCGACGCCGAGGGGTTGCGTCCTGTCGGCCAGGTGACCGACCGCCTCGGCCGCCGCGGACAGGCCTACGTGTACGACGGGTCCGGCTACCGCCACATGCTGATCATGGACCCGTCCACCGGAGCCGTCCTCGGCCTGGAGGCCGTCTACACGAAGGCCGTGCCCGAGTACGGGGTGAAGGCGGGCGCGGTCGCGGACTACAGCGCGTGGATGCGCTGATCACACCCCGAGCTGCCGGGCGGCCGCGTCCACGGTCTGTTCGAGGAGCGTCGCGATCGTCATCGGACCGACGCCGCCCGGCACCGGAGTGATGAGGCCCGCGCGCTCCGCGACCGAGTCGAAGTCGACGTCACCGACGTTGCCCGGGTTGTACCCGGCGTCGATCACGACGGCGCCGGGCTTGATGTCCGCCCCGCGGATCAGCCGGGGCCGGCCCACGGCCGCGACCACGATGTCCGCCTCCCGGACCACGTCCGACAGGTCCTTCGTCCGGGAGTGGCAGTACGTCACCGTCGCGTCCCGGGCGAGCAGCAGCATGCCCACCGGCTTGCCGAGGATCGCGCTGCGGCCGACGACCACGGCACGCCTGCCGGACGGGTCGACCTCGTACTCGTCGAGCAGCCGCACAATGCCGCCGGGTGTGCAGGACACGAATCCCGGCAGGCCGAAGCTCATCGTCGCGAAGGAGGCGAAGGTGACGCCGTCGACGTCCTTCTCGGGCGCGATCGCCTCGAACGCGGCCCGCTCGTCGATGTGTTCGCCCATCGGGTGCTGCAACAGGATGCCGTGCACACCGGGGTCGTCCGACAGGCCGCGCAGCGTGGTGATCAGTTCCTCGGTGGTCGTGGTCGCGGGCAGGGCCACGTGGCGGGACTCGATGCCGGCCTTGCGGCAGCGGTTCTGCTTCATGCGGACGTAGGTGACGGAGGCGGGGTCCTCGCCGACCAGGACGGTCGCGAGACACGGTGCGGCGCCCGTGCGGTCGGTGAGGTCGGCGGCCTTCTTGGCGGCGTCCTCGACGATGCGCCGGGCGAGGGAGGTGCCCTCCATGAGCCGGGCCTGAGACATGATCCACTCCTGGGCTGGATGACGGGATCGCCCAGGCGCACGGCAGTTGCTCTGCGAGGCCGCTCCCCGGTGGTACTCCACCTCAGCGCCAGTCACGGCCCGGTACGAGCCTAACGTCTGCGGGTGGCACGCCGTGCGGGAGGGAGCGGGCGGGGCCGGGCAGCCCTCAGGGCCGACCGGAGAACGACGGCGGACACGTGCCGGCCCGCCGCGGAGCCCGGGCGTCGCCGCCTGGTCCCGCCCAGCGCGGACCGTACGGAGAAGGTCCAGGTCAGCCGCGAGCTGATCTGGACCCGCGCGGTTCTCCCGCCTACTCGTCCCATGCCTCGATCATGGTCTGTTCGGAGATCCTGCCGTCGCGCAACGTGATCATCGACTCGGACAGGACCCGCATCCCGTCCGGGTACCGGCAGGACTCGCTGAAGGCCGCGCTGTCGCCCTGGACCACGCACCTCTCCAGCTTGTGCGTCATGTCGCGGCTGTAGACGTCGCTCAGCATCCGGCCGATGGCCTCCCGGCCGTGCAGGACCGTGGGGTTGCTGGGCTGACTGTTGCGGTTGACGACGCGCAGTTCCGCGTCGTCCGCGTAGAGAGACAGAAGCGTCTCCGGTGTGTGTCCTTCGATGCCCCGGCGCAGTGTGTCGCTGTCGAACGCCGGGCGTGCCGCCGTGCCCATGGTGACCTCCCTGAAGGGCCGCGGCCCGACAGGGAAACGGGCCGCGGAGGACCTCACCTCCGAGCCTCCTCCGCCCCGGCACGCTCGGCAAGCGCAACCGCGCGCTGGGCCTGACGGGTGAGGAGCGCCCACGGGCCGTGACCGTCGGGCGCCGAGCGGCGTTGCTGAAATCATGATCTCAACACGACGTATCGTCGCCGCCGTTGGTCTCGCCGCCGGTATCACCGGTCTCGCCGCGCCGATGGCGGGCGCGGCCGAGGCGGCCGCTCCGGACGCCGGGAAAATCAACCCCATCGCCACGCTCGACTCGCTCACCGTGAGCGACATCCCGGAGCAGCACAAGTCGGCGATCCCGCGGCCGTCCGGCCAGCTGCAGCAGCTGAACAAGCTCAACGACCTCAACCAGCTGCACCAGGTCACCGACCTCGCCGCCCCCGTGACCGGGCTGCTCGAGGGCATGGAGTAGTCGGCCGAACGTCGCACGTCCCAGTCAAGGGCCGCCCGGACCACCGGGCGGCCCTTGACATTGCCCCAGTCGAATCGCAGTCTTTCGTCAGGAATGTGAATACAGTTTCACCTGGCGAACGCAAAGGTGCGTACGATGCCCATCACCCGTGACCTGTTCATCGGCGGCAAGGACGTGCCCGCCGCCTCCGGCCGGACCGCCGAGGACGTGAATCCGTACACCGGCGAGGTGTACGCGACCGTGGCCGCCGCCGGCCCGGAGGACGTACGGCGCGCCGTGGACGCCGCCGACGCCGCCTTCGAGGAGTGGGCGGCGCTGGCGCCCTTCGCGCGGCGGGCGATCTTCCTCAAGGCGGCCGACCTGCTGGACGCCCGTGGCGAGCAGGTCGCCGAGCTGATGGCCCACGAGGCGGGCGGCACCCGGCCCTGGGCGTACTTCAACGTGGCCCTGGCCGCGAACATCCTGCGCGAGGCCGCCGCCGCGATCACCGCACCGCGCGGCGAGGTGCTCAGCGCCCAGGAGCAGGGCGCGCTGGGCCTCGCCGTGCGGGAACCGCTCGGCGTGGTGGCCGCGTTCGCGCCGTGGAACGCACCGGTGATCCTCGGCGTACGGGCCGTCGCGGCACCCCTGGCGGCCGGCAACACGGTCGTAGTCAAGCCCAGCGAGGACGCTCCGCTCGCCTGCGGATTCCTCGTCGCCGACGTGCTGCGCGAGGCCGGGCTGCCCGACGGCGTGCTCAACGTGGTCACCAACGCCCCCGAGGACGCGGCCGAGATCGCCGAGGCGCTCATCGCCGACGAGCGGGTCCGCGCGGTCAACTTCACCGGCTCCACCAACGTCGGCCGCATCATCGGCGAGCACGCGGCCCGTCATCTCAAGCCCGCCGTCCTGGAGTTGGGCGGCAAGAACGCCGTGCTCGTCCTCGCCGACGCCGACGTGGACTACGCGGTCGACGCCGTCACCTTCAGCGTGTTCATGAACGCGGGCCAGATCTGCATGTCCGGCGACCGGATCCTCGTGCACGAGTCGCTGGCCGAGGAGTTCACCGCCAGGTTCGCCGCGAAGGTGGCCTCGCTGCAGGCCGGTGACCCGTCGGACCCGCACACCGTGGTGGGCCCGTTGGTGAGCACGTCGGCGGCGCGGCGGGTGGCCGGGCTGGTCGGGGACGCCGTGGCCAAGGGCGCGAAGGTCGTCGTCGGAGGGGGCGAGCCCGCGGAGGCCGTGCACCCGGCGACCGTGCTGAGCGAGGTGCCCAAGGACGCCGAGCTGTACTACGCGGAGGCCTTCGGGCCGGTCTGCGTGCTCGACACCTTCACCGACGACGCCACCGCGGTGGCCGCCGCCAACGACACCGACAACGGACTGACCTGCGGCATCATCACCGAGAACGCCACCCACGGGCTGGCCGTCGCGCGCCGGATCCGCACCGGCATCGTGCACATCAACGACCAGTCGGTGGCCGACGAACCGCAGGCCCCCTTCGGCGGGGCGAAGGCCTCCGGGTACGGGCGGTTCGGCGGGCGCTGGGGCATCGAGGCGTTCTCCAACACCCGCTGGGTGACCATCGCCACCCAGCAGGCGCACTACCCCTTCTAGGGATCGACGCCCAGGAATCAGCCCGCCGTCGCCAGGAACTGTGTGGCCGCCAGCTCCGCGTACAGCGGATCGGCGGCCACCAGTTCGCGGTGGGTGCCCACGGCCCGTACCCGGCCCGCGTCCATCACCACGATCCGGTCGGCCGTCGTCACCGTCGACAGCCGGTGCGCGACGACCAACACCGTGGTCGTACGGGCGACATCGGCGACCGTGTCGCGCAGCGCGGCCTCGTTCACCGCGTCCAGCTGCGAGGTGGCCTCGTCGAGCAGCAGAAGGCGAGGGCGGCGCAGCAGGGCACGGGCGATGGCCACGCGCTGCCGTTCGCCGCCCGAGAGCTTGGTGCCCCGGTGGCCGACCAGGGTGTCAACTCCCTTGGGGAGTTTGGCGATCAGACCGTCCAGGCGGGTCGTCTTGAGGACCTTGGTGAGCGCGTCGCCGTCCGCCTCCGGGTTACCCAGCAGCAGGTTGTCCCGCAGCGAGCCCGACAGCACCGGCGCGTCCTGCTCGACGTACCCGATCGCGGACCGCAGCCTCGGCAACTCCCAGTCGTCCAGGGGGAGTCCGTCGAGGGTGATCGTGCCCGACTCGGGGTCGTAGAACCGCTCGATGAGGGAGAACACCGTCGTCTTGCCCGCGCCGGACGGGCCGACGAACGCGGTCATGCCCTGGGCCGGTACGGCGAACGTCACGCCGTGGTGGACGTAGGGCAGGTCGTCGGCGTACCGGAAGCGGACGTCCGTGAAGGCGAGCGCGGCCGGTTCGGCGTCGCCGGTCGGCAACGCGGCGGGCTCGGCCGCCGGTTCGGCGGGCAGGCTCAGCGCCTCCTGGATGCGGGCGAGGGCCGCGGCACCCGTCTGGTACTGGGTGATCGCGCCGACCACCTGCTGGATCGGCTGCATCAGATAGAAGACGTACAGCAGGAACGCGACCAGCGTGCCGACGTCGATGGCCCCCGTCGCGACCCGTGCCCCGCCCACCGCGAGCACCGTGATGAAGGCGATCTGCATCGCCAGGCCCGCCGTGTTGCCCGCCGCCGCCGTCCACTTGGCGGCCCGCACGCTCTGCCGCCACGACTCCTCGGCCGCCTCGTGCAGGGTGCGCTCCTCGCGGTCCTCGGCGCCGGACGCCTTGATCGTGCGCAGCGCGCCCAGGATCCGCTCCAGCGAGGCACCCATCACGCCGACCGCGTCCTGCGCCTGGCGGCTGGCCCGGTTGATGCGCGGGACGATCACACCAAGGACCGTCCCCGCGCAGACGACCACGGCCAGGGTGACCCCGAGCAGCACCGGATCGACCAGGCCCATCATCACGATGGTCGCCACCAGCGTCAGCCCGCCCGTGCCCAGCCCCACCAGCGAGTCGGTGGTGACCTCGCGCAACAGGGTGGTGTCGGAGGTGATCCGGGCCATCAGGTCGCCCGGCTCGCTCCGGTCGACGGCCGCGATCCGCAACCGCAGCAGATACGACGACAGAGCGCGCCGCGCGCCGAGCACGACCGACTCGGCGGTGCGCCGCAGCACGTACGAACCCAGCGCGCCCAGCGCCGCGTTGGCCACCACGAGCGCGGACATCGCCAGCAGGGCACCGGTGATGGTGCGGTCGTGCGAGAGGTCGTCGATCAACCCCTTGGCCACCAGCGGCAGAAGCAGCCCGGTGGCTCCGGTGAGCAGCGAGAGCAGGGCGCCCGCGAGCAGCGTCCACCGGTGCGGCCGGACATAGGCGAGGAGCAGCCGCCAGGCGGGCGGGTCGGGCCGGGTCTCTACGATGCTCACTGCGCTCCTTCGACGGGCGGTGAGCATTCAGGCTACGTCGGCGGACACCTCGGCTGTCGCCCCGTCCGGTGGTAAGCGGTCACGGCCACATGCCGTACCCCCTGGTCAGGACGCGGTTCGTGTCGTGCAGGGCCTTGGCGCGGACCAGGTCCTCCCAGGCCGGGCCGTAGTGGGCCCGCCAGTCCTCTGGGGTCATCGGCAGTGCGCTGACCGGGTACAGGACTCCGCCGACGGTCCTCGCCCGGTCGTAGAGGGTGCGGTTCGCGGTGATCAACTCGCCGACCACGTCCGGGCGTTCCGGCGGTGCCGTGCGCATCAGGGAGAGCAGGCAGAGGAGTTCGCCGGGTGGGCGGCGCAACAGCGGGGCGTGCAGGGCGCTGCCCGTGAGGGGGCGCAGCTGGACGGCTCCGCCGTCCTGCAACCCCTCCTGCGCGGTGGCCGCGAGTACCGACGGTACGAAGGAGACGGCGGCCTCCTCGGGGAGCAGCAACGTCAGCCACGGGTGCGGGCGTTGCCATTCGCCGGTGGCGCGCAGCAGGCGTTCGTCGCGGTCGAGGCGGTACAGGTACTCCGCGTAGGAGAGGTCCTCGATCTCCGCCGTGTCCCGCTCGTGGTCCAAGTCGCCGACGAACAGGCCGTCGTCGAAGGGGAGTTCGTCGACGTGCGGGGCCACCGCCTCGATCACGTACCTCCAGCCGCCGTCGAGCGCGGGCCGGGCCTCGCCCACGACATGGCTGAAGCGGGCGTCCCGGGCCAGCCGCCGCTGGTCGGCGAAGAACGTGCCGGGGGCGGGGTGGGGGAGACGGTAGCGGCGCACCACAGTCGGCGCGGGCACCAGCCGCAGCGTGGCCCGGACGATCAGCGCGCACTGGCCGAGCCCGGCCAGGACGGCGTGGAACAGCTCCGGTTCGACCTCGGGCGAGCACACCACGCACTCGCCGGTGCCGGTGACGACCTCCAACTCCCGCACCCAGTCGGCGACCAGACCGAAGCGGTGGCTGGAGCCGCCGAAGCCGCCGGTGCTCAGCACCCCGCCGACGCTGCTGCCCAGGTGGTCCGGCAGCACCGGCGGCGCGAGACCCTCGGCGAGCGCGGCCCGTACGACATCCCGCCACAGGACGCCCGCGCCGGCGACCAGTGTCCGCTCGCCGGGCACGCAGCGCACCGCGTCGAGCGCCGCCATGTCGACCACGTAACCGTCGTCCGCCTGGCTCTCGCCGTACAGGGCCTGGCCGCCGCCGCGCGCGGACACCGCGAGGCCCCGCGGTCCGGCGAACGCGACGAGCTCGCGGACGGCGCCGGCGGACCGGGCCGCGAGGACACCGCGGGGACGGGAGCCCACGATGTGGCCGAAGTCGGCGGATACGCGGAGCAGGTCCTCGTCCTCGGCGGGCGTCGCGGGAATGATTCCGGGCGTGCTGTTCATGCCGCGCTCCTGCGGGAGTGGCTGTTCGGCTCCCGAGGGGAGAGCCGTGCTGGAATTCCGCTCGCCAACCTACGCAGACCCGGTGCGAGCAGGGACGATTCATAGCGAATTCTTGCCGGGGTCATGAAAAGCCGGCCCAACGAGGCCGTTCCTTACCGTGCCGCTCCTGATCAGTTGCACGTAGGGTCGAAAGGACGGATGTCGGTCGACGAAAGGGGTCCCCACCATGGCGCAGGAAGTACGTGGTGTGATCGCACCGGGCAAGGACGAACCGGTACGGCTGGAGACGATCGTCGTGCCCGATCCCGGCCCGGGTGAAGCGGTCGTACAGATCCAGGCCTGCGGGGTCTGTCACACCGACCTGCACTACAAGCAGGGCGGGATCAACGACGACTTCCCGTTCCTGCTCGGCCACGAGGCCTCCGGCATCGTGGAGTCCGTCGGCGAAGGCGTCACCGACGTCGCGCCCGGCGACTTCGTGATCCTCAACTGGCGTGCGGTGTGCGGGAACTGCCGGGCCTGTCTGCGCGGCCGCCCCTGGTACTGCTTCAACACGCACAACGCGAAGCAGAAGATGACCCTCACCGACGGCACCGAGCTCTCCCCGGCCCTGGGCATCGGCGCCTTCGCCGACAAGACGCTCGTCGCGGCGGGCCAGTGCACCAAGGTCGACCCTTCCGTCGCCCCGCAGGTGGCCGGACTGCTCGGCTGCGGTGTGATGGCCGGCATCGGCGCCGCGATCAACACGGGGAACGTCGGCCGGGGCGACACGGTCGCCGTCATCGGCTGCGGCGGCGTGGGCGACGCGGCGATCGCCGGGTCGAACCTGGCCGGGGCCGCGCGGATCATCGCCGTGGACATCGACGACCGCAAACTGGAGACCGCCCGGACCATGGGCGCCACCCACACGGTCAACTCCAAGGAGACGGACCCGATCGAGGCGATCCGCGAGCTGACCGGCGGCTTCGGCGCCGACGTCGTCATCGAGGCGGTCGGCCGCCCGGAGACGTACAAGCAGGCGTTCTACGCCCGCGACCTCGCCGGGACCGTGGTGCTGGTCGGCGTACCCACGCCGGAGATGAAGCTCGAACTGCCGCTGCTGGACGTCTTCGGTCGCGGCGGCGCGCTGAAGTCCTCCTGGTACGGGGACTGTCTGCCCTCCCGCGACTTCCCGCTGCTCATCGATCTCCATCTCCAAGGCCGCCTGGATCTGGGCGCGTTCGTGACCGAGACGATCGAACTGACCGACGTGGAGAAGGCCTTCGAGCGGATGCACCAAGGCGACGTGCTGCGTTCGGTGGTGGTGCTGTGATGGCCGCGCGCATCGAACACCTCGTCACCTCAGGGCAGTTCACGCTCGACGGCGGCACCTGGGACGTCGACAACAACGTGTGGATCGTCGGCGACGACCACGAGGCGATCGTCATCGACGCCGCGCACGACGCCGACGCCATCCTCGAAGCCGTCGGTGACCGGCGGCTCGTGGCCATCGTGTGCACGCACGCCCACAACGACCACATCGACGCCGCGCCCGCCCTGGCCGACCGCACCGGTGCCCCCATCTGGCTGCACCCCGACGACCTGCCGCTGTGGAAGCAGACCCACCCCGACCGGGACCCCGACGCACACCTCGCCGACGGCCAGGTCATCGAGGCCGCCGGCGCCGACCTGAGGGTGCTCCACACCCCCGGGCACGCACCGGGCGCGGTCTGCCTCTACGACCCCGCTCTCGCGACCGTCTTCACCGGCGACACCCTCTTCCAGGGCGGCCCCGGCGCGACCGGCCGCTCCTACTCCCACTTCCCGACGATCATCGACTCCATCCGTGACCGTCTGCTCACCCTGCCGCCCGACACCAAGGTCCTCACCGGCCACGGCGACGGCACCACCATCGGCGCCGAGGCCTCGCACCTGGAGGAGTGGATCGCGCGCGGGCACTGAACCGGTGGGCCATTACGATCACCTGACATGACCACCAACACGCTCGTCACCCTGCACGGAGTGCGCGTCCTGCGCATCGCAGCCGAAGGCCCGCCGCTCGACGGTGAACAGGCCGCGCTCGACCTGATCGGCGACGCGATGGGGCAGGAAGCCGAACTCGTGGCGGTGCCCGTCGAGCGGGTCGCGGACGAGTTCTTCCGGCTGCGGTCCGGGGTGGCGGGCGCGGTCATGCAGAAGTTCGTGAACTACCGCCAGCGCCTGGTGATCGTCGGAGACGTGTCCCGGCACGTCTCCGAGAGCACCGCCCTGCGCGACTTCGTGCACGAGACCAACCAGGGCGGCCAGGTGTGGTTCCTGGCGGACGAGGACGCGCTCGACGCGAGGTTGCGTCCGGCCGGGTGAAGACCGGCCAATAGGCGACAGAAGATGTCCGGTTTTCCCGAGATCCTCGACGTGGAAGCACACACACGACGGGAAACGGGAGGTCGGACATGTCCGCGCCGCAGAAGGACAAGGCACCGCTGACGGACAGGGCGCCGCTGAAGGGCAGGATCGCGCTGGTCGCCGGGGCGACGCGAGGAGCGGGACGCGGAATCGCCGTGGAACTCGGCGCGGCCGGTGCCACGGTCTACGTCACCGGCCGCAGCACCCGCGAGCGTCGCTCCGAGTACGACCGCCCCGAGACCATCGAGGACACCGCCGACCTCGTCACCGAAGCCGGCGGCCACGGCATCGCCGTACCCACCGACCATCTCGACCCGGCCCAGGTCCGCACCCTCGTGGACCGCATCGCGGACGAGCAGGGCCGGCTCGACGTCCTGGTCAACGACATCTGGGGCGCCGAGAACCTCTTCGCATGGGACGCCCCCGTCTGGGAGCACGACCTCGACAAGGGCCTCAGGCTGCTCCGGCTCGCGGTCGAGACGCACGCGATCACCAGCCACCACGCCCTGCCCCTCCTCCTGCGCAACCCCGGCGGACTCGTCGTCGAGGTCACCGACGGCACCGCGGAGTACAACCGCGACACCTACCGCGTCTCCTTCTTCTACGACCTCGCCAAGACGTCCGTGCTGCGCATGGCCTTCGTCCTCGGCCACGAACTCGGCCCGCGCGGCGCCACCGCGGTCGCCCTCACGCCGGGCTGGCTGCGCTCGGAGATCATGCTCGGCCACTACGGCGTCGGGGAGGACAATTGGCGTGAAGCACTCAAAACAACCCCGCACTTCGCGATCTCCGAGACCCCGCGTTACGTCGGCCGCGCCGTCACCGCCCTGGCCACCGACCCCGAGGTGGCCCGCCGCAACGGCCAGTCCTTCTCCAGTGGCGGACTCGCCCAGGAGTACGGCTTCACCGACCTGGACGGCAGCCGCCCGGACGCCTGGCGCTACCTCGTCGAGGTGCAGGACGCGGGCAAACCGGCCGATGTGACCGGCTACCGCTGACCTCAGGGGGCCGGGAGCTGCGGCAGCGGCCAGCGCGCGGAGTGACCCGGCCCCAGGTCCAACTCCTCGCGCACGGCCGCGTAGTAGCCCTGACGTCCGGCCCGCTGCCGCTCCAGCAGCGCCTGCCACGCGTCGGCATCCCGGGTGCCCTCGCGCAGGAACCGCTCCATGGCCAGCACCGTGGCGACCCACGCCCGGGCCTTCTCCACCACGTCCGGGCTGCCCAGCAGGAGCAGCGTCTCCCCGGCCGGGTCCCGGGCGAGCCCGGCCTCGGCGATCAGCGGTGCCGCCTCCTCGGGCGACAGGGGATGCGGATGCGGGTCGTTGCCCAGGTGCGAGGCCACCCGGTAGGTGAGCGTGACCGTCTTCTTCAGCACGCGCGCGTAGTCGCTGTACACGGCCAGCCGCCGCTCCTCCCAACGGGCTTCCCGCTCCCGGCGGTACCGCGCCTGATCGCCCCGGACGACGGCCAGATACGAACCGAGCGCGCCGATCACCACACCTATGAGCGCGGGCAGTTGCTGCATGAACGCTGACATGGGCGCACGGTATCTGCCCAGTTGATCGTTTCGGGAGTAGGTTCGGCCCATGGCTGACACGAAGCGCTTCGAGGGGTACGGAGTCCTGGTGACCGGCGCGGCCCGAGGCATCGGCGCCGCCATCTCCCGGCGGCTCGCGGGGGAGGGTGCGCGGGTCCTGATGACCGACGTCGACGGGCCCGAGGCGGAGAAGACCGCGGACGTGCTGCGCGAACAGGGGCTCACGGTCGAGGCGTTGGAGTGCGACGTGGCCGACCGCGCGTCCGTGGAGGCGGCCGTCGCGCACGCCGTCGAGGCCTTCGGCTCGCTGGACGTCCTGGTCAACTGCGCGGCCCACTGCACGCCCGACCCGCCGCTCCTGGAGGACGGCACGGACGAGGCGTGGGCCAGTGACATCGACATCACCCTGACCGGCACCTACCGCTGCTGCCGCGCCGCTCTCCCGCACCTGGCCGCCTCCGGGCGCGGCGCCATCGTCTCCATCGGCTCGGTGAACGGCATGGTGGACTTCGGCAACCAGGGCTACAGCGCGGGCAAGGCGGGCCTGGCCTCCCTGACCCGCACCCTCGCCGGGCACGCGGCTCCGCGAGGGGTGCGCGTCAACCTCGTGGTGCCGGGGACGATCCGTACCTCGGCCTGGGAGGGACGGGAGGACGAGCTGGCGGAGATCCGCCCCCTCTACCCGCTGGGCCGGATCGGCGAGCCCGACGACATCGCCTCCGCCGTCGCCTTCCTGGCCTCCCGGGACGCGTCCTGGATCACCGGCACCTCGCTCGTGGTCGACGGCGGCATCACAGCGGTGAGCCCTGGTTTCACGGAGAGGCTCCGACCCCGTCCGTGACATCGGGCGATGGACGATTGTCACCGTTTCGTCGCAGCGCGCCCAGCCGTACAACGAACCGGACGGGGCACCGGTCTAGGTGGATGAGATCGCAGGACCGTACTCGGTCGCAGGACCGTGAGAAGTGGTCGCAGGACCGCAAGAAGGGGAATGGGCCCACCATGGGGGACATACGCAGACGGGGCGCCGTCGCACTGGGGATCACCGGACTCGTCGTACCGCTCGGACTCGCGCTCGGCACCGCGCCCGCGCAGGCGGCCACGAACTGCACCACGCAGGCCGGGCCCTATCAGAAGAAGGTGGAGAAGTTCCTCGGCCGGCCGGTCGACGGCAAGCAGTCCACCGCCGACTGCAAGGCGATCAAGGCCTTCCAGACCAAGCACGGCATCACGCCGAACATCGGTTACGCGGGCTCCGTCACCTGGGGCGTGATGAACCTGATGAACAAGCAGAAGGCGGTCGGGAACAACCCGAACCGGGACGGCAAGTGCCCCACCAACAAGGGCCGGATCGCCTGCGTCAACCTCACCCTCCAGCTCAGCTGGATCCAGGACGGCAGCAGGCTCGTCTACGGCCCGGTCCCGGTCCGCACCGGACGCAACGGCTACGAGACCCGCACCGGTCTGAACAAGATCTACTGGCGCGACATCGACCACGTCTCGAACATCTACGACGTGCCCATGCCCTACAGCCAGTTCTTCGACGGCGGCCAGGCCTTCCACTCGGTCAACCTCAGCATGTGGAACCCGCCGGGCTCGCACGGCTGCGTCAACATGACCAAGGCCACCGCCAAGAAGTACTGGTCGCTGCTGAAGAAGGGCGACGACGTCTTCGTCTACGGCCGCAAGCCGGGCACCTGATCGGAACGGGCGCCCGGCTCACGGGAGTTCGTCACGCCTCGGGCGCGTCTCCGAAGTCCGGGATGTCCAGCCTGGCCCCGCCCTGCCGCGCCGAGTCGTGCGCGATGATGCCCGGCAGGGTGTAGCGGGCGGCGACCCACGCGTTCACCGAGGGCAGGGTGCCGGTGTTGACCGCGGTCACGAAGTCGTCCGCCAGGAAGTGGTGGCTGCCCTCGTGGCCGTTGTGCAGGTGGTCGAACTCCCGCGGCAGCCGCGCCCGGTCGTGCACCGGCGCCGACCCTGAGGTGAAGGCGGCCCGAAGATCCGGCGCGATGTGCTGGAGTGACGGGTCGTCAGGAGACATGGTGGGCTTGGGCTCCAGCAGTTCGCTGATGTCCTGCACCCCCTTCTTGTCCTGCCAGAAGGCCACCGTCGCGAGCTGCTCCATGCTCGCGTCGGTCCCGAAGAACCGGAAACGCGACTCCCTGATCTGCGAGGGATAGCCCACCCGCCGGAACTCGTTCGTGCGGAACGACCCGCCGCCGGCCACCTCGAACAGCGCGGTGGCGTTGGAGAAGTCGTTGCCGAACTGGCTGACCTCCTTGTCGAACACCCCGTCCCCGCGCTCGTCGACCACCCCGATCGCCGACACGCTCACCGCGTGCGTCTGCCAGGCGCCGAGCACCCCGCCGACCGAGTGCGTCGGGTACAGCAGCGGGGGATAGCTGGCGGTCGCCTTCCAGTTCTCGCCGCCGCTGTACTGGTACGCCTCGTAGAACCCCAGGTCCATGTCGTGGACGTAGTCGCCCTCGGCGTAGAAGATCCGCCCGAAGGCACCCTCGGCGATCTGGTTGCGCGCGTGCACGGTCGCCGGGTTGTACTGGCTGGTCTCGCCCATCATGTACGTCAGTCCGGTGGTGCGGACCGTGTCGATGATCGCGGCGATCTCGTCGGTGGTGATCGCCATGGGGACCGCGGAGTACACGTGCTTGCCGGCGTTCAGGCCCTGCAGCACCAGCGGGCCGTGCGTCCAGCGCTGCGTGAAGATCGCGACCGCGTCCACGGCCTCCGACTCCAGCATTGCCTCGTACGACGGGAAGGTGCCGGCCAGCTGCTGGGCGTCGACGAGCTGCTGGGCGCGCTCGGGCAGCAGGTCGGTGACGTAGACGTCGCTGACGCCGGGATGGGCATGGAACAGGGTGGCGAACTGGCCGGAGAACTGCCCGGCGCCGACGATGCCGATCGAGAACGTCATGTGAGGCGTGTCCTTCGCTGGTCGAGA
Source organism: Streptomyces sp. NPDC088794 (assembly GCF_044750545.1). Lineage (NCBI taxonomy): Bacteria > Bacillati > Actinomycetota > Actinomycetes > Kitasatosporales > Streptomycetaceae > Streptomyces > Streptomyces sp. NPDC088794. Next base: position 777,017 of record NZ_JBIVKB010000003.1, on the reverse strand, counting down.
ATCCTCGCGCCACTTACTTTTGTTGCGAAAGAATCATCTCGTCAAGATGTCTGCGGGAATGGGCTGACATCTTTGCTTGCGTATCCCGCGGCCCTAGGGTGTGCCTGTTGCTTCTACGGTGAAACTAATCATGGGGAGAACGACGTCCATGACCACGCATGCCGCCAGCTGGCTCCCGCTGAGCACGGGTGAGCGTTCGGTGGCGATCGAGGTGCTCGTCCACGGGCCGCTGTCGCGCACCGAACTCGCCCGCAGGCTCTGCCTCTCCGCGGGCAGCCTCACCCGGCTGACCAAGCCGCTGATCGAGTCGGGCCTGCTGATCGAGGTCGCCGAGGCCGGCGCGGGCCTCGGCTCCGGTTCCGGTTCCGCGGAGGTGCGCCAGGGCCGCCCCTCGCAGCCGCTGGACGTGGTCGCCGAGTCCCGCTCCTTCGTCGGCTTCAAGATCACCGCTGACATGGTCTACGGCGTCGTCACCACCCTCAGGAGCGACATCGTCGCCCGCCACGACCGCCCGCTGGAGTCCCGCGAACCGGACCGGGTCGCCGATCTGCTCGCGGAGATGACCAAGGAACTCACCCACGCACACCAGGGCCTCGCCGGCATCGGGATCGGGGTCGGCGGCCTGGTGGAGAACCGTACGGTGGTGCGCGAGTCGCCGTTCCTGCTGTGGCGGGACGTCCCGCTGGCCGAACTGGTCCGGGAACGCACCGGGTTGCCCGTGGTCGTCGAGAACGACGTCGCCGCACTGGTCGAGGCCGAGACCTGGTTCGGCGCCGGCCGCGGCCTGGACCGCTTCGTCGTCCTGACCATCGGCGCGGGGATCGGCTACGGGCTGGTCCAGGGCGGCAGACGGGTGCCCAACGCCGAGGAGGACCGCGGCTTCGGCCGCCACTGGATCCTCGCCCCCGACGGACCGCTCACCCCCGACGGGGAGCGCGGCAGCGCCGTGTCCCTGCTGACCATCGGCAACATCCGCTACCAGATCAACGCGGCCACCGGCCGTGACCACAGCTACGAGGAGATCCTCGCGCTGGCCGCCGCCGGCACCCCCGGGCCGGCCCGCGTGATCGGCGAGGCGGCCCGCGCCCTGGGCATCCTGGTCGCCCACATCGCCAACTTCGCGATGCCGCAGAAGATCCTGCTGGCCGGCGAGGGCGTCGGCCTCATGGATGTGGCCGGGGACACGGTCGAGGAGACCGTCCGCACCCACCGGCACCCGCTGGCTCCTCGGGTCGCCCTCGAGACGAAGGTGTCCGACTTCCACGACTGGGCCCGCGGCGCCGCCGTGCTGGCCATCCAGGTCCTGGTGCTGGGACCTGCGCAGACGTGAATTCCGGACGGACGGTGGCTGATACACGTGATCAGTAACACGGTCCGAATTGCCGGTTTATCTGCCGGTTACTCACAACGCCTTCACCCGTCGGGCCGTATGCTTCACACCATGTCCACCACTGTTGAACCCGCCTCCGATCGCTCGGCAGACGAGGTCAACGAGGAGATCCGGGCCCTGTGGCACCGGTCGGGCGGGACACTGAGTGGCGAGCAGCGCAAGGAGTACCAGCGGCTCGTGCTGGAGTGGGCCGCCGCGGCCCCGCAGCCGGCGCACGCGGCCTGACCCGCACGCCGACCGGAGCCCCCCGAGCCTCGACCGACCTCGAGCCTCGACCTCGACGACCTTGCCAAGACCAGGACCTACGCGGGCACCCGATCCGACCGGACGGGTGCCCTTTCCCTTGCGTCACCCCCACATCGCCCGGTACTGGCGCTGATACGCCTTGCGGTCCTGCTCGGCGCGGATGAAGCGGGTGGCCACCAGCGCGACCAGGCTGCCCGCGATCACCAGCAGGCCGGGACCGACGTTCTTCGGGTCCGTGAGCTGGGACACGAACGTCTCGCCGGTGAGGCCCGACGAGGGAGCCGAGGAACCCGGAGAGGTCGAACCGGGGGCGATCGCGCTGTGCGTCGCCGAGGCCGCCGGTGTCGGTGCCTGCGAGCCGTTCTGCCCGGCCGCCTGCTTCGACACGATCATCTGGACGTTGAGCGCGGTCATCGCCTTGGTCACCGGCTGGAAGAACGTCGTACCGCCCGAGGTGCAGTCGCCGCTGCCGCCCGAGGTGATGCCCAGCGCGATGCCCTCGGAGAACATCGGGCCGCCGCTGTCCCCGGGCTCGGCGCACACATTGGTCTCGATCAGACCGGTCACCGTGCCCTCGGGGTAGTTCACCGTCGCGTTCAGCCCCGTCACCTGCCCGTCGCGCAGACCGCTGGTGCTGCCGCTGCGGAACACCCGCTCGCCGACCGACGGATCGCCCACGCCGGTGATCCGCACGCCGTTGCCGTTGCCGATGGAGACGACGTCGGCCCCCGCGCCCGCCGTGCCGCTCGCGTACTGGACCAGCGAGAAGTCACTGCCGGGGAAGTTCTGCTGGACCGTCTTGCCCACCTGCTGGGTGCCCTGGTCGTCCGCGAACCAGAGCGAACCGGTCGGTCCGCAGTGCCCGGCGGTGAGAATGAAGTCGCTCTGCCCGTTCGTCACGTTGAAGCCCGCCGAGCAGCGACCGCCGGTCGACAGGATCGGCTGCGCGCCGTTGAGCCGGGTGGTGAACGTGCCCTGCGTGCGCTCCGTCTTCACGAAGGCGCCGATGTTTCCCGCGACCTGGGTCATCCTGGACCAGTCGGAGGAGGACACGGTGCTGTCGCCCTGCACCACCACCTGGTTGTTGCGGTAGTCCATCACCCAGGCCGTGCCGGGCACCCGGGGCGCCGAACGCAGCGTCGAGGCGGCCGACTTGAGCTCGTTCATGCTGTGGCTGACGACCTTCGCCACGACCCCGGCCCGCTCCACCTCGGCGGCCGTCTTCTCGTCGGTCACCGCGACGACCGGTTTCCCGTCGGCGCCGATCCAGTTGCCCGCCGTACGCGAGGCACCGAGCCGGGCGGCGAGTCGCGCACCCTCGTTCGTGGCGGTGTCCTTGGAACTGAACGGGACGGCGGACGTGCCGGAGGGTTCACTCGCCATGGCGGCCTGCGTCACCATCGCTCCTCCCAGGAGGAGTCCGCCGACTGCCGCCAGCCGTGTAACCCGCCGGACGATCCGTCGTCGTGCGTGCCTCATCAATGGCTCCCGAACCCCGAACGCGCGGCCTCAACACCGCGGGGCGCTCCGGTCGTTGAGTGCCCTCTCTCCTTAACGGGTGCGGAGGCGGAGGCGTTCAGAGCGCGCATGATCTTCTCGCCCGTCCCACGGGCCGCCCGCGCATGGCACGCGCCCGCCCCGGCTCACGGCTTGCGGCCCACCCCGCCGTACATCGCCACCTCCCGCGGCACGGCCTCCGGCGGCCCCTCCGGGCGCCAGCGCGAGCACGACACCACCCCGGGCTCCAGCAGATCGAGGCCGTCGAAGAAGCGGGCCACGTCCTGCGGGCTGCGCTGGGTGAGGGACGGGATGCCGCGTTCGTTCCAGAACCTGACCGCCTCGTCCATGTCCGGGATCGCCGGGCTGCTGATCGTGTGCGACAGGACGAGGTGGCTGCCGGCCGGAAGAGCGTCCAGGTAGCGGCGGACGACGGCGTACGGATCCTCCTCGTCGGGCAGGAAGATGACCACCCCCAGCAGCATGAGAGCCACCGGCCGGCTGAAGTCCAGTGTCCTGGCGGCCCGTTCCAGGACCGTGTCGACGTCACGCAGGTCCGCGTCGAGGTGGTCCGTGCGGCCCTCGGGTGAACTCGTGAGCAGGGCGCGGGCGTGGGCCATGACGAGCGGGTCGTTGTCGACGTAGACGATCCTGCTGTCCGGGGCGTGCCGTTGGGCGATCTCGTGGGTGTTGTCGGCTGTGGGCAGCCCGGTGCCTATGTCGAGGAACTGGCGGATGCCCGCCTCGGTGACGAGGTGACTGACGGCGCGTCCCAGGAACTGCCGGTCGGCGCGGGCGTAGTCGTGGATGGCCGGATGCAGTTCACGGATGCGGTCGCCGGCCACTCGGTCGACCTCGTAGTAGTCGCCGCCACCGAGCCAGTAGTTCCAGATCCGGGCCGCGTGCGGGCGCAGGGTGTCGATGCGTCCGCGCAGCGTCGCGGCGGGGTCGTCCGTGGCTGGGATGTGCTCCGTCACGGGGTCAGCTCCTGGAGGGCCTGGTGGGGGGAGCGGATATGTCAAGTGGCAATCTAGACTGCCGAGTTGATGTCTGCCGAGGGAACCGCATGGGTTGTTTTCCCGGCAACTTCCGGCGCGGTCCCGCCCGCGGTGTTCCCCGGGCCGTCACCCGCCAGCAGCGCCCAACTGCGCTCGTCCCCCCACGCCGACGCCGGGTCGACGTACGGCCGCAGCAGAGCTGTCAACTCCGGGTCCGCCCGTCGGTTCAGCACGTCCGAGGCGATCTTGCGGGCGATCCCGGCGAGGTAGTCGGCGACCTGCACGCGCGCGTCCAGGCGCGAGTGCACCAGGTGCACCTCGCCGAGCCCGACTCCGGACCGCCGCGCCGTCTCCTGGATCCAGGCGATCCGTTCCGGCGTCAGCATGTTCTGCCTGTCGTGCGTCAGCTGCACCGTGCGACCGCCCGCGCTCCAGTACGCGGCCGTTCCCACGATCGCCGGTAGGAGGGGATTGAGGACGGGAACCAGAACCGGCCCGGACAGGACCCGGGCCCGATAGGCGTCCGCGCGCGGGCGGGCCGCCGCGAGCCGCTCCAGGATCCCCGCGAGGTCCGTACCGGGATGCGCGCGCCGCAGCGCCTCCACCGTCCGGAAGAAGCCGTCGACGGGTTCGCCCGGTTCCCCGTCGTTCCTGATCCGCAGCAGTCGGTTGGCCGCCTGGAGGAAATCCCGCCACCGCTCCTCGCCGAGCACCCGCGGGCCTTCGCGGAACAGGGCGAGCCCCTCGGAACCGCCGCCGAGCAGCAGGTCGGCGACCCGGTCCACGACGAAGAAGGTCTTCTCGGTGAGATGTACCTTCGCGTCCCCGTGGATCGGCCCCGCCGGTGCGAGCAGCCACTCCAGCACCGCCCGGTGCTTCTCCCGCAGCAGGTGGTTGGCCTTGTACTCCTCGGCGGGCGAGCGGATGCGGTCCCGGATCTCCTGCACGTACGCGGCGGCGGAATCCATCGGCAAGCGCACACCGGCGTGCGCGAACACGTCCGTGTTCCCGCCGGTGAGATTCTCGCCGTCCGACCCCGACTCGTCGCAGGCGATCTCCACCACCCGCGGCTCGTACGCGTCGTTCCAGGTCACACCAGGGCCCCCTATCTTGAGCGCATGACCAGGATCGCGCACGACACCACAGGTGAGGCAAACCCTTTGTGCGCCCTCACCCTCGACCGCCTTCGATGTCGTACGAGCATGAAGTGGCGCACCTACCCGCCGGACGTCCTGCCCCTGTGGGTGGCCGAGATGGACGTGCCGCTCGCCGCACCCGTGGTGCGCGCGGTGACCGACGCGCTCGTGCTCGGCGACACCGGATACCCGGCCGGCACCGCCTACGCCGAGGCGCTGGCCGAGTTCGCCGAGAAGCGGTGGGGATGGGACGGGTGCGCGGTGGAGCGCACCGCGATCGTGCCCGACGTGATGATGGGCATCGTCGAGATGCTGCGTCTGGTCACCGGGAACGGGGACCCGGTGGTGGTCAATCCGCCCGTGTATCCGCCGTTCTTCCAGTTCATCGAACACATGGACCGACGCGTGGTCGAGGCGCCGCTCGGCTCCGACCTGCGCATCGACCTCGACGTGCTGGAGGAGGCCTTCCAGCGGGCGGTCGCGGGCGGCGGGCGGGCCGCCTACCTGCTGTGCAGCCCGCAGAACCCGACCGGCACGGTACACACCGCCGACGAACTGGCCGCGGTCGCCGCCCTCGCCGAGCGGTACGGGGTGCGCGTGGTCGTCGACGAGATCCACGCCCCGCTGACCGCCTCGGGCGTGGACTTCGTGCCGTACCTGAGCGTGCCCGGCGCCGAGCGCGGCCTGGCGCTCCTGTCCGCCTCCAAGGGCTGGAACCTGGCAGGACTGAAGGCCGCGCTCGCCGTGGCCGGTCCGGCGGCCGCGGCCGACCTCGCCCGGCTGCCCGAAGAGGTCAGCCACGGGCCCAGCCACCTCGGCGCCATCGCCCACACCGCGGCCCTGCGGGACGGCACCGCGTGGCTCGACGCGCTGCTCGCCGGGCTCGACGAGAACCGACGGCTGCTGACCGACCTCCTCGCCGCACACCTCCCGTCCGTCGACTGCCGTCCCGGCGAGGCCACTTACCTCGCCTGGCTCGACTGCCGCGCACTCGGCCTCGGCGCCGACCCGGCCGACGTCTTCCTGGAGCGGGGGCGGGTGGCACTGAGCCCCGGGACCCGCTTCGGCACCGGCGGGGCGGGACACGTACGCCTGAATCTGGCGACCTCGCCGGAGGTGATCGAGGAGGGCGTACGGCGCATGGCGGCGGCCCTTGGCTGAGCGCTGCCGGGGGTGTCATGCCCACGTGACGACGGCTGCCATGATGAGCCCATGCGTGTGCTGATGCCGCTTCCCGACCACGACTTCGACGTCACCGAGGTCGCCGTGCCCTGGCGGGTGCTCACCGACGCGGGGCACGAGGTCGTCTTCGCCACCGAACGCGCCGGGACCCGGCCCGCCGCCGACCCGCGCCTGCTGACCGGCGTGATCTTCGGACAGCTCGGTGCGGCGGAGGAACCCACGCGGTTCTACGAACAGCTCACCCGGGCACCGGAGTTCAGCGCCACCGTGGCCTGGGCCGACGAGGATGTGACGGCGTACGACGGGCTGTTGCTGCCCGGCGGGCACGCGCCCGGCATGCGGCAGTACCTCGGCTCGGCCGAACTGCGGCGCCAGGTCGCGCGGTTCTGGGCGCTGGGCCGGCCCGTCGGCGCGATCTGCCACGGCGTCCTGGTGCTGGCCCGCACCGAGGACCCGGCCACGGGACGCAGCGTCCTGACGGACCGTCGGACGACCTGTCTGCCCAAGTACATGGAACGCGGCGCCTACTTGAGCACCGCCTGGCGGCTGGGCCGCTACTACCGCACCTACCCGGCGTACGTCGAGGACGAGGTGCGGGGCGCGCTCGGTGACCCGGGCGCGCAGTTCGAACGCGGTCCCCGGGAGCTGACGCGGCGCGGCACGGCGAGCGACGACACGCACGCCTTCGTCGTCGAGGACGGCACCTATCTGTCGGCGCGCTGGCCCGGCGACGCCTACCTCTTCTCCCGCCGCTACCTCGCACTGCTGCGTTCCACCGCCGGTGCATAGACTGCGCGCCATGGACGACTCCACGCTGGACCGGCTCGCCTCGGGCAAGTACCTGCTGGTCACCACCTACCGAAAGAACGGCACCACGGTCGCCACCCCGGTGTGGGTGGTGCGCGACGGGGACACCCTCGGCGTGTGGACGGTGGCCGACTCCTGGAAGGTCAAGCGGATCCGGGCCCGGGGCGACATCCTCGTCGGCCCCTGCGACGTACGCGGCAATCCGACCGGCGACTCCGTGCCGGCCACCGCCGAGATCACCGACGCGGCGACCGTCGCCCACTACCGCACTCTCATCACCCGCAAGTACGGCCTGATGGGCCGGTTCACACTCCTCGGCAGCAGGCTGCGGCGTGGCCTGGACGGGACCGTCGGCATCCGCGTGCGTCTGGTCGGACCGGAGCCCGGCGCCGCCGCCGAATGACGAACCGCGCGGCACTCCGGTTCCCGGCTTCCGGGGGAGTGCCGCGCGGCTCGTGTATCGGCGGGAGATCGGCTACGACGCGTCGAGCACCGTGCCGTTCAGGATCGCGCCGCCCTCCTGCGGTTCCCCGTTGTCGTTCAGCTGCTGGAACCGGACGGACTCGGTCGGCTCCGTCACGTGGTCGGTGATCGTGGGCAGGGTCACCTCCGCGTTCAGCTCACCCGTGGGCACGTAGCCGAACAGGGAGAGGTACTGAAGCGAGGACAGGGGACGCTCCGGATCGGGCTCCTCGCCCGTGTTCTCGGCGAGCCACTGCGGGTCCACGTCCTTCGTCGACAGCTCCGGGCCGTCGGTGACCGGCAGGATGCCGAACGACACCCCGAGGTCCACGTCCGCCGGCTCGGACAGCGTCATCTTCCAGCGCAACGGCTGCCCCTCGGTCACCCGGTCCGTCACCGGCGTCACGGTGACCGACGGCATGGGATCGTCGTCCTCGACCAGGACGCCGCCCCGGTGGGCGCCGATGACCGCACCCCGTACGGCCTTCACGACCACGTCGTCCTGAGTGCCGTAGGAGAAGCGCGTGTTGCCCGCCACCTTCACCGACACGTTGATGTCGTTGCCGCCGGGGTGCACCGTCACCAGCTGCTCCTTCTCCCCGCCGGTGACCGGGTCGAGGACGTAGAGACGCACCTGGCCCGAGCCGCGCCCGGACACCTGCACCGGCACCTTGTAGGTCCGCACGCCCGAGTCGCCCTCCTTGACGGTCAGACGGCCGAGGTCGACACGCGGCAGCGCGGGCGCCGTGACCGCGGGAGTGCCGGAGCGCCAGCCCCAGGCGTCCATCAGCCAGGCCTGCCCCGAGCGTGAACGCGGTGTCAGGTCAAGGGACTTGATGTGCTTGAGGTCGAGACCGGCACGGGTGGCGGCGGCCAGTGGGACGCGTACCTCGCGGGCCCAGTAGGAGCTGGTCCGTTCGGTGCCCGGCAGCCCGTCGACCTTGACGTCACCGAGGGTGGCGCGCTTGCCGTGGGTGTCGGTGAGGGAGACGCCGAGACGGGTGCCGGTCGAGTTGGGCGGCACGATGACGCGCAGCGACAGGTCCTTGGCGCCGCCGAGCGAGACCGGCGCGCCGGGGCGCACCTTCACGGCCGAGCCGGCCGCGGACCACTTCAGCGCGACCGCGCGGCGGCCGACCTCATGCGTCGTGTCCCACTGGGCGAAGTGCGGTGAACTGCCGTTGGTGTCCGCGCCCAGGCAGGCCTTGGCGGGAGACGGGTCCACGACCGCGCACAGCTTGCCGCCGGTCACCGACATCTTGCCGTCCGGCAGGAAACCGCCGGCCCGCTTGGCGCCGACCGCGTGCGTGAGCACCCGCGCGGGGTCGGCCGACGGGGCCCGCTTGCCCGAGCCGTCGAGCAGCGGCCGTACCCGGTCGTCACCGGCGACGAACAGCCGCGCCGCCGCCGCGATGTAGGTGCTGCCCGCCTTGTGCTGCTGGTCGGCGGTCAGCCGGGTCGCGGTGCCCGGCGAGCACACCGCGTCCCGCTGGTCCGGGTCCTCGAAGAAGTCGTCCCAGGCGGGCGCCTCCGCCTGCCCCGGCGTCCACTCGGAGTTGAAGAAGTTGTGGTCGGCGCCGACCACGTACACCGCGCTGTGCAGGGCGGCGCCGCGGCTGACTCCGCGGGTGCCGTCGACGTAGACCTCGCCCTGGAGGTCGGAGACGTCACCGTCGCAGCCCGGCAGAATGGTCGCCGAGGGCACGTCCGCGACCGGGTTCTGGCCGAAGATCGTGGGTCCGATGAGGACGGTGCCGCGGATGTGCCAGCGCACCGGGCCGTGGTAGCCGTCCTGCGCGGCCGGCGGCGGGTAGAGGCTGTCCATCGCCGCGCGGTTGACGCCCTCGCCGCCACGCGAGTGGCCCACGAGCAGCACGCGCGAGAGGTCGGCCTTGGGGCCATTGCGTACGACCGCGGGTGCCGAGGCCGGGTTGGCGGCCCAGTCGGCCCAGCGGGCCAGGTGCTGGCGCACCAGTGAGGAGCGGGCCTGGGCGCCGCCGTCCTCGGCTGCCCAGTCCTGGCCGTTGATGCCGTTCGCGGAGATCGACACCGTCACATAGCCCTGGGAGGCGAGGAGTTGCTGGTCGGCCAGGTAACCCCGGTAGCTCGGGATCGGCTTGGTGCCCTGCGGGCAGGGCCAGTCGCCCTCGATGTCGTCACCGGCGTAGCAGGTGGGGTGGCGGCCGTGCAGGAACAGAGCGAGTGGCCGCTTGCCGGTGGCGCCCTTCGGCGCGACCACCACAGCCTTCATCTCGACCGGTTCGGGGAAGCCGGGGAGCGTGACCGGGTCGAGGTCGTACTCGCCGGTGCTCGTGCGGTAGGAGCCCGGCTTGCCCGGGTCGACGGAGTTCGCCGGGAGCCGTGCGGGCGGCGTGGCCGCCGCGGACCGCTTGCCGTTCGAGGTGTCGACGCGTCCCGCCGCGTTCAACTCCCGGCCGCCGGACCTCACCTGAAGGTCCGTCAAATCAGCTTTCGGATCGGCCTGTTGGAGATCCAGACGGAACGTGCGCCCGTCCTTGCCGGGTGCGGGATGACCGAGCAGTCGGTCCCCTGCGTAGAAGTCGACGCGTGCGTCCCCCATCGGTACCGGCTTGGTGGAACGCCACACCAGTTGCCGGTCGCCGCCCCCGCCGGCGATCCGCCAGCCCGGCGGCAGTCCGCCGTCACTGTCGGCCGTCGTCGTGATCGGTCTGGCGTCGGACGGCTGAGCCGCCTGCGCCAAGCCTGGCGATCCCCCCGCCACCGCGAGCACCGTCGCGGCGGTCACCCATATTCGCCGGGCACGGATCAAGGTTGCCCTCCTCAAGTTCTCAGCTCAGGCACCCCGTTGGTCAGCGGAGGCCTCTCGCGTACCGGAGGACGGGCGGGGGCGTCTGTGGGTTGCCTGTGATCGAGGAATTGGCCGACGGGCATGGGTGCGCCCGGCAAACGGGAGGATCAGGTCCAGGCGCGGTAGGGCTCGTCGACGAGCTGGAAGACCGGCTCGCCGCGCACCGGGTCCTTCGCCGTGGACAGCCGTACCCGGTCGCCGCTGTGGATGCCGATCGGCGGGCCCATGACCCGGCCGCGGACGACGAACCCCTCGGCCATCTCGACGAGCGACACATTGCGCGCGGCCGGGGTGTTGCGGTGCACGATCGTGGAGTGGCGGACCGTGCCGGTGCCTTCGCTGCGTTCCGTCCTGAGGTCGCTGCCCTGGCAGACCGGGCACAACAGCCGGTGGTACATGGCGGTCGCGCACCAGGTGCAGCGCTGGAAGAGAACGGCGTCGGAGGCCGGTGCCGCGGTGGGATCGAGTACGCCCGCCGAGGAGCCGGCTGCCTGACGAACGACGCTCGCTGAGTGGTGGTACACGCTGGTCAACCCCCTGCGCTCGGCCGGAATGCGACGTGCGCGGTTCGCGGTGCGACCGTGCACGGATTCAGCGTATGGCACTGAGTGCCAGCGGTAAAGGCACTCGGTTCCCTCAATAAATTCGGGTTTCCCTGATGAACTCAGGCGGGAGCCGGTCGGTCCCGGTCGAGCGCCGTCTCGATCTCGCGCACGACCCGCCACATCGGAGCCCCGCGCCGGGAGACGACGACCACCACGTCCTCCGGCTGCTCCCCGACGGGCCGGACGGGCGGAACGCCGACGCCGAACGCGGACTGGACGTACCCCAGCGCGTGGTCCACCGTGGCACTCGCGTCCCCCTGTCCGTCCGAACGCAGCCAGGAACGCAGGGCGTTGTTGTGCGCCGCCACCACGGCGGCCGCGATCACGTCGGCCTGCAACGTCCCGTCGGGTCGGCCGGCGAAACGCTCGCGCAGGTACTCGGCGAGGGCCCGCTCGTAGCGCCACACCACGGACAGCTCGTAGGCCCGCAGCCCTGGCACCTTCTTGGTGAGGCGGTAGCGCTGCACGGAGAAGGTCGGGTTCTCGGCGTACATCTTCAGCACCAGCCGGGCCGCGTCGCACACCCGCCGCACCGGCTCGTCGTCGTCCGCGCTGTCGGCGAGATACGTCGTCATGTCCGCCAGACACCGCTCGTGGTCGGGGAAGACCACGTCCTCCTTGGAGGGGAAGTACCGGAAGAACGAGCGCCGTCCGACGCCCGCGAGCGCCACGATGTCGTCGACGGTCGTCTGCTCGTACCCACGCTCCAGGAACAGTTGGAAGGCCGCCGCGACCAGGGCGTCCCGCATGGGCGGTCGTGCACCCGGCCGCGCCTTGTCACCGCGACCCGTCGCCGCACCACTGGAGCTCATGGACGGGAACGTAACACCCGGGCGGCACGCATGGCACTCAGTGCGCCCCTTTCGGGGAACTGAGTGCTTCGACCCGCACCCGAGCAGCCGCGCACCCCTGGCTTAGCCTCCTTGCATGCCTTCCCACAGATCCCGCCTCCTGTACGTCAGCGACCTGGCGTACCCGGCGCGCGGGCGCCGCTACTGCGACGAGGACATATTCCTGACCTCGCGCCTGCGCGAGGACTTCGACGTCGCGCTGTGCCACCCGCGGGACGCCGCCGCGCTGATGGACGCCTTCGACGTCGTCGTCGTCCGCAACAGCGGTCCGGTCCTCGGCTACCAGGCGGAGTACGACGCCTTCCGCGCGAAGGCGACCGCGAGCGGGACGCGGGTCTACAACCAGCTCACGGGCCGCGCCGACATGGCGGGCAAGCAGTACCTGCTCGACCTGAGCGCCGCCGGCCACCCGGTCATCCCCACCGTCGACCGCATGGCGGACCTGCACCGGCTGCCCGAGACGGCCGAGTACGTGGTCAAGCCCAAGATCGGCGCCGACTCGGTCGGCCTGTCCATCGTGCCCGCCGACCGCCTGCCCGCCCTGGTGGACGGCAGCGTCCTGGTCCAGCCGCGCGTCGACTTCGCCTACGAGGTCTCCTTCTACTTCGTCGACCACGACTTCCGGTACGCCCTCCACGCCCCGCACACCGACCGGCGCTGGGACCTGGAACCCTACGAACCCACCGACGAGGACCTGGAGTTCGCCCGCGGCTTCATCGACTGGAACACCGTCGAGCACGGCATCCAGCGGGTCGACGCCTGCCGTGCCCCGGGCGGCGAGCTGCTGCTGGTCGAGTTGGAGGACCTCAATCCCTATCTGTCCCTGGACGTCCTCGACGAGGCACGCCGGGACGGCTTCGTGGCGGCCTTCAAGGAGTCCCTGCGCGGGTTCCTCGGTCGCTGAACTCCCGGGGCGGGCGGTGCGTATCACTCCCCGAGGGACGGCGGAGGTCCCTGTCAGGGACGGAAGGAGTGCGCTGTGCCGACACCGCCCGGATCCGGGTCACCGGACGACCGCCCACCGCTGGAACCGGTTCGCGTACTGCGCCCGCGCCGCACCGACGCGCTGGCGCAGTTGCTCAAGGACATACGCCAGGACAAGGACTACCGCGACCGTGAGGCCGTGGCCGTACGGGACCCGTACGCGTGGACCGACGAGGAGACCGAGGAACTCCCGCCTGTCGCCGACGAGTTCACGACCGGAACAGCCGCGAGACCAGCTGCCGGGCCGGCCGCACGATCCGCCGCCGGTCCGGCCGCCGTGCCCCCACGCCCGCCGCGTGCCGTCGGTCGCCTCGGCTTCGGCCCGGGACACCGTCGTGCCGCCGTGGTGATCGGGGTCGGCGCGGCGGCCGTCGTCGGCTTCGGCTGCGCCCTCCTGCTCCCCGGCCGCACCGACGCCGCGACGGCGTCACCACCGGCGACCGCGTCAGCCGCCCCGACCCCGGCCGCCTCGGACCCGGGCACGGGCGATCCAGACGGCGCGGGCACCCTCCGCGAAGGTGACAGCGGCCCCGCGGTGACCGACCTCCAAGAGCGCCTGCTGCACATCCCCGACGTCTACGAGGACGGCTCCACCAGCGGCAGTTACGACACCACCCTCACCGAGGCGGTGGCCCGCTTCCAGCTCTGGTACGGCATCCGGGGCGACGAGACCGGCGTCTACGGGAACGACACCCGCCAGGCCCTCGAATCGCGCACGGCGCCCGGAACCGGCTGACCCGGCCGGGGTGTTGTCCCGCACGGTCTCGAACGCCGGGCAACGGGTGGGGAAAGTGCAGGTGGACGGGTACCGCGTGCCCGGCACCATGGGATCGGGGCCGGCGTGCGAGACGCCCGGCCCGTTCCGAGCCGAAGGCACCACCCATGAACGGCACGCGCATCCCGGGCCTGATCCTGCCCGCGGTCTTCCTGCTGGCCCTCGTCGTGGGCCTGTTCTGGTACTGGCGGCACCGGGGTGACGAGTGAACGACGGGCCGTGCTGCGGAGGTTGGTGCCCCGCGGGCCGACGCAACCGACGTCAGCGCGCCGATTCCACCAGCGCCTGAGTGACCGTCCGCACGCTGCGCGCGATGTGCTGGAGTTGCAGCACCTCCGCCGCGTACAGCTTGATCGTGTGCTCGATGACCGACTCGGGCAGGCCCAGGGCGGGCAGGTCGGCGCGGGCGGTCTGAAGGGCGGTGCGCGCGACCCGGATCTCGTGCTGGACCTGGATCTGCGCGTGCCGGGCGAGCAGGACGGGATGGCGGATCAGCGCCGGATAGCTCGCGTACCGCGCCGGCACCAGCTCGCGCAGCCACTTGGTCGCCGAGCGCTCCCAGTCGTAGCTGCCGGGCGACTTGACCTGGCACGGCCAGTCCGGGCTGACACGGGTGGTCGTCATCTGCATGGTCATCGCTCCAGGATGTGCGGCGTCGTGGAGGGTGGTCCGACGGTGACGGGCGGCCCCGGTCTAGGGGATGACCGGGGCCGCCACGGGTCCTCGCACGGGCGAGGCCCTACCGAACACCCTGGGCGCCGACGCGGGTAGGAGACGGCGGCCCCGGGTGCTCGTACAGGAGCCCGCGAGGGCAGGCGGTGCCGGCGCGACGAGAGGAGCGGCGTGCGCATGGGGCGGACCGTCGGCTTTCTGCGGGCGGATGGGGCGGCGGGGACGGGGGCGCGGACGTGTTCCGGAGTGAGCCGGAGCGCGATCCGTGAGCAGTATTTATATATGCCGTCCGCTTTGCAAGGCGCATGAAAACATTCATGCGTGATATATGGCGGATGATCCGTCTGTGCTGCGAAATGAGTGAAGTGACCGACACGGTCCCGGAGCGCACTCCGGACGGTCACGGGACCCCGGCGGTCAGTCCCTGAGGAAGAACTGGTGCTGGTCGGAGATCTGCTCGTACTCCTCCAGGCGCGCCTGGGTGCGCTCGGGGTCGGCGTCGGTCATGGCCTGGAGCAGCGCGGCGGCCATCACGCCGGGCGCGGCGTAGGAGTCGAAGACCAGGCGGGAGCCGGTCGCGGTGGCGAAGGTGACGTCGGCCTCGTCGGCGACCGGACCGAGCGCCAGGTCCGTGACGAGGGCGACCAGCAGCCCGGCGCTGCGCGCGACCCGGACCGCCGTGAGGGTCTCGTGGGCGTGCCGGGGCATCGAGAACGCCAGTACCCAGGTGCCGCCCGCCTCGCGCGACTGAAGCAGCGCGTCGTACGCGACGCTGCCGCCCCGCGTCACCAGCCGCACGTCCGGGTGGATACGGCGCGCGGCGTAGGCGAAGTACTCGGCGAGCGAGGCGGAAATGCGCAGCCCGAGGATGGTCAGCGGGGTCGACTCCGACAGCTTGCGGCCCATCTCGATGAGCTGGTCGGGGTCGGCGAAGTCGCGGCGCAGGTTCTCCAGGTTCTCGATCTCGGCGTCGACCGCCGACTGCAGTTCGTTGCTGCCGTTCTCCTCGGTCGCCGCGGGCCCGCCGGCCAGGGTGCCCAGTGCGATCGACTGGAGCTTCTCGCGCAGCGCCGGGTAGCCGCTGAAGCCCACGGCCGCGGCGAACCGCGTCACGGAGGGCTGGCTCACCCCGACACGTTCGGCGAGATCGGTGATGGAGAGGAACGCGGCCTCGGTGATGTGCTCGATGAGGTACTGGGCGATGCGGCGCTGGCCCGGGGAGAGCCGGGGCCGGTCGAAGAGGGTCCTGAGCTGGGAGGCCGGGGCGGCCTCGACCTCCGGTGCGGTCTTGCCCGAGGTGATGGCGGATGCCTGTGCGCGTGCCTGCTGCGGCGATGGCACCGGTGCGCCTCCTTTGTCTCCCACAGTGCCTCAACATAGCTCACACGCTGTCATCACCAGGGCTTGTGGGAAGGCGTATGCCGCACTGCGTAAGGAGGCTCGGGTCGCGCCGCCGGACGGCGTGTCACCGTCGGTAGATCGTGATCGAATGACCGACCTCGTCGACCGCGCGGCTGCCGTCGATCAGTTCGGCCAGCCGCCCGCGCGCCTTGGCCACCGACGAGTCCGACACCACCAGTAGCCCGTGCACCTCGGATTCCGGTACTTCACGCGGGTCGGCCGCGTCGATCCCGTAGTAGGACGGCACCCCGCTGCCCTTGTAGACAAGCCACACCCGTTCGCCCGCGTACCGCTCGCGCAGCCGGTCGGCGAGCCGCCCCAGGTCCTGGCCCCAGTCCACGTTGGAGTCGTGCAGCCGCAGATGCGTCTTCGCCGGCCCGCCGAACGCCTCGTTGGAGTACGGCAGATAGTAGGGGCACGTCCGCACCGAACTGACCGCGACGAACGCCACCAGCACCCCCGTCACCAGCGGCGCCCACCGCCACCGCACGGCGAGCACGCACCCGGCCGCCACGGCCAGGAACATCGGCACGAACACGGCGTACCGCGTCCCGAAGTCCCGCGACCCCGTCATGGCCGCGGCCAGCAGCACCGCGGCGGGCACGAGCACGTACGGCGCCGAGGCCCGCAGCCGCGGCACCGCGACCAGCACGACCGCCCCGGCGGCCCAGAGCGCGAGCATGCCGAGCGGTGTCTTCACCAGCAGCGCGACCGGCAGGTAGTACCAGAGCGAGCCCGTGTACACGTGCCCGAACAGGAACCCCTGCCACGGGTAGGCCTCCATGCCGAACTGGAGGCGCATCCCGTCCTTGTACGACCCGGGCAGCGGCAGCAGATCCACCACCAGCCCCTTCAGCCCGTGCACGGCCGGCACCGGGTCCATGGACGACGCGCGCAGCCGTGGGTCCACCACCAGATACGACGCCCATACGACGGCCACGGCGGCCCCCGCCACCACGGCCGCGCCCGCGAGCGCCCGTAGCACCGCCCTGCGCCGGTCCGCCGGAGCGCCGTGCCACACCGACCACGCGGCCAGTGCCAACAGCACCGGCACGACCGGCAGCACGCTCATCTTGGTGGCCAGGCCCGCGCCGAGCGCGATTCCGGCCAACGGCACGTACAGACGCGGGCGTTGGCGTGCGCGCCACAGCAGCCACGCCGACGTCAGCACGAACCCGGCGGCCGGCACGTCGAGCGTGGCCAGCGAGCCGTGGGCGACGATGTCGGGGGAGAAGGCGTACAGGGCGAGGGCGGCCAACCCCGCGACGGCGCCCGCCAGTTCACGGGCGAAGGCGAACACGACGAGCCCGAAGAGCAGGGTCAGCACCATCACCGGCAGCCGCGCCCAGAACATCAGCTGCCAGGGGTCGTTGCCCGACTCGTACAGCAGGTGCCGCCCGAACTCCCCTTGGTCGCCCTTGTAGTTGGTGTCGACGTGCGGGTCGGCGACCGCGACCCCGAGCGCGATCACCAGCTTGCCGAGCGGCGGGTGTTCGGGGTTGAAGCGGATGCGGTGTTCGTGGAGGTAGTCGGCGGCCGTGCCGACGTACACCGGCTCGTCGATGGTCGGCGTCTGCTGGACCGCGGTGGTCGCCATCGCGGCGGCCAGTTGCCCCAGCAGCAGGAGCACGAGCAGCGGCACCACCCATCGCCTGGCCGGGCGCCGTGCGGGCGTCGCGGCCTTCGGTTCCGGCGGGGTGTCCGCGTCGTCGAGAGTCCCGGGTTCGAGCACCGAGTGCTGTTCCTGCGCCATCATCCGCCCCGCGGTGACACCGACCGCGAGGCGGCGGGAGTGATCCGGACCCTTCTCATGGGCCCTACCTTCGCATCAGCTCCCGCCACCGAGGGCGTTACCGCTTCAGGAGTCGTACCGACAGACCGTCCGTCGTGTAGACGGGTACGGCCCGCAGCCGGTCGGAGTTCAGCTCGACGCGGTCGAATTGTCCGCGCAGGGCCGGCGCGGACAGGACGCGGACCGTGCTGCCCGCGCTCGGCGGCCGGTGCGCGTCGAGCCGCAGGGACAGCACGCTGCCCCGGCCGAGGACCGCGCGCCGGGTGACCTCCAGGACGGGCGAGTGGCCCGAGCGCAGCTCCAGGTCGAGCGTGGCCGACTCCTGCGTGTACAGGCCGTGCACCTGGACCGGCTCGCCCAGGCGCAGGGTGCCGCCCGTCACGCGTACGTCGCCGTGGCCCAGGGCGTGGGAGGAGGCGGTCGCCAGGACGCCGGCGGTCACCGCGGTGCCGCCCGTGTACGTGTTGTGGCCCGCCAGCGTCAGCGACCCGGTGCCGCGCTTGGTCAGGCCGCCGTCGCCGTCGATGTCGTTGCGCCAGCTGTCGGCCGCGCCGAAGCCCCCGGCCGCCGCGTCCAGCGTGACGGTGACGTCGCAGTCGAAGGCGCCGTACCCGTCCGCCGCGGCGAACAGGTTGAGCCGCCCCCACTGCTCGAAGCCGTCCAGCAGCACATAGCCCGAGGGCAGCGCCGTCGTGCGCAGCACCTCGCGCCGCTGGGCCGCGTCCAGGTACGGCAGCCGCGTCTCAAGCAGCACCTCCGCGCCCTTCGGCACGGTCAGGGGCGTGCTGCGGCCCTTGCGGGTCAGCACGTACGTCAACTTGGGCTCCACGACACGGGCGTTGGCCTCGCGGTCCGCGTACTTGTCGGTGTCGGTGTCGGGGCCGGCGGAGTGGGCGTAGGCGTAGAGCGTGTCGGCGGTGGTGCCGGTCTTCGCCTCGAAGTAGGCGAGGGCCTGGGCGCGGGCCGCGGCCTTGAGCGCGGCGTTCGCCGGGTCGGCGAGGGTCGCGGCGGCGAGCGCGGTGGCCATGACGCGGCCGCCGATGACGTCGACCGTGTTGTGCATGCCGGCCACGATCCGGGTGTGGCTCAGCTCGAAGGTGCGGGTCACCAGCTCCTGGAAGCGCTCGGGCACGGCGTACGCGTAGGCCAGTCCCGCCAGGTGGAAGGCGTTGGTGTGGCCGCTGGGGAAGCCGCCGTCGTCCGTCGGGGAGGTACTGCGCTGGCGCAGCAGCTGCGGGGCGACGACCACCTCGGAGTCGTACACCGGGAAGCCGAGCGCGTCCGTCGTGCCCGTGTCGACGACCTCGCTGTCCTCGTTCATGCGCCACGGACGCGGGTACTGGTAGGCGTACTTGCCCGGGTTGCCGGACGCGTACGGGCCGCGCACTGTGTCGACCAGTTCGGCGACCTTGCCGAGCGCAGAGTCGTGCGAACCGGCGCCGAGCGCGGAACCCGCGGGGGCGCCGGCGGGCACCGCGTCGCTGATCGTGGTCGCCGGTGTGCCGTCGGGGGCGCCGGTGATCGAAGTGACCGCCAGAGCACCGGACTTGTAGAGGTCGGCCAGCGGACCCAGGGCCGCGATCATCGCGTAACTCTGGTGCTGGCGGTCGTAGACGAAGGCTTCCTTCGCCTGGGCGTCCGTGCGCGCACGGGTGATCTTCGCGCAGTAGCGCATGTTGGCGCGCAGCACCTCGGGCCGGAGAGGGGTGCCGGTGTTCCAGGCTCCGCCGGTCTTCCACACCTTCGCGAAGCCGCCGAGGATCCGCACGACCGCGTTGGTCTCGGGCGTCAGGTTCGTGACGACGTTCGTCTTGTAGTCGTCGACGAACGGGAGGGGCGCGGTCGCGGCCTTGGCGTCCGCGGCGGCCAGCCAGGTGACGAGGGTCGGCGCGGCCAGCACTCCGGCCGAGACGCCCAGCGAGCTCTTGAGGAACCCCCGCCGGTCGACGGCGAGTTGACCGATGGCGGGGGAGCGGTGCCCGACTGGTGACGGCATGCGTGTGCCTCTCTTGAGTTCTTCGGCCCTGCGGCCGGGAGGGAGATCGTGCACGGAGACGTGGTGCGCGGGACGCGTGGGAACTGCGGTTCCGGGGCGTCCCGTTGGTGCCTGAGCGAAGATCTACGGCCGGGCCCTGTCCCGTCAGGGGTGGCCCGGCGACCGCGGCATGGCGGCTGCGTGAACCCGGACCGACCGGTTCACAGGATCGAGCGCGCCAGCCGCACGGCGCCCTCGACCGGGGACACCCGCAACGGCTGCGGGCGTGCTCCGGGCACGGACTCCGCGAGCGCGGCGGTGAACGCCCCGTACAGCGAGGGCTGGGCGAGGACGGTGCTGCCCGCGACCACCACGTCGTCCACCGGGACCCCGCGCGCGGCGAGGCGAGCGACGAGCGCGGCCAGCGAGCGGCCGGCCTCGGCGATCACGGTTCGGGCGAGTGCGGAGCCCGCGTCGGCGGCGGCGAACACGAAGGGTGCGCGCCGGCCCCACTCGGCGGAGACGTCGGAAGCGCTCTCCAACGCGTCGCCCAGCGCCGGGACTTCGGCGACGCCGAACGCCTCGACCAGGCCGAGGGCGAGCGCGTCGGGTGCCTCGCCCCGGTCGTGGGCCGCCCACACGGCGCGCGCGGCCTCCCGGACGAGACCGGCGGCGCCGCCCTCGTCACCGAGCACCGCGCCCCAGCCGCCGACCTGAACGGAGCTGCCGTCGGGCAGCCGGCCCACGGCCACGGATCCGGTGCCGGCCACCAGGCCGACGCCCTTGTCCAAGCCCGCGGCGGGTACGAGCAGTTCGGCGTCGCCCACGACCAGCGCGGGCGCGTCGAAGTGGAGTTGCAGGGCGGTACGGATCTGCGCGCACTGGCGCGGGGTCTCGCAGGCGTGTCCGCCCAGAGCCAGGGCGGACGGACGCGCGCCGGTGGGCAGGGCGTCCGCGACCAGGGCGGCGAGCCACGCGGCGGCGGCGACCGGATCGTGCGGCCGCCAGCCACTGCTCGTCCGGACGTGATCGGCGACCTCGGCGCCCCCCGCGAAGGCGCGGAGGTGCGTCTTGGTGCCGCCCACGTCGATACCGACCACAAGACGGTTCGAGGGGGGTGCGTCCTGCACGGACTCCTCTTTCATCGTTCCGCCGGCCCGTGGACGGTGGACGAACCGTGCCTGGCCGAAGAGGAATTGAGAAGTAGGGAAGCCCCGGGACGGGCCTCGTGCGGATCACGGCAGGCGAGTACCGTGTACTTCGTTAGGAAGTTAACTAACGAAGTACAGTGCGTCAAGAGTCATCGCGAACTCGATCACTGGAACGACCCTCCGGGCCGCTGCGTGGCGGGGACGCGTGACGCAAGGTCGTCTGAACGCCGCGTCCCGCGACACCCGGGGAGCGCGGCCCCTGACCCATGGGGGAACTGTGGAACACGTCGTGGCGGAGACCCCCCGCCTGACCGAGAGCGCGAGCGCGGTCTTCGCGGTGCTGGCGCAGGCCGGCAGCGCGACCCGGCCCCAGCTGGCAAGCCTGGCGGGGCTGTCCAAGCCGACGGTGTCCTCCGCCGTCGCCGAACTGGAGGCCGCCCGGCTCGCCACCCACTCCGGCACCGCCTCCGGCGGCACGGGTCGCTCCGCCGCCGTATACGGTCTGGGGCCCGCCTCCGGTGCCGTGCTCGCCGTCGATCTCGGCCCCGCCCGGACCCTGGTGCGCGGCTGCGCCCTGGACGGCACCCTGCTCGCCGAGGCGACCGCCACCCGGGAGAACGCGGTCGACGCCGTACGCGAGGCGCTGGCCGCGCTGCCCGCCGGCGCCCCGCTGCGCACCATCGTGGTCGCGGTCGGTGATGTCACCGCGCCGGACGGCGCCGGCGGCCGGATGCGGCCCGCGACCGCCAAGGCCGGTCCCGTCTTCGACGCGGTGTCGGTCGCGCTGCCGGCCGGAGTGCCGGTCCACCTGGAGAACAACGTCAACTGCGCCGCCCTTGCCGAGCTGCACGAGGGCGCCGCCCTGGGCCGGCGCACCTTCGGCTATCTGCGGATCGGCGTGGGTATCGGCCTCGGCATCGTCATCGGCGGCCAGGTGCTGCGCGGGGCGAACGGCGCGGCCGGTGAGCTCGCGCGGCTGCCCTACCCGTGGGACGACGACCGTGAGCCGCGTCAGGAGGCCCTGGAGGAGTACGTCGGGGCGCACTCCCTGCTGAGACGGGCCGCGGCCGCCTGGCGGGACGCCGAGGGCCCGGTCCCGGACAGCGCCGACCGGCTCTTCGCCCTCGCCTCCGCGGGCCGGGAGACGGCCCGTGTCCTCGTCGACCGGCACGCCGCCGACGTGGGCCGGCTCGCCGCCGCCGTGGCCGCCGTACTGGACCCGGGACTGATCGTGCTGGGCGGCAGCACCGGCGCGTATCCGCAGCTCCTGCCCGGTGTGCGGGCCGAGCTGGCCCGGCTGAGCTGGCCCACCGAGGTGGTCAGCAGCACGGTCGGGGACCGCGGCACGGTGGTCGGCGCGGCCCGGCTCGCGGTGGCCAGAGGAGTCCAAACCGTGACCGAAGCCGCGTGGGTGAAGGATTGACGGCCTCGGACTCGGTCTGCCAATGTCCGGACAAGCGCTTTCTAAGTCGGTCGGGACGCCGACTTGGGGTGAGCCTCCCAGCCCGTACACGACGTACGGCAACCGCACGAGGGCGTGCCCGTGCGGTGACGGCCAGGACGGCCGGGGATCTCAACCCCGCGTGGATGATGCGGCCGGGCGAGGCCGCGCCCCCGGAATGCGACTTTTCCTCCAAAATGCACCTGTGCCGTCTCTGTCGGCGCCGTGCTCCGTCCCCAACGACGAAATGGGATCGAAGATGACCACTGTGGGTGTGCGGCGCTCTCGCCGACTCGGCCGCGGCGGCATGCGCCGCCTGGTTCCTCTCGCTGCCGCCACCGCGGCAGGAGCCCTGCTGCTCTCCGCCTGCGGCGGAGGGTCCGGCTCGGGCGGGACCTCCAAGTCGCTGACGTTCTGGATCTCCACGGTTCCGGGGCAGGACGCGGGCTGGAAGAAGCTGGTGGCGCAGTACAAGAAGGAGCAGGGCGTCAGCGTCAAGCTCGTGAACGTCCCCTACGACGGCTACACCACGAAGCTGCACAACGCCGCGCAGGCCAACTCCCTGCCGGACGTGGCGGCCGTGCCGGCGCTGGACCCGATCTGGTCGAGCAAGCTGATCGACCTCAAGTCCATCTCCGACAACAAGACCAACAAGATCAACCAGAACTTCATCGCCAAGGACTCGTCCGGGAAGGTGCTGGCCATTCCCTCGGACATCACCGCGTCCGGGCTGTTCATCAACAAGTCGCTGTTCGAGAAGGCCGGCGTCTCCGTCCCGGCCTCGCCCGAGAAGACCTGGACCTGGACCGAGTTCATCGCGGCCGCCAACAAGGTCCGCGAGAAGACCGGCGCCAAGTACTCCCTGACGTTCGACCAGTCGCCGTCCCGGCTGCGCGCCATGGTCTACGAGATGGGCGGGAAGTACGTCCACGCGGACTCCTCCGGCAAGTTCTCGGTGGACGCCGCCACCAAGAAGGCCGTGAACACCTTCGTCGGCTGGAACGACGACAAGGTCATGCCGAAGTCGGTGTGGACCAGCGGCGCCGACCCGTCGGCCATGTTCCAGAGCGGTGACGTGGTCGCCTACTGGTCCGGCGTGTGGCAGGTGGCCGCCTTCGCCGAGAGCATCAAGAAGTTCGACTGGGCGAGCGTCCCGACCCCGGCCCAGCCGGTGCAGGCCAGTGACGTCAACAGCGGCGGCCTGATGGTGGGCTTCAACAACAACGGGGCCGCGGCCACCGCCGCCGAGAAGTTCATGTCCTGGGTGTACGAGCCGAAGAACTACACCGAGCTGGTCCAGGCCTCCGGGTTCCTCCCGGTCGAGAGCGGACTGAACCCGAAGTACCCCTTCACCTCCGACGCGGCACAGGCGGCGTTCAAGCTCTACAACGAGGAGATCCCGCTCTACGCCCCGATCTCGGGCTACTTCAACAGCGCGCAGACGAACTGGGTGCTGAAGGGCAAGAGCCTCACCGAGGACCCGACCAAGACGGAACTCGGCAAGGCGATCAACGGCCAGCAGTCGGCCGACAAGGCCCTTCAGAACATCGTGGACGGCTACAACACGGCGGTCGGCGGCTGATCGTGGGCCGGCGCCGGGCGGCGGGATCCAGAGACCGCCGCCCGGCCCCGGGCGACCGCACGATGCCGGGCTCACGGCGTGAGCCCACAGCAATCCAATCCACCAGCACGGAGTCAGGAAGATGACAAAACGCGCCTCGGACGTGTCCGGGAGCCCGCCCAGGCGACGCAGCACCTACACCGTCGCGCCGCTCGTCCTCATCGCGGCCAACGTCGTGCTCTTCGCACTGTTCTTCGTGTGGCCGGCGGTGATCGGGCTCGTCTACTCCTTCACCAACTACACAGGCGTGGGGGCGTTCCAGTTCATCGGACTGGACAACTACCAGAACCTGTTCGGGGACTCCACCTTCTACGACGCGCTGTTCCGGACGCTCCTGTACACCGTGCTCGTCGTCCCGCTGAACTTCGTGCTCTCGCTCCTCATCGCCAACCTGGTGGTGAGCAAGCAGGCCAAGGGCGCGTCGGTCGCCCGTGTCCTCTTCTTCATCCCGTGGCTCATCTCGCCGATCGTCGTGGGTGTCCTGTGGCGGTGGCTGTTCGGTGAGAACTTCGGACTGATCAACTACGTCATCGAGAAGTTCGGCGGGAACGCGATCGCGTGGCAGTCGAACGCGGACCTGTCGCTGGGCGTGGTCGTGATGGCCGGCGCCTGGTGGGGAACGGCCTTCTCGATGCTGCTGTTCATCGCGGCGATCAAGAACGTGCCCACCTCGTACTACGAGGCGGCCTCGCTCGACGGCGCCGGTCCCTGGCGCCAGTTCATCAGCATCACGCTGCCGAGCATCGCGCCCACCTCGTTCATCGTGATCCTGCTCAACACGATCAACGCGATGAAGGAATACCCGCTGTTCGTCTCCCTCAACAACGGCGGACCCGGCACGTCGAACAACCTGCTGGTCCAGTACATCTATCAGACCGGATTCAACCGGGGCCAGATCGGCTACGCGAGCGCTGCGTCCTTCGTGCTCATGCTCATCCTGATGGCCGTCGCGATCATCCAGCTGATCGCCAACCGGCGGATGGAGAACCGATGACAACCACAGACACGCCGCGTCCGGTCGACGCCGGTCCCAGGCGGACCGCCGCCAAGAAGCGGTCCCGCGGTGCGCGCAGTGGTGGCCTCCGTCAGGCGGTGCCCGCGACGACACTGCTGTGGATCCTGGCGGCCCTCTACGGACTGCCGGTGCTGTGGTTCGTCCTCAGCTCCTTCAAGCCGGCCGGCGACCTGTTCTCCCTTCCGCTGACCGTGCTTCCGCACAACCCCACCCTGTCGGGCTACAAGGCGGCCTGGGACAGCGCCAACTTCTCCCAGTACTTCATCAACACGGCCCTTGTGTGCGTGATCACGACAATCCTCACCGTGGGAGTCAGCTGCTGCACCGGGTACGCGCTGGCCAAGTACAACAACAAGTGGCTGAAGTTCTTCTTCATCTGCATCCTGGCCACCACGATGCTGCCGTCCGAGGTCATGCTCGCCCCGGAGTTCCTGGTCGTCCGCGACCTCGGCCTCTACAACTCGTTCGCCGGCATCATCCTCCCGGCCGTGCTCACCGCGACCGGCTGCTTCATGTTCCGCCAGTTCTTCCTGACGGTCCCCGACGAACTCGTCGAGGCCGCCCGCATCGACGGCGCACGCGAACTGTCGATCTTCCTGCGGATCATGGTGCCGATCTCCCGGCCGATCATGCTGACCCTCGCCATCCTGTCCTTCCAGTGGCGCTGGAACGACTACATCTGGCCGCTGCTGATGCTGAACGACCCCAACAAGTTCACCGTGCAGATCGGCATCCAGAGCCTCGTCGGGGCGCAGAACATCAACTGGTCGGTGCTGCTCGGCGGTTCGGTCATCTCCATGATCCCGCTGATCCTCGTCTTCCTGGTGTTCCAGCGTTACGTCATGAGCGCTGACATCAACGCCGGACTGAAGGACTGACCGTGCCCACCCCGTTCGACCACGAGTTCGTCCGCGCGGCGGCCGGCGCCGCAGACCGGTCGGCCGCCCCGCTGGCGGCCGGCCCCGACGAGGAACCCGCCGGTGTCACCCATCGCGCTCTGGCGCGCCGGGTGAAGACCCTGATCGCGGCGTACCGTTCCCCGGACTCGGCCCTGCACGGCAGCGGGCGGGCCGTGGCTGCGACGATGGCCCACCTCGGCGCCCTCCGGGCCGCGCAGACCGCCACCGGTCTCTTCGCCGGCGGCGACAACGTGCAGTCGCCCCCGGACTCCGCGTTCACGGTCAACGACGTGTGCGACGCGCACGTCCTCGCCGAGGGCGCGGGTCCGGAGCTGCGCAAGGCCGCCGCCGCCCTCGCGGACATCGCCGGCGCGGCGGCCGAAAGCCTCTTGGCGGGCGGGGTGCACACGCCGAACCACCGATGGGAACTGAGCGCGGCGCTGGCCCGGCTGCACCGGTCCTTCCCGGACGACCGACTCCTCGACCGCGTCGAACAGTGGCTCGCCGAGGGCGTCGACATCGACGCGGAGGGCCTGTACTCGGAGCGGAGCGCCGTCTACGCCTCCCACGTGTCCAACCCGTCGCTGCTGCTCCTGGCCGACGTCCTCGACCGCGCCGACCTGCGGGACGCCGTCGAACGCAACCTCACCGCGACCCTGGACCTCATCAGGCCGGACGGCACGGTGGAGACCGTCCACTCGCGGCGGCAGGACCAGAGGCATCCGTACCCGCTGGCGGCCTACCTGGCGCACTACCGACTGCTCGCGATCCGCACCGGCCGGGGCGACCTCGCCCGAGCGGCGCGGTGGGCGGCGGCCGACGGCATCGACGACCCCAACCTGCTCGCCGAGACCCTCCTCACCCCCGACCTGAGCCGCCCGCTGCCGACACCGGAGCCCGAACCCCTGCCCCGCGACCGGTACTTCACCACGGCCCGCCTCGCCTCACGCGTCTCCACCACCGCGCACAGCGTCCTGTACGGCGGCTCGGACGTGCCCGAACACCGGCGC
Source organism: Streptomyces sp. NPDC088794 (assembly GCF_044750545.1). NCBI lineage: Bacteria > Bacillati > Actinomycetota > Actinomycetes > Kitasatosporales > Streptomycetaceae > Streptomyces > Streptomyces sp. NPDC088794. The sequence continues at coordinate 750,277 of NZ_JBIVKB010000003.1, read as the reverse complement.
ATCCGCTCGGGCCTCGCCTGCAACCCCACCTTCCTGCGCCTGTTCGCCGGCGACGCCGTTCTCGACGCGGTCCGCCTCTCCCGGGGCTTCTTCGACCTCGGCCCGTTCCGTGCCGCCCGCATGCACCAACTGGCCGACAACCGGTACCGGCTCACCGAGACCCTCTCGGCCGCCTACTACCAACCGCTCCCGCCGGACTGGCGATGCGACGACGGCGCCTACCGCCTGGCGGACGAGGGACGCTTCTCGGCCGCGATGGCCTTCGCGGACCGGCCTCGGGACGAGGTCTCCCAGACGACCCGCATCGAGGTGGATCTGCGGGAGGACGGCGCAGACCTGCGGATCGACATCAGCGGACCACGGGTGCCCTGGGCCCTCGAACTGACCTTCCGGCCAGGGGGAGTTGTGGAGGGCGCCGTACCGATCGACGACGGACGCTGGTGCCTGACGACCGGGCCGATGGCCTACCGGGCCGGAGACGACGAGATCCGCGTCGAGGTCGACGTCGAGGCGGGCGAGTCCCTCGCCGGGCCGGACCGCGGCGACGTACTACGGTACGACCCGGGCCAGGACTACACGGTGGTGGGCGGCACCGACGCGACGACCGGGAACCGCGTCTACATCGGTGGAAACGGCCCGCAGACACTGACCCTCGCACTGCGCGCCCGCCGCCCCGCACCCGCCTCCTGACCCCGACGACCCACGCCATGGCCACCTCAGGCATGAAGGGCTGACCCACCCGTGCACCTCCTCCACCAGCGCGGTCCGCTGCACGACCTCCCCGACACCCCGGAGGCCTACGACGCCGTCCTCGCCGACGTCGTCGAGCAGGCCCTGCGACGCATCACGCCGGACGGCAACCTCGAACACCCCGACGCGCTCGACGACATCGGGGACACCTCGCTCGGGATCACGTCGCTGCTGGCCTTCGCCTGGCAGCGCGGCAAGGACCCGCGACTGCCGGAGGCGGTACGGCGCAGCCTCGCCTTCCACCTCCAGGAGCGCGTCTACACCGAGGACAACCCCGGCTACCCGAACCTGAGGGTCCGCAACTCCGGCCTGCCGTACGCCCGTTACGTACTGGAGACGGGCGCCCACCCCATCGGCGACTGGCCGAGCACGGCATGGGCGCTGCTCCAGGCGGTCAACATCCTGGACGCGACGGACGGACTCGTCGACGACGAACAACGCACCGCACTGGTCGAGTTGGCGCACGGCTACTGGCGCTGGCTGACCGAGGCGACCGTCTTCAACCCGCAGGAGGCCGGTAACCAGGCCATCGGCTGTGTGGTCGGCGGCCTGATGCTGGCCCGCCATCTCCCTTCTGAGAAGGGAAAGTTGGTGCGCGAACGCGCGCTCGCCGTGTACGCGGACGAGATTCGCGCCCGCCGCGTCAGCGACCGCGGCGCCCTGCTCCCGCCCGAGCACGGCGGCGCCTACGACAACAACTACGGCCCGATCTCCCTCTCCTTCCTCGCCCAGGCCCACATCGTCAGCGGCCAGGACGTCTTCGCGGAGGACGGCGAAGCCCTGGCCCGCTACATCGACGCACGCCTCACCAACGGCGGCTTCGACAACGGCGGTCCGCGCTACAGCGAGCAGCACTCCGCCTTCGAGTCGGTCCTCGGCCTGCGCTACTTCGGCAGCCGCATCGGCGCGGACATCGGCCGTTACCGGGGCGACAGCCGCTGGGCCCGGCACGCGGTCAAGCCGGACGGGGGAGTGGACGGCCACTTCGCGTGGATGCTGGTCTGGCAGATCCAGGACACCACACGCTGGCACCGCACCCCGTCGACGAAGCCGGTCCGCCATCAACTCCGCGCCGGCACCGTGTCGGTGGCCTTCGACAGCAAGATGACGCCCTCGGTGGTCGAGGCCGACGGCACGTACTACCTGCCCGCCGCCGTCAACCGGCAGCACGGCTTCGGGCCGGTCCTCGACGGCTTCCTGTTCTGCCGCCCGATGGGCGAGGTACGGGTCCGGGACCGGAGCGCCGACGGGCTCACGGCCAAGCTGGTCACCAAGCCCGTCGTCGGCCGCGACCACGTCCTGCGGCACGTCCGCTCCCTGTACGTCACCGACGGCACGGCCCTGTGGACGGTGGTCGCCGTGGAACGCCTGCCCGGCACCCCGTACCTGCTGGCAGGGCTGCCCTACGCCGCGGACGACGGCGACCGGGTGCGCAGGACTGCGGAGGCGAAGGTGACGTCGGCCGGTGAACTGCGCCTGACCCACCCGGAGTCGGAGGGCGTCGACCACTTCGACGCCCGTGCGGAACTGACCCAGGAGCTGGCGGCCTTCGCGCTGGCCGCCGATCCGCGCGGCTACGGGAACCCGGACGAGGGCTGGCGGCACCTCGTGTCCTCCACGGCCCTGGAGGCGGAACCGGCCCCCGGAGCATCGGAGGACCTGCATGTGTTCGCGGTGCGCTACGGCGGCGAAGGACCGTTCGCGCCCGCGTTCGAGGTCGGCGACAACGGCCTGACCGTCCGCGCCGAGGCCTTCACCGCGGTGATCGGCGACCCGGCGGGCGACGCCGACGCCGAGCCGGAGCTGAGCCTGCGCGCCTGAGCCCCCTCGACCGCCTGCCCGCGCCGCGAGTTGATCTCCGGCGCGGGCAGCGCGCTGTCCGGCACGACCGGGCCGGTCCTCCGGGAGCAGGGCGCGGGCGTGGACGAGGAGATCGTCGAAAGGCAGCGGCACAGCGCCGGGTGTGACACTCGAAGAGATCGAACTGCTCGAACACATCGGGGAGTGGCGAGCCTCTGCGAGGGGAGTCGCCCCTCGTAGAGGAAAGGAGCGCCCGCCATGCCCGACGACGAGGCGCGGATCCGTGCCCTGATCATCCGGTGGGCCGAAGCGGTCCACCGCGGCGACCTGGCCGGCGTACTCGCCGATCACGCGGAGGACCTCGTCATGTACGACGTGCCACCGCCGTACGAGGGGGTGCACGGGCTCGCCGCCTACAGCGCGGCCTGGCCGCCGTTCTTCGACTGGCAGGCGCAGGGTGCCTGCTTCGAGATCGACACCCTCGACGTCACGGCGGACACCGACGTCGCCTACGCCCATGCCCTGCTGCGCTGCGGCACCCCCGACGAACTTGCGCACCACCCCACCATGCGGCTGCGGCTCACCCTGGGCCTGCGCAAGGACGACGGCCGCTGGGTGGTCGCCCACGAGCACCACTCGTTTCCGCACGACTGACCGGTCATCCGCCCGGCGGTACCCCATGAAGCCTCCATGCCGGATACGGGTTAATTTGTCCGTGTCTTGTTGAGGCGGGGAGGGAGGGGCGCATGGCCGACAGCACGCACGCCGCCCTCGTCGCACCCGCCCGCCGACGCGTGTACTGGCAGTCGGTTCTCGCTCTCGTCCTGCTGGTCTGCGCCGCCTGCGCGGCCCTGCCGCACTGGCCCGCGGTCGTCACCGGAGCCGGCCGACTGGCCGTCGCCGACGAGGGCTGGCTGCTGGTCGGGGCCGGTGCCGCCGCGGCCACCTGGGCGTGCGCGGCGCTGGCGCAGCAGGGCGCGGTGCGGGAGCGGCTGCCCGGTGGCCGGCTGGTGGCCGCGCAGTTCGCCGCCACCGCCGCCAACCACCTGCTGCCCGCCGGACTCGGCGCCGGCGCGGTGAACCTGCGCTTCCTCATGCGCTGCGGCCTGCCCGCCGGGCGCTCCGCCACCGCCCTCGCCGTCAAGACGACCGCGGCCGGCGCCGTCCGCTGCGCCCTGATCGCCGCACTCGCCCTGGCCTGTCCCGGAGTCCTGCGGCTGCCGCCCGTCCCCGGCTGGCTCGTGGCCCTCGTACCCGCCCTGGCCGCGGCGGTGGTCGTCCTGGTCGGCTGCCCGCTGTGGCCGCGTTGCCGCAGGGCCCTCGCGGCGGTGGCCGCCGACATCCGGGCCGTACACGCGCGACCGCACCGGGCCGCCGCCCTGTGGGGTGGTTCGCTGGCGTTCGCCGCGCTGCACTCCGTCGTCCTGATCGCCGTCACCCGGGCCGTGGGTCTGCCGCTGGCCCCGGCGCGCGTGGCCCTGCTCTACCTCGCCGCCAGCAGTGCGGCGGCGCTGCTGCCCACCCCGGGCGGGCTCGGCTCCCTCGACGCGGCGCTGGCCTTCGCGCTCACGGCCACCGGGGCGCCGGTCGCCGCTGCCGCCTCCGTCGTACTCGGCTACCGACTGCTGACCGTGTGGCTGCCGCTGCTGCCGGGACTGGTGGTGCTCGGGGTACTCGTCCGCCGCAAGGCGCTGTGAGCGGCCCCGCGTTTTGCGCACGCCCGCTTCAGGTAGGACTCCGTTATTGACCGGTGACCCTGCGCGGAGGGGGAGTTGGATGACAGGCAGTGAGTCCGAAGGCCGTTTAGGGGAGGAGTTCTTCGTCCCCGGGAGCTCGTCGTTCGCCGAGTTCCTGGCCGCGCACCGGCCCCGACTGCTGCCCATGAGCCCGCAGTTGCCGCCCGGCGTGCGGGCCGCGCCCGGCCGGTTCCCGCACGGCACCACGGTGTTGGCCCTCGCCTACCACGACGGCGTGATGATCGCCGGCGACCGCAGGGCCACGATGGGCAACCTCATCGCGCAGCGCGACCTGGAGAAGGTGCACCCGGCCGACGACCACACGGCCGTCGCCTTCGCCGGCACCGTCGGACTCGCCCTCGACATGATCAAGCTCTACCAGGTCGAGCTCACGCACTTCGAGAAGATCGAGGGCATCCCGATGACCCTCAACGCGAAGGCGACCCGGCTCGCCGCCATGATCCGGCAGAACCTCGGCCAGGCCATGCAGGGCCTCGCCGTCGTACCGCTCCTGGTCGGCTACGACCCCTCGGCCCCCGCCGGCGGACGGGGCCGCATCTTCAGCTTCGACGTCACCGGCGGTCCCTACGAGAAGTCCGACTTCCACGCCGAGGGGTCCGGCTCGCCGTACGCCAGGGGTGCGCTGAAGAAGCTCTTCCACCCGCGCATGTCCCGACGCGAGGCGGCCCTCGCCGCTCTTCAGGCGCTGTACGACGCCGCGGACGACGACTCGGCGACCGGCGGGCCCGACGTCAACCGCCGGATCTTCCCGCTGGTGTCGGTGATCACCGAGGAGGGCTTCGAGCGGCTGCCCGAGACGGAGACGGAGGAGCTCAGCCGCGAGATGGTCGACCAGCGGAGCGACCGACCGGACGGACCGAACGCGACGGCCTGACCAGCGGCTGCCTCGCATTTTCCCCGCGCATGGGAAAGGCCTGCCTCGGCCTTTACTGCACATGAGTTGCAAGTACGGGAGCATGGCACAAGGCTGCCTTGTGCGGCCATTCGCGTTCCACCGACGGAAAGACCCTCCCGATGACGGCCGCCCCTGGTTCCGCTCCGCCCCTCCCCGCCCCGGCCGAGGCCAAGCGCTCGGCCTGGCACCGCGTCCGTGGCTCCATGACGCGGCAGGAGTGGATCAGGGTCGGCGGGATGGCCGCCTTCGTGCTGGCGCTGCACATCATCGGCTGGTTCACGCTGATCGCGATCGTCGCCCCCGAGCACTACAGCATCGGCACCAAGTCGTTCGGCATCGGCATCGGCGTGACCGCCTACACGCTCGGCATGCGGCACGCCTTCGACGCGGACCACATCGCCGCGATCGACAACACCACCCGCAAGCTGATGGGCGAGGGACAGCGGCCGCTTTCGGTCGGCTTCTGGTTCTCGCTCGGCCACTCCAGCGTCGTCTTCGCCCTGGCCTTCCTGCTCTCCCTGGGCGTGAAGGCCGTGGCCGGCCCGGTCCGCGACGACGACTCGCAACTCCACGACGTCACCGGCCTGATCGGCACGACCGTCTCCGGCGTCTTCCTCTACGTCATCGCGATCATCAACCTCGTGATCCTGGCGGGCATCTGGAAGGTCTTCCGCCGGATGCGCTCGGGCCACTTCGACGAGGCCGCCCTCGAAGAGCAGCTGAACAACCGCGGGTTCATGAACCGTCTGCTCGGCCGCGTCATGAAGTCGATCACCAAGCCGTGGCAGATGTACCCGCTGGGCCTGCTGTTCGGCCTCGGCTTCGACACCGCCACCGAGATCTCCCTGCTCGTGCTGGCCGGCTCGGGCGCCGCCTCCGGACTGCCCTGGTACGCGATCCTGTGTCTGCCGGTGCTGTTCGCGGCCGGCATGTCGCTGCTCGACACCATCGACGGCTCGTTCATGAACTTCGCCTACGACTGGGCCTTCTCCAAGCCGGTCCGCAAGGTCTACTACAACCTCACCATCACCGGCCTCTCGGTCGCCGTCGCCCTCGTCATCGGGACCGTCGAACTCCTCGGCCTGCTCGCCGAGAAGCTCGACCTGCACGGCTTCTTCTGGGACTGGGTGGCCGGCCTCGACCTGAACATCATCGGCTTCGTGATCGTCGGCCTGTTCTTCGCCACCTGGGTGCTCGCCCTGCTGGTGTGGAAGTTCGGCCGCATCGAGGAGAAGTGGTCCGCGGGCCTGGCCCGGCCCGCGGAACAGTCCGCCGACTAGGGCGATCGCGGGTCGAGGAGCGACACCCCGGCGACCACGTCTCACGAGCGCAGCCGCAGGTCCTTGCGCCACTTGACGAGCTGGTGCTCCGGATCTCCCGTGTACGACCAGGGAGTTCGGGTCGCCCGCGGCCCCACCATGCGCAGCAGCGCGACAGCGATGTCCTCGATGCCCGCGTTGCAGGCGCCGTGCGCCAGGTAGTTGAGGTCGCGCAGCTCGCCGGGCTCGATGTCCTCGCCCGTCGGGCGGCCCATGATCCAGCGCTGCCAGGTGCGGCGTATGTCGTTCACCGCCCCGTCGTTGTCCCAGTGCTGCCCGAGGCTCACCGAGGCCCGGTTGCCCTGGGCGGTGTCGAGGGCGTAGCGGTACTCCTCCACGCGCGCGTACTGCACCAGCACCGGCAGCCCGCAGCCCGGCGGTGCCACGCCGGCCGCGTCGCGGGCGAAGTCGTACATGAGGCCGTGCGTACCGTGCCAGCGGGCCGAGTAGTAGTGGAGTATCTGCAGGTGGCCCTCCACGTTGTACGGGTCGCGCTGGTGCAACTCGTCCCACCAGCGCGCCAGTTCCTGCCGACGGACCCCGGCCGAGTAGAGCCGGGACACGGAGATGAGGGAGATCCACGGCGTCGGATCGTCCAGGTACGCCTCGGCCGCCTGAAGGCACGCCGTCACCGCCGCGTCGACGCGTTCGTGGTCGATCGGCACGCCCCGTCCGGCGGTGATGGCCAGGTTGAACGCCCGCGCGGTCTCCGTCGCGGCCCGCAGCAACAGGGCGTCGGCGCTGTAGGGTTCGGCGGCCAGCCAGGACTCCGCCGTCGAACTGCCGGTGCAGGCCTGCGCGAGCGTCCGCACCCGGTGGCCGCGGGCGAGCCAGTCCGGGCCGGTGGCACGCAGCAGGTCCCGCACTCCCTGCCAGCGGCCGATGACGATGTCGTGGCGGGCGGAACTGAGGGCGGTGTCCCCGCAGTCGGGATCGAAGTCGGGGGCGAATCGGTTGCGTGCCATCGGGTTCTCCTCAGAAGTCCGTGGAGAGACCCTCGTGGACACGGGTGCCCAACGGGGCGGAGCCGATGGGCACGTACTCGGCCTCGATGGCGCGGGTGGCGTCGAGCCGGGCGGGCCGGTAGTAGTCGCTGCCCCGTCTCCAGTACCAGAGCATCGGGACCAGGCCGACGGCGAGTCCGCCGATGCCGATCGCGATCGCCGCGGTGTCCAGCTCGCCCAGCGACTCGAAGAAGATCCAGAACATGAACAGGGCGCCGAACAGCGGCCACACCCCGCCGAGCACGAAGTCGCCCGCCGACCGCAGCAGCGTCTTGCGGTAGGCGACGACCGCGGCGAGTCCGGCGAGACCGTAGTACACGGCGATCTGTAGACCGATCGCCGAGATCGCGTCGGAGAGGATGTCGCCCATCGAGCCGAGGGAGTTGGCCGCGATGAACATCGCGAGCGCCACCCCGCCGACCACGGTGATGGCCACCCACGGGGTGTTCCAGCGGGGGTGCACCCGGCCCAGGGCGGCCGGCATCGTACGGTCGCGGCCCATCGCGAACAGGGAGCGCGTGACCTGGATGAGCGTCGTCTCCAGCGTGGCGATGGTGGACAGCATGACGGCCACGACGAGCAGCTTGCCGCCGATGCCGGGCCAGACCTCCTGGCCGAGCACGCCCAGCACGTTCGCCTCGTTGTCTGCGATCTGCTTCGAGGACAGGATGACGTTCACCGCGATGGTGAACACCTCGAACAGCAGAAAGACGACGCCCAGGCCGATCAGGCCCGCGAGTCCCGTCGTACGACGGCTGTTGCGGGTCTCCTCACTGAGGTTGCTGGTGACGTCCCAGCCCCAGTAGTAGAAGGCGGCGACCAGCGCGCCCGAGGCGAAGCCGGCCATTCCGTCGAAGTGGCCGAAGCCGAACCATGACCAGTCGAAGGGGTGGGCGTGGCCCGTGTGGAAGAGGGCGAGCACGGCGAACAGTGCCAGGACGGCGAGTTCGGCACCGGACATGGCCAACTGCGCGCGGACGGTGAGCCGGGCACCGCCGAGGACCACCAGCAGCATGGCGACGAACCAGACGGCCCCGACCACCGTGGCCAGCGCGGTGTCGTCGGCGAGACCCTCGTCGAACAGGGCGAGCGTCATCGAACCGGCGGGCAGCGAACCGGCCACCATGAAGATGGTCGCCGAGACGACCAGCGCCCAGCCGCTGATGAAGCCGAGAAAAGGGTGCAGGGTGCGCCCCACCCAGGAGTAACTGGCGCCCGCGTTCACGTCGATACGGCCGAGATAGCTGAACGCCAGGGCGATGCCCATCATCGGTAAGGCGCAGTACAGCAGCGCGGCCGGACTGGCCAGACCGACGGCGCCGACGAGGACCGCGGTGCTCGCGGCGACCGAGTAGGCCGGAGCGCTGCCCGCGATGGCCATCACCACGGTGTCGAACGTACCGAGGGCATTGGGCTGAAGCCCTCTGCCCCTGTTGTTGTTCATCGTTGCGCTGCTTTCCGTCTTGCACGACGCGAGGTCGACCGGCCCCGACGGCGTAGCGGAGGTGGGGGGTGAAACCGCCCCGGACCCGCGAGGGTTGGCCTCGGGGCAGGGGCGGTGAAGTGGGGTGGCGGGTACCGCTCGGCGGTTGCGTCGCAGGGGGGTCACACCGTGTGTGCGAGCGATGATAGCCCCACGCGTCGGGCGTTCAGGATCGACCGAGCGGTAACAGACAGCAGCACGGAAACGCAACGCGGGTAGATGCGGGGGAAGTTGGCGCGGGGCGGGCCGAAGGGCGGCCCGCCCCGGGCGGGTCAGTCGCCGATGTGGTCGATCTGCCGGAGTTTGTTCGTCGCGTCGAGAGCCGCCACCTTGTAGGACTCCGCCAGCGTCGGGTAGTTGAAGACGGCGTCGACCAGGTAGTCGACCGTGCCGCCGCAGCCCATCACGGCCTGGCCGATGTGGATGAGCTCGGTGGCCCCGGTGCCGAAGCAGTGCACGCCGAGCAGCGTGCGGTCCACGGGGGAGACCAGCAGCTTCAGCATGCCGTGCGAGTCGCCGATGATCTGACCGCGGGCCAGCTCCCGGTAGCGGGAGATGCCGACCTCGAACGGCACGCACTCCTCGGTGAGTTGGTCCTCGGTGCGGCCCACGAAGCTGATCTCGGGGATGGTGTAGATGCCGATCGGCTGGAGGTTCTGCATCTGCCCGACCGGTTCCCCGCAGGCGTGATAGGCCGCCGCCCGCCCCTGCTCCATCGACGTGGCGGCCAGCGCCGGGAAGCCGATGACGTCGCCGACGGCGTAGATGTGCGGCACCTCGGTGCGGTACTGCTCGTCGACGGTGATCCGGCCGCGCTTGTCCGCGGACAGGCCCGCCTTGACGAGGTCGAGGTCGTCGGTGAGACCCTGCCGGCCCGCCGAGTACATCACCGTGTCGGCCGGGATCTTCTTGCCGCTCTCCAGGACGGTCAACGTGCCCCGCGCGTGGCGCTCCACGGCCGCGACGGTCTCGCCGAACCGGAAGGTCACGGCGAGGTCCCGCAGGTGGTACTTGAGCGACTCGATGACCTCGACGTCGCACATGTCGAGCATCCCGGCGCGCTTCTCGACCACCGTCACCTTGCTGCCGAGCGCGGCGAACATCGAGGCGTACTCCATGCCGATCACCCCGGCGCCGACGATGACCATGGAGCGCGGGACGCGTTCCACGGACAGGACGTTGTCGGAGTCCATGATGGTCTGCCCGTCGAACTCCACTCTGTCCGGGCGGGCCGGCCGGGTGCCGGTGGCGATGATGATGTTGTCCGCGCTCAACAGCCGTTCCTGGCCGTTGACTTCGCTCAGGGCGACGGTGTGAGGATCGACGAAGTGGCCGGTGCCGGCGTACAGCGCCACGTGGTTGCGGGAGAGCTGGTTGCGGATGACCTCGACCTCGCGGCTGACCACGTGCTGGGTGCGCGTGGTGAGGTCGGCGATGGTGATGTCCTCCTTGAGCCGGTAGTTCTGCCCGTAGAGGTCGCGCTGGGTGAGACCGGTCAGGTACAGCACCGCCTCGCGCAGGGTCTTGGAGGGAATGGTGCCGGTGTGGATGGAGACCCCGCCGACCATGTCGGGGCGGTCGATGACGGCGACCCGGCGGCCTAGCTTGGCCGCGGCGATGGCGGCCTTCTGGCCACCCGGTCCTGATCCGATGACGAGCATGTCGAAGTCGCGCACCTACCCGAGTCTGTCAGCCCGAAGGCCCTCTTCGAAAGGGTGAACGGGCAGCGGCCCTGTCGTGAGCCCGTCCGAAGTCCCCGGGAGTGACGTCAAGTTCCGGCCGGTGACCGCTTCCGCGCCCACGACCGGCCCCGGCGGACGACAAGGGGTGATAATGCGGACATGGGCCATCGACTCGCCGACGCGAGTGCCCCCGCCCGGCTGGCCGCCCCCGACGAGGGCATCGGCCGGGACGAACTGGCGCTCGCCACCCGCAACCACGGTCTGCCGCTGGAGGCGCTGCGCTACGACGTCACCCCGCCGGGCCTGCACTACGTACTGACCCACTACGACATCCCCTACGTCGCCGAGGACCCGCCCTGGCGGCTGACCGTCGGGGGCCGCGTCCGCCGTCCGCTGGAGCTGGACCTGGCCGCTCTGCGCGCCTACCCCGCGGTCACCACGCGCGTGACGCTGGAGTGCGCGGGCAACGGCCGGGCCCTGCTGACACCCCGCCCGGTCAGCCAGCCCTGGCTCGTCGAGGCGGTCGGCACCGCCGAGTGGACGGGCGTACCGCTCAGGCTGCTGCTGGCCGAGGCCGGTGTGGAACCCGACGCCGTCGACGTCGTGTTCACCGGCGCGGACCACGGCGTGGAGCGCGGGGTCGAACAGGACTACCAGCGGTCCCTGTCGGTCGACGTCGCCACCGGAACCGAGCCGGAGGTGCTGGTCGCGTATGCGATGAACGGCGGCCCGCTGCCCCCGCAGCACGGTCACCCGCTGCGGCTGGTCGTGCCCGGCTGGTACGGCATGGCCCATGTGAAGTGGCTGCGCGAGATCGCCGTCACCGACGTGCCGTTCACCGGATTCCAGCAGACGGTCGCCTACCGGCTGCGCCAGGAGGCCGGCGACGAGGGCGAGCCGGTCACCCGGATCGCGCCCCGCGCCCTGTTGGTCCCGCCGGGATTCCCGGACTTCATGTCCCGCGCCCGTGTCGTGCGTCCGGGCACGGTGCCGTTGGAGGGCCGCGCCTGGTCGGGGCGGGCACCGGTGACCGGCGTCGACGTCAGCACGGACGCCGGACACACCTGGCGGCGGGCCGAGTTGGCGCCCGCCGACGGGCGGCGCTGGGCATGGCGGCGCTGGCACTTCACCTGGGACGCGAGCCCCGGCGAGCATGTGCTGAGCGCGCGGGCGACCGACGCCGAAGGCCGCACCCAGCCGCTGGACCAGCCCTGGAACCGCGGTGGCTTCGCCGTCAACCTCGTTCAGCGGGTGCCGGTGCTGTGCGTGGAGGACGACGGGCCGGACCCGGCAGGACGGACGACGGACGCCTCACGGCAGTAGCTTCTCCAGGGCCGCCGGGCCCTCCGCCGCCAGCTTCCGCCGGGCCCATTCGAGGGTCTGCGGGGTGACGTCCTTGCCGGCGGCGAGGACGAGGTCCTCGGGCGACACCTCGGTGCCGGTGCGGGTGTGGAGCAGGTCGTCCGGGGTGACGAGGTCCTCGGGCGGCTCTGAAGGGGCGGGCTGTGACGTCGGCATGATCGGTGCTCCTCGTGGATCCGGATCGCTGCGTCGGACTCCGTGTGGGTCATCGAGTCCGTCTCTCACCCTTCAACGCTCGCACACCCCGTGGTCCCGTGTGATCGGGAGGGCCGTCCGGCCCGGGATGCCGCCGCGACCGGGCGGGCGTCTAATGGGATGACGAACGGATCGGCCGGCAGAGAAGACCGAGGCCATGGCACCCACCGCAAGCACCGGGGCGGGACAGGGGAACGCCGTCAGGGGAGGGGGCCTACGACGGCTGGGCGAATGGTGCGCCCGCCACTTCGTGATCGTCATCGTGGCCTGGCTGGTCGCCCTGGTGGCGTTGCAGTTCGTCAACCGGGCCTTCGGCGGTGACTACTCCGACAACTTCTCCCTCTCCGGCGTGCAGTCCCAGGACGGCCTGGACGTCCTGAAGAAGCACGATCCCGCGGCCGGCGGCTACAGCAGCCAGATCGTCCTGCACGACGGCAAGCAGTCCCTGACCGCGTTGAACTCCCAGCTGTCGACCACCGTCGGCGACCTGCAGAAACTCCCGCACGTGCTGTCCGTCCAGAACCCGCTCTCCGCCCAGACCTCGAAGGTCGGACCCCTCTCCACCGACGGGAAGACCGCCTACGTCACCGTCCGCTTCGACGTACAGCCCTCCACCCTGGGCGACGACTACCTGCACGGAGTGGACGACGCCGTGCAGCCGCTGCGGGCGGCGGGCGCGCAGGTCGAGTACGGCGGACCGCTCGGCGAGCTGGCGCGTCCGGTCGCCGACGACCGGGTCAGCGAGCTGATCGGCTTCGCCGTCGCGATCGTCGTCCTGCTGGTCGGCTTCGGCAGTGTGCTCGCCGCCGGCATCCCGCTGCTGACCGCGCTGATCAGCGCCATCGGCGGGCTCGCGTGCCTCGGTCTGCTGGCCGCCGCGTTCACCTTCGCCACCGTCTCGCCGACCCTGGCTACGATGATCGGCCTCGGCGTCGGCATCGACTACGCCCTCTTCCTGATCACCCGGCACCGGCAGAACCTCATCGACGGCGCGGATCCGGTGCACTCGGCGGGGCACGCCACCGCCACCAGCGGACGTGCCGTGCTCGTCTCCGGCTGCACGGTGATCATCGCCCTCGCGGGACTGTCCGCGTCCGGAGTGAGCTTCATCGGGAAACTCGGCCTCGCCGCGGCCGTCACGGTCGTGTCGGCGGTCATCGGCGCGCTGACCCTGGTCCCGGCCCTGCTGGGGCTGATCGGCAAGCGCATCGACCGCTACCGGGTACGCCGTCCGGTCGCCGAGACCGACGCCGAGGCGGGTTCGCAGCCGCAGGGCACCTGGCACCGCTACGCCCAGCGCGTGGAGCGGCGGCCCTGGCAGTTCCTGGCCGCAGGCGTCGCCGCGGTCGTCGTCCTCGCCATTCCCGTGTTCTCGATCCAGCTCGGCCACATCGGCGACGGCGCCGACCCCACGTCCTTCACGGACCGGCGGGCGTACGACCTGATGACCGACGCGTTCGGTCCCGGCTCCAACGGCCCGCTCACCGTCGTCATCGACCAGACCTCCGTACCGTCCGCCGACCGCTCCGGCCTCTCCGCGCAGGCGCAGAAGACCCTGAACGGCGTGGCCGGCGCCGCCACCGTCACCCCGCTCACCGCCACCAAGGACGGGGACGTCCTGATCGGCACGGTCTACTCGAAGCAGTCCCCGCAGAGCGCCTCCACCACGGACCTGACGAACCGGCTGGTCGACACCACCCTGCCCGCCGCGGTCTCCGGCACGGACGCCAAGGGATACGTCACCGGCACGACGGCCGCGCAGGTCGACTTCCGCGACATCGTGGCGAGCCGGCTGCCCCTGATCATCGGCGTGGTGGTCGCCCTGGCGTTCCTGATCATCCTCGCCGTCTTCCGCGGCCTGCTCGTCGCGTTCAAGGCGGCCGTCCTCAACGTGCTGTCCATCGCCGCCTCCTACGGCGTGGTCGTGGCCGTCTTCCAGTGGGGCTGGGGCGGCCCCGCGCTCGGCGTCGAGGGCAAGGTGCCCATCGAGAGCTACGTCCCGATGATGATGTTCGCGATCATCTTCGGGCTGAGCATGGACTACGAGATCTTCCTGCTCTCCCGCGTCCACGAGGCGTGGCTGCGCACCGGCGACGCCAAGGCCTCCGTCGCGCACGCGCTGGAGATCACCGCGCGGGTCATCACCTGCGCGGCACTGATCATGGTGAGCGTGTTCGCCGCGTTCATCGTCAGCGACAACATCGTGGTCAAGATGCTCGGCCTGGGCCTGGCCGTCAGCGTGCTCATCGACGCCACCGTCGTACGGCTGCTCATGGTCCCGGCCGTGATGACCCTGCTGGGCCGGCACGCGTGGTGGACACCCCGGTGGCTGGACCGGATGCTGCCGCACATCGACGCCGAGGGCGACCACGAGCAGGGCGCCGAGCCGCAGGTCAGCGAGCGTCCGGTTTCCCGGGCGTGAGCACGAGCATCGTCACGTCGTCGAGAACGGCCGGCGCGTACCGTACGAGATCCGCCCACACCCGGTCGGCCAGCGCGACCGGGTCCTCGTCGGCGAGGGCGGCGAGGCGGGCGGCCAGGGGATAGAAGGCGCCGGAAGTGTCCCGGGTCTCGCTGACGCCGTCGGAGGCCAGGAAGAGACTGTCGCCGGGCTCCAGGCGGAGCGTGAGCGCGTCCGACGGGGCGCCGTCGGACAGACCGAGACCGAGCGGCGTCCACGGCGCCAACTCGATCTCGGTGGCCCGCCGGCCCCGCAGCAGCACGGGCGCCGGATGCCCGCAGGACACGATGCGCACCTCGCACGCGTCGGGGGAGAACTCCAGCAGTACGGCGGTGGCGAACAGTT
This sequence comes from Streptomyces sp. NPDC088794, assembly GCF_044750545.1. Classification (NCBI taxonomy): domain Bacteria; kingdom Bacillati; phylum Actinomycetota; class Actinomycetes; order Kitasatosporales; family Streptomycetaceae; genus Streptomyces; species Streptomyces sp. NPDC088794. The sequence goes on along the minus strand of NZ_JBIVKB010000003.1, from coordinate 735,224 downwards.
CGGAGTAGTGGGCCTCCGCCGAGTCCACCACGAGCCGCCGGTCGAGCCGGGCGGCGACCGACTCCAGGTCCGGCCGGTCCAGCGCCGCCTCCCGGAACGCCCCCAGCAGCGAGGCGACGGTGGAGATCGCCGACAGACCGTGCCCGCGCACGTCGCCCATGACCGCCCGTACACCGTGCGGTCCTTCGCGTACGTCGAAGAAGTCGCCGCCCACCAGCGTGCCGCGCTCGGCGGCCCGGTACAGGCCCGTGCAGTGGACCGAGCCGACCCGCTCCGGCACCGGCGGTACGACGGCACGCTGCGCCGCCTCGGCGACCGTGCGTTCGAGGTCCAGCTGGGCGTCGCGGTGACTGCGCACGTACGACACGAAGACGCTCAGCGCGGCGACGAAACAGATGGTCAGCAGGTCGGTCTCGCCGGGGTGGTCGAAGTGGAAGGCCGGGATGTTGAGCACCACGACCACCACGACACCGAGCACCGCGGTCGCGAGCGGACCGTACGACAGGACGGCCAGCGGCGGGATCGCGCCGAGCAGGAAGCCGATGTCCAGGGCGTGGCCGCTCACCAGCGTGGCCGCGCAGACGCCCGTGATCAGGGCGACCGGCAGCACCCTCACCCAGCGCGGCGGCGGCGCGCCGCGCAGCCAGGTCCGCCGGTCCTGGTCCCGGCGCGGAGACAGGACGGCCACTCTTCCCACACCACCACGCTCCTACGCCGGGACGTCTCGCGCATGCCGACCCGCGAAGAGAGAACCTGTGAATCGGAGGCCGGCGAGGAGAGAACCCGGGAAAGGGAGCCCGGGAAAAGAGAGCCCGCGAAAAGGGGTGGACATGTCCACGACCGGTTGCCTAGCGTGTGATCACCACGCCAGGAGGCCCGACGGAAGGAGGCGAGTGCCGTGCAGATGACACCTATCCAGCGCTCCCTCCCCGTAGCCCCGGCGTGCTTCGGCTGAGACCGACCCGGGAGCGCTCCACGCAGTACGCATCCCGGAGGAACCCATGACCGATCTGGTCATCCGCGCGCTCGACGAGCGCGACGCCCATCTCTTCGACACCCTGCCCGACCCGCTGGAGAACCGCGCGGCCCACCGCCGGACCACCCACCGCACCGACTGGAAGCGCGTCGCCCTGCGCGACGGCGTCGTCGTCGCGCGCGCCGCCTGGTGGGGCGGACCCGACGACGCCGAGCCCCTCAACGTCAACTGGTTCGACGTGGCCGAGGGCGAGGAGGAGGCCGGCACCGAGCTGCTGCGCACGGCCCCCTGGCACGTCGAACTCGAACTGAACCTGCCGGGCACCTGGCGCGAGGACCCACGGCTGCGCGCCGCCGCCGAGGCCCGCTTCACCGCCGTACGAGCGGCCGGGTACGAACTCCTCGTCGAACGCTTCCTGTACCGCTGGACCCCGCAGGACGGTCTTCCCGAGCGCCCCGGACGGCTCGTCTTCCGCGCCGAACCGGACGACGCCGTGTTCTTCGACGCGCTGCGCCGCATCCACTCCGTCACCCTCGACGCGCACTCCCTCAAGGCCATCGAGGAGGGCGGCCTCGACCGGGCCGCCCAGGAAGAGCTCGACTTCTTCCACTGGTGCCCGTCGCCCCGCGAGTGGTGGCAGCTGGCGCACACCCCGGAGGGCGACCTGGCGGGCATCCACATCCCTGCCCACAACCCGTCCGGCCCGACCGTCGGCTTCATCGGCGTGCTCCCGGACCAGCGCGGCCGCGGCTACGCCTACGACCTGCTGGCGGAGTGCACGCACTTCCTGGTCGAGCAGGGCGCGGAGTTCGTCACGGCGGCGACGGACCGGGGCAACTTCCCGATGGCCGCGAACTTCGCCAAGGCCGGTTTTCCCGTGGTGAGGGAGCGGATCAACTTTGAGGTAGCGCGAGGGTAGTTGGAGGAGACGGGGGCGGGGTCGGTGCCCAACCGGGCCGACCCCGCCTCTCGTTGTCGGTCGGCGGAGGGTCGTCAGCCCGCGTTCGCGTTCAGCAGGGTCTCCGCCTCGGTGAGGATCTCCGTGACCCGGAGGCCGAACTCGGCGTCGCACGGGTGCGGTTGGCCGTCGGTGGCGGAGGCGATCAGGGCGTCGGCGGCGCGGACCAGTGCCTCGACCGGGCCGACGGAGCTGTCGGGGAAGCGGGTCACGCCCGCCTCGCCGCGAAGTTCGACGTCGGTCCCCGTGGCGGCGGGCGGTGCCGTCAGGCTCAGGGTGAGGGTGCTCGACGCGCCGCTCGCGTGGTCGAGGACCAGCTGGACGGTGTCCCCGGGCCCCGGCGCCGCGGCGGCCACGCGCCGGGTGTCGCCCAGGATCGGCAGCAGCACGGACAGGGCGTGCGGGCCGACGTCCCACAGGGCGCCCTTCTCCCGCCGCCAGGGCGTCGCGAACGGACTGTCGCCGGTGAACACATCGCCGATCCACTGCGCCCGGGCCGTGAACCAGCCGCCGGTGCCCGCCTGTTCGGCGATCCACGCCGCCGTCTCGGGGACGAAGCGGCTCGTGAAGAAGACGACCGAGGCGACGCCGGATTTCCGGACGGCCTCGACCACGGTCCGGCCCTGGTCCACCGTCGTGGCCAGCGGCTTGTCCAGCAGCAGGTGCAGTCCGGCCCGCGCCGCGCGCGCCGCCAGCTCCGCCTGCACGGCCGGCGGCAGCGCCACGGCCACCGCGTCCACGTCGGCGAACAGCGCGTCGACGTCGTCGTAGGCGCGGGTGCCGTGAAGGTCGGCCAGTTCCTTGGCGGCCTCCGGCCGGCGGCCCCACACCCCGACGAAGTCCAGGCCGGGGTGCTCCTGGAGGGCGGGGGCGTGAGCCATCCCCGCCCACGGGCCGGTACCGAGCAGTCCGATGCGCATGCCGTCGCCTTTCCACTCCGCCGCACGTTACGACGTCTGTTCGAGAGCGAGCGTCGCACACCTCCCGGCCGGGCGCGCAACCTGCCTGCCGATCAAGAGCCGCGCGCCGTGGCGGCCTCGCGGCACGCGCCGTCGATTCAGTGGTGCGGCTGCTGAATGCGTTCTCTTTCCTCTATTGGACCGCCGGCCACCCGCGGGGTGACGCTGGAGGTCCATCGGAGGAAAGAGAACCCATGCAGACCCGCCGCATCGGTGATGTCGAAGTCAGTGCCATCGGACTGGGCGGAATGCCCATGTCGATCGAGGGCCGCCCGGACGAGGCGCGCTCCCTCGCCACCGTGCACGCCGCGCTCGACGCCGGCGTCACGCTGATCGACACCGCGGACGCCTACCACCGGGACGCCCACGAGGTCGGCCACAACGAGACCCTCATCGCCAAGGCCCTCGCCTCCCACGACCGGGGCGGTGACGTGCTGGTCGCCACCAAGGGCGGCCATCTGCGCCCCGGCGACGGCAGTTGGACCCTCAACGGCAGCCCCGAGTACATCAAGGAGGCCTGCGAGGCGTCCCTGCGGCGGCTCGGCGTGGAGGCCATCGGGCTCTACCAGTTCCACCGGCCCGACCCGAAGGTGCCGTACGCGGAATCCGTCGGTGCGATACGGGACCTGCTGGACGAGGGCAAGATCCGGATGGCGGGCATCTCGAACGCGAACCCCGACCAGATCCGGCAGGCGAACGAGATCCTCGGCGGCCGACTGGTCTCCGTGCAGAACCAGTTCTCGCCGGCCTTCCGCTCCAGCGAGCCGGAGCTGGAGCTGTGCGACGAGCTCGGTCTCGCCTTCCTGCCCTGGAGCCCGCTCGGCGGTATCACCCGGGCCGGTGAACTGGGTTCCACGTTCGGGCCGTTCGCCCGGATCGCCGAGGACCGCGGGGTGAGCCCGCAGCGCGTCTGCCTGGCCTGGCTGCTCGCCAAGTCGCCGGTGGTCGTGCCCATTCCCGGCGCCAGCCGCCCCGAGACGATCCTGGACTCGCTGGCCGCGACGGACCTCGAACTGGGCGCCGACGAACTCGCGGAGCTGGACGGCGTCTGACGCGGAGTCGGCCGGCGTCCGACCCGAACTCTCCCGGCGCAGACCGGTGTAATCCCCGCGAGGGTGGGGGAGAAAGCGCTTGCTCGCAACCCGGCCACTGGGGTAGGACACCACGCATGGCGCCGTCATCCGAGAAACCGCTCGACCACCGCTACCGGGACGAACACCCGATCCGCACACTCGGCTACCTGTTCCGCGCCGACCGCCGCCGCCTCGCCGCGGCGGTCGGCGTCTTCACGGTCAAGCACAGCCCCATCTGGCTGCTGCCGCTGATCAGCGCGTCCATCATCGACACCGTCGTCCAGCACGGGCCGATCGGCCACCTGTGGTGGAGCACGGGGATCATCCTCTTCATCCTGCTGATCAACTACCCGCTGCACGTGCTGTACGTGCGCCTCCTGTACGGCAGCGTGCGCCGCATGGGCACCAGCCTGCGGTCGGCGCTGTGCACGCGGATGCAGCACCTGTCCATCGGCTACCACTCGCGCGTCAGCGCCGGCGTCCTCCAGGCCAAGGTCGTGCGGGACGTCGAGACGGTCGAGCAGATGGTGCAGCAGACCGCGGAGACCGGGCTCGGGGCGATCACCGTGCTCACCGGCGGACTGGTCATCATCGCCGTCCGCACACCGGAGTTCGTGCCCGTCTTCCTGGTCGTCGTGCCCGCCGCCGCGATCGTCGTGGCCCGGCTGCGGGCCCGGCTGCGCACCCACAACGAGCACTTCAGGCACGAGGTCGAGACCCTGTCGACGCAGGTGACGGAGATGACCCGGCTGATCCCGGTCACCCGTGCCCACGGTCTGGAGGGCAAGGCGCTGCGCCGCATGGACGGCACCCTGAGCCGGCTGCTGACCTCCGGCAATCGCCTCGACCTCGTCAACGGCCGGTTCGGCTCGCTGGCCTGGGTCGTCCTCAACGTGGTCGGCGTGCTGGTCCTGGCCGGCGCGGCCCTGGTCTCGTACTACGGCGCCTGGGGCGTCACCGCCGGCGACGTCGTCATGCTCAGCGCGTTCCTGACCACCCTCACCAACTCGACGACCACACTGGCCGCCCTCGCGCCGGTCATCACCAAGGGCCTGGAGTCGGTGCGTTCGGTCGGTGAGGTCCTCCAGGCGCCCGAACTGGAGGACAACGAGGGCAAGGACGAGGTCACTTCACTGCGCGGGGCGGTCGCCTTCGAGGGGGTCGGTCACGTCTACGAGGCCGGTGACCGGCCCGCCGTACGGGACTTCACCCTGTCCGTGGTGCCGGGGGAGACCGTCGCCCTGGTCGGCGCCTCGGGCGCGGGCAAGTCCACGGTGCTCAACCTCGTCATCGGGTTCATCCGGCCGACCTCGGGCCGGCTGCTGCTCGACGGCGCCGACATGAGCACCCTCGACCTGCGGACGTATCGGCGGTTCGTGTCGGTGGTGCCGCAGGAGTCGATCCTCTTCGACGGCACGATCCGGGAGAACGTCGCCTACGGGATGGACGAGGCCGACGAGGAGAGCGTGCGGGCGGCGCTGCGGGACGCCAACGCGCTGGAGTTCGTCGACCGGCTGCCGCAGGGGCTCGACACGCTGGTCGGGGATCGCGGGGCCCGGCTGTCCGGCGGGCAGCGCCAGCGGCTGGCCATCGCCCGCGCCCTCATCCGGGACCCCAAGGTGCTGATCCTGGACGAGGCGACCTCGGCGCTGGACACGCGCTCGGAGGCCCTCGTCCAGGAGGCGCTGGCCCGGCTGCTGCGCGGCCGCACCACCTTCGTGGTGGCGCACCGGCTGTCCACCGTGCGGGGCACCGACCGGATCGTGGTGATGGGGGACGGCGAGATCCTGGAGGTCGGCACGCACGAGGAACTCCTGCGCGACGGCGGGGCGTACACCGCCCTGCACGGCGGACAGGTCGCCTGACGAGGACGCCCGGGGCGGTGTCGTCAGGCGGCGCTGCTCCGGGGGAACAGGTGCGGACAGACCGTGTCGTGGTCGGTGCCCAGACTCGTCCACCAGCGCTCGCAGCAGGCGGCGTCCAGCTCCTCACGGACGATCTCGTCGGCGGCCGAGCGGGCCGGGCGGCGCGGCCCGGCGCAGGACGTGCGCAGGTCGTGGATCAGGGTCTCGCGTACGACGGCGATCACCTGGACCACGCTCGCGGCGGCGAACAGGAAGGCGATCCACAGGGGCCCGTAGCGGAGTTCGAGGACCACGGTCCAGGCGAGTCCGCCGCTGGTGCCGAGATACAGGGCGCAGAGGAGGCGGCCGGAGCGACTCATGAGCGTTCACCGTTCGTGCAGGATTGGTTGCGCCGTGTTCAACGCCTCAGGGCGGGCGAGGAATCGGGTGGGGCGGCGGATTTGCGTCAAATCCGGGTCGGAGCAGGGAACATGCGACGCGTGGTGCCGACGGAACCCCTGGTGGCGGTGTTGGCGAGAATCCGTTGGATCTTGTCATTTCAGCCCCTGTGGGAGCGCCCCGGCGATCCATAGCGTGAGCCGCGCACGGCTGAACGTCCATGGAGTAAGGCGCCCCGATGACCAAGTTCCTGTTGTCCCTGCACGTCCTGGCGGCCATCGTCGCCATCGGCCCCGTCACCGTCGCGGCCAGCATGTTCCCGCCGGCCGTACGCCGGGCCGGTGTCGACGCGGCCGGGGTGGGCACCGTCCGGCTGCTGCACCGCATCTGCCGCGTCTACTCCGGCCTCGGCCTCGCCGTGCCGCTCTTCGGCTTCGCCACCGCCGCCGCCATGGGGGTGCTCGGCAGCGCCTGGCTCGTGGCGTCCATCACCCTGACCACCGTCGCCGCCGGCATCCTGATCGCCTTCGTCCTGCCCCGCCAGGACGAACTCCTCGGCCAACTCGACGCCGAGCAGCCGGTGGAGCGGTCGAACACCGCACAACTCGCCCTGTTCACCGGCGTCTTCAACCTCCTTTGGGCGACCGTCACCGTCCTGATGATCGTGCGGCCGGGCTCGACGACGGGGGCCTGACCGTTCGTCACGGCAGCGTGCCGGGGCCACTCACACCGCATGTGCGGGCGTCAAGTCCCCCCGGGTAATTCACACCGCGCAGTGCTGCTCCGCATACACTCGGCGACCGGGCCCAATCCTGTGGGCCCCCACAGGAGAGGCGCGTTGCCGGGTGTTCCAGGAGTCCCCCATCTACGACCGACTCGTCGCCGAGCGCGGCGACGTCCCCGCTCAGACCCGTCGCGAGGCCGAGCGCGTGAGCCGGGAACTGGAGTACGTCATGCGACCGCTGCAGTCCTTCGGCGCCACACCGCCCGCCGAGCGACCCGCCTCCCCGGGCGCCGGCTGGCAGCGGACGGCCCTGCTGCCCGGCTCGCGGCCGAACTGACCCGCACTCAACACACCCGCGTGCTCGTTCCGTTGACCCGCTGATGCGGCTCGGGCCCGGGACGGGACAGCCACTCCGCTATCGTCCGCGCGATCGGCTGGCCCGTCTCCACCTCCACGAACCCGAACTGCCCCGACTGGTTGCACTCCAGGAACCACCAGGTCCCGTCGGAGTCCTCGGCGAAGTCGAAGGCCCCGTAGGACAGTCCGGCCTCCCGCAGGTACGACAGGACGGACTCCGCGATCCGCGGCGGGACGTCGGTGGCCTGCCACGGCAGGTCGGACGAGGCGAACCGGACGTCCACCTCGTCGGGATCGGCGTCCGCCGCCGTCGCCTTGCGGGCCGCCAGCAGCCGGTCGTCGACCGCGGTCAGCCGGATGTCGGCCCGCTTGGCGACCCGCCGTTGCAGCAGGGTGGGCCCGTACGCGACGGCCGCGAAGTCGGTGTCCGGCGCCACCCGGCTGGTCGGCACCGCCCGGGGCGGGTCCTGCGGATGCGCCCCGGAGACCGGCTTGACGACCAGGTCCGGATAGCGGTCCGCGAACTCCCGCGCGGCTTGCGGGAACGTCGTGATCAGGGTGGCCGGCACCGGCAGCCCGCAGCGCTGCGCGAGCCGGAGCTGCCAGGGCTTGTGACGGGCCCGGCGGGCCGCGTCCGGGTGGTTCATCCAGCGCGCCTCCGAGCCGCGCAGCATGCCGTACAGGGCCTGTGCGGACTCCTCGGTGAGCCAACTGGACGGCTGGGCCGCCCTGGTGGCGGCGGTACCCGGCCTGCGTACCCAGATCGACCGCAGCCCGCTGATGCTCACGAGGCGGTCCGCGGCCTGGAGATGGCCACGGAACGCCCCGTGCACGTACTCGGCGGACAGCGAGACTCCGCCGGTGAGATCGGCGGGGTCGAGTCGGATCACGGGGACCCCTGAGGCGTTGAGGTGCACGACCACCATGTCGGCCGTCACATCCTCTTCAGAGGTCAGGATCAGCACGGTCATCGTCGGCGGTTCCGTGTTCAGTCGTCGAAGTGCGTCTTGGACCCCGCGGTGGAGGTGGTCGTCGCGAGTTCTCTCAGGAGTGCGAAGTCGCGGGCCGCGACCCGTCCGTCGAAGAGCACGTTCAACTGCAGGCCGGTGTCGTAGACATATGGAGCTGTGGCCTCCAAGTCCACCGCCGGACGTGCGTAGTTGAGCGCGAACGGTTGCATGGTCTCTCCCTCGTCGGTCTGCGCCGACCCAGCGGTCTCATCCCCACGGCACCGCTCGGTCCGCCGACTGCCTTGCCCTTCCAGTCACTTATACGAATCGAACGAGTGATTGGTTTCCTTACTCTGAGTAATCAGAGGGACGTTTCGTGACCATTCGGCCTGCCGGGAGAGGTGCGCAGGGTGCGCAGGGCGAGCAGAAGAACGCCGATGTCGTCCAAATACACGGGGTCGGGCAACAGGTCGGTCGGTAGGACGAAATACAGGACCGCGCCCCAGAAAACCCAACGGGGACCGGTCGGCAGCCCGGCGCGCCGCAGGTCCCGTCGGGTCCGTACCAGTCGCACCAGCAGGGTCACGGCCATGGTGAGCACGAGCACCGCGAGCACCACGGCGACGACGATCACCACTGTGGTCGATTTCACTGGTCCTCCTCGTCGGCGGGCCGCTCGGCGCGCTCTTCTCCCAGATGCCCCCATCCGGCGTTCGTACGTACTTGACGGGGGATCGGATCCGCCGGGAGCGGGGCGCCGTCATACCGGTGGCTCACCCGAGTGGCACGGTGCGGCGGCGGGACCTAGTAATGGTCACCGTAACGACGTGTTCAGCGCGTCCGAGGCGCGAGTGGCGCCACACCCTCCCATGGAGCAGAGCATGAGCAGTGGCTCTTCATCACCCCAACCGAGCGAACACTCCATATCCGAGGCGCACAGCGACCCGGTCGGTGCCCTGGTGCACGCGGCCGTGGCCGATCGCCCGCTTGAGGAGGTCGTGCGCCTGATCACCCTGCTTGAGCAGTCGCCCCAGTACGCGCGGGCCACTGTCGACGCCCTGCGCGCGGTCGGCGTGGACCGGTCCGTGGAGGACGTCACCCGTCTGGTCGCCCTGTTGACCCAACCGCCCCGCGACGCCGACAGCGCCGACGAGGCGATCCGCGCCGCGGCCGAATCCCGTCCCGTGGAGGACGTGACCCGGCTGATGGCGCTGCTGCACCAGTCGCCGCTGGAACCGCACGTCGGACAGGAGGCGGCCCGCGCCGCCGCCACCGCGCGGCCCGTCGAGGAACTGGTGGAGCTGATCGGCCGGCTCAGCGAGGAGCGCGACGCGCAGCCCGCCGCGGTCCCGTACACCGTGCCGCCGGGGGCGCCTGACGGCCCGTACGCGGTCCCCGAGGGCCTCATGGTGCCGCCGGCCCCCGACGCCCCGCCCGTGGTGGCGGACGGCCGCGCACCACGCCGTATCGCGCGCGGGTCGGCCCGCCGCACCACGCACCTGGCCTGGCCGGGGCTGGTCTCCGCCGCGGCGCTCCTCCTGTGCGCGCTGCTGTGGTTCCCGCTCCACCGCGACGGCGCGTCCCTGCGTGCCTACGGCTTCGCGCTGGGAGTGTCGGCGCTGTGCGCGGTCCTGGCCGTACTGCTGACCCTCCGTCCGGTGCTGGTCCTCCTGGCGCTGGCGGTGGTGGTGCCGGCGGTCCTCGCCGGAGCCCAGCTGCACGGGGGCCGCTTCCACTCGGCCCGCCTGTCCCAGGCCCTGGACCTCACCCTCGCCCCGAACTGGGCAGCCGGCCTGGCCGCCGTGTGCGCGGCCCTGGTCGCCCTCACGGCCCTGGTCGTCCGCCTCGCCTGGCAACCGCCGCCGATCGAGATGGAGAGCCGGGCCATGGCCACGGCGAGCCGTCCGGCGGACTGACGGCTCCTGTACCGGGCCGGCCGGCCGCGCCGGCGCGCGTCGGAGCTCAAGGGCGGGCCGTGGGCTCTGACTTGGGACGGCCGGCGGTGACGGAGCGCCGGTCGAGACCGGCATCCGGTCGTGGCCCACGGCCGACGGCCCCTTCCCGCGATGGACTGCGAGGAGGGGCCGCCGGGCGCCGTTCGCGTCAGGTCGCCACGACGGATCGGCAGCCCCCGGCTCGGGCCGGACCGGTCCCGCGGCCTCAACCCGCCGACGGGTCCGGCCCGTTGGCCTTCTCGTCCCCGTCCGCCGCCTCGCTCTCCTGGCCCGTCCCGTTCTCCGATACGGCCTTTGGGCGGCGGGACTTCGCCGTTGTCCTGAAGCGTTCCAGGCCGCGGGTGAGTTGCTGGAACGGGGAGGCCGCGGGTTGTTCGGGCGGCCGGGTGACGGGCGCCGCGGGCGCCGCGCCGGACTCGCGGTACGCGGTCAGCGCCTCGTGGGCGCGGTCGGCGGCCTCGCGGTACAGGTCCCGGGACTCGGTCATCGCCTCCAGCGCCTCGCTGTACATCGCCACCAGCGCGCGCTCGCGGGCGAGTTCCTCCTCCAGCGTCATCAGGCGCCAGTCCTCCCGCAGCGCGGTGAGGTACCGATCGGCACCGTCCGGCAGCGGGGGCGGCAGCGCGGTGAAGCGGGCCAGGGCGTCGACCAGCTCGATCGGCCGCGAGCCGTCCAGGAAGACGCTGCGTACGGCGAAGTCGGCCGCGTCCGCGCCGGGCAGCGGCCCGTGCAGCAGGACCGCCCCGCCGCGCGGGACCTCGACGCCGAACTGCCGCAACGCCCGGTTCACGACCCGCAGTTGTTCCGGCGCGGCACGGTGCTCGACCACGCGGTGCCGCAGGCTCGGCGGCAGCAGCCGGCTCAGCGGCTGCCGGCCGTGCTCGTCCGGCGTCATGGCCTCGTGGACGACGACGTTGAGCGCCCAGCCGCCGTCCACGCAGTCGCGCAGCAGCCTCCGAATCTCCTTGTCCTCCTCCGGCAGGCGATTGACCTCCCGCAGGCGCAGCCCCCGCGCGGGCTCGCGGTCCCACTCGGCGTCCGGCTCCTCGGGCCAGAACATCGTGGCGGGGGAGGGCCACTCCAGGTCCCAGGCGCGTTCCGCTTCGGCGAGCAGCACCCACTCCTGGCCCTGCTCGGTGGCAGGGGAGAGGCTCAGTCGGGCCCGTACCGTCACCTCCCCGGCGACCCTCCAACGGGCCTCGAAGACGTGTTCCGCCTGCGTCCGGGCCTCGGGCGGCTCCAGATGGTCGTCGATGAGCCCGTCGTTCTTGCGGCGCAGCAGCGTCTGCCGGACGACGGGTTCCGCTTCGGGCCCGCTGCGGCGGCCGCGGGCGAGCCAGAGGGTGGTGGGAACGGTGGGCCGGTCTGTGGCGGAGCTGGACATGAGTCCTTGTCGGGGCGGGGGGCAGGTGCACCCACCAGTATCGTCCGCGCCGCTCGCGCGGGATCATCCGGGGTCGCGCGCACGGGACCCGGACGCGCGCACTCGGGGTGCGTACGGCGCACTCCAGTTCGCGGCGGTTCACTCCTGCCCCTGCCGTGTCCCGGCCGCGACAATGTCCTCCGCGAACAGGGCCCGCCCACCATCCGCTTGGGGCGGGTCCTGTTCGTACTTCTCGGGGCTTCCGCGACCCGCTTCTCGGGGGACTCCGACACGCCATCGGCCTCGCCGGCTCGATATATATCGGGCGCCGATATATCCTGGCCGCATGGCATCGAAGGGCATGACCACAGCCGCCTTCTTCGTCCTGACCGCGCTGGCCGACCAGCCCCGGCACGGCTACGGGATTCTGCGGGAGGTCGACGAACTCTCCGACGGCGCGGTGCAACTGCGCGTCGGCACCCTGTACGGCGTACTCGACCGGCTCACCGCGGACGGACTGATCGTGCTGGACCGGGAGGAGGTGCACGACGGCCGGCTCCGGCGCTACTACCGCCTCACCGACGAGGGCGCGGGGGCCCTCGACGCGGAGGCGGAGCGGATGGCGGCCGGCGCCTCCGCCGCCAAGCAGCGGATCGCCGAGGGGCGCAAGGCCCCCGGAGCCGCCGCGAACCCCACGACCGGACCCGGACTGGCGGGAGGCCTCGCATGACGACGCTGCTCGAAACGCGCTACCGCGCCGTACTGCGCCTGCTCCCCGCCTACTACCGGCGGGCCCGGGAGGAGGAGATGGTCGAGACGTACCTGTGGGGCCTCGACCGGGACACCCAGGACCAGCGCCGGCCCACCCTCGGCGAGACGGCGAGCATCGTCGCCCTCGCCGTGCGCAGCCGGCTCGCCGTCTCCGGAGTGCCCCGGCGCTACGCGCTGCTCGGCTCGACCGTCCGCCACTTCGCGCTCTTCGCCGTCCTGCTGCAGGCGACCGCCGCGCTCGTCGACCGGGTGTTGGGGCTGACCTGGGCGTCGACCCACGGTCCGAGCCAGTGGGACATGTTCGTGTCGGCGTTCACCGGCCAGGGGCTGCTTCTCGGTGTCGTCGAGGTCGCCACCTGGGCACTGCCCCTGCTCTGGGCGGTCGGCTACTTCGCCCTACTGCACGACCGCCGGCGCCTCGCCCGTACGTCCGTGCTGCTGGCCGCGCTGCCCACGCTCTGGCCGCTCGTCGGCCCGCTGGTCACCGACAGTGTGGTGCTGTCGGAACCGTGGTTCGCCGTCGTCACGGCCCTGTTCGGCTGGCTTTCGGCGCTCGCGCTCTGCGCGGCCTATCACCGTGACGCCCCCGCCGCCGCGCTGCCCGTCGGCACTCCCGGCCTCGTCTTCGCGGGGTTCGCCGTGGTGACGGGCGCGTCCATCGTCCTGCTGCCCGGCGCCCCGGACACGGCCTGGGCACCGGCCACCTGTTTCCTCGTCGGCGCCGCCGGCTGGCTGGTGCTGCGCAGCCGCGGCGCGGACCGAGGCCCTGCCGGGGGAGCGGTCGCCCTCGCCGCGCTCGGCCTGCTGCTCCTGGTCGTCCGGGTCACGGCCCTGTACCCGTGGCTCGGCGTCCCACTGCCCGCGGTGTACCTGGGCGGCGCCCTGGGGCAGGTCGCCGCGCTCACCCTGCTGGTCGCGGTACTCGCAGCCGTGGCGCGGCGAGACCTCGTCAGGCGCTGAACGCCTGACGAAGACTCACGAACAGCCGCGGTGGGCCAGGGAGTTCACTCGCCTCGGAGTTCAACTCCCCGACGGAGCCCCCCGGTCCACCGCGCGGCAGCGCCTACGCCCCGCTCGCCTTGAGCATGTCCTCGCGCTCGACCAGCTTCACGCGCTCGCGGCCCTGCGGCTCGCCCAGCGCCTTCTCCGCCGCGTCCAGGCGGTACCAGCCGTCCCACGTGGTGTAGCGGACGTTCCGCTCGGCGAGGAACGCGTCCACGGCCTCGGGAGCGGGCGTGGCCGGCTCGTGCAGCCGACCGCCGGCGAAGTCGGCGAGGAGGTTGGACACCGTCTCGTTGGCGTCGCCCTTGGTGTGGCCGATCAGACCCACCGGACCGCGCCGGATCCAGCCGGTGACGTACGTAGACTGGAGGTGCTCGCCGCTCTCCTGGATGACCCGGCCGCCCTCGTCCGGCACCGTGCCGGAGTCGATGTCCCAGGGCAGCTTGGGGAGTTTGTCGGACAGGTAGCCGACCGCGCGGTAGACCGCGGTGGTGTCCCAGTCCTTGAACTCGCCGGTGCCCTTGACGTTTCCGGTGCCGTCCAGGGCCGTGCGCTCGGTGCGCAGGCCGACGACCCTGCCGTCCTCGCCGAGGATCTCGGTGGGCGACTCGAAGAAGTGCAGGAACAGCTTGTGCGGGCGGTCGCCGACGTCGCGGATCGCCCAGTTCTCCAGGGTCTTGGCGACCATGTCGGCCTGCTTGTTGCCGCGGCGGGTCTCGATCGAGCCCTCGTCGTAGTCGATGTCCTCGGGGTCGACGATGACTTCGATGTTGGGGGAGTGGTCCAGCTCCCGCAGCTCCATCGGGGAGAACTTCGCCTGCGCCGGGCCGCGGCGGCCGAAGACGTGGACCTCCAGCGCCTTGTTCGCCTTGAGGCCCTCGTGGACGTTCGGCGGGATCTCGGTCGGCAGCAGCTCGTCCGCCGTCTTGGCCAGGATGCGGGCCACGTCGAGCGCGACGTTGCCGACGCCGAGGACGGCGACCTTCTCGGCCTCCAGCGGCCAGGTGCGCGGCACGTCCGGGTGGCCGTCGTACCAGGAGACGAAGTCGGCGGCGCCGTAGGAGCCGTCCAGCTCGACACCCGGTATCGACAGCTCGCGGTCGGCCGTGGCGCCGGTGGAGAAGATCACGGCGTCGTAGAACGCGCGCAGGTCGTCCAGGCAGATGTCGGTCGGGTAGTCGACGTTGCCGAAGAGCCGGATCTGCGGCTTGTCGAGCACCTGGTGCAGGGCCGTGATGATGCCCTTGATGCGGGGGTGGTCGGGGGCGACGCCATAGCGGATCAGGCCGAACGGGGCGGGCATCCGCTCGAAGAGGTCGATGGACACGCCGGGCTCGGCTGCCACCTCGGACTTGAGCAGGGCGTCGGCGGCGTAGATCCCGGCGGGGCCGGCTCCGACGATGGCTACCCGCAGGGGGCGCGGCATGATCAGGTTCCCTTCGAGTGGAGATGGATCGACTCCACGGAAGCCTAAACTAAGGCAAGCCTTAGTCAGTATGCGGGTCCGATCTATGGGCTCATAAATCAAAGTTATGAGTCAGGATCGGGAACTCGAACGCGGGTATCGGCCAACAGCAGTCGACCGTGCCCGCGACCTGGAGAAAGCCCGTGAACCTGAAAGGCGAGCAGTGACCGCCTTGCCGAGCACAGGGGCCCCGCCTGCTCTCGGCCCGCACGACGACCCTGTGTCCGAAGTCTCCGATGCCTCGGTCGTCGAACGGTCCTGGGACGAGCCCGACGCGTTCGCGGAGCTCTTCAACCGCTACGCCGACGACATCCACCGGTACGCGGCCAGACGCCTGGGCGCCGAGGCCGCCGACGACCTGATGGCCGAGACCTTCGTGATCGCCTTCCAGCAGCGACGCCGCTACGACCTCTCGCGCCCACAGGCACGCCCCTGGCTGTACGGCATCGTCACCAACCTCGTCGGCCAGCACCGGCGCGCCGAGGCCCGCCGCCTCAAGGCACTCTCCCGGGTCGCCGCAGCCTCCCCGGCGGAGGGCGAGCCGCTCGCCGACCGCGTGGCCGCCAGAGTGAGCGCCGAGAGCTCTCGCGCCGAACTCGCGGGCGCCCTCGCGCAGTTGCCCGCCCGCCACCGAGACGTACTGCTGCTGATCGCCTGGGGTGATCTCGACTACGCGGAGGCCGCCGAGGCCCTGGGCGTACCGGTCGGAACCGTGCGCTCACGACTGCACCGGGCCCGGACCAAGTTGCGCGGAGCGCTGGGCGGGACGGATCCCACAGCCCTTCACGACGAGACGGAAACGACCGAGGCGACCAAGAAGAACGGGGAGAGCGATCGTGGATGACCTCACCGCAGTGCGTGAACTGCACGCCGACGTACCCGCGTTGACCGACGAGGCCCGTTCGGCCGCCCGAGTCCGTCTCCAGCGCGCCATCGTCCAGGAGAGCCGCCCGGGTGCCCTGTCCCGCCGGCTGATGCTCAGGGTCGGCGTCGCCGGGACGGCCGCGGCGGCGGTCGCGGGAGGCGTAGTAGTCGCCACCAGGCGGGACGGGGACGGTGACGCCCCGCGCATGACCACCCTGAGCGCGGCGCAACTGCTGCGCAAGGCCGCGGACAGGTCCCGGGCCGACGGCACCAGGATGCCGATTCCGCGCAACGACCAGTACGTGTACACCAAGACGTACATCACCCGGACCTATGTGAAGAGCGGGCGCAACAGGACCTGGACGGACGAGAGTTGGACCTCCGTGGACGGTTCCAAGCCCTCCAGGCGTGAGCAGTACGGCAAGATCTACAACGATCCGCCGCTGGGCGAGCACGAGGTGATGTGGCCGCCGACCGTGTACGCGAAGCTGGCGAAATGGCCGACGGACCCGGACACGCTCCTGAAGTGGCTCAGGGCGCCCAGCCAGGGTCAGGACAGCCTGGCGTTCATGAACGCCTGCCAGTTCTTCGTGGTGCCGCGGGTCATGCCGCCCGGCCTTGAGGCCGCCACGTTCGAGGCCGTCGCGAAGATTCCCGGCATCCGGATCGACCGTCAGGCGGTGGATGCCCTCGGCCGCCGGGGCGTCGCCGTCTCGTATCCGAAGATCTATTTCGCCTTCATCTTTGACCCGGAGACCTACGCCTACCTGGGATTGAGCATGAAGGGGAGCAGCGGGGACTGGAAGGACGGAGACTTCGAGGCATCCAACGGGTATCGCGAGATGCGCGGCCTGGAGGAAATGGGTGTCGTGGATCGGATCGGCCAACACCCCTAGGTGAGGAGGGGTGTTGGCCGATGCGGTGCACGGTCAGCTGATGTGGAAGCTGTCCCCGTAGACCTTCCAGTCCAGGGGCGTGTTCAGGCACAGGTTGTTGTTGCGCAGGAAGACCCGCTGCTCGGTGTCGACCCGGGTGGTGTCGCTGTGCGCCTCCTCCTGCTGCATGGCCCACACCCGCGCGTCCAGGAAGGCGTTGAGGTACGTGACCTCGTTGCCGCCCTGGGCCGGCGGCTTGGCCTTGGTGAGGGCGCGCTTGCGTATGTTGCGGAAGCTGGTGGAGTCGGAGCCGTCGCCGTGCATGACGATGGCGTCGTAGTACGCGAACTGCCCGAGCGTGCCGAGCCCGTCCGTCTTGCCCTGCTGGACGGCCGGGTTGAAGTACACCCGGTCGCGCTCGTCGTTCTGGGCCTGCTGGAAGACGCTGTCGGCCGCCGCCGTGCGCCAGTCCTTGGTGAAGTTCGGGTCCAGGCCGGAGTGCGAGTCGGTGCCGTCTACCGAGCGCAGCGCCGGGAGGTACTTGGCGAGCACGTTGCCCGGCTTGCGGGCCGCGTACAGCTCCACGAGGTCGAGCATGTCGCCGGTGCCCGAGCAGAAGCCGATGATGCCGGCCGTGTAGCCGCGGCCGTCGCCGATGTCCTCGATGTACTTGTACTGCGCCTTCCAGTCGAGCGAGGAGTTCTCGGCGCTGGAGACGAGCTTCATGGCTATCTCCTTCTTCGCCGAGTTGTCGAGCGGTGTACAGGCGGCCGCCGAGGACGCGGAGGCGGACGCGTGCGCGGGCTTGAGCAGCGGCGCCGCGACGAGCGACGCGCCGAGCACGGCGAGGAGGGTGCGGCGCGAGGTGTGCGTGGAACGGGTCGCGTCGTCCGGGGTGTTCCTCACGAAGGCTCCAAAGGGGAGTGGGGGGTGGGGAGTTGGTCGTGCGTCACACTGATAGGAAGGTTTCCTATCAGAAGAAACAGACGTGTGACACCCATCGCGTGAAAACTTCGTAGGGAAGAACGAAAAGCGGTTCGGTCAGGGAAGCGGCTGTTCGGTCCAGATGATCTTGCCCGCCGGGGTGTAACGGGTGCCCCAGCGCTCGGAGAGCTGGGCCACCAGGAACAGGCCGCGCCCGCCCTCGTCCGTCATCGCCGCGTACCGCAGATGGGGCGAGGTGTTGCTGCTGTCCCAGACCTCGCAGACCAGGGTGCGGTCGAACAGCATCCGCACCCGGATGGGCTCCCCGCCGTAGCGGATCGCGTTGGTGACCAGCTCGCTCAGGATGAGCTCGGTGGTGAACACCAGCTCGTCCAGGCCCCATTCGGCCAGCCGGCGGGTGACGCGGGCGCGCACCTCGCCGACCGCGGCCGGGTCGGACGGCACCTCCCACTCGGCGATCCGGTCGGCGGGCAGCGCGCGGGTGCGGGCGACCAGCAGGGCGATGTCGTCGCCGGGCTTGGACGGCAGCCGTGCGTCGAGCACCACCCGGCAGGTGTCCTCGGGGGAGGGGCCGGCCTGTTCCAGTGCCTCGCGCAGCTGGTCGAGGCCCTCGTCGATGTCGTGCTCGCGGTCCTCGACGAGCCCGTCCGTGTACAGCACGAGGCGGCTGCCTTCCGGCAGTTGGAGATCCGCCGTCTCGAACGGCATCCCGCCCAGGCCCAGCGGCGGACCGGCGGGCACCTCGGGGAACTCGACGCTGCCGTCGGGCCGGATCAGCGCGGGCGGCGGATGTCCGGCGCGGGCGACCGTGCAGTTCCGGGACACCGGGTCGTAGATCGCGTACAGACAGGTCGCGCCGATCACCGGTGCGCTGCCGTCCTCGGGTGTCTCGTCCTGGTCGATGCGGCCGACCATCTCGTCGAGCAGGGACAGGAGTTCGTCGGGCGGCAGGTCGAGGGCGGAGAAGTTGTGGACCGCCGTGCGCAGCGGCCCATCGTGGCCGCGGCGTGCAGCCCGTGTCCGACGACGTCGCCCACCACGAGGGCGACCCGGGCGCCCGACAGGGGCAGTACGTCGAACCAGTCGCCGCCGACGCCCGCCTGGGCCGGCAGATAGCGGGTGGCGACGTCCAGGGCCGTCTGCTCGGGCAGCGTGCGCGGGAGCAGGCTGCGCTGGAGGGTGACGGCCATGCTGTGCTCGCGGGTGTAGCGGCGGGCGTTGTCGATGGAGACGGCCGCACGGGTCACCAGCTCCTCGGCGAGGGCCAGTTCGTCCGCGTCGAAGGGCTCGGGCTTCCGCGAGCGCCAGAAGCTCACCACGCCGAGCACCATCGCCCCGGCCCGCAGCGGCACGGTGATCAGCGAGTGGATGCCGTACTCCACCACCTGGGCGGCCCGCTCCAGATCCTGCTCGTGCCAGCCCGCAGCCCGCGCCAGGTCCGGCTCCAGCACGGCCTGGCCCGAGCGCAGGCTGCGCGACTGCGGCGCGGTGGTGACGTACCGGATCTGCTGCTGGAGGGGGTACAGCGGCGCGTCCTTGCTGATCCCGCTGAGCGCGGTCCGGCGTACCGGGGTCACCGCCTCCGGCTGGCCGCCGCTGAGGACGGCGTCGAAGAGGTCGACCGTCGCGAAGTCCGCGAACCGGGGGACGGCCAGCTCCGCCAACTCCTGGGCGGTACGGGTGACATCGAGGCTCGTCCCGATGCCCACCCCGGCGTCGTAGAGCATGTTCAGGCGCTCGCGTGCCGTCTCCGCGCGGCCGGACAGGGCGCGCAGCTCCGTGGAGTCGCGCAGCGTGGCGACCCAGCCGGGCGGGCCGCCCTTGACGTCCGTGGTGCGCTGGTTCACGGCGAGCAGGCGGTCCTTGACCAGGTGCACCTCGTCCGTGGCCAGCCGTCCGGAGGCGAGCAGGTCGGCGGTGTCGGGCGGCAGACCGAGGTCGAGGGCGGGCCTGCCGTCGGCGTCCGCGGGCAGGTCGAGCAGTCGGTGCGCCTCGTCGTTGGCGAGCAGCAGCCGGCCCTCGCCGCTGAAGATGATCACGCCCTCCCGTACGGAGTGCAGGACCGCGTCGTGATGCTCGTACATCCGGGTCATCTCGTGCGGACCCAGGCCGTGCGTCTGGCGCAGCAGCCGTCTGCTCACCAGGGCGGTGCCGCCCGTGGACAGGATGAGTGCCGCGGCGGCGGCGAGCAGGACCAGGGGCAGTTGGCGGTCGGCGGCGCCGCCCACGTTCTCCGTGGTGATGCCGGCCGACACCAGGCCGACGACCTTGCCGCCGGGCGCCTCGACCGGGACCACCGCCTGCACGAGCCGGCCGATCGTCCCGTCGACCTCCTCGGTCACGGTCCGCCCGGCCAGCGCGGGCGCCAGCGTCCCGACGAACTTCTTGCCGATCCGGTCCGGCTTCGGGTGCGTGTAGCGGATGCCGTCGGTGTTCATGACGACGATGAAGTCCACGCCGGTCGCCTTGCGGGCCGCCTCCGCGCGCGGCTGCAGGACCGCCGTGGGGTCGGAACCGCTGAGCGCCTCGCGGGTGCCGGGGGCGTTGGCGAAGGACTCGGCGACGGCCACCGAGCGGTTGCGGGCCTCCTGGGTGCTGTCGTGCCGCACCTGCAAGACCAGCGCCACCACGGCGGCGACCACCAGCAGCAGCACGATCACGATCTGGAGGAGGAACACCTGTCCGGCGACGCTGCGCCCGTTCAGCGCCGACCGCAGTGCCGAGAGCCGCTCGCGTCCGGCGCGATCCGTGTGCGTCGACCCCGGGGCAGACGTGTGCCGGGTGCGCGTGGGGCCAGACCGGTGGGTCGACCGGGCCTGGGAACGACCCAGAAGTCGGACCATGTGCTCATGTCTACACTGCCGGGCCGCGCGAGGCGAGAGTCGTCACAGAGGGTGACAGGGCGCGCCCTGGTTCCTGTGCGGTTGCTGTGCGCCGTGGGGTCGTGGGGGCCAATTACAGGCGTCAACGCCGGTCGCTGCGGCGGGTGGCGAGCAGCAGGGCGATGTCGTCGGGGCGGTCGGCGGTGTGCCGGGCCGCCGCGGTGAGGCGTTCGGCGACGCCTGCCAGTGAGCGTCCGCCGGCCCGGGAGGCCGAGGCGCCGGCCTTGGCCAGTGCCACCCGCAGGGCCGTGATGCCGTCGTCGATGTCGACGCCGGGCCGCTCGACAAGGCCGTCCGTGTACAGCGCGAGGATGGCGCCGGGCTCGACCTCCAGCTCCGCCACCGGGTAGTGGGCGTGCGGGTCCACCCCGAGCACGACCCCGCCGGGCAGGTCCACCACCTCGGTGTGACCGTCGGGGCGGCGCAGCAGCGGCGGCGGATGCCCCGCCCGGGCCGCCAGCGCCCGACCGGAGGCCGGGTCGAGCCGGATGTAGCAGCAGCTCGCGAACTGCCCGGGATCGAGGTCGATGAGCAGGTGGTTCGTGCCGCTCAGCACCTCGTCCGGCGGTCGGTCGCCGAGCGCGAACGCCCGTACCGCGGTGCGCAGTTGACCCATCGTGGCCGCCGCCTGCACCCCGTGCCCCTGCACGTCGCCGATGACCAGCGCGAGCCCGTCCCCGGCTTCCACGACGTCGTACCAGTCGCCGCCCACCTCCATGCCCTGGGTGCCGGGCAGATAGCGTCCGCTGGTCTCCACGTCCGGGTGGACCGACAGCTTGCGCGGCAGGAGGGCCTGCTGGAGGCCGCGCGCGAGGGCGGCCTCGCTCTCGTAGCGCTGTGCCTTCTCCATGGCGTGGGCGATCAGCCCGGCGAGCGCGGTGAGGACCGTGCGTTCCTCGGTGCTGAAGCTGCGCGGGCGGTCGAAGCCGAGGATGCAGGAGCCGACCGGCCGGCCCGAGGCGATCAGGGGCAGGAAGGCGCGCGCTCCCTCGGCCGCGTCCAGCGCGATCCCGGGGTAGGCGGCCGACAGCTGCTGCATCGAGTCGAAGAAGAGCGGCCGGCCGCTGGTCAGCGTCTCGACACCGGGCAGCCGGGCATCGAGCCCGACCCCCTCGAAGGGGGCGAGGAACCCCTTGGGGAAGCCGGTCTCCCAGGACAGGTACAGGTGCCGGTCCTGAAGGAGGTAGAGGGCGAGCCGACCGCCGCCGAACGCGGGCAGCAGCTCCCGCATGACCACGGCCGACACCTGTCGTGCCGTGACCGCCTCGGTGAGCGCGATGGCCAGGACGATGGGCCGGTACAGCGGGGCCAGCGACGGCATGCCGGACCGGGACGCGTCGGTCGGCACGTCCATGTCGGCCGCGGTGGTCGCCACCCGGTTCGCCGGACGGAACGTAAAGGTCAGCATGGACGCGCCGGCATGCACGGAGACATCGAGCCAGGCGCTTTCGTACGACGTGGCGGCGCCGTCCGTGTCGGCGCCACCCCTGTCGTCGGCGGGGCGCTCGACGTGGAAGCGGACCGGGTCGGGGGAGAGCAGGGCGCTGCGCAGATGGTCCTCGCAGGCGGGCTGGTTCAGCCAGGGCACGGCCTCCCACAGCGGCCGGCCCAGCAGATCGCCCTGTGAGCGGTGCAGCAGCTGTCCGGCGCGCGGATTGGCGTAGTGGACCAGGCCGAGCCGGTCCAGGCCGAGCACGCCCTCGGGCAGCAGGTCGGCGGTCGCGTCGGCGGCCGGTCCTGGCCCGGGTTCGACGATCAGACCCCGGACCGGACGGGGGTCCGAGGGGCTGCCGGGGGCGGCGGAGTACGGGTTCCACAGCTCGACCAGCCGGAGCGGGCCGGCCTTGGCCTGGGTGTAGAGGGGCAGGGCGGGCGGCCGGCCCGCGGCCGTGTCCTGGAGCGCGGCCATGATCCGCTCGGCGTCGGACCCGGCCACCGCGTCCGCGAGCGCCGCCGCCGAAGCAGAGATCTCGTCCTTGGGGCCGCCCAGCAGCCCCGGCAGTCGCTCGTCCACGGTCACGACGTCCGCCACCGGGTCCCAGGCGAAGACCCCGGCCCGGCCCGTCGGCCGGTTCGCGCCCGGCGGACGGACGCAGACCGGCTCGCCGTCCCAGGCGACCGTCGCGCCGCCCTCGACGTCCAGGCCCCGCAGATCCTCGCCCAGCTCCTCGGCCAGGCCCACCATGCGGTCGCGGTGGCGCAGCAGCTCGGTGGCGTCGGCGGCGGAGGGCCGCAGCACGGTCAGTACGCCGAAGGTGGTCGCGCCCGCCGTGATGGGCACGTACAGCGAGCCGAACTGGAAGGGCAGGCTGGCCGCGAACTGGGGGTAGCGGCGCATTGTCTCCGTGGCGTTGGGGAGGACCACCTGGACGCCCAGCCGGTAGGCGTCGGCCACGGGGAAGGCCCGGTCCACGTGCATCCGCCACCAGGCACGGAACAGCGGGCCGGGCAGCCCGCAGAGCACGGCCAGGCGCAGCAGGCCGGGCGTGCCGGAGCGCAGATAGACGCCGCCCGAGTGCCCGCCGGCCGCGCCGATCGCCTCCGTCGAGGCGTCGATCAGCAGCGCGGCCAGCCGCCCGGGCGTCCCTATGTCCTCCGCGCTCCCAGTCATCAGCCCTGCCTCGTCCGTGCCCGCCGAGCGGGCGACACAGCAAGAATGCGCCACGACGGGGGCGCGGCGCACCTGGGCGGTACGGATTCGATGCGCGCGGCGCAAGTGACGCACGGTTCCGGCGGGGTGCGCGGAGTGTCCGGGCGACCGCGCCGAGTGCCCGGGAGACGGACACAGCCGCCCTCGACGGGAGTCGGCCCCCGGCCGAGGTGACCCGAAAGCCGGGGGAATCCGCGACCGCGGCCGAAAAGCGATGGCCCCCGGAAGCCTCCGACTGCCCTGCCTCCGAAGGGACTTGGCGGAGCCCTCGATCCATGTAGCCGCCATTCTTTTCCCAACGGGCGGCAACAGTCGTGCAACCGGCCGATATCCCGGGTCATGGCTTGGCCAACCCCTTCCCGCCCGTTGTCCACAAGTTCACCACCCCCCCTGATGCCCCCCGCCGAGCCGGGCGGAGAGTGATCGGCGGCCCGCTCCACGGGCGGGCCCACAGCCCTCACTCCGCAGAGCCGATCCCGCTCAAGAAGGGGCAATCATGGCCGAGTTGACACGCCGTAGACTCCTGGGCTCCGCCGCGGGCGCGCTGGGCGGCGCCGCTGCGCTCTCCCTCCTCCCGCCGAGCGTCCAGAAAGCCGTCGCGGCCGAACCGCCCGCACACGGCTCGCTGCGCGACATCGAGCACGTCGTCATGCTGATGCAGGAGAACCGGTCCTTCGACCACTACTTCGGCACCCTGTCCGGCGTCCGCGGCTTCGCCGACCCGCACGCCCTGAAACTCGACAACGGGCGCAACGTCTTCTACCAGCCGGACGCCGTGAACCCGAAGGGCTACCTGCTGCCCTTCCACCTCGACACCCACACCTCCAGCGCCCAGGCCATCCCGTCCACCAGCCACGCCTGGTCGGTCCAGCACCAGGCCTGGAACAACGGCAAGATGGACCAGTGGCTGCCGGCCCACCGCAAGGCGGACGGCGTCAACGGCCCCTACGTCATGGGCTATTACACGCGCGAGGACATCCCGTTCCAGTTCGCGCTCGCCGAGACCTTCACCATCTGCGACAACTACTTCTGCTCGGTGTTCGGGCCGACCTGGCCCAACCGCCTGATGTGGATGACCGGTTCGATCGACCCGGGCGGCACGCAGGGCGGGCCGATCGTCAGCAACGTGGCGCCGACGCCGTACCGCTGGACCACGTACGCCGAACGCCTCCAGAACGCCGGCATCAGCTGGAAGGTGTACCAGGAGGAGGACGACTACGGCACCAACATGCTGGAGCAGTTCGCCTCGTTCAAGAACGCCCAGCCCGGCTCCGACCTCTACGAGCGGGGTGTCCGCCCGCAGCCGCACGGCACCTTCGAGGACGACGCCCGCAACGACCGGCTGCCGACGGTGTCGTGGATCTGCCCCACGAGCTACCAGTCGGAGCACCCCGACTATCTCCCGGCCGCCGGCGCCGACTACGTGGCGTCGAAGATCGAGGCGATCGCGTCCAACCCGAAGGTGTGGCGCAAGACGGCCTTCATCCTCAACTACGACGAGAACGACGGCCTGTTCGACCACGTGGCCCCGCCGACCCCGCCCGCCGGCACCAAGGACGAGTTCATCCAGGGGCTGCCGATCGGTGGCGGCTTCCGTGTGCCCGCCATCATCATCTCGCCCTGGACCGTGGGCGGTTGGGTCGCCTCGGAGGCCTTCGACCACACCTCGGCGCTGCAGTTCCTGGAGCGGTTCACCGGCGTCGAGGAGCCGAACGTCTCCGACTGGCGGCGGGAGACCTTCGGCGACTTCACCACCGCCTTCCGCTTCCGTGACGCCCGCCCGCGCTCGCCCCGGCTCCCGCACGACACGGCGGAGCAACTGGAGAAGGCGCAGGAGGAGGTGGCCACGCTGCCCAAGCCGACGCTGCCCGGCGCGGACCAGCGGTTCCCGCACCAGGAGCGGGGCCGGCGCCCGCACGTCTGACGGACGACTGAACGGACTGGACGGACTGGACGTTCGGTTGATCGGATGACCGGGGGCTCGGGCGCACCTGCCCGGGCCCCCGCCGTCGCCCCCGTCACGCCTCTCGTCGTAGCTCCCGGAGTCTTGTGGGAGCGCTCCCAAGTCGGCACGATACTGCGATGACCCCGACTTCGGACAGCCACCCCGCCATCCGCCTCTACCGGCCCGAGGACCGCGAGGCCCTCGACGACATCTGCGTGCGCACCGCGCACCTCGGCCAGGACTGCCGGCCCTTCTACGAGGACCCCGACATCTTCCCGACCATCTTCGCCGCGCCGTACCCCCATCTGGATCCCGACCTGTCCTTCGTCCTGGACGACGGCGCGGGGAACGCGGTCGGCTACATCGTCGGCACGGCCGACACCCCCCGGTTCGTCGCTGAATTCCGCGCCAAATGGCTGCCGTTGGTCGCCGACCGCTACCCGCGGCACCCCGGCCCGCCGACCACCCCCGACGCGGCGATGGTCGCGCTGCTGCACGACCCCGAGCGGATGATCGTCCCCGAAGTCGCCGCCTATCCGGCCCACTTGCACATCGACCTGCTTCCCGACTGGCAGGCTCAGGGGCATGGCCGGGCGCTGATGCGTACCTTGCTGCGTGCCCTGGCGGACCGGGGTGTCCCGGCCATCCACCTCTGCATGGTCACCGCCAACACCCCGGCCAGGGCCTTCTACGACCGCCTCGGCTTCCACGAGATCGCGGTGCCTGATCCCGGTCCCGTCACCTATCTCGGGCGTACGACTGGGGAGTTGGGGTGAGCGTCGGGACGGCTTCGCCGGCCGGGCCTCAGATCCAGGTGTCCAGCCACATCCGGGCCTGCCAGTCCGGGTACGGGATCGTCATGCCGGTGTAGATCGGGAAGAAGTAGATGAAGTTCCAGACGATCAGCAGCACCAGCACGCCCGCGCCGACCGCGCCCACGGTCCGCCGCCGCTGGTCCGCACCGGGCGGCCCCAGCACGGCGCCCACCATCATCGCGACGGCCAGACACAGGAACGGCACGAACACCACGGCGTAGAAGGAGAAGATCGTACGGTCCTGGTAGTTGAACCACGGCAGATAGCCGCCGGCCACCCCGCACAGCACGGCTCCCGCGCGCCAGTCGCGGCGCAGGGCCCAGCGGAAGAGCAGGTAGAGGATCGCGCAGCACCCCGCCCACCACAGCAGCGGAGTGCCCAGGGCGAGGATCTCCTGTGAGCAGCCGGCGGTGGCGTGGCAGCCGTCCTGGGCCTTGGGGGCGTCGTAGTAGAAGGACACGGGCCGGCCCTGGACCAGCCAGCTCCACGGGTTCGACTTGTAGCGGTGCCAGGCGTGCAGGTCGATGTTGAACTGGTAGACGGCGTGCTCGTAGTGCCACAGGCTGCGAAGCGGTGCCGGGATCCACGACCACAGGCCGCCGCGGTCGTCCGCCCAGTGCCGGTCGTAGCCCTTGTCGGACAGGAACCAGCCGGTCCAGGTCGCCAGATACGTCAGCACGGCGACCGGTACGAGGGACAGCGTCGACCAGCCGAGGTCCTTGCGCAGGACCGCGCGGTAGGGGTGGTGCGCGCCCGCGACGCGACGGGAGGCGACGTCCCAGAGCACGGTCAGGGCGACGAAGAAGACCAGGAAGTACAGGCCGTTCCACTTGCTCGCGGCGGCGAGGCCGAGGAAGAAGGCGGCCGCCAGTCGCCACGGACGCAGGCCCGTGCCCGCGTGCGCGCCCGTGTGCGCGTCCGGGCGGGCGAAGCCGTCCGGACCCACCGGGAGGGCGGCGGCGAGCCGGGCCCGGGCCTTGTCCCGGTCGACGAGGAGACAGCCGAAGGCCGCCAGCGCGAAGAACATGACGACCAGGTCCAGCAGGGCGGTGCGGCTCATCACCAGGTGCAGGCCGTCCACGGTCATCAGCGCGCCGGCCAGACAGCCCAGGGCCGTCGAGCGGAACAGACGGCGGCCTATTCGGCACAGCATGAGCACCGACAGCGTGCCCAGGAGGGCCGTCATGAACCGCCAGCCGAACGGTTCCAGGCCGAACAGCCACTCCCCGAGGCCGATCACCCACTTCCCCATCGGCGGGTGCGCGACGAAGCTGCCCGCGTCGGACAGCGGGATGACCTGCGGGTGCGCCAGGATCTGCGGGTCGGCGATCTTGCGGTCGGGCCAGGTGCCCTCGTAGCCGAGCCGGAGCATCGACCACGAGTCCTTGGCGTAGTACGTCTCGTCGAAGATGAGGTCGTGCGGCGAGCCCAGCCGCCAGAACCGGAGGATCCCGGCGACGACGGCGACGAGGACCGGGCCCACCCAGCCGACGGACCGGGCCGCGAGACCGGCGAGCCGCGGGCTCAGTCCGACCGACTCCCAGCGGCGGGTGCCCGGCTCAGGGAAGGGCGGGACCAGCCGCTCGCGGGTGTCGACGGGGTGGGGGAGCGGTGCGTGCCCGAACCGGCGCAGCCGCCGCTCCCAGGCACTCGACTCGCCCTCCGTCGGAGCCTGTTGGACTGCCTGTTCCCGCGTCGGGGTGTCACTCGTCACCGGATCATCGTAGGGAAGGGGCCGCGGCCGGGCTCAGGCGGTGCGCAGGGTCTGCTTCGCCAGCTCGAACGCCGGGAGCATGTCCTCGTGCTCCTCGGTGTCCAGGCCGCCGAGGTGCAGGACGACCGGTCCGCTCGCGGTGGTGACGGCGAGCGCACGCTCTTTCTTCGTCTCCTCCAGGAGCTTGCTCGTGTACAGGTACTCCACCTCGACGCCGTCGAGGCCGCCGCTCCTGAACGTCGTGTACTTCGGCTTGCTCGTGTTGTCCTCGGCCTTCACGAAGGCCTCCAGCACGGTCCGTGCGTCGTCCTTGCCCGGCTTCCCGGTCCAGACGCGCAGGAAGCCGATGTGGCCCGCCGGCTTGGCGTCCACCTCGCAGGCGCCGGTGACCGGGCCCTGATGCAGCAGCGCGTCGGCGATCTCGTCGGCGAGGTCGCTCCCGTCCCCGGCCGTCTCGGCGTCGATGGACTTCGCCTTCCAGTCCGCCGCGATGTCGAAGGTGACCGGGAGTTCACAGGCCGAGCCCGGCTTGCCGATCGTGCCGCCGCTCTCGGCGACCTTCCCGCTCTTCCCGTCCGCAGCCGCCGTCGCCGACGCGCTCGCGCTCGTGCTCGGCCCCTCGTCGGACCCTTCCGCGCACCCCGTCAACACCGCGGTCAGCAACGCCACATGGGCCAGCCCGCGTCGTGTGTTCCCCGCCCCCACCAGCATGTTCGCCCTCTCCTCGTCGATTCGGCCGGGACACAGTATCCGAGGTGCGGCGACGGGCCCGGATGACCCATGATGTCCGGGTGAGTTCGCTGACGTTCGACCGCTATTGCCATGAGATCGGCTACCAGACCGATCTGCTCGCCGGGCATGTGAAAGGCGCGGACGGGACCGCTCCGATCGCCTCCTGCCCCGGCTGGGACCTCGACAGACTGCTGCGCCACGTGGGCGGCGACCACCGCTGGGCGGAGGAGGTGGTCCGCACGCGAGCCGACGGCCCGATCCCCGACGAGGGGGTCAACGACCCTGCTGTGTATGCCGACATCGACGGCGCCGCCCTCGGCCCCTGGCTCTCCGACGGTGCCGCGGCACTCGCCGCGAGCCTGCGTGCCGCGGGGCCGCGGGTCCAGGTGTGGACACCGGCCGAGGACCGGTTCACGACGGCGTTCTGGGCCCGGCGCATGGCCCACGAGACCGTCGTGCACCGGGCCGACGCGGCACTGGCGACCGGGGCGGAGTTCCGCCTCGACGACGACCTCGCGGCCGACGGGGTCGAGGAGTGGCTGGAGTTCTCGACCGTCTCGGAGGCGTACGAGCCACGGCCGGACACCCCTGGACTGCTCGGTGCCGGCCGCTCGCTGCGCTTCCACGCCATCGGCGCGGGCCAGTGGTTCGTCGACCTCGAGGGCGACCGGCCCACCTGGCGCATCGGGTACGGCGAGGCCGCGGTGAGCGTGCGCGGCTCCGTGACCGACCTGCTCCTGTTCCTCTACCGACGCCCCGCGCCCAGTGTGGAAGTACGGGGCGAAACGGACCTGTTGGACCTGTGGTTGACCAGAACTGGTTTCTGGCTCGAGGTTTAGCCGTCGGATCCCCGTGATCACGCGTCTGAACAGGGTCGCTTTCGATTCTCCTGTGGTCTGTGAGTCACTGGGCTCGAACGCTTCCTAAGAGATTCCGATGAATTTCCGATGCGGTTGAACGCGCCTGTCGTCTCATGCGTATGGGACCGGGGGAAGCCATGCCCGACCGGACCCGAGGCGCAGGAGAACTTCCGTGGGACGCAACACGCGCAGACGACCAACAGGCGCGCGCCGCGCAACCTTTGCAGCAGTGGCGCTGATGTTGGGAGGAGGAGGCCTCGTCGCGGCCAACGTGTACGCGTCGGCCACCGAGAGCGGCGGGGACTCGTCGCAGCACACGGACAGCGCCCCGGGTGGCGTCACGGTGGACTGCCCCGATGTGGGTGACCAGTTGACCGATGTGCCCGAGGAGGCGCAGCCCAAGGTCGACGAGGACCTCGCCGCGATGGACGGCCAGATAGCCGAGGCCTACCAGCGGATGCAGGACGGAGGCTCCGACGACGTCCTCGCCTCTCTCAAGGAGAAGCGGTCCGCGACGATCGAGGACATCTCCAACACGATCGACCAGGCGGGGGAGCGGCCCCAGGGCCTGGACGACCTCGCCGAGTGCACCTGGCGCAAGACCGACGACCAGAGCGGCCAGGACCAGGCCCAGGACCAAGGGCAGGACCAGGGCCAGGATCAGGGTCAGGACCAAGGCCAGGACCAGGGTGACGGCCAGGACCAGGGCGGCCAGCCGGCCGGCAACGGCCCGGTCGCCGCGGACTACGCGGACATCAACTCCGTCCAGCCCAACTCGCCCGCGCCGGACCTGAACTCGTTCGTCTCCAAGGGCACCTTCACCACCAGCTGCGGTGTCAACGAGAACGGCCTGCGCAACTCGGACAACGTGATCGTGGCCCCGGGTGTCTCCAACGGCGCCCACCACTTCCACGACTACGTCGGCAACCAGTCCAACACCGCCTTCGCGAGCGACGACGACCTCGCCAACGCCGACACCACCTGCGAGAACCCGGGTGACAAGTCGACGTACTACTGGCCGGTCATCCGCCTGCAGAACGGCACGCAGGAGAAGGACGCGGGCGCGCCCGGCGGCGGCACCGAGGGCAACTCGGGCCAGATCGTCACGCCCAAGCAGGTCACGCTGACGTTCATCGGCAACCAGCGCAGCGAGGTCACGGCGATGCCCCGCCTGCTGCGCATCATCACCGGCGACGCGAAGGCGTTCGTCAACGGCACGGCCAACGCCAACGCCTCCTGGAGCTGCACCGGCTTCGAGGACCGGCAGCTGAAGGACAAGTACCCGCTCTGCCCCCAGGGCAGTGACGTGGTCCGCACCTTCCGCTTCCAGAGCTGCTGGGACGGCCGCAACATCGACAGCGCCAACCACCGCACCCACGTGGCGTTCGAGGACTCCTCCGGCAACTGCCCGGCCGGCTTCAAGGCCATCCCGCAGCTGGTGCAGCGGATCGTCTACGACGTCGATGCACCGAGCCTCCAGGACGGCGGGAAGACCACTCCGCTGTTCGCGCTGGACTCCTTCCCCGAGAACCTCCACAAGCCGGTCACCGACCACGGCGACTTCATCAACGTCTTCTCCGACAAGCTGATGGGCGAGGCCGTCGACTGCATCAACGGCGGCCGCCAGTGCGGCGCCGGCACCGGTGAGGACCCGGGCGGGGACAACGGCGGCGACGACGGTGGCGACAACGGCGGGAACCCGCCGGCGACCGAGCAGCCGAGCCAGCAGCCCTCGGAGCAGCCGTCCGAGGAGCCCACGCAGAAGCCCACCGAGAAGCCGACCGACCAGCCCACCGAGGAGCCGACGACGGCCCAGCCGACGGAGAACCCGGGCGAGAACCCGTCGGAGTCGCCGCGTGAGACCCGCGGCAGCGGCAACGGGAACAACAACGGCGACGACAACGGCAACGGCTCCGACGACCAGAACAACGACGAGCCCACCGTCTCCAGCACCGAGGAGCCGCAGGTCCTCGCGTCCGCGTCGAAGAGCGCCGAGGCTCCCGCGGTGGGCCAGGACAGCTCCACCCCGCCCGCCCAGAACGTGGGCGGCAACGACCCGGTCGCGGAAGGCGGCAGCCAGTCGCAGGCGGTCGGGGGCGGTGACCTCGCGGAGACGGGCACGAACCTGTGGCCCGCCGCGGGCGGCACGGTCCTCCTGATCGGCGGTCTGGTCCTGCTCACCCGCACCAGGCGCCGCTACCCGAGCGCGTAGCCCCACACGAAGGCGCCCGGACCGCACGAACGACGTGCGGTCCGGGCGCCTTCGTACGCCGTCATTCCTCCGGTTCTGGACGCCGCGTCGCCGATTTGACGTCCGCCTCGACGTCGTTGCGCGCCAGCCCCTCGTCCTTCGCGTACTCCGTGACGGCGGCCTGGACCTCGCGTGCCAGATCGCGCCAGGCCCGCCAGGCCGTCTCGTACGTGTCCGTCTGCTGCCCGCTCCAGCCCTCCGGCTGCGTCGGCGGCCCGTAGGAGTCCCGCAGCTCCTCGACCCGGACGTGCGCCTGATCGGCGGCGCGCTGCTTCTCCACCAGTTCGTCGAAGGTATGTGTCACGGAATCAGACGATAAGGACCTGTACGTCCTTTCGCGCGACGGACACGGCTGTCCGGTCCGGCGCTCAGCCGCTCCGGGTCACGACCTCGCCCAGCAGTTCGCGCACGCCGTCCAGGGCCGCGGTCCGGTCGGCGGGCACCAGACCGATGCGGGTACGGCGGTCGAGCAGATCGGCCTCGTCCAGGGCCCCTTCGTGGCGTACGGCCCACACGACCTCTGCGGCGGTGACGGGATGGTCCGGCAGCACACGCTCGCCGAGCCGGGGGTCGTGCTCGGCGAGCGCCTGGACGGCGGGGGCCTCGGTGCCGTACCGCCGGACCAGCCGTCGGGGTGCCGGTAGCGCGTCCAGCGTGCGCGGTGAGGCGGCGCCGACCAGGGGGAGCGAGGCGGTGGGCGAGGGACCCGCCGTGAGGCCGCGGGTGCGGACGGCGGCGTCCACGGCGTCCTGCGCCATGCGCCGGTAGGTGGTGAGCTTGCCGCCGACCACGGTGACGACGCCCTCCGATGAGGTGAGCACCGCGTGCCGGCGGGAGATGTCGGAGGTCCTGGCCGCCGTACCGGAGTGGGCGTCGGGCGTGGTGTCCAGCAGGGGGCGCAGTCCGGCGAACGCGCCCACCACGTCGTCCCGGTGGACCGGGGTGTCGAGGACCGAGCCGAGGACGTCGAGCAGGAAGCCGATGTCCGTCTCGGGGACCTCGGGCATGTCCGGGATGTCGCCGTCGACGGGTTCGTCGGTGAGGCCGACGTAGACCCGGCCGTCGCCCTGGGGCAGGACGAGGACGAAGCGGTTGGTCTCGCCGGGGACGGGGATGTGCAGCCCGGCCGGGAGCGGGCCGAGATGCTCGGCGCGCAGGACGAGGTGGGTGCCGCGGGAGGGGCGGATGCGGATGCCGTCCACCAGGCCGCCGGCCCACACGCCGGCGGCGTTTACGACCGCGCGGGCCCTGATCTCGCCCTCCTCGCCGGTGAGTTCGTCGCGTACGCGGGCGCCTGAGCCGGTGAGGTCCAGGGCCCGGACGCGGGTGAGGATCCGGGCGCCGTGCGCGGCGGCGGTCCGGGCGAGGGCGGTGACCAGGCGGGCGTCGTCGGTGAGCCGGCCGTCCCAGGACAGCAGGCCGCCGCGGACGGTGTCGGTGCGGAGGGCGGGGGCCAGGTGGCGGGTCTCCAGGGCGGAGAGGCGGCGCGGGGCGGGCAGGGTGGCGCGGGAGGTGCGGGCGGCCAGGCGCAGGGTGTCGCCGGCCCGGAAGCCGGCCCAGGCCAGGGCGGCCTGGCCACGTGAGACCAGGGGTGTCAGCGGCAGCACGAACGGCTGGGCGCGGACCAGGTGGGGCGCGGTGCGCTCCATCAGCACCCCGCGCTCGACCGCGCTCTCGTGGGCGACGTCGAGCTGGCCCGAAGCGAGGTAGCGCAGCCCGCCGTGGATGAGCTTGCTGCTCCAGCGGGAGGTGCCGAAGGCGAGGTCGTGCGCGTCGATCGCGGCGACCGTCAGGCCACGGGCCGCCGCGTCCAGGGCGACCCCGGCGCCGGTCGCGCCGAGGCCCACGACGAGGACGTCGACGACGGGACCGCCCACGGTGTCGGCGAGGTCGCGCGAGCGCCGGGCGGCGGACAGGGACGAACCGGCGGCGGGGCCGTGGGTCATGGCGTGAGGGTCCTCTCCAGGATGTCCCGCAGCTCCGTGAGGAAGGCGGCGGAGGACAGGTCGGCGTCGTCCTCGTCGGTCATGGTCCGCAGGGACAAGGTGAAGGACTGCACGATCAACAGCAGCGACCGGGCCTGCCGTTCAAGGTGTGCGGTACGGACCGAACCGTCGGCGTGACCTTCCTTGAGGCCGTCGGCGAGCAGTTCCAGCAGGGCGTTCTGACTGGCTCCGCGGCGGTCCAGGACGTACGGCAGGAGCAGTTCGGGATCGACGTCGACGATCTTGCGGAAGAGCGGGTGGGCGCGGAACGACTCGACTCCGGCGACGAGTCCTGCCACGAGCCGCCCGCGCGCGTCCGTGTCCGGACGGTGTTCGGGGATGGCCTCGGTGGCCACCCCGACCCACTCGCGGGTCATCAAGTCGCCGACCAGGGAGCGCACATCGGGCCAGCGCCGGTACAGCGTCATCCGGGAGACGCCCGCGCGGCGGGCCACGTCCGTGAGCGTGGTGCGGCGGACCCCGACGGCCAGGACGCAGTCGCGGACCGCGTCGAGCACCACGTCGCCGTCCGACTGGTTGTGACGAATAGGCGTCATGTGTCACAGTGTAACGCCTCGGGACCCCGTGGGGTCGCGGAGGAACGGAAGTCGGGGAACGGAACCGGAGCGCGAGCGCTCGACATCGACCGGTGAGGACGACAGCGATGGACATGCTGTGGAGCGGCTGGGGCGACCCGGACCGGGCAACTCCGTTGCCCGACACCGTGATCGGGCTGCTGCGCGATCTGCTCGGCGTGAAACCGGGCGACACGGCACCGGTCGACCTGGCCGACATCGCCGTCCCCGAGCCGGAGTTGGAGCCCGCCGCTCTCAACGCCCTGAGCGTCGCGGTCGGCGGTCAGGAGCACGTCCGCACGGACGCGGAGACCCGCATCCGGCACACGCGCGGCAAGTCCACGCCCGACCTGCTGCGGATCCGGGAGGGCGAGGTCGACGACATCCCGGCCGCCGTACTGCTCCCGGCGGACCACGACCAGGTGCTCGCCGTGCTGCGGGCGTGTGCCCGACTCGGCCTGGCGGTCGTGCCGTTCGGCGGCGGTACGTCCGTCGTCGGCGGCCTCGCCCCCGGCCGTCGGGGCGCCTTCGTCGCCCTCGACCTGCGCCGGATGGACCGACTGGTCACCGTCGACCCGTTCTCCCGCACCGCCACCCTGCAAGCAGGCCTGCGCGCACCACGCGCCGAGGCGCTGCTCGCCGAACACGGCTTCACCCTCGGCCACTTCCCGCAGTCCTACGAGTGGGCGACCATCGGCGGGTTCGCCGCCACCCGCTCCAGCGGCCAGGCCTCCGCGGGCTACGGCCGCTTCGACGAGATGGTCCTGGGCCTCACCCTCGCCACCCCCGAAGGCACCGTCGACACCGGCCGCGCCCCACGCTCGGCCGCCGGACCCGACCTGCGCCAACTGTTCCTCGGCTCGGAGGGCGCGTTCGGCGTCATCACCTCCGTCACGGTCCGGGTCCGCCCGGTCCCGCAGGTCCGCGTCCACGAAGGCTGGCGCTTCGCCTCCTTCGAGGAGGGCGGCACGGCCCTGCGCCGGCTCGCCCAGGACGGGCCGCGTCCCACGGTGCTGCGCCTGTCCGACGAGACCGAGACGCTGATCGGCCTCGCCCAGCCCGAGGCGATCGGCTCCGCCGAGGCACCCCCGGCCGGCGGCTGTGTGGCGATCGCGGGCTACGAGGGGACGGCCGAGGACACCACCTTGCGCAGGGAGCGTGCCGCGGCCGTCCTGCGCGAGAGCGGCGGCACGCCTCTCGGCACCGAACCCGGCGAGCGCTGGGCGCACGGCCGCTACTCGGCCCCGTACCTCCGCGACTCGCTCCTCAACGCGGGCGCCTTCGCCGAGACGCTGGAGACGGCGGCCTTCTGGTCCCGCATCCCCGGCCTGTACGCGGCCGTCCGTGACGCCCTCACCGCCACACTCACCGAGGCGGGCACCCCGCCCCTGGTCATGTGCCACATCTCGCACGTCTACGAGAACGGCGCCTCGCTGTACTTCACCGTGGTCTCGGCGCGGGGCGAGGACCCCGTGTCGGTCTGGACACTGGCCAAGCACGCGGCCAACGAGGCGATCCTCGCCGCGGGCGGCACCATCACGCACCACCACGGCGTGGGCACCGACCACCGCGACTGGTACGTGCGGGAGGCGGGCGCGTTGGCCGTCGAGGCGCTGGGCGCCGTGAAACGGTGCGTGGACCCGGCCGGGGTGCTCAATCCCGGCGTCCTGCTGCCCCTCGACTGAGCCGACCCACCCACCGCCGAACCGACACCCCGTCCGCCCCGGAGGCGCACCGATGCGACAGTTCACCGCCGTCGTCAACCCCACCGCGGGCGGCTCCGCCTCGGCCGCCGCGCTGCTCGGCGTGGCCCGGCTGCTCCGCGAGGCGGGGGCCGAGCTGGAGACCGAGTACAGCCGCAGCCTGGACCACGCCAAGGAACTCGCCCGGGACGCCGGCGGGCGGGGCCGGGTGGTGCTCGCCGTCGGCGGGGACGGCATCGCCGGCGGCATCGGGGGTGCGCTCAGCGGTACGGAGGCCGTGCTCGGCCTTGTCCCTGCGGGCCGCGGCAACGACTTCGCCAGGGCGCTCGAACTCCCCACGGGAGCAAGTGAGTTGGCGCAGGTACTGCTCCACAGCGAGCCGCGCCCGGTGGACACCATCGAGGTCGAGTCGGCCGTCCACGACCGCACCGTCGTGCTCGGCAGCGTGTACGCAGGCGTCGACGCGCTCGCCAACCGGCACGCGAACCACGCCAAACTCCTGCGCGGCGGCGCCTCCTACTACGCCGGCGGACTGCGCGCCGTCATCACCTGGCGCCCGGCCCACTACCGCGTGACCGTCGACGGCGAGGAACACCCGCACACCGGCTACACGGTGGTCGCCGCCAACTCCGGCTACTACGGCTCCGGACGCCATATCGCCCCCGACGCGCGCGTGGACGACGGTCTCCTGGACATCGTCATGATCCGCGAGGCACCCCGGCGGCTGTTCTTCACCCTGATGAACGAACTCAAGACGGGCGCCCACGTCCGACGGCCCGAGGTGACGATCCTGCGCGGCCGGGAGATCCGCATCGAGGCCGACCGCGAGGTGCCCTACGGCGCGGACGGGGAGGTCGAGGCCGTCCTCCCCGTCACCGTCAGGGTCCTGCCGGGAGCACTGCGCGTGCTGTCCTGACCGAACCCGTGCCGGGCGCGTGGTCAGCCGAGGCTGCCGGTCCGGGCGTCGCGCCACAGGTCGACGCCGCCATCGGTGGCGTACTTGTCGATCTCGGCCAGCTCGTCGGCGCTGAAGTCGAGGTTCTCCAGCGCGGCGACGTTCTGCTCCACCTGCTCGGGGCGCGAGGCACCGATCACCAGCGAGGTGACCCGCTCGTCGCGCAGCGCCCAGGCGAGCGCCATCTGGGCCAGGGACTGGCCGCGCCGGGCCGCGATGTCGTTGAGCGCGCGCAGCCGGTGCAGGTTGTCCTCCGACAGCCAGGACGTGTCGAACGACGTGCCCGCCGCGGCGCGCGAGTCCTCGGGTACGCCGTCGAGGTAGCGGCCGGTCAGCAGGCCCTGGGCGAGCGCGGTGAAGCCGATGACCCCGAACCCCGCCTCCTGGGCGACATCCAGCAGACCGTCCGTCTCGATCCAGCGGTTGAGCATGTTGTACGAGGGCTGGTGGATCAGCAGCGGCGTGCCGAGGTCCTTGAGGATCGCGGCGGCCTCGCGGGTGCGCTCGGCGTCGTAGGAGGAGATGCCGACATAGAGGGCCTTGCCCTGGCGCACCGCCGTGTCCAGCGCGCCCATCGTCTCCTCCAGCGGAGTCGTGGCGTCGAGGCGGTGCGAGTAGAAGATGTCGACGTAGTCCAGGCCCATCCGCTGGAGCGACTGGTCCAGCGAGGCGAGGACGTACTTGCGGGAGCCGCCGCCCTGGCCGTAGGGGCCGGGCCACATGTCCCAGCCGGCCTTGGTGGAGATCACCAGCTCGTCCCGGTACGGCGCGAGGTCCTGCTTCATCAGGCGGCCGAAGTTGATCTCGGCGGAGCCGTAGGGCGGGCCGTAGTTGTTCGCGAGGTCGTGGTGGGTGATCCCGAGGTCGAACGCACGCAGGGCGATCTCGCGCTGCCGCTCGAAGGGGCGGTCGTCCCCGAAGTTGTGCCAGTAACCGAGGGAGAGCAGCGGAAGGTCCAGGCCGGAGCGGCCCGTCCGCCGGTAGCGCATGGTGCCGTCGTAACGCTCGGGATTCGCGAGGTGGTTCATGACGTTCACTCTGCTCGCGCACGATTCTGAAGTCCAACAACTCCCTTTCATCGCATTCAGCGGTGTCGTTTCTGAATGAGATACCGCCTCTGGGAGATGCCGCTTCTTCAGGGGAGGCGCCCCCTGACCTAGGGTGCGGAACGTGCCCACCTTGCTGATCGTGCATCACACACCCTCGCCCACCTGCCAGGCCCTGCTGGAGGCCGTCGTCTCCGGGGCGACCGCGCCCGAGATCGAGGGCGTCGACGTCGTACGCCGCCCGGCCCTGTCGGCCACCGCCTCCGACGTCCTGGCGGCCGACGCGTACCTGCTGGGCACGCCCGCGAACATCGGCTACATGTCCGGCGCCCTCAAGCACTTCTTCGACCAGATCTACTACCCGTGCCTGGACGCCACGCAGGGCCGCCCCTTCGGCTATTACGTGCACGGCGGGAGCGACGTCACGGGGGCGGTGCGCGCGATCGACGCGATCACGACCGGGCTCGGCTGGCGGCGCGCGGCCCAGCCCGTGACCGTGACCGGGACGCCGGAGAAGTCCGATGTCGAGGCGTGCTGGGAACTGGGCGCCACGCTCGCGGCCGGGCTGACGGGCTGAGGGGGGAAGGGTGCCGTCCGCTGCCCGACACGTCGTCCTTTATGCTCCTCGCCATGAACGAGGGGGACAGCGGCAGACGGGTCGTCGACGGGCGTTTCGAGCTGGAGTCACGGCTCGGTGGCGGCGGAATGGGCACGGTGTGGCGCGCCCGCGACCTGCTCCTGCACCGGAGCGTGGCGGTCAAGGAGGTCCGGCCCGCGGACCCGGATCTCGCCGAGTACGACCCGCCCTCGGCGCGGATGCTCCGGGAACGGGTGCTGCGCGAGGCGCGGGCCCTGGCCCGGGTCCAGCATCCGAACGTCGTGACGATCCACCACATCGTCGACGGCGGCGAGGGCACTTACCCCTGGCTCGTCATGGAACTCGTCGAGGGCGGCTCCCTCGCCGACCGTCTGGCCCGCGGCCCGATGGCCCCGGCCGACGCCGCCCGCCTCGGCCGCGGTGTCCTCGAAGCCCTGAACGCCGCGCACGCGGCGGGCGTCCAGCACCGTGACGTGAAGCCTGCCAACGTCCTCCTGCGCACCGACGGCCGGCCCGTCCTCACCGACTTCGGCATCGCCGCGATCCGGGAGTCCACCGCGCTCACGGCCACCGGTTCGATCATCGGCACCCCCGACTACATGGCCCCGGAACGCGTCACCGGCGAGGAGGGCGGCCCCGCGGCCGACCTCTGGTCGCTGGCGATGATGCTGTACGTCGCCGTCGAGGGCCACCACCCGCTGCGCCGCGGCACGACGCTGGCCACGCTGGCCGCCGTCCTCCACGAGGACGTACCGCCGCCGAAGCAGGCCGGGTCCCTGACGTCCGTACTGACCGCGGTGTTGGTACGTGATCCCGCGGCGCGGCCCGACGCGGCGACCGTCGACCGGATGCTGGCCGCCGCCGCGGAGGCCGTCCCGGAGCCGGTCACCTCGTACCCCCTGGCGCCTCCGCAGGACGCGATACCCGACCCGACTCCGCAGGACGCGATCCCCGACCTGCCTCCGCAGGACGCGATACCCGCCCCGCCTCCGCCGCCTGCCGAAACGGTTGTGCCGGGCCGCTCCGCAGGTAACCGACGCGCCGTGATCGCCTCCGCCGTGGCGGGAGTCGTGCTGGTCGGTGGGCTGACCTGGGTGACGCAGTTCGGGGGCGATCAGGATGACGGGTCGGGCTCCCTGGGGGCGGGGCCGACGGGGAAGACCCCCTCGGCCTCCACGCCCGGGTCCCTCGGTTCCGGCTCTGTGTCCGACCCTGCCTCTCCCTCCGCCGACATCGGGTCGCCGGTCCCCGAAGCGACGTCGAAGCTGGCCAAGGGCATGCTCACGCCCGATGGCATTCGGACCGCGCTCAAGGCCATCGAGAAGAAGTCGGGACGGGACACTTTCGGTGACCTCTCCGTCTATCAGGACTACGTGTCGGTGAAGGCGATGGTCCCCGGTAGCCGGACCAAGTACGACATCTACGAGTACCGCCCGCCCTCGGGAGTCCGGACGGGCATCAGCAACGGCAGCCTGATGGGCGAGAGCGAGCCCGTGAGCGTGGACGACTACAACTGGGACGCGCTGCCCAGCCTCCTTGCCTTCGCGGAGAAGAAGCTGAACGTCGACAAGCCGGAGTCCGCCTATCTGCTTCTGAGCACACCGAGCGCCACCTTCAACACCCCTGCCTCTCTCGAGATCTACCTCAGTGGCGATTACAGCGTGAGCGGACATCTACAGGCCGACACCCAGGGCAGGGTCGTGAAGGTGTATCCCGCCGAAGAATGACCGGTACCGGCATTCCGCCGTATGCAGCAGCACAAGAGGCCTCCCCGCCGGTCGAGGGAAAGGCTGGGCCTGCCCCGCCACCCCGTCCCCGGGAGAACCCATGCCCCTCCGGATGCTCGCCTGTGCCGTCGTCGCCTGCGTGACCGCACTCGGCCCCGCCACCACCGCTGCCGCCGCGGCGCACGGCGACGACCTCCAGCGTCAGGCCGACCGGTTCGTCGAGTCCCCGGGCGGACCGCCCGGCCTCATCGCCGTTCTCCAGAAGGACGGGGAGACCCGCGTCGTGCGGGCGGGTGTCGCCGACCTCGCCACGGACCGCAAGCCCCAGGCCGACGACCACATGCGCATCGCCAGCACCGCGAAGGCGTTCAGCGCGGCGGTCGCCCTCAGCCTCGTCGACCGGCACGCGCTGCATCTCGACGACACCCTGGGGCGACGGCTTCCGCAACTGCCCAAGGCCTGGCACCGGGTCACCCTGCGACAACTGCTGAACCACACCAGCGGCCTGCCGGACTTCTCGCGCAGCGAGGCGTTCCTGAAGATCGTCACCGCCGACCCGCGCCACCACTTCGACTCCCGCCGGCTGCTCGACTTCGTGGCCGATCAGCCGCTGGGGTTCAAGCCGGGAAGCCGGTACGTGTACTCCAACTCCGACAACATCGCCGTGGCCCTGATGGCGGAGGCCGTGACCGGGACGCCGTACGAGAAGCTGCTGCGGACGCTGGTCCACCGGCCGTTGGGACTGCGGGACACCAGCCTGCCGCAGGGGTACCGGATGCCCGAGCCCTACCTGCACGGCTATGACGTGGCGCCGCCCTCGCCGGTGGAGGACGTCAGTGAGGTCCTCAGCGCGTCCGGCGTGTGGGCGTCGGGCGGGATCATCTCCACGCCGGCCGACATGACCCGCTTCATCCGCGGTTACGCCGGAGGGGCACTTTACGAGCGGTCAAGTGTGCTGGGGCAGCAGCGGAGTTGGATCGCCGGCGCGTCCGAGCCCGCCGGCCCCGGTGCCAACATGGCCGGTCTGGGCATCTTCCGCTACGCCACCCGGTGCGGTGTCGTGCTGGGGCACACCGGCAACTTCCCCGGCTACACCCAGCTGATCGCGGCCACGCCGGACGGGCGCCGGTCCCTCACCTTCTCTGTCACCTCGCAGATCAACCAGGCCCAGGCGCCTGAGCAGTTGAAGCGGCTGCGGGCCATCGAGGAGAACTTCGTCTGTGCCCTGAAGAACGCTTAGGAGGGTACTCAGGCGTCCCCTTGGCCGTAGTGGTTCCGGTAGCGGTCGTGCAGGGCGTCCACCGTCTGTGCCGTGAGGGTCGCGGACTCCCCGAGCTGCCGGGACAGATGCACGGTGCGTGCCACGTCCTCGCACATGACGGCGGCCTTCACGGCGGCACGCGGGCTGTCGCCGATGGCGAAGACCCCGTGATTGCGCATGAGGACGGCCGGCGACCGGTGTTCGCGCAGGGTCTCCACGACGCCGCGGCCGATGGCGTCGTCGCCGATCGGCGCCAGCGGGCCGACCGGGATCTCGCCGCCGAACTCGTCCGCCATGGCGGTGAGTACGCACGGGACGGGCTCACCGCGGGCCGCCCACGCGGTCGCGTAAGTGGAGTGGGTGTGCACGACCCCGCGCACCTCGGGCAGGGCGCGGTAGACGTAGCCGTGCGAGGCGGCGTCGCTGGACGGGCGGAGCGTGCCCGTCACGGCGACGCCCGACAGGTCGCACAACACCAGATCCTCCGGCCGCAGTTCGTCGTAGGGGACGCCGCTCGGCTTGATGAGCATCAGGTCCGGCGCGACCCGGGCCGACACGTTGCCGGAGGTCCAGGCGACCAGTCCGTTGTCGACGAGGGTCCGGTGCAGGGCGTGCAGTTCCGCGCGCACCTCGGCGATGGCATCGGGCATCAGGGACTCCTCGTCTTCAGCGCGTGCAGTCGGTGCAGGACGTCGTTGCCCCCGCGACCGAAGTGGTCGTGCAGGCGCACGTACTCCTCGTACAACTGCTGGTAGACCCGCTGATGCTCAGGGATCGGCAGGTAGGCGGCATGATGACGGCGGCCCATGGCGGCGGACGCGGTGCGCACCTCGGGATGGATCGCGGCGGCCACCGCCGCGTGGACGGCCGCACCGAGCGCGGGCGCCTGCGCGGAGTCGACCACGCTGATCGGCAGCCCGGTCACGTCCGCGTAGATCTGCATCAGCAGCGGGTTCCTGACCAGGCCTCCGGCGGCGACGAACTCCGTCACGGGCAGGCCCGCGGCTCCGAAGGCGTCCAGGATCACGCGGGTGCCGAACGCGGTCGACTCCAGCAGCGCCCGGTAGACGTCCACCGCCGTGGTCGACAGCGTCATGCCGAGCAGCACTCCGGACAGCTCGTGGTCGACCAGCACCGACCGGTTGCCACCCATCCAGTCCAGGGCCAACAGCCCGTGCTCGCCCACCCGTTGCCGCGCGGCGAGCTCACTGAGGACCTCGTGCACGCCACGGCCCGGTTCGTGGTAGCGCTCGGGTACGGCGCTGTCGACCCACCAGGCGAAGATGTCGCCGACCCCGCTCTGCCCGGCCTCGTAGCCGAAGGACCCGGCGACGATGCCGCCGTCGACCACCCCGCAGGCACCGGGGACCTCGCGCAGCACGTCGGAGTTCATCATGTGGCAGGTGGACGTGCCCATGATGGCCAGCAGTTGACCGTTCCCGTAGGTCTGG
Organism: Streptomyces sp. NPDC088794; assembly: GCF_044750545.1. Classification (NCBI taxonomy): domain Bacteria; kingdom Bacillati; phylum Actinomycetota; class Actinomycetes; order Kitasatosporales; family Streptomycetaceae; genus Streptomyces; species Streptomyces sp. NPDC088794. Next base: position 692,594 of record NZ_JBIVKB010000003.1, on the reverse strand, counting down.
GCGGCGGCCGCGGTGACGTGTGCGTCCACGTTGCCCGCCGCGACGGGAGTGCCCTCGGGCAGCCCGGTCCACGCGGCGGCCCGCGCGCTCAGTCCGCCCGCGCTGCTGCCGAGCGCGGTGAGCGGATGGTCGACGCGGGTGCGGTACACGTCGGCGAACCGCGGGTCCAGGGCGGCGAGATAGTCCTCGTCCGGGTAACTCCCGTCCTGGTAAAGGCCCTTGTAACCGGCGGTGCACGGATTCCGGCTCTCCCGCCCGGTCAGCTGCCATACGATCCAGTCCGCCGCCTCGATCCACCGCTCGGTGGCCGCCCACACCTCGGGGTCCTCGTCGAGGATCTGGAGCGCTTTCGCGAGCTGCCACTCGGCGGAGATCCTGCCGCCGTACCTGGACAGCCACGGCTGCTTCGACGTGTGCGCGAGTGCGGTGATCCGTTCGGCCTGTGCCTGGGCCGCGTGGTGCTTCCACAACTTCGGCCAGGCATGCGGGCGTTCGGCGAATCCGTCCAGCACGCACAGGGGCGTACCGTCGGCGAGCACCGGCAGCGGGGTGCTGGCCGTGAAGTCCGTGCCCACCCCGGCCACGCTCGCCGGGTCGATCCCGGCCCGCGCGACCGCCTCGGGCACCGCCTCGCGCAGGACCGCCAGCCAGTCCCGCGGATCCTGCAACGCCCACAGGGGTGGCAGCTCGGTACCCGACCCGGGCAGGGCGCGGTCGATCACGCCATTCCCGTACGGATGCTCCACACAGGCCAGTTCGGTGCCGTCGGCGGCACTCACCACGAGTACCCGCGCGGACAGGGTGCCGAAGTCGATCCCGAGGACATGCGCGGTCATGACCGGCCCTCCCGCCACTCACGCAGGAACCGCAGGCCGTCCACGGCGAGCGCGTCCTGGGATTCCGCCAGCGGGCGCCAGATGGAGGCGGCGGTGGCGATCGACGCGTTGTCCGCGGTGAACGACTCGATGCCGAGCATGCCCCTGTAGCCGATCTCGGTGAGGCAGTCCCGGATCAGTGGCCAGTCCTGCAGATCGTGGCCCGGCGCGCCTCGGTCGTTCCCGCAGACCTGTAGGTGTAGCAGCCGGTCGCCGGCCGCGCGGAAGGCCGCGCGCAGGTCCCGCTCCTCGATATTCATGTGGTAAGTGTCCAGGTTGAGACCCACATTGCCGGGCAGATCCTCGATCAGTTCCCGCACTTGTGCCGCCGTGTTGAGCAGGCTCGTCTCGTAGCGATTGAGCGGTTCCACCGCCAGCGCGATGCCGTGCCGCCCCGCGTACTCGGCGCATTCGGCGAGGCTGTCGCGCAGCTCCCGCAGGGTTGCCGCGCGCTCCTGCGGGGACATCCGGCACGTCCGGCCCACCGACGTGTACATCGGGCCGATGACCATCGCCGCGCCGACTCCCGCCGCCGCGTCCACCGCGGCGCGGACATAGCGCTTGGTCGCGTCGATCGTGGCCGGGTCGGCCGCCGACAGTTCACGCCCGGGCCCGAACACCGCGCCCACCACACAGCGCAGCCCGAGCTCCGACAACAGCGCCGAGGTCCGGGCGGGATCCCAGTCACCGACGTTCTCCAGCGGCAGCTCCACGGCGTCGAACCCCCAGCCGGCGATCTTTGGCAGGGTGCCGGCCAGCAAGTCGTCGGTCAGCGGCGAGTGCCACACGAACGTGTTCACCGCGATGGACAGGTCCGTCATAGGCGTCCTTCGCACGTCGCTCATGCGCATCCTTCGAACAGGGAGGAGGTCACCTGATCACCGCTTCCAGTACGTCCCGCACGTACGCCCCGTTGCGGGCCACGGCTCGGTCGGGGTCCGCCTCGGCTTCGGGCGACTCGTCCTCCAGCACGATCCAGCCCGTGAAGCCCGTCTCCGCCAGGAACCTCGTGACCGCCGGGATGTCGATGATCCCCTCGCCGGTCCGGGCCCAGGACCCGTCCGCGTGCATGTCCTTGACGTGGACGTGGTCGACACGGTCCCGGTACCGGCGCACGACCTCCAGCGGATCCATACCGCCCTTGGCGAGGTGCCCCAGGTCGGGGGTGAATCCGATCCGCTCCGGCAGCTGCGCCAGCAGATACGCGTAGTCGGCGTCGGTACGGAACACGGACCCGGCGGGGGAGTTGGGATGGAACGTGCAGTGCACGTCCGCGGCCTCGGCCCTCGCGGAGACCGCGTCCACGCAGGACAGCAAGTTGTCCTGACGGGCGCGCAGTTGAGCCCGGTCCGCTCCCGGGAACTGGCACAGGTTGATGACCGCGCCGTCGATTCCGGCGACGGTCTCGATCACCTTGTCCGCCTCGGCGGCTTCCGCCGCCGTCTCGTGGGGTCCGCTCCACTCCTCGACCAGACAGAGCGCGGCCAACTGCACGCCGTGGTCGGCCAGTTGCGACCGCAGGCCGGACGCGGTCCAGTCCTCGCCGAGCATCACCACCTCGGGTTCGAAGCCGGCGAACCCGGCCTTCGCGCTCACCGAGATCATGTGGTCCAGTCGGCCCCGGTAGGCGTCGACGGTCATCTGCCAGCTGTAGGTCTGGCAGGCGAAGCGGATGTCGGTCACAGCGGCCGTTCCTCTCCCAGAAGCCATGCCTCGACGATGGTGTTGAAGCGGTCCAACTGTTCCCAGTGATGGGTGTGTCCGGCGCCGGAGAAGATCTCCAGGGTCGCCCCGGGGACGGCTTCGGCGAGCTCGCGGGACAGCCGGGGCGGGACGAACAGGTCCGCGTCCCCTGCGGTCACCAGGGTCGGTGCCCGGATGCCGCCGAGCCGGTCCAGCGCGTCGTGGCTCACGCAGGCGGCGGCATGGGCACCGAACGCGGAGCAGGACATCCGGCCGGGCGCGGTCCGCTCGGCCAGCAACTCGTCCTCGTGCGCCGCGAACCATCCCGGCGTCCAGATCAGCCACTGCAACAACGCGGTCGCGACCTCCTGGCGGTCCCAGATCAGCGGGAGCGTCCGGAAGATCTCCGCGGTGTGCGGATCGCAGCGGGCCCAACTCGCCACCAGTACCAGCCGCGACACCAACTCCGGGTGGCGCAGCGCCAGTTCCTGGGCGATCGCCCCGCCCATCGATATCCCGACGACCCGTGCCGGCCCAAGTTCCTGCCCCTTGATGAGGTCGGCGTAGTCGTCCGCCATCGCGGCCGTGGTGTACGGGCCGGGCGGGGCCGGTGACTTGCCGGCGCCCCGGTTGTCGGCGGCCAGGCACCGGAAACTCCTTGACCAGGCCGCGGTGTGCGGCTCCCACGCCGTGCCGGGCGCGCCCAACCCCATGATCAGGACCAGGGGTTCACCCACCCCGATTTCGGTGTACGCCAGTTCCACTTGTGGGCTCCTCCCTCTCAACCCAGGCACCAGCGCGTGGCGTTGACGAGCAGCCGCCGGAACGCCTCCAGCGCGAAGTCGTCCGGGTGTCCGAGGCTGGTGTAGAAGACCCGGCCCCGCGGGCGCTCCCGAACCCACGCGACGGCGCCGGCGGTGGGCGCGTCCTCCGGAGCGATCGGCTCGCCGTGGAGCAGCGGCCGGCAGTCCGGCCGGGTGCGCACGCGGTACAGCCAGGACCGGGAGGTGAACCGGTCCGGGAGACCGGCCAGCACCGGATGTTCGCCGGGTACGCGGGTGACCGTGGTGCGCGAGGAGTGGCCGTGATGACTCACCCAGGGCGAGCCGAGCACGTCCCGGCCGAAGCCGTCGTTCCATGGTGCCCACGGCGAGTCGTCGGGGTAGTGGAAGGCGTGCGTGGAGGTGCGCAGGCCCAGTACGTTCCCGCCGCGCCGTACGTAGTCCGTCAGTTGGGCCATCTGCTCGTCGGGCAGGACGCGGAAGCGGGTGTAGATCACCAGCAGGTCGGCATCGGCCAGTACACCGAGGTCGCCGAACGTGGAGGCGGGGAACTCCGGATAGTCGTCGAGCACGTCCGGGACCAGGAAGTGGACCTTCGCGTCGGGCAGTTCGGCCCGCACGTCGTCGGCGTAGGTCTTCATGGTGCGGTGGGACTCGTACTCGCCCTCACCGGCGAGGATGACGATCGAGCTCATCGCAGGCCCTCCGCTCCGTGCGGGAGCAGGAACACCTTGCCGCACTCCCCGGTGTCCTGGAGATCCATCGCGGCGGACACCTCGTCGAGCGGGAACCGCGCGGTGACCACGGTGTCCAGCGCCTCGGCCGCGGCGCGCACGGTCGTCCACATCCGATCCGCGTACCGCTGGTGGTTCCAGTGCCAGCAGCCGAAGACGTCGGCGCCGATCGGTACGAGCGGTGGCAGGACGACCTCGCCGCCCCAGGCCACGACGGACAGGCGGCCACGCGGGCGCAGCGCACGGGCCGCCAGGCTCGCGGCTCCCGGGGCGCCGCTGGTCTCGACGGCGGCGTCCACCTGGGCCAATTCGCCCGGGTCGAGGGCGCGCGGGTCGAGGACCTCGACGGCGCCGAGGTCCGCCGCCAGCTTCTTTCGGTACTCCTGGGTCTCCAGCGCCAGCACCCGCGCCCCGCGCACCCTCGCGTGGAGGATCGCACCCAGACCCACCGGCCCGCAGCCGGAGACGAGCACGGTGTCCGAGGCGCCGGTGTTCATCCTGGTGTGCGCGGTGAATCCCGGGCCCAGTCCGCAGACGGTGAGCGCGGCCCGGTGCAGCGGGATGTCGTCCGGTACCGGGAGCAGCAACCAGTCCGGCTTGAGGACGTATTCGGCGTAGGTCGCGGTGCCGTAGCCGTTCCCGCTCTCGGCCAGCACGTCCCGTCCGCTCCGGCAGTGGATGTGTTCGCCCGCCGTGCACAGCGAGCAGGTCCCGCATCCGTTCTGCGGCATGACCACCACCCGGTCGCCCACCCGCACCCGGGTGGAGGTGCCGGCGTCCTCGACGATCCCGGCGGCCTCGTGACCCAGCGCATCGCCGAGGTTCCCGGCCCGACGGTCCTTGAACTCGGTGCACATGGGCGCGATCAGGATCTTGACGACCACGAGGTCGCGGTGCGCGTGCGGGCGTTCCCGCTCGACGAGTTCGACCCGGCCCGGTGCGGTGATCGCCGCCGCCTTCATCGGGTCGCTCCGCTCACGCGGGCCCGGTCGGCGAGCGCGCGGACGAAGGGCACGGCGGTGGCGGCGTCGCGTTCGGTGGTCGGGCAGAAGCAGAAGTCGACCGTCCACCAGTCGAGGTCGAGCGCGGACCGGCCGAGTGCGCCGACGACCTCGTCGAGGTCGATCTTCCCCTCGCCGAACGGGAGATGCTCGCTCGTCTCCCCGTTGTGCAGCGAACCGTCTCCGTCGATGACGTGCAGGTGCCCGACGTACGGAGCGAGCAGGCGCGCGTACTCGGCGACCCCGCCGGGCAGCACCTCCGGGTCGTCGCCGTGTCGGGCGCCGGCGACCGCACCCGCGTAGGCGTGGGAGGTGTCGAACAGGACGGTGAAGTTGGGGTGGGCCACGGTGTGGACCAGTTCCTGGACCTCGCTCGGCCGGTTCAGCCAGAAGCCCGGCTCGAACTCCCACACCATCCGCACCCCGGCGTCCGCACAGCGGTCGGCGGCCCTGCGCCAGGTGTCGGCCAGGTGCCCGAGACGCTCCCGGTCCATCGGGCCGGGCGGGGAGACCGAGTCCACCCGGAGCGCCGGGACGCCCAGCCCCGCGCAGAAGGCCAGGACGGAATCGACGCGCGCGAGGTAGTCGGCGGCGGGCACGTCCGCGGGCGGGGTGGAACCGAAGTCGGGCGCGTAGGCGGAGACACCCAGTCCCTGCTCGGCGAGCCGGTCCCGCAGGCGTGCGCAGTCGTCCGCGGTGACGTCCTCGTCGTGCGGATGCGGACGGAAACCGTTGATCTCCACGCCGTCGTAGCCGACCGCGGCGGCATAGCCGCACAGCCGGTCGAAACTCCAGGGATCGGCGGCGAACGGGCCGAAGGCGAACGCCCAACTGCCCAGCGCGATCCGGGGTATTGACTCGTCCGACACAGCTGTCTCCTCTATGGACCCGACTGTTGGCACAACTTCAAGCTAGTCCGGTGACCTGCGAGATCACTTGGAGGAAAATGCGCCACTCTTGGAAATTCCTGCTCCACCACTCGACCGCACCGCCGCTCTCCGGTGACCATGGGGGCAGAGGTGACCATGGCCAGTGACGAGAGCGCGCCGCCGGAACTCACGGCGCAGTTGGGCGACGCCCTGCTCCAGGCGTTCGACCGGATCGACGACGTCCGGGTCTTCGTCAAGGACGCCGAGCGCCGGTTCGTCGCGTGCAGCGAGCCGTTCGCCCGACTGCTCGGATACCGCCACCCCTGGCAACTCTTCGGCCTGCGGGACGAGGACCTCTCGCCCGAGTACCTGGTCGAGCACTACCGCGGCCACGACGAGCAGGTGCTGTCCACCGGGGAGGCCCTGATCGATCTCGTCGAGCTGGTGCGCAACCCCAATGGTTCCTACGACTGGTACCTGACCACCAAGACCCCGATCCGCCCGCAGGGCGGGACGCCGATCGGGATCGTGGGGGTCACCCGGGCGCTGACCAAACGGGACGCGGTCTCGCGCCGGCTGCTCACCCTGACGCCCGCGGTGGAACTGATCTCGCGCGAGTACACCCGGGCCCTCTCCGTCGAGGAGCTGGCCGCGAGTGTCTCCCTCTCGCCCAGTCACTTCAGCCGCACCTTCAAGGCGCATTTCGGCGCCACCCCGCACCAGTACCTACGGCGGGTGCGGCTGATGGCCGTGTGCGATCTGCTGGCCGCATCGGACCTCCCTCTGTCGGTGATCGCGGACAGGACCGGGTTCTACGACCAGAGCCACCTGAGCAACGAGTTCAAGAAGGAACGGGGCGTCACCCCCGCCGAGTACCGGGCGACCCACGGGAACACCGCACCGGCACAGCGCTCCCGGATCGCCTTCCTCCCCTGAACACCCGGGGCCCGGGTTACGCGTCCTCGTCCAGCACCCGCACGGACGTGAGCAGTGCGCGCTCCTCGGTCAGCACCCGAACGGGGCCCTGCAACCCGACCGTTGTCCCCGTCCCGGGCGCCTCGACCGACGGCGCGACCGAGAACTCGAACTCCCCGGGCTCGACGATCCACGCCAACTCCCGCCCGACGAACCCGAGTCGGTCCGCCGGCACGGTGAACTCGACGACACGCGCTTCGCCGGGCGCCAGGTCGACGCGCGCCCAGCCCAGCAACTGGCGCATCGGCCGGGTGACCGAGGCGACGACATCGCGTACGTAGAGCTGCACCACGTCGGCGCCCTCGCGCTCACCGTCGTTACGGACCCGGCACCGCACCCGCAGCGTGCCCGCGGTGTCCCACTGGTCGGCCGTGACGCGCACCTCGTCGCGGGTGAAGGTGGTGTAGGACAGGCCGTGCCCGAACGCGAACAACGGACTGGGGTCCACGTTCGACACCGGGCTGGGACCGCCGAGCCGCGGACGCCGGTACGAGTAGGGCTGGCCGGCGTTGTCCCGGGGAATGCTGACCGGCAGCCGCCCGCTCGGGTTGACCCGCCCGGTCAGCACGCCCGCGATGGCCGGCGCGCCCTCCTCACCCGGGAAGAACGCCTGGACGACCGCGGCCGCCCGGTCCGTGAACTCACCCATCGGATACGGCCGGCCGGTGATCAGCACCACGACCACCGGGGTTCCGGTGCCGAGCAACGCGTCGAGCAACGCCCGTTGCCGTCCCGGCAGTTCCAGCGTCGCGGCGTCGCTTCCCTCGCCGACGGTGCCGCGTCCGAACAGTCCCGCGCGGTCGCCGACGACGGTGACGCACACGTCCGCGTCCTCGGCCGCCGCCACCGCTGCGGCGATCGTGTCGGCGGCCGCCGCCTCGGTCTCCTCGTCGGCACGGACAGCGCAGCCGGGCGCGTGAACCACCTCGGTTCCGGCGGGCAGTTGCTCGCGCAGGGCCGCCAGTACGGTGGGCAGCTCGATGCCGATCGGCGTGCCCGGCGGGGTCTGAATGTGGTTGGTGAAGCTGTAGTTGCCGAGCATGGCCTCCGGAGCGTCGGCGTTGGGACCGACCACCGCCACCCTGCCGACCGGACGCAGCGGCAGGATCCCCTGGGGATTGCTCAGCAGGATCACCGACTCCTCGGCGAGCCGTCGGGCCACCGCACGAGAGGCCGGCGGGTCCAGATCGACCGCCCGGGCGTCCTCCACTGCCTCAGCGAACACGCCGAGTTCGAGCTTGTTGCGCAGGACCCGCCGCACCGACCGGTCCACGAGCTCCACGGGGAAGGTGCCCTTGCGGACGAGTTCGGCGAGCGGGTCCAGATAGGCGCGGCCCGCCGGCAGCTCGACGTCGATCCCCGCGGACAGCGCGAGCACCGCAGCCTCACCGGCGTCGGCGGCCACGTCGTGCAGGGTGTGCAGGAACGTGATCCCGAAGTAGTCGGCGACCACCACACCGTCGAACCCCCAGCGCGTGCGCAGCAGTTCGGTGAGCAGCTGTGGGTCGGCGGCGACAGGGATGCCGTCGATCTCGGCGTAGGAGTGCATCACCGCGGACGGGCGGGCGTTCTTGACGACCATTTCGAAGGGCAGCGCGAACACCTCGGCGATCTCGCGCGGTCCCGCGTGCACCGGCGCCAGATTGCGTCCGCCGCGCGAGTTCGAGTAGCCGAGGAAGTGCTTGAGGGTCGCGCCGGCCCCGGTGGACTGGAGGCCGTCGACGTAGGCCGTGCCCAGGACGCCGATCAGGTACGGGTCCTCGGAGATGCACTCCTCCACTCGTCCCCAACGCGGGTCGCGCACGACGTCGAGCACCGGCGCCAGGCCGAGGTGGATGTTCAGCTGCCGCATGGTCGAGCCGATCTGCCCGCCCATCTCGCGCACCAGCTCCGCGTCCCAACTGGCGCCCCACGCAAGGGGGGAGGGATAGGTGGCGGCGCCGTACAGCTGGAGCCCGGTCAGGCATTCCTCGTGCACCAGGGCCGGGATCCCGAACCGGCTGTGCCGTACGACATCGCGTTGCAGGGCGCGGGCGTACTCCAGGCGTTCCGTCACGGCACCCGCGCGGCTGCCGAGCGGCCGGGTGAACTGGCCCACGCCGTGTTCGAGCGGTGACGCGGCCTCGGCCGGGTCCGTGAGCAACTCGTCCTGCATCGGCGCCACGGTCTCTCCGGGCGGGCCGCTGCCCTCCGGCCACAGCGAGGTCAGTTGTGCGAGCTTCTCCGGCAGGGTCATCGCGGCCAGGACGGCGTCGATGTCGCATCCCGGGGCCCACTGAGGTGTGGTCACAGTGTCTCCTCTGACGGGCGGCCTACGGCCGTGAAGGTCTCCGGTGTCGAGTGCGCGCCCGGGGACGCGCCGCCCCGGATGCGGGCGGTCTGCGTGCGGTGCCAACCGGCGTCAGCCCACATCCCGATGTGGTGCGGCTGCGAGAAGTTGCTGGTGCAGATCCCCTGCCAGCCGCGGTCCAGCGCCATGCCGACCGCCGCCTCGGCGACGTCCTTGACGTAGTCCCACCCGTCCCAATCGGGCACGAGGTCGGGCGACCAGCCGACCGAGGCCCAGCCCTCGGTCGTCCACAGGGGCAACCCGCGCTCGGTCGCCCAGTCCCGCCATACGTCGAGCAGGTCCGCGAGTTCGGCCAGGAACGTGTCCCGCTCGGCCGCGTAGTGCTGCTGGACCAGATGCTGGTGTTCGGCGAGACCGCGGACGTCGTTCTCGAAGTCGCCGGTCCATTTCGTCGTGGCGACGAAACGCGGGCATCCCGCGGCGAGCCACAGATGCGGTTCGGCGAAGTCGAAGGCGTCCGTCGAAAGCCGCATCAGGTCCGTGCTCAACGGCGGTGTGACGCCTCGGAGGTAGTACGAGAACGTCACGGGAATTCCGGGGAACTCCCTTTTCACCGCGGACAGCGCCGCCTGATAGCTGTCGATGCGCCGAATCTCTTCGTCGGTGAACAGCTCGGTGAGCGCGAAGACCGAATGGATCTCACCGAACACGTGCCTGCCGATGCCCGGGGCCCAGGCCGGCCACTCGTTGCACAGGTCGACAAAGGCCACGGCGTCGAGCAGACCGGCTTCCTGGATCGCCCCGAGCGTCTCCGACCAGACGCGGGCGAGATCGGCCGGAGTGACCACCTGTGCCGCACGGCCGGTCGAGTCGGGAGTGAACCAGCTGGAGAGCCCGGCCTGTATACCCCGATCGCGCAGCCCGGCCAGGAACTCGATCAACGCTGTACGCGGCCGCACGGAGACCGTCGAATGGTTTCCCCACATGAATCCCGCTGGCTGCGGCAGAGCGGTGATCTCGTCGGCCCGCCGCCCGGAACTGTCGGCGGCGATCCAGTGCGGAAAGGCGTCGATGCGTACGACGTCGTAGCCACGCTCGGCGAGTTCGTCGAGGACCCGCTCGACATCCGCGTACTCCGCCTCGTCACCGGAGCGGCGCAGCAGCCAGGAGTAGTCCCACATCGTGACGGCCCGGGCCGCCCGGGGCGTGGTCATTGCTTCCTCCCGCAGGGTGCACCACTCGTCGGTGCGGGCGGCCACCCGCTGCCAGATCTGCTCGGCTTCGTCGATGGGCATGAAGGGGATGTCCTCGCCGCCGGGCAAGGGGGCGCAGTTCTCGACGATGGCCTTGAGTGCGGCGAGGCTGCTTTCGATGATCGCGCGGCCCTCGCTCGCGGTGGCGAGATGCGCGTCCTCGCCCTGGGCGAAGCGGCCCCAGGGGCTGCTGTACCGGTCGTCGAGGCGGTCCAACTCGACCAGTTCGGGTCGGAGATACATCAGTTGGGAGATCTCGTAGCGTCCCGCGTGGTCGCCTTCGAACTCTCCGGCCACGAGTTCGGGATCGCTGACGGCGACGACCGGGACCGGACGGGCGCGCCGGAACTCCTCGGCGACGATTCGTAGATCGGCCTGGTTGGCGTTGTGCCCGGTGACCACGACGATGGCGCGGAAACCCGCGTTGACGAAGGCCCGCAGCTGAAAGACCAGGAGCCGTAGGACGACATCGGGGGGCAGGCTGCCCAACCGCGGATTGATGTCGCCCACGACCTCCTTCAACCACGGCCGGTGATAACCGGTTTCATGGATGTGGTACGTCTGGGTCGGTGCGACGATGCCGCCGAACCGGCGGGCGGATTCCTCACAGAGGTACACCGCTTTGTGGGTGTCGAGGCCGAAGGCCGCGATGTGTCCGTGCGGCTCGCACAGTCCCATCGGAAGGTAGGCCAGGGGCAGTTGTGTCAGCCGTTGCTCGAACTCTCTCGGCAGCAGCTCTTCCCAGCGGACGGTTTCGGTGTGAGAGGCCATGGTTCACTGCTCCGCGAATATCTTGGTCTCGTTGAAGTTCTTGATGAACCGGTGCTTGAAGCGCAGTCGGTCGAAGACCTCGGCGGGCAGCGGCGGTTCGTTGAGCGCCGCGATGTTCTCCTCGCAGAATTCCTTGACATGCATCGAGGAGATCGCGGTGGTGACGCCGGGGGACTGGACGACGAACTTCAGCGCCAGCGCGGCGAGCGAACCGGCATGGGCCGGCACGTACTGCCGTAGCGCGTCGACCTTTTCGAGATAGACCGCGCGAGGCACGATCTCGTCGAAATAACGGTTCCGGTAGTCGTCCTCCGCGAAGACCGTGTCCTCGGTGAGGGTGCCGGTCAGGCCGCCTTCGTCCAGGACGCAGCGGGCGATCACCGCGACGTCGTGCTTCCGGCAGGCGGGCAGGAGGTTGTCCAGGGCGAGCGGGTCGAAGATGTTGATGATGGTCTGGACGGAGTCGATCAGACCGTTCTCCACCAACGGCAGCGCCATGTCGGAGCGGTGGTCGGGGATCGAGATGCCGACGTGCCGCACCAGCCCCTCGTCCTTCAACTGCTGGAGTTCGTCCATCCAGTACCCGGTGACGCCCCAGGTCGGCCACCAGATGTGCAGCTGCACGAGGTCGATCCGGTCCACGGCGAGTTCTTGGAGCGAACGCAGGGCACTGGCCCGGACATGCCCCGGCGGGTAGGTGAGTTCGGGTGCCACGGGTGTGCCCCAGCCGCGCGGGCCGGCGAGCGACTCGATCTTCGTCGCGACGAAGGGGCGCTGCCCGGACCACTGCCGCAGCGCCTTTCCGACGATGCGCTCGGAATGGCCATAGGCGCGAGCGGTGTCGATGAAGGACACCCCGCGGTCCAGTGCGTACAGAAGGCTGTCGATCCAGTCGGATTCCTCCTGGTCGCCGAACCAGCCGGCGAATCCCATGGTGCCGAAGCCGAGTTGGCTGATCGGTTCGCCGGAGCGCGGAAATGGGGTACTGCGCACGGGATTTCCTCTCCTTACCGAGGCGCCTGCTTCAGCAGTGCCTTGAGGGCGGCGGTCGGATCCGCCAGGGTTTCCGGGGACGGGATCGCCCGGCGGGCGATGAGCAGTTCGGCCAGCCGGATGTCCTGGGTCACCGCGTTTCCGGTGCCCACCGCGCTCGCCGACAGGAGCCGTCCGTCCGGCCCGAGGCCGAAGCGGATCTCGACGCCGTCGGGGCGGTGTCGTACGACCTCCGCCGTGGCGGCGTCGGGCAACCCGGCGATCTGAAGGGTGAGTTCGTACTGGTCGGACCAGAACCACGGCACGGTCGTGAAGGGTTCGTCGGCGCCGAGCATGTTCCGTGCCGCCGCGCCGCCCTGGTCCTGGGCGTTGCGCCAGGACTCCAGGCGGATGCGGCGACCGTCGTAGAGCGGATGCGGCCATGAACAGCAGTCCCCGGCCGCGAAGATGTCGGGGTCGGAGGTAGTCAGCAGGGTGTCGACGCGCACGCCGTTGTCGACGGCGAGGCCGGCCTTCCGTGCCAGGGAGGTCTCCGGGACGGCGCCGATGCCCACCACGACCGTGTCGCACACCAGCGTCTCGCCCGTGGTCAGTTCGAGCAGCAACTCCTCGTCGTGGCGGTCCAGTTGGACGACGCCGGTGCCGCAGCGCACGTCGGCACCGGCCCGTTCGTGGCGCGCGGTGACCGTGTCGGCTAGGTGCGCGGTTGCGCCTCGGCTCATCAGCCGTGGTGCCGACTCGATCACCGTGACGGCACAACCGTGCACGGTCGCGGCCGCCGCCAGCTCCAGACCGATGAATCCGCCGCCGATCACACCGATGCGGGCGCCGGGCCGCAACCGGTCCCGCAGCGCGAGCGCGTCGCCGTGGCTGCGGAGGCAGTGCACGCCGTCGACCGCCGCACCGGGCAGCGGCAGGCGCCGGGGGTTCGCCCCGGTGGCCACCAACAGCCTTTGGTACGGGATGCGTTGACCGGTCGCGAGCACCACCTCGTGGTGGTCGCGATCGATGTCGGTCGCGGCGACCCCGGCGACGAAGTCGATGCCCGCGGACCTCAGCGTCTCCGTATCGCAGATCGTCGTCGGAGCCGACGCGGGCGGCCCGGTCAGCACGGACTTCGACAACGGCGGGCGCTCATAAGGCGGTACGGCCTCGGAGCCGATCAGCGTGACCGGTCCGCTCCAGCCCGCCTCACGGAGTGCGAACGCAGCCCGTGCGCCGCACTCGCCGCCCCCGACGACCACCATCCCCGGCACGGCACTCACGGCCGCCTAACCGATCCCGATGTGGACGGTGCCGTCCTCGACCTTGACCGGGAAGGTCCGCAGATCGATGAGCACCGGTGCTCCGGCGGCCTTGCCCGTGGTGTAGTCGAACCGGCCGTTGTGCTTGGGGCATTCGATGGTGTGGTCCATCACCAGGCCGTCGCACAGCAGCATCCGCTCGTGCGTGCAGTGGCCCGCGGTGGCGTAGAACTCGTTCTGCGGCGAGCGGTAGATGGCGTAGTCCACGCCGTCGTACCGGAAGGGGATCACGTCCTCCGGGTCGATGTCGTCCACGGCGCACGCGGCGATCCACTCAGGCATCGTGACGTCTCCTCAGAGCTGGGAGCCGGGCTGGAGCGCGAGCGCGCGTCCGTCGGACTTCGGGTGGTAGGGAGCGGCGCCGGGCGGCAGTTCGCGGCGGATGTAGTACGTGGGGTCCTTCAGCTGGCGCAGCACCGCGGGGACGATCTCCCGGTAGGCCGCCCACAGCGACGGGTAGGCGGGAGCGAGATCGCCCTTGATCTCCTCGTGCAGTTCGGGCAGCCGGTGGTAGGGGACCATCGGGAACATGTGGTGCTCGACGTGGTAGTTCATGTTCCAGTAGAGGAACCGGTTGATCCTGTTCATGTGCACCGTGCGGGTGTTGAGCCGGTGGTCGAGCACGTTCTCGCCCATCCCCGCGTGCTGGGTGAGGCCGTAGACGTTGAGCATGAACGCGCCGTACACGCGCGGTCCGCCGATGAGCATCGCCGGCAGGATCGAGCCGGACAGCACACACGCGGCGATCATGGCCGCGTAGATGACGAGCCAGATCCGTGCGGTGCGGTGGATCTTCGCGCGTTCGGACTCCGGGATGAACGTGGCTTCCTCGGCCGTGACCCGCCCGGCCGCGTGCACGACCATGACGCGCAACGCCAGCGGTACGTCGACCAGTCCGAAGAAGTTGGCGAGGATCCTGGCCAGTCGGGCGGGCCGCATCACCACGATCTCCGGATCGCGCCCGAGTATCAGCGTGTCGGTGTGGTGCCGGGCGTGGCTCCACCGCCACACCGTGGGGTCGCGCATCAGCATGAAGGAGGCCAACTGGTAGATGGAGTCGGCCAGTCGGCGGTTCTTGAACGCGGTGCCGTGGCCGCACTCGTGCCACCGTGAGTCCGACGAGGAGCCGTACAGCACCCCGTACACGAGGAAGAAGGGGACGGCGAGCCAGCCGCCCCAGAAGACGACGCCGAGCGTGGCGGACACCGCCATCACACCCAGCCAGATGACCGTGTCACGGATCGCCGGCCGGTCCGAGCGGCGCATCAGCTCCTTCATCCGCTTGCGGGGCATGTCACTGCGGAACCAGTCGGTGCCGCCGGCCAGCCCGGCCACCACCGCGCGCTCGGCCTCAGGGCCGACCAGGCTGTAGCGTTCGAGGCGTTCCCTGCCCATTGGATTCATCCCTTCGTTGCTCGTTCGGCGCGAGGGCCGTGGGTGCGGGGGTCAGCTCCACTGCCCCTCGGGGCGCAGGGCGTCAGGGCCCATGATCGGCGGCCGCAAGGTGCCGTCCGGGAGGATGCGCAGCGTCCACAGGCCGCCCACGGCCGCGTCGCTGAGCCATCGCGTGATGCCGTCGAGCGCACCGCGATAGCGGGTCCACAGTTCGTTGTTGAGGTTGACCAGGGTGCCCAGGTCGCCCCGGTCCTCGACGCGGTCGGCGAGCTTCTGGATCAGTTCGAGCACGGGTGCCGCGCGCAGTGCTTCGTAGGCCCGCTTGAGCGCCTGTGTCTCGGACGCGGTGGGGCGGTCGCCGCAGGTGGCGTCGCGGTAGGCCAACGCGGCCTGGCCGACACGCTCCAGGCAGTCGATGAAGAGCTGATAGAACTCGACCCGGTGTTCCCAGAAGCCGGGCCGGTCGCCGTCCCGGAGGACGACCGCCTTGGTCCGCGCGGTCCGCAGCGCCTCGCGCACCTCGCCGAGGCGTTCCCGGATCCGGGGTATCTCGGCCAGTTTCGCCTCCACGTCCGCGACGATCTGCGGCGGTATGGCGCCGTGCGCGCCGATGAACTCCAGTGCCTGGTTGATCAGCGGGGGGTACCAGTCCTGCGCGAAGACCTGCCAGCCGAGGTCGTGGCACAGCCACTGCTCGTACCGCTCGAACAGCCGCATCGCCTCCGTCGCCTCGACGGCGGCTTCCTCGCCCCACTCGACGCCGAAGACGTCCCGGTAGTACGCGTCCGGTGTCAGGTCCGGCTGCCACATCGCCAGGGCGGTGTAGCGGGCGTTGTCGTCGACGGTCCGGGTGCGCCAGTGCTGCCAGATGACACCGTCGATGCCGTAGGCCCGCACCTTGTCCATGATCGGCGGGTAGGCGCTGACCTTCGGCTGGGGCAGCCACATCCGGAAGTCGATCTCCCACCAGTTGATCAGCCAGCGCTCCCGGTCCACTCCCCGGTAGTGGTCGAGCAGGGGCGGCGCCTCCCAGGGGTCGACCTCCGTCATCGAGGACAGCACGACCTCCTCCGGCAGATAGGGGGCGGCGTCGCGGAAGAGGTGCTCGATGTACCAGCCGGCCAGGGCGACCTGCTTGCCCGGAGCCAGTTCACGCAGGATGTCGTGCCCGAGCAGCACCCACTGAAGGAAGGTCTGCGCGGTCTCGGTGATGTCCTCCACGTCGTAGACCTGGGCGCTGACCTTCCCGAGCAGGTCGTCGATCGTGTAGCGGGGCAGCGGGTGCTCCGCGCGGAAGCGGGTGCACGGCTCGCAGGTGCAGCCGGCCGTCCATCGCGAAGGACCGTTCTCGGACTGCCAGAGCGTGTACGTGTCCACGTCGGGGAAGGCGCTGACCAGACCGGTCAGCCAACCGGCCAGCAGCTCACGGGCGTCCGCGGAGCTGGGGCAGATGCCGAAGCCGTCCGCGCCGTACCGGGAGGCGGGATCGACGAGCGCCCGGAACTCCAGCGGCGGATCGGTCACCTCGATCCCGATGGTCGTGCGCATGCCCCGTTTCTTGGCGTGGGTGAACGCGGCCCGGATGTCGGCCTCGGCCAGCCGGAAGCGCTCCTCGGGGGTGGTCGCGTCGATCGCCGAGCGCGCCCCGAAGGTGTCGTCGGCGAGATAGTCGGCGAAGTGCTCTCGGCCGGCCACGAAGTCGGACACCCGGCCGGGGCGCTTGTGCCAGCGGGTGGTGCGGGAGGTGTCCCAGAACGCCTCGCTCCGCCGCTGCCCCTTGAACGTGAACTGGCCGACCGGTTCGAAGGTGTAGAAGTGCATCGAGAAGAGGTTCATCCGCAGTCGCGCGGCGCTGTCGATCACCTGGAGGTAGTCCGCCTCGTCCCAGGTCGACGGTCCGGTGAGGAAGTCGGTGTACGGCATGAAGCCGCGCAGCCGGACCGCCGGGGCCCGGTCGACGGAGCACGCCGGCATGGACACCGGTCCATGGCGGGGGAGGGACTCGCCGCTGAGGTAGAAGCGGACCCCGAGAACCTCCAGCAGTTCGTAGCAGCCGTACAGCACTCCCGCGTCGTCCGCGCCGACCACCGCGACGAGATCCTCCTTGCCGCGCAGGGCGTAGGAGTCGGCCTCGGCCGGAGACACCTGGACGTCCAGGTCCGCCAGCACAGCCCGGATGTGCGGCTGCTCCGGTGTACCGACGACGATGCGCAGCACGGCATCGCTGTCCAGGCCGGCCGGTCCGGTCGTCTCCACGTCGGCCGTCCACAATCGGCCGGTGAAATCGCGCAGTTCCTGACATGCCCGGCGGGTGAGCGGGCCGGCTTCCGGTGACGTGACAATGCTGACCCTCTGCATGAGGCTTCTCCTTGTGGATCCCCGGAGGATCCGCTCAAGACGTCGAGGACGGTCCGGTGTGCGGCGACGGTCCGGTGTGCGGCGCGGATGGCGCCGGTCAGCCCTTGACCGCGCCCTCCATGATTCCGGCGACCAACTGCTTGCCCGCGGCCACGAAGAGCAGCAGCAGGGGGAGCGTGGCCAGCACGGAGGCGGTCATGACGGTCGAGTAGTCGATGGTGTACTGGGTGCGCAGCTGCTGGATCGCCACCTGGGAGGTGAACATGTCCGGGGTGTTGAGGACGACCAGCGGCCACAGGAAGTCGTTCCAGGTGGTCATCGCCGCGAAGAGCCCGAACACCGCGGCGGATCCCCGGATGTTGGGTACGACGATCGAGCGGTAGATCCGGAACGTCGAGCAGCCGTCGGCCTTCGCGGCGTCGATGAGCTCGTCCGGAATGGTCCCGATGACGACCTGCCGCATCCAGAACACACCGAACGCGGAGACCGCCCCGGGCACGATCAGCGCCCAGTAGGTGTCGATCCAGTCCAGCTTGGACATGATCATGTACATGGGCACCAGGCCCAGTTGGCTGGGCAGCGCCATGGTCGCGACCACCATCAGGAACAGCACGCGACGGCCGCGGAACCGGAGTTTGGCGAAGGCGAATCCCGCGAGACTGCAGAAGAACATCTGGAGCACCGCCACCGCTCCGGAGACGATGGCACTGTTGGCGAGCGACCGTCCGAAGGGGACCATCGAATCGACCACGTCGAGGTTGTGGCCGAAGTTCCCGCCGGGGGTGAGGACCGGAGGGAACCGGGACACCGCCGAGCTGTCGTTGGAGCCGACCACGAACATCCAGTACAGCGGGATGAGCGCGAGCAGCACCGCGATGGTCAGGACGACGTAGGTGAACCATGACGTGCGGCCGCGCCTGCTGCGCCGGGCGGCGTCCAGTGACTGACGCCGTGACCTGCCGGCGGCCCGCGACACCGGTCGGCCGACGTTGGCGACCTGCGGCTTTTCCTTGCTCGTCACAGGCATCAGGAGCTCCTGATCAGGCGGGCGATGGCGTAGTTGACCAGGGCGAGGACCAGGATGATGAACAGCAGGGCGATCGCGATGGCCGAGGCGTAGCCGAACTTGAAGGAGTTGAAGGCCTGTCCGTACAGGAGCAGCGTGACGGTCAGTCCCTGGCCGTTGTTGCCCCCGGTCGGGGAGGTGAACAGCAGTGGTTCGGTGAAGATCTGGAGCCCGCCGACCGTGGAGGTGACCACGGTGAACAGGATGGTCGGACGGATCATGGGCAGCGTGACCTGGGTGAACGTGGTCCAGCGGCCCGCGCCGTCGATCTCCGCGCAGTCGTACAGGGCGGACGGGACCGCCTGCATCGCCGCGAGGTAGATCAGGGTGTTGTAGCCGGTCCAGCGCCAGATGACCATGATGGCGATGACGGTCTGCGCGGTCAGCGCGTCCGCTCCCCAGTCGACGGTCGGCAGGTGCAGCGACCGCAGGATCCAGGTCACCGGGCCGTAGTCGCGGCCGAAGATGGACGCGAAGACCAGGGTGACGGTGACCAGCGGGGTCACGTTGGGCACGAGCAGCGCCATGCGCCAGAACGTCTTCGCCCGCAGGCTGCTGTTGTTCAGCATCGAGGCGAGGGCGAGGGCGATCCCCATGCCCGGAATGGTCGACAGGACGAAGATCCCGATGGTGTTGCGCAGCGCCTTCCAGAACCGGGGATCGTTGAGCATGTCCCCGTAGTTCTGCAGCCCGACGTAGGGATGGTCCCCGCCCAGCAACTGCCAGTTGTGCAGGGAGACCCAGCCGGTGAAGAGCAGCGGGCCGAGTCCGAAAGCCAGGAACAGCAGAAAGAACGGCGCGATGTAGACGTAGGGCGTGAACCGTTCCCACGCGCTGGACACCCGACCGCTTCGGCCCCCGGTGACGGGTTCTTTCCAGGCCAGTGAAGTGGTCATGTCGTTCCCCGGCCCCTACCCCTGAAGCTCGCGCTTGACGTCGGACATGACCTGGGACCAGGACTTCGCGCCGGACTGGCTGCCCTGGTCGACCCGGCCGAGACCGTTCTCGAACTGGTTCTCCACGATGCGGTCCTGGGCGCCGACAGGGTGCGCCTTCATGCCCTGCACGCTGGCGATGTAGATCTTGCCGACCGGTGCGTTGCTGAAGAAGGGGCTGGTGAACTGGGTGACGGCCGGGTCGGTGTACAGCGCGGGCACCGTCGGGAAGGTGTTGTTCTCCTTGAACAGCGCCAGTTGCTGGGCCGGCGCCTCCAGCCACTTGATGAAGTCGTACGCCTGCTGCGCGTGCGGCGCGTGCTTGGGGATGGCGAGGAAGGAGCCGCCGTCGTTGCCGACCTTGCCCGGCAGCACCGCGATGTTCCACTTGCCCTTCGTCGCGGGCGCCTGCTGTTCGACCTGGGTGAGCATCCAGGCCGGCACGATCAGGGTGGAGATGGTCCCGTTGGCGACCGCGGTGTCCCACTGCGGGGTGTAGGTCGCGACGTTGGCGGAGAGCCCGGCGTCGATGGCCGCGACCCCGTCCTGCCAGGACTTCCTGATCTGCGGATTGGTGTCGTAGACGGGCTTCCCGTCGGCGTCCACGTACTTGAGGTCGCCCTGGTTCGACTCGGCGCGGAAGACCGCCTTGCCGCTGTCGATGAACTTCTTTCCGCTCGCCGCGACGTATTTCTTGCCGGTGGCGATGTAGTCGTCCCACGTGGGCCACAGGGCGCCGACGGCGGCGGGATCGGTGGGCAGTCCGGCCTTCGCGAACAGATCGGTGCGGTAGGCGATCGCCATCCCGCCGACGTCGGTCGGAATGCCCACGATCGAGCCGTCGGAAGCGACTCCGCCGTCCCAACGCCAGGACAGGTACTGGGACTTCAGCGAATCGGCGCCGAGCTTGCGCAGATCGGTGAAGACCGAGGCGTGGGCGACGAACTCGCCCATGTAGTCGATCGCGATCTGCGCGATGTCCGGGCCCCGGCCGGAGGCCAGGGCGGTCAGGAGCGTCTGGTGCGAGGCGTCGTAGTCACTGATCTTCGTCTGGATCTTTACGTTGGGATGTGCCTGTTCGTACTGCTTGACGAGCGTCTTGGAGAGATCGGCGAAGCCCCACATGTTCAGCGTCACGCGGGAGGAGGACGACGAACTGCCCGAGTCGGAGGAACACGCGGCGAGCGCGGTTCCCCCGAGTGCCGTGATCGCCAGGGACATGGCCCGGCGCCTGCTGATGCCGTGGTGAACAGCGGATGGAACCGGCTCGGGATCTCTGACGAGCTTGGAGACCTTCATCTAGCTGCACCTCCAAAGAAGGGGTACCGCATGGTGACCCACGGCGCAGCAGCAGAGCAATAGTTTCTAGAAAGTTTCTTCGTTGTGTTCAGTGATGACCTTGGGTCGGGGCGGCGGTGCTCTCCCGGACGACCAGCTCCGTCGCCAGCTCGACCCCCGGACCGGCGGACTGTCCCGCCATGAGCCTGCTGAGCAGCTGCACCGCCTGCCTGGCCAGGTCCTCGATGGGCTCCCGGATCGTGGTCAGCGGGGGAGAGGCCCAGCTCGCGACGGGTGCGTCGTTGAATCCGACCACGCTCACGTCGTCGGGGACGCGCAGGCCCTTGTGGCGGGCGGCCTCGTACACCGCGAGCGCCTGTTCGTCGGAGGCCGCGAAGATCGCGGTCGGCGGGACGGGCAGGGCCAGCAGTTCGTCCGCCGCCTCCCGGCCCGGCTGGTAGCCGAACTCGGTGTGCGCGACGTACTCCGGCGGTATGTCCAGACCCGCGGCGGCCGCCGCCGCGCGGAAGCCGTCGGCGCGGGCCCGGCTGCACAGCAGGCGCAGGGGGCCGCCGATGGTCGCGATCCGCCGGTGGCCCAGCGCGATGAGGTGTTCGGTCGCGGCGTGCGCACCCCGCCAGTGGGTGAGCCCGACGGTCGGGACCTCGGCCTTCTGGTTGCCCTCGGGGTCGATGGCCACGAACGGCACCATCAGCTCGCGCAGCCGGTCGCGCTGCTCGGCGGTGGCCTCCACCACGCCGAACACCACGCCGTCGGGGTTGCGGGAGGCGACGTGGTCCAGCCACTCGTCCTCCTTGCCCGGGCGCAGCCGGGACAGTACGAGCGCCAGCCCCTCGGCGTACACGGCGGCCTCCATGGCCTGCACCAGGCTCGCCGACCAGGGGCTGTCGAGTTCGCCGAGGACCAGCTCGATCACCCCGGTGAGCCGGCCGCCCGACCGGCGCGGTGCGTAGCCGTGCTCGCGCAGCAGCTCGGTCACCCGCTCCCGGGTGACCGACGAAACGCCCTGTCGCCCGTTCAGCACCTTGGACACCGTCGGCGCCGACACTCCCGCCGCCTGCGCGATGTCCGCGATGGTGGTCCGCGGTGACTCCGTTGCAGCCATCCCAGCTCCCTCCAAGCGCCCCGGCAGCACCCGACCGCCAGGTCCGCGACGACACCACCCGTTGACCGGGCAGGTGCCTGGTTCTATCGTGACAGAAAATTTCGCGAAATTATAAAGTGCACGGTGGTGGCCTACGGCGAATGGCGCATATCGGCGCGGGTACCGCCGCGCGACACCGTGCGGTGGCGGCGTGCGATTCCGCGATCCTGCCCGATGAGCCCCGGGCCCGTGGCGGTTTCGCCGCGTTGAGACGGGCCCGTGTGTTCCTGCCGTCCGGCGGAAGGTGTGGCGAGAACGCGATCATCGCGGCGTGGGGCCGAGGCGATCGAACGTAGAATCCCCCCGACCTCTCGGGGGAGATCACCAATGGAAACAATCATCGTCCAGTTGCCGGAGCCGCCGCGATCGGACCTGTTGCGGCCGGAACCGGAAGTCGGGCGCGGCACCGCGCTGTTGCATCTGGGACCCGGAGACGCAGCCGACTTCGGGCGGGGCCTGCCGAAAGGCGGGGGCGTGCCGGAGGGCGCGGGGGTGCGCATCCTTCTCGCCGACCCCGGAGTCTCGCGCCGGGCCGGGCGGTTGGAGGCGGCCGAGGACTACTGGCGGCTGTCCAACTACAGCCGCAGCGCCTCCTATGTCGTGGAGAACCTGGAGGGCGCCGGCGAGTACATCACCGTCGCTCCGGGCCGCCTCGGGGCGCCGGTGCCGTTCGAGTTCTCGCGGGTGGTGCTGCCCGCACTGTCCGGCAGCGCCACCTTCAAGGTGTTCGCCCCGCAACACGCCTACCTCGACGAGCGATCCGCGCCCGGGGCCGGCGAACAGACCGTGCTGCCCTTCGCGTTGGACGTGACGGCGAAGTACTTCCTCGTCCTGGTCGCGCTCTGCGAACCACGCCTGCGCGACGGCTCGGACGCCACCCTGCCCGGCGTCGGCGAGATCGTGGAACGCCTGCGCCCGCTGGAGTCCTGCCGGGGCCTGACGCGCTCGGCGGTCAACTACCACGTCGACTACCTCGCCCTCGCCAAACTCCGCCTCGACCTGGGCGAGGAGACCGGCCCCGACGACGGCCGCACCGGCGCCAAACGCGCCCGACTCGCCTCCGTCGCCCTGCGCTTCGGACTCGTACGCGAGGAGCACCTGGGGCTGCTGCCGCCGCGCGGGGCGCTCCGGACCACCGAGCAGGGAGTACGGGCATGACCGCGCCCGAAGACGTCCGCGAGCCGTTCGAGGTACGGCCGCTGCCCGTCGGATTCCGCATCGCCGACTGGGAGTTGGGCGCGGTCATCGGCTCCGGCGGCTGGGGCACCGTGCACGAGGCGCACCCCGTCGGCGACGGCGACGGCGCGCTCGTCGCGGTGAAGCTGCTGCCGACCGGTGCCCTCGCCCCCGGACAGCGCGCCGCGCTGGGCGAACTCGTCGCCAGCGAGGTCCGGTTCAGTACCGAGGCGGACCACCCCAACCTGGTCCGCACGCGCGCCGTCCACACCGTCGAGGCGCCCGGCCTGGACGCGTGGGACGGGGCGATCGCCCTGGTCATGGACCGCGCCGAGACCGGCCTTCAGGACGTGCTCGACGGTGCCGACACCGGCCGCCCGGTCGAGCAAGCGGACCGGGTACTGCGCGGGGTCGCGGCGGGCCTCGCCCATATGCACGCGTCGCGCCGGGTGCACGGCGACCTCAAGCCCGCCAACGTCCTGCTCGGCCCGGCCGGCGCGGTATGGCTGGCCGACTTCGGGCTCACCGCCGAACTCGACGGCACCCACGCGCACTTGCCGCCGCTGGGCACCCTCGACCATCTGCCGCCGGAATGGTGGTCGCAGCGCACCGGCGTCGAGGGTGCCGTCGTCCGCCCGACCGCCGACATCTGGGCCTTCGGCGTCCTCGCCCACCAGGTCCTCACCGGCGGACTCCATCCGTTCCCCGGCGCAACCGCCCGCGCCCGGTCCCTCGCCGCCCAGACCTACGCCCGCGGCACCGCACCGCTGCGCCTCGACGCGGGTCTGCCGGAGGACTGGCGGCGCCTGATCGCCGACTGCCTCGCCCCCGACCACGCCTCCCGCGCCCGGCACACCGCGGACACGCTCGCGACCAGGATCGAGCGACTGACGGACAGCGCGGGCTCGCGCCGAAGACGCCGACTGGTGCCAACTGCCGTCGCCGGAATGGTGGTTCTGGCCGCCGTGGCCGCCGGCGGGGCGGCGCTCCTCCGGGACGACGACAGCGCCGGGAACAAGGGCCGCGGTACCCCGGCCGTGGTGACCGACGTGCGCACCACGCCCACCGTCGGAGCGATCCCCGCCGACTCCGACGTCCCCGACGCGCTGCGCCCGGTCATCGAGAGCGCCGCCCGCCGCTGCACCGACGCGGAGATCACCCCCGTACTGCTGGCCGCCATGATCAAGGCGGAGAGCGGCTTCGACACGAAGGCGGCCCGGCCGGCCACCGAGGAGTACGGCGTCGCCATGTGGACTCCCGCGGTCTTCCGGGCCTGGGCCGTGGACGGCGACAAGGACGGCGACAAGGACTACATGTCACCGCCCGACGCGATCTCGACCATGAGCCTGTACATCTGCTGGCTCGACCAGCGCTTCAAACAGGAGGGCATGCCTGCCAAGGACCTGCCCGCACTGATCACGGCCGGCTACCGCACGAGCGACCGCAGCGTCATCGAGGAAGGCGGAGTCCCCGAAGCCGTGCGGCCGCACGTGAAGAAGGTGCTGCGTTACCTCGCTGAGTATGAAGGCAAGACGGAGCCGAGCGACTAGGTCGGGCGGAGCAGGCCGGCTAGGGGACCTGCGCGCCCTGAGTGCCGGTGCAGAGCGGCACGTTGGGCAGTTGGTTGTCCGGCGAGCTCATGTAGATGTTGGAGACGTAGCCGCCGTACTGGGGCAGGTAGGCCCACCAGTCGTTGGTGTAGGGCGGCACGGTCACCTCTTGGCCCTTGACCTGGCAACCCACCAATACCTCAACACCGGCCGGGAGTTGGGTGAGCGGCGCGTCGGCGGTGGACGGACCGGGGCGGACGTTCACATGCTCGCTCCAGGTCCCGAACCACGTGCCGGCCGGCCGCGTCGCGCCCGGTACGTTCAGCGAGCGCGTCAGCCGCCCGATGTCCGTGTAGGCCTTGCCGTACGACGTCCCCACCGGGTGCAGGGTGAAGACGGCGACGATCGCACGGTCGCCGGCGCCCACGGTGCCCGTGGTGTGCAGGGCCGGACGGGACAGGTCCACGCCGGCCGCGGCGGCGTTCGTGTTCGCCTTGGCGACGGTGCTCGCCCTTGCACCGGACGCGGCGGCCGCCGTCGGCGCACCGCACGTGCCGTCCTCGTACTCGCCCGACCACCCCTGCTTCACGGCCCAGGGCTTCTGGAACGCGCCGGGGATGCCGAAGTGCTGGTCGAAGTGGTCCCGCGCGCAGCGGGTCGACTGGCGCAGGTTGCCCATCACGAAGTCCCGTACCTGGGCGGGTGCCTTGTCCAGGATGTAGCGGTAGATCGTGACGGTGTCACGGGCCGAGAGCGCGGTGTAGCCCCAGAAGCCCTCGTAGCCGGCCGGCGGCGGCTGGGTGTCGGTGAGGCCGAGGCGGCTCACCATGCGGGTGATGATCGAGGAGCCGCCGTCCTCCGTCCAGTAGTGATTGGCCGCGTCGTCGTAACTGCTGCGGAGCATCGGCTCCAGCAGGGCGCGGTCGGCCGCCGGGATCGAGTAGTCCGGGCCGCGGTTCCAGAGGAAGTCCAGCGCCAGCAGCAGCTTGACGACGGACGCCGACCTGAACTGCGTGGAGGAGTTGAGCTGTTCGGTGAACGTGCCGGTGCTGCGGTCGAAGACGGCGACCCCGGCCGTGACTCCGGAGGGCACGGTGACGGACGGGGCCTCGGCGGGCCGTGCCGAGGCCGGTGCCGCCGTGCAGAGGGCGAGCAGCAGCGCGGTCAGGGCCGCCGCCGAGGCGAGGATGGATCGGTGTCGGAGCAGACGCATGAAGGCCGTCTCTTCCCTTGGTCGGAGCGTCGGAAGGGCTGTGGTGGAAGGGAGTCGGCGCGCACCGACGGCCCGGCCCCGGGCGAGGAGTGCGCCGCGCGCTCGTTCCGGTGCACCGCACACGCTAGGGACGGAAGGCCGTCGACGGTCCCTGACATGTGTCAGGGCCGGGGCTCGTACTGCCCCGAGGCCGTCCTCCCCCTGGCCCCATCGCCGGTATCGCGACACGATCCGTCCGTGCGGAGCCCGTGCCCGTCGGGCCCTCGCCTGGGCGGGCCACTCGCGGTCCGCCGCCGTGACGGGGGAGGATGGGCGGGCAGACGATATTGGTCAACCGATGTGGAGGAGCGGGCACATGCCTCACGAGCGAGCGGGCCGGCAGGCCGGACCCGAGGATCTCGTCGACGTCGCCCGGCTGGTCACCGCGTACTACGCGCTGCACCCGGACCCGTCCGACCCGGGCCAGCGAGTGGCGTTCGGTACCTCAGGGCACCGCGGCTCGTCCCTGGCGACCGCGTTCAACGACGACCACATCGCCGCGACCAGCCAGGCGATCTGCGAGTACCGCGCCCAACAGGGCACCGACGGCCCCCTCTTCCTGGGCGCCGACACCCACGCGCTCTCCGAGCCCGCCCGGGTCACCGCTCTCGAGGTGTTCGCGGCGAACGACGTGACCGTCCTCATCGACGAGTCGGACGGCTACACGCCCACCCCCGCCGTCTCGCACGCCATCCTCACGTTCAACCGCGGCCGCGCTTCCGGTCTCGCCGACGGCGTCGTGGTCACCCCCTCGCACAACCCGCCCGCCGACGGCGGCTTCAAGTACAACCCGCCCAGCGGCGGACCGGCCGGGTCCGACGCGACGTCCTGGATCCAGGACCGGGCCAACGACATCATCACCGCGGGCCTCAAGGACGTACGCCGCATCCCCTACGAGCGCGCCCTCGCCGCCCCCGGCACCGGCCGCTACGACTTCATGGGCACCTACGTCGCCGACCTGCCGGGCGTCCTGGACCTGGACGCGGTCCGCGCCGCCGGTGTGCGCATCGGCGCTGACCCGCTGGGCGGGGCGTCGGTCGCCTACTGGGGCCGGATCGCCGAGCAGCACCGGCTCGACCTCACCGTGGTCAACCCGCTGACGGATCCCACCTGGCGGTTCATGACGCTCGACTGGGACGGCAAGATCCGTATGGACTGCTCGTCGCCGTACGCGATGGCCTCCCTGATCGCCCAGCGCGACCGCTTCCAGATCGCCACGGGCAACGACGCCGACGCGGACCGGCACGGCATCGTCACGCCGGACGCGGGGCTGATGAACCCCAACCACTATCTGGCGGCCGCGATCGCCTACCTCTACGCCCACCGCGAGCAGTGGCCCGCCGGCACCGGCATCGGCAAGACGCTGGTGTCGTCCACGATGATCGACCGGGTCGCCGCCGACCTGGGGCGCCGGCTGGTCGAGGTGCCGGTCGGGTTCAAGTGGTTCGTGGACGGACTGGTCGACGGATCGATCGGGTTCGGCGGCGAGGAGTCGGCCGGCGCGTCCTTCCTGCGCCGGGACGGCTCGGTGTGGACCACGGACAAGGACGGCATCATCCTGGCGCTGCTCGCCTCCGAGATCCTCGCGGTGACCGGGAAGACGCCGTCGGAGCACTACGCGGCGCTGACCGCCCGCTTCGGCGAACCCGCTTACGCGCGCATCGACGCCCCCGCGAACCGCGAGGAGAAGGCGCTGCTCGCCAAACTGTCCCCGGCGCAGGTCACCGCGGACACGCTGGCCGGGGAGGCGGTCACCGGGGTGCTCACCGAGGCGCCGGGCAACGGTGCGGCCATCGGCGGCATCAAGGTGACCACGGAGAACGCCTGGTTCGCGGCGCGGCCCTCCGGGACCGAGGACGTCTACAAGATCTACGCCGAGTCCTTCCGCGGCCCCGACCATCTGCGCCAGGTCCAGGAGGAGGCCCGGGCGGTGGTCGACACGGCGCTGGCCGGCTGACGCGGCCCCGACCGCGACGAGAGCCGTATCGGCAGCGGCGGTGACGGTGGGGACCGGACGGGTGTGAGAAGGGTCTCCCTTTGTCCACCTTTGGGTGAAATTCATATGTTCTACCCTGAGGAGGCCCCCGTCACCGCCGGAGTGATCAATGCCCCGCAAGGGTCCAACGGACGACGGCGACGAGCTGCTGGCCAGACTCGGATCGCTGACCGCCCAGGCGCGCGAGCTCGCACAGCTCCAGCGCTCCCGGGTCGAGCTTGCCGTTGCCCTCCAGCGGGGCATGCTGCCCAGGGACCTGCCCGAGGCCCCCGGCCTCCAGCTCGCCGTCCGCTACGCGCCCGCCTACCAGGGCCTGAACGTGGGCGGCGACTGGTACGACGCCTTCACCATGCCCGACGGCCGCATAGGGCTGTCCATCGGCGACGTCCAGGGCCACAACATCGAGGCGGCGGCCTTCATGGGCCAGGTCCGGGTCGGCCTGCGCGCGCTCGCCTCGGTCACCAGCGAGCCCGGTGAGCTCCTCGCCCGTACGAACGACCTGATCCTCTCCCTCGGCACCGATCTCTTCGCCACCTGCACCTTCATGCGGCTCGATCCCGCCACCGGCGTGCTGGAGAGCGCGCGGGCCGGCCACATCCCGCACATCTGGGCCACCGCGGACGGCCGATCCGGCGTCAGCGACGACGAGGGCGGCCCGCCGCTCGGCGTGGAGGAGGGCACGGAGTACCCGGTGATGCGGCACCGCCTCACCACCGGCGGCGTCTTCGTCCTGGTCACCGACGGGGTCGTCGAGGGCCCGTCCCTCAGCCTCGACGAGGGCCTCGACAAGGTCGTCCGCCTCGCCGGCGTGGCAGCCGTCGCGGGCCTGGAGGCCGGGGCGCTGGCCGCGGCCGTGATCAAGATGGCGAGGTCGGTGGGCCACGAGGACGACGCGGCGGTCCTGGTGGTCGGGCACGACAGGGCCGTGGGGCGGCTGTAGGGGCTCGGTGGCCTGTCGACCTGGCTGTCTTGTCACGGCGCCGGGCTCTGGCCGTCCTGACGGCTCCGAGGACACGGCGGTCCTGACAGTTCCGAGCAGTTCCGATGAGCCTGGCGGGCCTGACCGCTCACACCACTCCGACGGCCTCGACGATCCCACCGGCCCTGGCGGCTCCGTCACCTCTGAAACCTCCGCCGACCCGGACCGCTCCGACGTCCGTTGGCACCCCGGTGGCATGACACCCCGGCCCCCTTTACCCGAACCGCCCCGGCCCGGCGCAGCCGACCCGCAGCCGACCCGTTCGCCTCGCCGTCCCGGCCCGCTCGGTGTCTGATGGCAGCTGTGGTGGGTACCCGTGATCTGCGCCCGGCGGCCGGCCTGGTTCTGCAGACCCTGGCCGTCGCCGCCTGCTATTTCGCGGCCGGGCGGCTGGGCCTGTTGCGGCAGCTCGTCGTCGAGGACGCCATCGTCACCCCCATCTGGCCCCCCACCGGCGTGGCCGTCGCCTGTCTGCTCCTGTACGGCATGCGCTCCTGGCCCGGCATCGCCCTCGGCGCCCTGCTCGTGGTCATGTCGATCACCTCCCTCCAGCCCCAGGTGATCGGCACCCTGCTGGGCAACACGCTGGCCCCCGTCTGCGCGTACTACCTGCTGCGCAAGGTCGGCTTCCGCACCAGCCTGGCCCGGCTGCGCGACGGCCTCACCCTGGTGTTCCTGGGCGCCCTCGCCTCGATGCTGGTCAGCGCGACCGCGGGCGCCACCATGCTGGTCATCACCGGCAAGCTCGACACCGGGAGCTTCTGGCTCGTCTGGCTGGCCTGGTGGGTGGGCGACGCGATGGGCGTGCTGATCGTCACCCCGCTCCTGTTGCTGATCCTTCAGGCGTCCCGCCGGACCCTGAACCTGAGCCGGTGGAAGGAGGCCGTGGGCCTGGCCCTCATCGCCGGCTGTCTGATACCCGTGGCCACGCACAGCTCCATGAGCCTGCTCTTCCTGGTCTACCCGCTGCTGATCTGGGCCGCGCTGCGCTTCCAGCTCGCCGGCAGCTCACTGTGCGCCCTGTTCGCCTCCGTCTCGGCCACCGTCGCCGCGACGGACCGGACCGGACCGTTCGAGCATCTGACCAGCGTCGAGGTCATGATCAAGCTCCAGGCCTTCAACGGCTCGATGGCCCTGACCGCCCTGCTCCTGTCCGCGATGATCACCGAGCAGCTCAACACGAGACGGTCGGTGGAACGGGCCTGCCAGGAACTCGTCGAGGTCCTCGCCCACCTCACGGCGGGGGAGCCGCCCCCGGTGCCGCCACCCGTCGACACGGACCGGGCCGAGCCCGGCGAACGATCGGTCGCTAAGAAGAACCGCCCGGTCAGTCCCACAGGGGATACGTGACCGTCGGGCCGTAGATGTCGGGCCTGCTGTCCGGATAGGAGAGGGTGATCCGGGTGTAGTGCCGCGTCCCGGGGTGCTTCTTCCACGGCTTCGGATCGGAGAGCCGTACGACCACCGGGTACGAGCGGAAGGTCCCGGCTGCGCAGTAGGGCTTGCAGTCGTTGAGCATGTTGACGCCCTCGGCCGTCGCCGTCTCCGTGCCCCACTGCGACCACTTCAGCGAGGTCAGCCGGCTGTTGCCGTCACCGCACGCGAGCGTGAAGTCGCCGGGGCGCACGTCCGTGTGCCAGAGGCAGTCGACGAGCACGGGGACCGCCTGAGGCTGCACGACCGGTGCGGCCGGTGACGACGGCCCGGCGGAGGACGGGGCCCCCGCGGCGGCGGCGAGCGCCGCTGCCAGACAGAGCGTGACCGCCGTACGCATCGCGATTGCACGCATGTCCGCTCCCCGCTGCCGTCTCCGGACCGGCCCGTCCGTGCCGTCCGAGGTGTTCGAGCTGTCCGTGCCCACTGTGCTGTGCCTGTACCGACGCTACGACCGGCAGCCGGTGTGCACCACTCGGACGGAGTAATGACGGCCGACGGCGGCGCAGGGTTCCGTCTGTCCCACCTCGTCGGCGCGCACGGTGAGCGGCACGCCGGGCTGCCGCGCCGCGAGGGCGTTGCCCGTCGCGTGGTCGGTCACCGGTTCGGACCGTTCCCCTCGAGGTATGTGATCCGGCCAGGCGCTCGCGTGCGGCATCAGCGGGTCCGCGGGCGGCTCGGCCGGCGCGGCGCGTGCGGTCCGGTGGGGCGAGTGGACGTGCGCGAGCGAGTGGAGGCCGGGACGCGCGCGGTGCGTCGCCGCGCGCGTGCGCAGCTCCAGCGGCAGCCCGGGTGCGAACTGGTCGTCCGGGGAGAGCTCGTGCATCTCCTCGGGCCGGCACCTGTCCTTGCGGCGGCCCGCGCGGGGGCGGACCGGACAGTGCTCCGGGTCGTCCGTGACCACGCTGACGTGGCCGAACATGCCGATCAGGCCGTGGCGCGCGAGGATCCGCGTGGCCGTGGCCGGTTCGTCGCGCGGTGCCTGACGGTCGGTCATGTCCGTACTCCTGCGCCGAGTCGGCGCGTGGGCGGGCCGCGCCGTTCTCCGGCGGGGAGCGCAGGTGCGCGGCGGGTCGCGGGAGGATGTCGGAGCGGGCAGGCGAGGGATGCGGGCGGGGTCGCGGCGAGGTGCGTGCCCGGTCGAACTCCCGGCGGACAACCGTCAATTCAAGCCGATGTCTTGTCACCTCCATGACAACTCTGTGCGTGGGATGTCACTCTGCTGTCCGCAGGTTCACCTGTGCTTCACACCCCCCACATTTCCCACACCCCCCATCTCCACCCCCCACCCCACCCCCCACCTCTTCCCATCCCCCCACCCCTTCTCGCGCGCGGCCGAGCCCCGGCGTCATCCGGGCGTCGCTCGTGCCGTGCGTGCGCACCCGCGCGCCGCCGGACGGCCACACCCGGCCGACCGCTCGCCCCGGCCTTGACCCGAGGCCGACCGCTGCAGAGGGAGAACGCCTTGTCCAGGCAACACCGCTTCTCGCACCGCTCCAGATACACCATCGCGCTGGCGCTCACGGCCGCGAGCACGATGCTGGCCACCGGCGTCCAGGTCGGTACCGCCGGCGCGGCCCCCGCCGACCCCGGCGCCGCGAAGATCCACGCCACCCCCCGCGCGGGAGCGGCTCCGGCCGCCCTCAGCCCCGCCCAGCACACGGCGCTGCTCAAGCAGGCGACCGCGGCGGTCGGTGACACGGCCAAGAGCCTCGCCCTGGGCAGCCGGGAGAAGCTCGTCGTCAAGGACGTCATCCGGGACACCGACGGCACCACCCACACCCGCTACGAGCGGACGTACGCCGGTCTCCCCGTCCTCGGCGGCGACCTCGTCGTGCACACCAAGGCCGGGCGTACGACCGCGACGAAGGCGACCAACGCCAAGCTCGACCTGGCGTCCGTCACCCCGAAGGTCACCGAGGCCACGGCCAAGACCAAGGCGCTCGCCGTCGCCGAGAAGGCCAAGGCCGACGCGCCCAAGATCAACAACTCCCGCCTGGTCGTCTGGGCCGCGGACGGCAAGCCCGCCCTGGCCTGGGAGTCGGTGGTCGGCGGTTTCCAGGACGACGGCACCCCCAGCGAGCTGCACGTCGTCACGGACGCGAAGACGGGCAAGGAACTCTTCCGCTACCAGGGCGTCGAGACCGGCACCGGTACCGGGCAGTTCAACGGAGAGGTCCCGCTGGGCACCACGCTCTCAGGCTCGACGTACCAGCTGGTCGACAGCGACCGCGCGGGGCACCGCACCTACGACCTCAACCAGGGCACTTCGGGTACCGGGACCCTCTTCACGGATGACAACGATGTCTGGGGTGACGGCACTCCGGCCAACCGTCAGACGGCCGGTGTGGACGTGGCCTTCGGTGCAGCGGCGACCTGGGACTTCTACAAGGACGTTTTCGGTCGCAACGGCATCCGCAACGACGGCGTCGCCGCCTACAGCCGGGCCCACTACGGCAACAACTACGTCAACGCCTTCTGGCAGGACGCCTGCTTCTGCATGACCTACGGCGACGGCTCGGGCAACACGCACCCGCTGACCTCGCTCGACGTCGCCGCGCACGAGATGAGCCACGGCGTCACCAGCGCCACGGCGGGTCTCACCTACTCCGGCGAGTCCGGCGGCCTGAACGAGGCGACCTCCGACATCTTCGCCGCCGCGGTGGAGTTCCACGCCGACCTGCCCGCCGACGTGCCGGACTACCTGGTCGGCGAGAAGATCGACATCAACGGCAACGGCACCCCGCTGCGCTACATGGACAAGCCCTCCAAGGACGGTGCGTCCCGCGACAACTGGGACTCCTCGCTCGGCGGCATCGACGTCCACTACTCCTCGGGCCCGGCCAACCACTTCTTCTACCTCCTGTCGGAGGGCAGTGGCGCCAAGACCGTCAACGGGGTCGCCTACGACAGCCCCACCTCCGACGGCCTGCCGGTCACCGGCATAGGCATCGAGAACGCCCAGCAGATCTGGTACCGGGCGCTCACCACGTACATGACGTCCTCCACCAACTACGCCGCCGCGCGGACCGCGACCCTCCAGGCCGCGACCGACCTGTTCGGCGCCTACAGCCCCACCTACCTGGCCGTGGCCGACGCGTGGGCCGCGATCAACGTGGGCAACCGGGTCGCGCCGGGCGTGAACATCAGCCCGCTGGCCAACCAGACGACCGGCGTCGGTGAGCAGGTCTCCCTCCAGGTCGACGCCTACACCACCAACACCGGCTCCGCGCTGACCTATTCGGCGACCGGTCTGCCGGACGGTCTGTCGATCAGCGACACCGGTCTGGTCACCGGCTCGCCGACCACCGCCGGCACGAGCAGCGTCACGGTGACGGTCACGGACGAGACCGGGTCCACCGCGACCAGGTCCCTGTCCTGGCGGGTGGCGAACCTGTTCTCCAACAACACCCGGGTCGACATCCCCGACGCGGGAGCCGCGGTCGAGTCCGCCGTCACGGTCCCCGACCGCGAGGGCAACGCCTCGGCGACCACCGAGGTCTACGTCAAGATCGTCCACACCTACCGCGGTGACCTGACGGTCGACCTGGTGGCCCCCGACGGCACGGTCTACTCGCTGCTCAACCGCAGTGGCGGCTCGGCCGACAACGTCGACCAGACCTTCACGGTGAACGCCTCGTCCGAGCCCGTCGCCGGCACCTGGAAGCTGCGCGTCCAGGACCGTGCGTCGATCGACGTGGGCTACATCGAGAAGTGGTACCTGGCTCCCTGATCGGCCTCACCCGGCGCTGGGCCCCTCCGGCAGGCCCAGCGTGAACGTGGTGAGGACCGCCGCGTGGTCCGACGGCCAGTCGTTTCCGGCCACGTCGGGCCACGCGTGCGGGACGCCGGTGACGACCGTGCGCGAGTCGACGACTTCGAGGCCACGGCCGTCGTGCAGGACGTAGTCGATCCGGTCCTGCGGCTCGCCGAGGGCGGGGTCGTCCTCGTTCACCGGGTGGATCGGTGACCAGGTGTGGCCGGGGGCGCGGACCGGATCGGGGTGCGCCTCGCGGTAGGAGTCGCGCAGCCCCGCGGCCTCGGCCGCCCTCGTCACCGGCCACGCCACGTCCGAACGGTCCAGGTGCGAGGGGCAGTTGAAGTCACCGGTCAGGACCACCGGCACGTCCGGCCGCGCCGAC
This sequence comes from Streptomyces sp. NPDC088794, assembly GCF_044750545.1. Classification (NCBI taxonomy): domain Bacteria; kingdom Bacillati; phylum Actinomycetota; class Actinomycetes; order Kitasatosporales; family Streptomycetaceae; genus Streptomyces; species Streptomyces sp. NPDC088794. The sequence goes on along the minus strand of NZ_JBIVKB010000003.1, from coordinate 658,338 downwards.
TCCTCGATCTGCCGCAGCGCCTCCCGCATCTGCGCGAGCCGCACGTCCTCGTGGTCGATCAGCTCGTCCGCCGAAAGCCCGTCGAAGGCGGCTTCGTAGGGGCCGTACGGCGTGTAGTGCAGATGAGCCGTCCATACGTCCACCTCGTGCGCGGGCCCGACGCGGACGCGGGCGCCGGCCGCTCCGTAGAAGCCGACGCCGGGGTCGCCGAGGCCGGCCGTGATCGGGTGGCGGCTGATGATGCCGAGGTTCTCGCCGGCCTCGTGGTGGTACCAGCCGAGCGCCTCGGCCAGTTCCCGGGCCGCGGTGCCGGCCGTCTCCTGGAGGCCGACGACATCGGCCTCGGTGTCCAGGATGACCTTGAGCTGCTTGGCGCGGTGGTCGTCGATCCGCGCGCCGCCGAGCCAGAGGTTCCAGCTCAGCACCCGCAGCCGGGGCGCGACCAGGTCCCGCAGCCGGTTCGGGGTGACCTCTTCGAGGCTGGCCACGACCGTGCGGCCGGGCGCCGGGTCGATGGGGGCCAGCGACGGCACGGCGAGGACCGCGCAGCCGGCGGCCTCGGCGGAGCTGACGCCGGTCGGGGTGTCCTCGACGGCGACACAGCGGGCCGGGTCCACGCCGAGGGCGCGGCAGGCGGCGAGGTAGGGGTCGGGGGCGGGTTTGGTGTGCGGGGTGTCCTCGGCGGTGACGGAGACCGCGAAGCGGCTCGCGCCGAGGGCGTCCAGGACGGTGTCGGCGACCGCGCGGGGGGACGCGGTGACGAGCGCCGTGGGGACGCCGTCGCGGGCCAGGGCGTCGAGCAGGTCGAGCGCGCCGGGGCGCGGCACGATGCCGGTGCGGACGCGGGCCGCGAACTCCCGGTGCAGGGCGGTCGCGAGATCCGCCGCCGACGCACCCGTGGTCGTGGCGAGCCAGTCGGCGGTGTGCTCGACCGGACGGCCGAGCACCTCCGGCTGGTCCGCGTCCGTCAGGGTCCTGCCCGCGACCTGCTCCACCGCCTCCCACCACAGTCGCTCGGTGTCGACGAGCGTTCCGTCCATGTCGAACAGGACGGCCTGGAGCGGGAGTTGGGTGTGGGGGGTCACGTTTCTCTCTTTCACTGCGGGTTCACCGCGGGCCACCTGGCCCTACGGCTGGACACGTTCTGCCACGAGTACCGGCCGCTCCGGGAGCGACACCGTCACGGCGGCGCCGGCGCCCAGCGCGGTGGCCTCGTGCGTGGGCAGGTCGGCCTTGACCTCGGTGCCGTCGGCGAGCCGGACACCGACGCGAACGACCGCGCCGAGGAAGGCGGTGCCGATCACGCGTGCGGTCCCGGACTCCTCGGCGCGCACGTCGATCGCCTCGGGCCGGACGAGCACGTCCACGTCGGGTCCGGCCGGGGCCTCGCCGTCCACGGGCAGCCGCTGCCCGCCGAGCACTTCGACGACCCCGTCCGTGAGCCGTCCGGGAAGCCGGCTCATCGTGCCGACGAACTCGGCGACGAACGCGGTGGCGGGCCGGCCGTACAACTCGGCCGGTGCGGCGCACTGTTCGAGCTTCCCGGCCCGCATCACGGCGACCCGGTCGGCGATGGACAGCGCCTCTTCCTGATCGTGCGTCACGAAGAGGGTGGTGATGCCGAGTTCCTGCTGGAGCCGGCGGATCTCCTCGCGCAGGCTGAGGCGCACCTTGGCGTCGAGCGCCGACAGCGGCTCGTCCAGGAGCAGGACGCGCGGACGCAGGGCGAGCGCGCGGGCCAGCGCGACGCGCTGCTGCTGGCCGCCGGAGAGCTGGTGCGGGAAGCGCTCGCCCTTGTCGCCGAGCCCGACGAGGTCGAGCAACTCGGCCGCACGCGATCGCCGTTCGGCCGTACGCACCTTGCGCATGCGCAGTCCGAAGGCGACGTTGTCGAGCGCGTTGAGATGCGGGAAGAGGCTGTACGACTGGAAGACCATCCCGGCGTCGCGGCGGTGCGCGGGCACGTCGGTGACGTCCTTGCCGTCCACCAGCACCGTCCCGGAGGTGGGGTGTTCGAACCCGGCGAGCATGCGCAGGGCGGTGGTCTTGCCGCAGCCGGAGGGGCCGAGCAGGGCCAGGAACTCACCGGGACGCACCGTCAGGTCGAGTCCGTCGAGGGCGATCGTCGGGCCGAACTCCCGGCGCAGGTCCTGGAATTCGACGGTGGCTGCGTTCTCCGTCGTGGTCTTCTCAAGCGTGGTGGCGGTCATGGTTCATCCCCGGGACGAAGCGGTTTTGTCACGTCCGCCGACACCGGCGAGCGCGAGGAGGAGTGCCCAGGTGACGACCAGGCTGAGCACGGAGACGGCGACGGAGAGCTGGGCGTTGGACCCGCCGACGCTGTAGATCCACACGGCGAAGGGCTGGAAGCCGAGGAGTTGGGCCACGGTGAACTCGCCGAGCACCAGCGCCAGCGTCAGGAAGGACGCGTTGAGCAACGCCCCGCGCAGATTGGGCAGTACGGCCCGCACCAGCGCCTGCGGCCAGCCGGCGCCGCAGCTGCGGGCGGCCTCGACGAGGGTCTTCACGTCGATCGCCCGCAGCCCCGAGTCCAGTGCCCGGTACACGAACGGCAGCGCCATCACGACGTAGGCGAGGACCAGGACGAACGGGAAGTCCGGGTTCTGGATCGCCACGAAGGTCTGGAACAACGGGGTTCTGGACAGGTGGTCGGGCCCCCACTTGAGGACCGTGGCGATACCCGCGACGAACGCGATCGGCGGCACCACCAGCGGCAGCGAGCAGATCACCTCGACGACGGGCCGCAGCCGGGGCGCGCCGAGCCGCAGCGCGACCATGGCCGGGACCATCAGGAGCAGGACCACGGCGATGGTGGCCGCGGCGAGTTCCAGCGAGAGCACCAGGCTGGTGGTGAAGCCGTCGGCGGAGACGATCTCCGTGTAGGCGTCGAAGGTGACGCCCTGCCCGGGCACGTCCACGGTGAAGATCACGGACGCGGCGAGCGGCACCAGGAAGTACAGGGCGGCGAGGGCGAGGACGACCCACCGCCAGAGGTTCAGGCGTCCAGCCATCGCGCGCTCCGTCGTTGCAGGGGCAGATACACGGCCATGACCAGGCCCGCGACCAGGACCATGTCCAGGCTGAGGGCGAGGGCCACGTTCTCCTGGCCGACCAGCACGTTGCCGGAGATGGCGTCGGCGATCTGGAGCGTGACCAGCGGGACCGAACTGCCCACCATGGCCGCGGCGGTGGCGTACGCGGCGAACGCGCTGCCGAAGAGGAGGACGAACCCGCCGAGCAGCGAGGGCAGCAGCACCGGCAGGGCCACGTGCCGCCAGTACTGGACGCCGGTGGCGCCGTTGTTCTGGGCGGCCTCGCGCCACTGGGTGCGCAGGCCCTCCAGGGCCGGGGTGATGGTGAGGACCATCAGCGGGATGAGGAAGTACAGGTAGACCAGGACCAGGCCCGAGAAGCTGTAGAGGTCCCAGCCCTTGTCCTTGAGGCCCAGGTGGGTGGTCAGTACACCGGCGTTGCCGAGCGTGGCGACGAACGCGAAGGCCAGCGGCACGCCACCGAAGTTGGCGAGAACGCCGGAGGCGGTGAGCACGGCCTCGCGCAGGGCGCGGAAGCGTGAGGTGACGACGACCTGCGCGAGCGGAAGACCGAGCAGGGTGCCGAGGGCGGCCGAGAGGGCGGACAGCTTGACGCTGCCGATCAACGCGGTGAGGTAGGCGCCCTTGAGGGAGTCGGTCAGGTTGACGGTGCTGTACGAAGTGGCGCCCGTCGTCTGGTTCTTGACGGTGAAGGCGCCGTTCAGCATCGCGATGGCGGGCACCCCGAAGGCGACCGCGACGAACACGAGCAGCGGGACCACGGCGATCCAGCCGGGAACGCGGCGCCGCCGCTTCGAAGAAGCGGCGGCAACCACGTCGGCCCGCGTGAGCGTGGCCGTCATCCGGAGACGGCCTTCGCCCAGCCCTGCGCGATGACCGTCTTGGCCTTCGCCTGCTGGGCCTCGGTCGGGAAGCTCGGCGTGCCGGAGACCTGCGGGAGCTTGGCCGCGGCGGTCTTGTCGAGCGTGCCGGCCGCCTCCATGGAGGTCATCAGCGCCGGACGCGCGTACCCCTTGAGCCACAGGTTCTGGCCCTCGGCGCTGTACAGGTACTCCTGCCACAGACGGGCGGCCGCCGGGTGCGGGGCGTCCTTGTTGATGGCCTGCGAGTAGTACTGCGCGAACTGGCCGTCGCTCGGGATCGAGACCTTCCAGTCGACACCCTTGGACTTGAACTCGTCGGCGTAACCGGCGTTGAGGTAGTCCCAGTCGATGGAGATGGGCGTCTCGCCCTTCTCGACGGTGGCCGGGGTCGACTCGACGGGCGTGTAGTTGCCGTTCTTCTTCAGCTCGCCGAAGAAGTCCAGGCCTGGCTGGATGTCGTCGAAGGAGCCCTTGTTGGCGAGCGCCGCCGCGTACACGCCACCGAAGGCCGAACCCGACTTGGTCGGGTTGCCGTTGAGGGCGACCTGGCCCTTGTACTGCGGCTTCAGCAGGTCCGCGAAGGTGGTCGGACAGGTCTTGACCCGCTTGGCGTCGCAGCCGATGGAGATGTAGCCGCCGTAGTCGTTGAACCACTGCCCCTTCGGGTCCTTCTGGCCCTCGGGGATGTCGTCGAAGGAGGCGACCTTGTACGGCGCGAGCAGCCCCTGCTGGGCGGCGCTGAGCGCGAAGGAGGAACCGAGGTCGAGGACGTCGGGGGCGCGGTCCTGACCCTTGCGGGAGGTCACGGCGTTGATCTCGTCCTGGCTCGACCCGTCCGGGTTCTCGTCCGTGATCTTGATGCCGTACTTCTTCGTGAAGCCGTCGATGAGGGCACCGTAGTTGGCCCAGTCGCGGGGGAGGGCGATGGCGTGCAGGGTGCCCTCCTTCTTGGCCGCCTTCACCAGGGCGTCCATGCCGCCGAAGTCGGCGGCGGAGGTGGCGGTGGCGGCGTTCTTGCCGTCGGTGGTGGACGACGAGTTGTCGGGGGCGGCGCCGCAGGCGCTGAGGGCCAGCGCGGCGACGACGGCGAGGGAACCACCCAGGACGGCGTTTCTCGACGGGGACACGGTCACGGTCTCTCCAGGGGTGCGCACGAGGGTCAGAGCAGAGCGGAGAACTTGTCTGAACAAGTTGGCCTCAGTACGCCCGGCAATGGTGTCTTGTTCGTAAACATTGGCGAAACCGTGACCCCTTCTTCTCTGCACACTCCTTGCTGACACGGATCACCAGGGGAACTCGACTACGCTGCTCACGCTGTGCACTGTGGCCAACTCGGAGGGGAAGCATGACGGCGCGACACGAGGAGATCGCCGACGAGCTGCGCAGGGCCATCGACCGCGAGGAGTACACAGTCGGGAGCCGGCTGCCCGCGGAGACGGACCTCGCGGCGCAGTACGGCGTCTCGCGCGGCACGGTCCGCCAGGCCGTCGCGGCCCTCACCGCCGAGGGGCTGATCGGCTCCCGTCAGGGCGCCCGCCGGATGGTCCTCGCCAGCCGCCGCAGCCAGAGCTTCGCGGAACTGCGCAGCTTCGCCGAGTGGGCGCGCGCGATGGAGCGCGAGGCCACCGGGCGCGTGGTCGAGCAGGAGTACCGCCCGGCCACGGCCGAGGACGCCGTGCGCCTCCAACTCGCCGAGAAGACCCCTGTGTTGCACGTCCTGCGGGTCCGCGGCCTGGACGGTGAGCCGGTCCTCCTGGAGCGGACGGTCTACGCCGACTGGATCTCCCCCGCGGTCGAGGTGATCGAGCCGGAGTGCCCGTCGGTGACCCAACGCCTGTACGACGACACGGGGTTGGTCTTCGCGTACGGCGAGCACGTCATCGACGCGGTGGCGGCGGGCGCGCAGGACGCGGAGCTGCTGGGCATCCGCCGGACCAGCCCGTTGCTCCGGGTCCGTCGGGTGACGACGACCCGGGAGGGGCGTCCTGTCGAGTGGTCGGACGACCGCTACCGCTCGGACGCCGTGAGCTTCAGCGTGCACAACTCGATAGGCAACAACGCGTTGGCGCGCAAGACGGCGGAGTGAGGCGGAAGACACCCCGGAGCGAGTCGGAAAGCGACATCGCTCAGGTCACGATTGGGTCATGGTTCGGCATGGAGGATGACCTTCAGTTCGTGGGCAACTGGTGAAGGATTGACGGGAGTTGTGGAAGGTGACAAGAATGCGGCTCACACCTTCGCTGTGACTGAACTGAGCGAAGTGACGCGAGTGGCTCGGTCACGCATGCCGTTGTCGCTGCCGACCGCGTACCCACCGCGTTTGTGCCACCTCCCACACCTTCTTTTCCACAGAGGCTCATCTTGTCGCGTTCGCAAGAACCACGAACCCTTGCCGCCCTCGCCGCAACCGTCTTCGCCGCCGCCCTCGTGCCCGTGCTCGGCGCGGGTACGGCCGGCGCCACGACGGCCGAGTGCAACGCCGCCACGGTCCAGTACCGCATCGTCGGTGCCGATGGAAACGTTGTCGGCGCCGACTGGACCTCGGAGGGTGGCTTCCTCCAGTGGACCACCGTCCCCGGCACCGTCCAGGTCAGGCTCGCCCCGGGCCAGACCGTGGCCGACGGCTGCACCTACCCGGTCTCGCTGGCCGAATACACCACCGAGGGCCCGAACTGGTACACCTCGGGCCACCAGACGATGGTCGACAAGGCCACCGTCTACCTCACCAAGGACGACCTCGCCGGCGCCGACGACAAGGGCCGGACCTGGCAGAAGCTGTCCGTCAAGTCCCCCGACTGCTACGGCCAGATCGACCTGTACGGCGACGACATCGCCTACGACGGCAAGACGGGCACGGGCCACGGTCCGCTGCCGTACCAGCCGGGCAACGTCAACACGCCGTACCACCTCATAGCGGCCTGGAACGGCGGCGACAAGGAGTGCACCCCGGGCACGCCCGAGTCGCCGACGCCGTCCGAGACGCCGCCCACCTCCCCGGCGACGCCGTCGACCCCGCCGGCCGGCAGCACCCCGCCCGTGGACACGCCGCCCACCACCCCGGCGCCGTCCACCACGCCCCCCACCACGCCGGACGTCCCGCCGATGACGACGCCGCCGAACACGCCGGAGCCCAAGTCGAGCCCGAGCGGTCCGCCGCTGGCCGAGACCGGCTCCAGCGCGCCGGTCGGCGCGATCGCCGGCGGAGCCGCGCTGGTCGTCGCCCTCGGCGCCGGCGCGCTGTACGCGGGCCGTCGCACGCGTCGCTCCTGACGCAGAACGACAGGTCCTGGCCGCCCGGCCGCCGGCTATCCGGCGGCCAGGCGGCGCAGTACCCGGGAGGAGACCGGCGTGGGCAGGGCCCGCAGCGTACGCACCAGCGTCGTCGTGGCCCACGGGAAGTACGCCTGCGCCGGTTCCCTCTCCAGCGCGCGGACGACGAGTCGCGCCGCGCGCTCCTGGCTGATCTCGAAGGGCTTGGGCAGACCGTCCCCGCTGATCCGGTCGGTCGCCACGAACCCCGGGTGGATGCTGGTGAACCGGATTCCCCTGGGCGCCAGTTCGACGCGCGCGGCGTCGATGAGCGTACGGGCGGCCGCCTTCGCCGCCGAGTACGGCCCCTGCCGGGGCAGGCCCATCAGCCCGGCCAGCGAGTTGGTGTGCGCGATGAGCCCGCCGGCCGGTTGACCGCCCAGCTGCTCGATCAGCGGGACCAGATAGTTGACGACCACGTCGTAGTTGAGCGCCATGATCCGCGTGACGTCCTCGACGCCGACCTGGTCCATCCGCAGGTCCGGACCCTGGCCCGCGTTGAGCAGCGCGATGTCGATCGACCCGTACTCCGCGACCGCCGCCGTGACCACCCCGGCCGCCGCCCGCGGATCCAGGGCGTCGGCGGGGAGGTCGAGACAGTCGCTCCCGGCGGCCCGGACCTCCGCGGCCACGGACGCCAGCTCCGGCGCGCGCCGGGCCGTGACGACCAGCCGGTTGCCGCCGGACGCCAGCAGTCGGGCCACCTCGGCCCCGATCCCCGACGAGGCGCCGACGATCAGAATCGTGCTGTCGGTGATGCGCGCCATGGGTTTCCCTCGCTGGTCCGGTCCGGGGGTGGGTGTGCGAAGGGGACTCTCGCAGGCGGGACGCGCTCCCGTCGACCCGGCGCGACAGGGGTGGGTCGGCGGCGCGAAGCTGGGTAGACGGTGGTTCACCCCGACGGAAGGATCACCATGACGACCTACGTGGTCACTGTGCCCGGCACCTTCACCGACGGGATCGAGGCCGGGGCGAGGGCGGAGCTGACCCGGGCCCTGCGTCCGGCGGACCCGCACGCCACCCAGCTGGGGAGCGCCGAGGACCTCGACGTCCTCGCGGTCAACGACGACAACACCTTCACCCTGCACATGAAGGTCGAGGCGGACAGCCGTGCCGACGCCGAACAGGACGCCCGCGACCTCGCGGACTCCGCCCTGCGCAAGGCCGGTCTGGACGAGAACTCCGCACCGCTGGGACCCGTGATCATCACGGGCATCGACTCCGACATCTGAGTCGGCCCCGACCGGACCGGCCCCCTGCCGCGCGCACCGCTCACCTCGCGTGCCGTCCACGCGCCACTCACCCCGCGCTCACCCCACCTCCCGTTACCGATGGGTTTCGCGAGGTTAATTTCCATGCCCGAAGGGTTGGCGGGAAAGCGTCGTCTCGTTATCGTTCACGCACTTCACTCAATCGTTCCGCTGAACGAATAGCGAGAGAGACGGTCGGTCCATGTCCGACATCCACCCCCCGCGCCGGCGGTCGGTGCTCGCCGCGGGCGCGGCCTCCGTGGCCTCGCTCGGCGCGTCCTGGCTGCTGTCCGGCTGTACGGGGGCCGCCGCCACGCCGGTGCTGCCGGCCGCCGCGCGGCAGGGCGCCCCCGACAGCGGCGGCACCCTGCGCATCGCCCGGCCGCCCGCCTCCGACGCCGAGACCCTCGACCCGGCGAGCTCCCTGTCCGCGTACGAGTACCTGGGCGCCCTCTACAACCGGCTCGTCCGGATCGGCGTCGACGGTGAACTCGCCCCCGATCTCGCCGAGTCGTGGGAGAGCGACAGCAAGGCCCGCACCTGGACCTTCCGGCTACGCCAGGGCGTCGCCTTCCACGACGGCCGCGCCTTCACCTCCGCCGACGCCGCCTACACGCTCCGCCACATCCTCGACAAGGCGACCGCGTCCCCGCAGGCCGCCGTCCTCGCCCCGCTCATCGACCCCGCGAAGCTGGGCACGCCCGACGCCCACACCCTGGTCGTCCCGCTGAAGACCCCGAACGCCGAGTTCCCGAGCCTGCTCACGCACTACAACTGCTACGTCGTCCCCGACGGCAGCGCCAAGTCGATCGGCCGCACCGGTATCGGCACCGGCCCCTTCAAGCTGGAGTCGTTCGCACCGGCGGGACCCGGCCGCGTCACGGCGTACCGGGACCACTGGGCCGGCCGCCCGGTGCTCGACGCGATCGACTTCTACTCGGTCGCCGACATGTCGGCACGCTCGAATGCCCTGCTGGCAGGCCAGGTCGACCTTCTCTCCCAGACCAACCTCGACTTCGCCACCGCGCGCGTGGTCGCCGCCTCGGACCGGGCCACCATCGCGCGCGTGAAGAACGCCCAGTGGTACGTCCTGCCGATGCTCACCACCGACAAGCCCTTCACCGACGTACGCGTCCGGCAGGCGATGAAGCTCGCCTACGACCCCGAGCACGTCGTGAAGGTCGCCCTCCAGGGCGCGGGCACCGCCGGCTGGGACAACCCCGTACCGCCCAGCGACCCCGCCCACATCGCCGCGCACCCCGAACACGACCCGGAGAAGGCGAAGTTCCTGCTGAAGCAGGCGGGGCACGAAGGCCTCGCCGTCGACCTCTACACCTCCGCCTACGACCCGCTGTTCACGCCGATGGCGCTGGCCTACCAGGACTCCGCCAAACGCGCCGGGATCCGCGTCCGCGTCAAGACGGCCTCCGCAGACTCGTACTACACGCAGATCTGGATGAAGAAGCCGCTGATGGCCACCTACTGGTTCACCGGCCGGCCCGTCGACCAGCTGCTCACCCAGATCTTCCGCAGCGGCTCCTCGTACAACGAGACGGCCTGGTCGGACAAGGAGTTCGACTCCGTCCTGGACCGGGCCAGGGCCGAGACCGACGACGCGAAACGGCGCGAACTCTACGGCGAGGCACAGACGTTGGTGATCGAGAAGGGCGGGGCGATGACCCCGATGTTCGCCGACCGGCTCGTCGGCATCTCCCGCAAGGTGCGCGGATACGCCGAGCACGGCTTCGAGTTCGACTACCTCGGCATCGGCCTGAAGGGGGCCTGACCATGCTCTCCTTCACGCTCCGCCGACTGGCCTCCGCCGTCGGCACGCTGTTCCTCTCCTCGATCCTCGTCTTCCTCGCCGTGCAGGCCCTGCCCGGCGACGTCGCCACCCAGATCCTCGGCAAGGACGCCACCCCGGACGCCGTGGCCGCCCTGCGCGACCAGCTCGGCCTCGACCGGCCCGCCTGGGAGCAGTACTTCGACTGGATCAAGGGCGCCCTGCACGGCGACTTCGGCACCTCTCTCGTCTCCGGGAAGGGCGTCGGTGGCGAAGTCGCCATGTACCTCGGCAACTCCGCGCTCATCGCCCTGATCACCGTCCTGTTCGCGGTGACCGGCTCCCTGGTCCTCGGCATCCTCGCGGGCCTGTACCGCGACCGCTGGCCCGACCACGTCATCTCCACCGTCAGCCTGATCGGCATGAGCGTCCCCGAGTTCGTGGTGGCGACCGTGCTCGTGCTGTGCTTCTCGGTCGCCCTGCCGTGGTTCCCGGCGGTCGTCCTCTACGGCCCCGAAGCGAGCGTCGGCCAACTCCTGCCCGCCGTATGGCTTCCCGCCCTCGCGCTGGCCGTCGTCATGGCCGCGTACATCGTGCGCATGGCCCGCACCTCGGTGATCGACGTGATGGCCGGCGAGTACGTCACCACGGCCCGCCTCAAGGGCCTGTCCACCTGGCGGATCGTCACCCGCCACGCCCTCCCCAGCGCCCTGCTCCCCACCTTGCACGTCATCGCCCTCAACGTCGCCTGGCTGGTCGGCGGGGTCGCCGTCGTCGAGAACGTCTTCAACTACCCGGGCATCGGCAAGCTGATGCTCTCCTCCGTGCAGAACCGCGACCTGCCCGTCATCCAGGCCGTCGCCCTCGTCAGCGCCATCGTCTACGTCTGCTGCAACCTCGCCGCCGACCTCGGCGCCATGGCCCTCAACCCCAGGCTCCGCACCCGCGGGAGGACCCGATGACCACCCTCGACACCACCCCGGTCGCTGTCGCGCCGGGTCCACGTGCCGCCGCCCGCGCCTGGCGCACCCTGCGTTCCTCCCGCACGGCCACGGTCGGACTCGCGATCGTCGCCGTCCACGTCCTGATCGCCCTCCTCGCCCCGCTCCTGACCTCCTACGACCCCATCGCCAACGACGCCTCGCACGCCCTGCTCGGCCCCAGCGCCGACCACTGGGCGGGCACCGACCAGTACGGCCGCGACGTCCTCGCGCGCGTGCTGTACGGCGGCCGCTACGCGCTGGGGGTCTCCGTCACCGCCACCCTGGTGACCGTCGCGCTCGGGACGGTCGTCGGCTGCGCGGCGGCCCTTCGGGGCGGCTGGTTCGACGACGTGCTCGGCCGGATCCTGGACGCCGTCCTGTCCATCCCGTCGATCCTCGCCCTGCTCGTCGTCGTGACCGCCCTCGGCACGGGACCGGCCGTCATCGTCCTTGCCATCGCCGTCAGTTACGTCCCCCAGGTCGCCCGTGTCGTGCGCGGTGCCGCCCTCGCGGTGGTCCCCATGGACTACGTCACCGCCGCCCGGGCCCGCGGCGAGAGCACCTGGTCGATCCTGCGCCGGGAGGTCCTGCCGAACATCACGGACGTCGTCTGCGTGGAGTTCGCGATGCGCGCGTCCTGGGTCGTGCTGCTGATCTCCTCGCTGTCCTTCCTCGGCTTCGGTGCCGATCCGCCCACCCCCGACTGGGGGTTGATGGTCGCCGAGAACCGCACCGCCATCACCGTCGTCCCGATGGCGAGCCTCGCGCCGATCATCGCCCTGGCCACGCTGGTGGTCGGGCTCAACCTCGCGGCCGACGGCCTGTCCAAGGCGTGGGGCGTCGACCGGATCAGGGAGGGACTGTGACGACCTCGGCCCCGGGGGAGCCCGTGACGACTTCGACTCAGGGAGGGCAGGTGCCGACCTCGACTCCCGGAGGGCACGCGGCGGCCTCGACCCCGGGAGGTCCCCGATGAACTCCATCGTCTCCGTGAACTCCCTTTCCGTGGCCTACCGTTCGGGCGGCCGGGACGTGCCGGTCGTGTACGAGGTGTCGCTGGACGTGGCCAAGGGGCGCACGCTCGCGCTCGTCGGCGAGTCGGGCAGCGGCAAGTCCACCGTCGCCGCCACGCTCCTCGGACATCTGCGCCACGGCTCCCGCGTCACCGGCGGATCGGTCCACGTGGACGGACAGGACGTCTTCGCCCTGCCGGCACGGGAGTTGCGGCGGCTGCGCGGCGGGACCGTCGCCATGGTCGGCCAGAACGCCGGACAGGCGCTGACGCCCACCATGCGGATCGGCCGGCAGATCGAGGAGGCGGGCGGCACCGTACCCGTCGTCGACCTCCTCGAACAGGTCCGGCTGCCCCGCCCCGCCGAACTCGCCCGCCGCTACCCGCACGAACTCTCCGGCGGTCAGCAGCAGCGCGTCGCCATCGCCATGGCGATCGCCGCCCGCCCCAAGGTGCTCGTCCTCGACGAACCGACCACCGGCCTGGACGTCGTCACCCAGCGCGGTGTCCTCGACCTGATCGCCGCCCTGCGCGACGAACTCGGCCTGGCCGCCGTCCTGGTGAGCCACGACCTCGGTGTCGTCGCCCACATGGCCGACGAGGTGTGCGTGCTGAAGTCGGGTCGCGTCGTGGAGACCGCGCCCACCCGGCAGCTGTTCGCCCAGCCCCAGGACGCCTACACGAAGCGGCTGTTGGCGAGCGTCCCGCGCCTGGACGACACCGGCCTCGCCGTCGTGACCGAGGCGGGGGAGCGGGAGGTGCGTCCGAAGACTGTCGTGCCCGAGGACTCGCCGGTCACCGTGTCCGCGCACGACGTCACCATCGACTACGGCAGCTCACGAGCCGTGGACGGTGTCTCCTTCGACGTCCGGCGCGGCGAAGTCGTCGCCCTGGTGGGCGAGTCGGGCAGCGGCAAGTCCACGCTGGCCTGGACCCTGGCGGGCCTGCGCACTCCGTCCGGCGGCACGCTGACCCACGAGACCGGCGACCTGGCCCGCCCCGCGCACCGCCGCCCGCTCGCCCTGCGCCGCCGTATCCAGCTCGTCTTCCAGAACGCCGACACCTCCCTCAACCCCCGTCGCTCCGTGGGTGACGCGGTCCGCCACCCCCTGCGTTTCTTCGGCACCGCGACCGGCCGCACCGAGGCGACCGAGCAGGCCCGCCGGCTCATCGCCGACGTACGCCTGGACCCGGCTCTCGCCGAGCGCCTGCCCGCCCAGCTCTCCGGCGGCCAGCGCCAACGCATCGGCATCGCACGGGCGTTGGCGGGCGAACCGGACGTCCTGATCGCGGACGAGATCACCACCGCCCTGGACGTCTCCGTGCAGGCCGACGTCCTGCGCCTGCTCGACGACCTGCGCCGCGAACGCGACCTGGCCTGTCTCTTCATCAGCCACGACCTCGCCGTCGTGCGCGGCATCGCCGACCGCGTCGTCGTCCTGCGCCACGGCGTGGTCGTCGAGGAGGGCCCGACGGAGGCCGTGTTCGCCGCACCCGGGCACCCCTACACACGCCAGCTCATGGCGGCGGCCCTCGAACCCGACCCCGACGCACAGCCCTTCGTCGACGACACCCTCGACTGGGCCGACGCGGCGGACGGGCACGACATCTGGACCGACCAGGGCGACGGCGGCCACCGGGTCCGACGCTGGCGCCCCCTCGACACCCCCGTCGCGGAAGGAGTTTCGTGAAGTACCGCGAACAGTTCGAGCACCAGGTCGTCCGCGAGGACATCTGGATCCCCACCCGGGACGGGCGGACCCGGCTGCACGCGCGCGTGTGGCGGCCCGCCGACGCCGAGTCCGACCCGGTGCCCGCGTTGCTCGAATACCTCCCGTACCGCAAGACCGACTGGACCGCCCCGCGCGACGCCCAACGCCACCCCTGGTACGCGGGCCACGGCTACGCCTCGGTGCGCGTCGACATCCGCGGTCACGGCGACAGCGAGGGCGCACCCGGCGACGAGTACGACGCACAGGAACTCGCCGACGGCGTCGACGTCGTCAACTGGCTTGCCCGGCAGCCCTGGTGCACCGGCAAGGTCGGCATGTTCGGCATCTCCTGGGGCGGCTTCAACTCCCTCCAGATCGCCGCCCTCGCCCCCGAACCCCTGAAGGCGATCGTCACCGTCTGCTCCACCGACGACCGCTACGACAACGACGTCCACTACACCGGCGGTGCCGTCCTCGGCATCGACATGCTCGCCTGGGCCGGCACCATGCTCGCCTTCGCCGCCCGCCCACCGGACCCGGCGAACGTCGGCGCCGACCGCTGGGTGCCGATGTGGCGCGAGCGCCTCGACGCCCTCGAACCCTTCCTGCACACCTGGCTCGAACACCAGCAGCGCGACGCCTACTGGCGGCACGGCAGCGTCTGCGAGGACTACACCGCGATCGACGCGGCCGTCCTCGCGGTCGGCGGCTGGAACGACCCGTACCGCGACACGGTGCTCCGCCTCGTAGAACACCTCCCGGCGGACCGCGTACGGGGGTTGATCGGCCCGTGGTCGCACCAGTACCCCGACCGGGGCCTGCCGCCAGGACCCGCGATCGGCTTCCTCCAGGAGACCCTGCGCTGGTGGGACCAGCACCTCAAGGGCATCGACACCGGGGCCATGGAGGAGCCGCTGCTGCGGGCGTGGATCACCGATTCCGTCCCGCCCGCCACCTCGTACGACGTGCTGCCGGGCCGCTGGGTAGGGGAGACCGACTGGCCTTCGCCACAAGTCGACTGGGACGCACGGCCGTTGGGCGCGGGGACGGCTCCCGTACTCGTCCGGTCGCCGCAGCACACCGGCCTCGACGCCGGCCGCTTCTTCCCCTTCGGCAACGCGAGCGACCTGCCGCCCGATCAGCGCGAGGAGGACGGCCGCTCGGTCTGCTTCGACTCCGAGCCCCTCACCGAGCGCGTCGAGATCCTCGGCCGACCGCGTGTCCGGCTGCGCCTCGACAGCGCCACCCCGCGCGCCCATGTGATCGCCCGGCTGTGCGACGTGGCCCCCGACGGCTCGTCCACGCTCGTCACCCGCGGTGTGCTCAACCTGCTGAGCAGGCGGGGTCGGGACAAGGCGGTGGAGTGGAGCCCGGGGACGTACGAGGACGTCGAGATCGAACTCACCGGGATCGGCTACGCCTTCCCGCCCGGTCACCGCGTCCGCGTCGCCGTCTCGGACGCCTACTGGCCGTGGGTGTGGCCGCACGGCGAACGCGGGGAGCTGAGCGTCGTACCGGCGGAGAGCGCCGTACTCCTGCCCGTGCGCGGGCCCGGCGAGGAGCCGCCGATCCGCTTCGAGGAGCCCGAACAGGCGCCGCCGCTGCGGGTGACCTACGACCCGCCGACCTCGCCGCGTCCGGAGCGGCTGGTCACGCACGACGTGGCCGCGGGGGAGTGGACGCTGGAGGTCGACCCCAACTACGGGGGCTCGCGGACGTATCCCGACGGGCTGCGCTACGAGGAGAGTGCGCGGGAGACGTACCGGATTCGGAGCGACGACCCGCTGTCGGCGCAGGCCGTCTCGGAGTGGCGGATCCGGCTGCGGCGCGGGGAGGGCTACGACGCTGAGATCATGGCGTCCACGGAGCTGCGCGCCACGGCCGCGGACTTCGTCATGGACAGCCGCATCGAGGCACGGGCGAACGGAGAGACAGTGGTCAAGCGCGCATGGCACCGCACCGTCGGGAGGACGTCCGGATGACGGCCGCCAGGACCCCGCGCCGTGCCGTCGCCGCCGCCGACCGCACCCGCCAGCCCACCGAGGTACGCCGGCGCCTCATCGTCGAGGCGGCCGTCCCGCTGATCGCCGAACGCGGTTACGCCGCCGTGGGCGTGCGGGACGTGGCCGCCGCGGCCGGGGTGTCCGTCGGCACGGTCACGTACCACTTCGGCAGCGTCCAGGAGATCCTCTCCGAGGCGATGGTGCTGCACATCGAGCGGTACTACGCCGAGCTGAGCGAGACCGCGGAGCGGGCCGACACGGGTGCCGAGGCGCTGCGGCTGCTGGTCGACGCGCTGTTCACGGAGGACACCGACCGGCACTGGCGGATGTGGTTCGACTACTGGAACGCGGGCGACCAGGCCACGGACGAGACCTTCACGCGCGGTCAGGCCAGGCGGTACGAGGCCTGGCACCAGCAGATCCGGGCGCTCGCCCAACGGGGCGTGGACGACGGGGAGTTCACCGGCGACGACCTCGACGGCTTCACCGTACGCTTCGCCGCCCTCGCCGACGGCCTCGCGCTGCAACGCCTGCGCCAGGCACCGCCGTTGAGCACGCAGGACGCCCGACGCCATCTCAACCGGTTCATCGACACCGAACTCGCCCGCACGCCCTGACCCCCAACTTCCCCTCACGGAGCCGCTCGTGAACGTCGTCATCTTCGGTGCGTCCGGCATGGTCGGCCATGGAGTGCTGCACGCCTGCCTGGAGGACGTGGCGGTCGCCCGTGTCGTCGTGGTGGTCCGTGCCCCGCTCGGCGTCAGCCACCCCAAGCTGCACGAGATCGTCCACGACGACTTCACCGATCTCACCGCTCTCGCCGAGCAACTGACCGGCCTGGACGCCTGCTTCTACTGCCTCGGTGTGTCCAGTGCCGGTCGCGACGAGGCCGACTACACCCGCATCACGTACGACTACACGCTGGCCGCCGCCCGCGTCCTCGTCGAACGCAGCCCCGGGCTCACCTTCACCTACGTCTCCGGCGAGGGCACCGACAGCACCGAGAAGGGCCGCACGATGTGGGCCCGCGTGAAGGGGCGCACGGAGAACGCCCTGCTGGCACTGCCGATGAACGCCTACATGTTCCGGCCCGGCTACATCCGGCCGCTCAAGGGGGCGGTCTCCAAGACGTCCGCCTACCGCGTGATCTACGGCCTGACCTCCTGGCTCTACCCCGTCCTGCACCGCCTCGCGCCCGGTCACACCACGACCACGGAGGCGTTGGGCCGCGCCATGATCGTGGTGGCGGCCGACCCGGGCGCGGAGGAGCGGCACGTCCTCGACAGCCGGGACATCAACCGGCTGGGCGCGAAGCCGAGTTGATACCCCGTTCCCCTGTGTCCGGCTTCGCCGCCGCGGCCAGCGAGGGCTGGAGGCGGCGGGCCGCGTCGAGATGGTCGGCGGTCCAGATGATGCGGACGGCCGTGTCCGTGGCCCGGCCGTTCTCGTCCCGCAGATCCTGCCGCAGCGAGGCGACCAGGCGGGCCTCGGCGGCGGGGTCGGGCGGCATCGGGGTCGGCACCGGGGCGCCCTCGTCCAGGCCGGAGGCCAGGGTGCGGTACCAGCCGGACACCCCGTCGGCGGTGCCGAGGAGGACGAGGCGGGCGTCGGCCCGGTCCGAACCGGCGGGCTGCTCGTCGGATCGCTGCCACAGGCCCAGTACGGCATCGGCTGCCAGGCGCAGTCCGACGACTCCCGTGACCAGAGTGGTCATGTCCGCCAGGGGTACGGGCTTGGCGCCGCGCTCGGCGAGGTAGCTGCGGAACGCGTCGTCCAGCCGGCGGGCCGCGGCGGCCGCCTGCCGGTTCTCCTCGTCGGGCGGGGCGACGGGCGGGAGACCGGCGGCGCAGCGGCCGACCGCGTAGCGCACCGCGCCCGCCAGATAGCGCGCGCTGTCCGTGTACGCCGCCGCCAGCGCCCGGTCCACGGCGGCCGTGGCGCCGCGCGGCCAGAAGAACAGACCGACCAGCACGCTCACCCCGCAGCCCAGGGCGATGTCCTCGATCCGGAACAGCACGATGTGCCAGTCGGGATGCCGGCCGATGTTGAACAGGATGACGAGGGTGACGGTGAAGGCCGCCTGTCCCGCGGCGAAGGAGATCGCCGCCGGCGCGATGCCCGCCACGAGCACGGCGACCGGAAGCAGGAACCACAGCACGGTGTCGTGGTCGCCGATCAGTTGCAGCAACCCGGCCCCGAGGACCGACCCGGCGAGGGTGCCGGCCAGGGCGCGGACGGCGTTCTGCCCGGTGTTGAGGGCGTTGGAGCGCAGCACCGACAGAGTCCCGAGCAGCACCCAGAACGAGTGCTGGGCGCTGATCAGGTCGGCGAGGGCGACCGCGACGCCGAGGCCGAGCGCGCCCCGGAGGCTGTTGTGCAGCCAGACCGACTCGCGCTGGAGATGCGCGCCGGCCCGCTCCCGCGCCGAGGCCAGCGGTCCGGTGACGGAGTCCGGCTCGTGGCCGAGGAGCCGCTCGGGCCAGCTCCGGTGCTCGGCTGCCGCGGCCAGATCCACGTTGGCCGCGATCTGGAGGGTGGCGAACCCCAGTTCCTGGGCGCGGAAGGACAGGTCCAGGGCGCCGATGAAGGCACGGATCTCCGACTCCGTACCGGGGCGCGGCCGGTGCACGGGCAGCCTGGTGGTGGCGCCGTGCTCCATGCCGTCGATGAGGGCACGCAACTCGGCCGAGGCGGCGCGCAGTGCGTCGGGTGCGGTGCGCGGGGTGTCGAGGAGATCGGCGGCGCGTTCCAGGACGGTGGCGGCGGCCCGTCGTACGGAATGGGCGTCACGGTCGCAGTCGGGCGCGGCGCGGTCGGTGTCGTCGGGCGGTGGCGTGCTGTCGGCGACGATGGCGCTGAGCCAGGTCAGCTCGTCGACCAGCCGGACGACGGCGCGCGAGCCCGTGGACAGTCCGGTCGGCCGGTAGGGCGTGGCGTCGAAGGCGGTGCGCAGGTCGGCCGCCGCGGCGGCGGCGTCGTCCGCGGTGACCCGGCACTGCTTGGGGCTCGGCGCGTCGGGCTCCCCGGCCAGCCGGGAGGCGTCGGCGCGCAGCTGGGCCGCGGCGGCGCGGCAGACGCGGGCGGCGGGTGCGCCGAGCGGGTCCGCGGTGGGCCGGGGCCACAGCAGGGAGATCGCGAGCATGGCGGCCACCGCCGCGAGCCCGGCGCCGGCGAGCCGGTCGGGTAGCTCGGAGAGCGGCGCGGGCGAGGCAACCGGCAGCACGAAGGCCAGCAGCAGCGCCGTCGACGCACCCGCGAGGACCGAGCTGACCACGCCCGAGAACAACACCAGGAAGCCGACCACGACGGTGACGACGACCGCGAGCCAGGTCTGCCGGGCCACCAGCGTGCCCACGCAGATCAGCGCCGCCCAGGCCACCGCCAGCCCCACGTGCGCCCGCAGCCGCTGCGACATCGGCCCGGTGAACTCCACCAGCAGCAGCATCGAGAAGGAACCGAACGCGGCGAAGGTGGCGATCGTCGGCGAGTCCAGCACCTGGCTGCACAGCGCGAACAGGCCGGGCATGACCAGCGCCGTGCGCCCGGCCCGACGGGTCGCCACCAGCCCCGGATCGTGGTCCCGCAACCAGGTCAGGACACGGCGGCCAGATACGTGCATACGCCCGCACACCTCCTGTCGGCGGATCACCCGCGTATCGAGTATGTGCGCACCGATGAATTCGTGGGACCCGGGAGCCCCAACCGTCTCTTCGTCCGCCGCCCTGTCAATGAATCCGTTTCCCGCCCCACCGGGCCATGCTTGCCGGACGGACAGGTGACGGACCGACGCAGGAGGAGCAGTGCCGACGCAGCCGGACGACACCCCCGACCCCCGACGCTGGAAAGCGCTGTGGGTCACCCTGGTGGCCGGGTTCATGAGCCTTCTGGACGTGACGATCGTCGCGGTCGCGCTGCCGTCCATGCAGCGCGACCTGCACACCACGGCACCGGCCATCCAATGGGTGGTGTCCGGCTACGCCCTCGCCTTCGCCCTGGTCCTGGTGACCGCCGGGCGGATCGGTGACGCGATCGGCAGACGCCGTATCTTCCTGCTGGCGCTCGCCGCCTTCGTCCTGTGCAGCGCCGCCGCGGGCGCCGCACCGAACATCACGCTCCTCGTCGTGGCCCGGATCGCCCAGGGCGCCGCCGCGGGCTGCCTCGCCCCGCAGAACTCCGCCCTCATCCAGCAGTTGTTCCGCGGCGCCGAACGCGGGCGCGCCTTCGGCCTGTTCGGCGCGACCGTGGGCATCTCCAGCGCCGTGGGACCGGTCGTCGGCGGCCTCATCCTCAGCCTGGCCGACGGCCCCGACGGCTGGCGCTGGATCTTCTACGTCAATGTGCCGGTCGGTGCGCTCGCCCTGGTGCTCGGCATGCGCCTGATCCCCGTCACCGCCCCCGGCCGCCGCGAACGCCTCGACCTGGGCGGCGTCGCGCTCCTCGGCTGCGGAGTCCTGGCGCTGATGTTGCCGCTGGTGCTGGCCGAGTCCGGTGGCGTACGGCGGTTGTGGTGGCTGTTCGTCGTGGGCGTGGTGTGCCTGGTGGGGTTCGTCCGGTGGGAGCGACGCGTTGTGACCCGGGAGGGTCAACCGCTGCTGGATCTGCGCCTGGTGACCGAGACCCGCGGCTACGCCGTCGGCGCCACGATCGCCACCCTGTACTTCGTGGGCTTCAGCGGTGTGTGGCTGGTGTTCGCCCTGTTCTTCCAGGACGGCCTGGGCTACTCGCCGCTGCGCTCCGGGCTCACGGTCACGCCGTTCGCCATCGGCTCGGCCGCGGCCGCAGCGCTCGCGGGCCGGTCGGTGGACCGGTTCGGCAGACTGCTGACCGTCTGCGGCCTGGCCGGTGTCGCGCTCGGCCTCGGCGGGACCGCGCTGATCCTGTGGCTCGCCCCCGCCGACAGCGCGGGCTGGCTGGCCGCCCCGGCGCTCTTCATCGGCGGCCTGGGCAGCGGCTGCGTCATCTCCCCCAACGTCACCATGACCCTGCGGGACGTCCCGGTCCGGATGGCCGGAGCGGCCGGCGGAGCCCTCCAGACCGGCCAGCGCCTGGGCGGATCCATCGGTACGGCCGCCCTGCCCGGTCTCTTCTACGTCGTCCTCGGCACCGGCCGGCGCGACTACCCCGCCGCGGTGGCGATCGCCGTCGGCCTGGGTGTCCTGCCGGTGCTGTGCGCGCTGGCCCTGGCGATCGACGACTGGCGCCGCGACCGCCGAGCCGCCAAGCGCCCCTGCCCGCCCGAGGTCTCGCACAGCCACCTGCACGCCGGCCAGGGCTGACCGGGTCGACGGCACGGCGGTCGCCGGGCCGGGGCGGGCCGTTCGGTCACCGGGAGGCGTACGGACCCGACTGCGGGCCCTGCTGCTGCGGCGCGAACAGGTCGTCCCCCTCGGACTGCGTCCACCCCACCCGGTCCGGATCCACCTCCGCGACCATCATGTCCGGGTCGAACATCACGATCACCGCGGCGACCAGCAGCACGGCGAGCGGCCCCGCCAGCATCAGCAGCAGGAACGCCATCAGGCTGGTGGACGACTGCCCGGCGCCGCCGGTGCCGTCGAGCGTCACGGAGACCGCGGCCATGCCGGTGTAGTGCATGCCGGTGACGGCGACTCCCATGATCAGGCTGGCGCCGAGGCTGGCCCACAGCTTCTGGATGGAGATCGCCGCCCACAGTGCCGCCGTCGCGGCCACGACGGCGATCACCACGGACAGCGCCACGGTCGTCGTGTCGTAGTGGATGGTGCCGTTGGTGTGGACGGCTGCCATGCCGAGGTAGTGCATGACAGCCACGCCGAGTCCGGTGATGATTCCGGCCACACCCAGATTCAGCGGTGAACCGCCCCGGTAGCCGACGAGGAAGACACCGACGGCGACGACCGCGATCGCGACGATCAGACTGAGCAGGGTCAGTCCGGTGTCGTAGTTGACCAGCGAGCCGTCGATGCTGAAACCGATCATGGCGATGAAGTGCATGGTCCAGATGCCGCAGCCGATGGACACCGAGCCCAGCGCGAGCCAGCCGGCTCTTCTACGGGTGCGCCGCAACGAGCGTGTGGTGCATCGGAGTCCCAGGGCCGCACCGAGACAGGCCATGAGATAGGCCGCGACCAGAGTCACGGCACCGTAGTGGAAGTTGGAGATGGTTGCGTTCACCAAAGGTCCCCCCTTTGAGGTGGCACGAGTCAATCCTGACTCAAACACAACTCCTTCACTTTTTCGCCACAAACAAGTGTCTGTTGGCTGAATCGATACTTCTTGACGCCGATTCAGCAGACGCTCGACGTCGGTTCAGCAGGCGCCCGACGTCGGTTCAGGAGACGTCGGCGACCGAGAAGACCCCCGGTCCGGTCACCCCGTACAGCACCCCGTCCACCAGGAACGGCGGTGTCCCGCTGGGGGAGAGCTCCTCGAAGGAGCGGCCCGAGGTGTCGAAGGACGGGTCGGTGCGGCCGATCTCCTTGCCCGTGCGCGGGTCGAGGGCGAGGACGCTGGTGTCCGGCATGGTCACGTACAACCGCCCGTCCTGGACGGCCGGTTCGCTGAAGACGCGCAGCTCGCGCGAGCTGGTCCACAGTGGCTTGCCTTGCGTCAGGTCGAGGGCGAGCAGCGTCTCGTTGCCGTAGTCGAAGATGTACATCGTGTCGCCGGCCACGAGCGGCGGCGCCTCCGGCTCGACGCTCCAGGGGAAGTCGATCCGCCGGCTCCTGCCGCTCTCGAGGTCCTGGATGAAGAAGGCCGCGGAGACGCCCGTGTCGTTCTCCCAGCGCGCGTAGTACGCCTTCGCGTCATGGACGGTCGCCAGCCACAGGTCGCCCTTGGGCGCGTCCACGCTGCCCAGCGCCCGGCCCGTGCGCGCGTCGAGCCGGGAGATGCCGCCGGAGCCGCCGCGCAGGTCGGCGTAGAGCGTGCCCTTGGGTCCCTCGTAGAAGGGGCTGGCCGAGGACGACTTGAACGTGCGCCGCCACAACTCCTCGCCCGTGCGCGGCTCGTACGCGGCATAGCGCGCGCTCTCGGCGGGCCCGAGCGGGTCCAGGCGCACCAGCAGCACCTCGCCCAGGGGCTTGTACTGGCCGAGGGGTCCGTCCAGATGCCACAGCCGCTTCCCGGTCCTGCCGTCGAAGGCGTCCATGCCCTCGGTGCGGTCCGCGCTGTTGACGAACACCACACCGTCGTGGACTTCCGGCGAGTTGATCGAGAAGCTGCTGACCTGCTTCTCGCTCATCGGCTTGGACCAGTCCGTGCGGCCGGTCGCGGGGTTCAGCCGCATCAACGCGATCTGCTCCGAGGAGCAGAAGACGCCGAGGGCGCTCGGTGTGCAGGACGGCTTCATCGCCATGGGCGAGTCCTTGTCGGGCTCCAGGGCGTTGTGCCACGGCTTCCAGCCCGCCGGAGTCGAGGAGGACGAGGACGAGTTCGTCGCCGTGGCCCTGCCGTCGGGCTCGTCGCTCGCCCCGGCCGGCATGAGGGTCACCACGGCCGTGCCCACGACGGCGAGAAGCGCCGCGCCGGCGATGGCGGTCCACAGCCTCTTGCGGCCCCTGTTGCCGGCGTCCCGCGCGGGCCGGAGCATCGCCGTGTCGGTCGCGTCGGTCAGCGGAAGCGGGGCCGGCACGTCGCCGGGCTCCTCGACGGGCTGCTCCTCCGGCACCTCGGCGAGCGCCTCCAGCACCTCGCCCGAAGTGGGCCGCCCCGCGGGGTCCTTCGTCAGGCACAGGGACACCAACGCGCGCAGCGGGCCCGGCAGTTCGCCCAGTTCGGGATCGCTGTGCACGGTGTTGTACGCGGCGAGATAGGCGTTGTCCGCCTCGAAGGGACTGCGCCCCGTGGCCGCGTAGACCAGCACCGCGCCCAGCGAGAAGACGTCCACGGCCGGTCCGACCTCGCGCGGCCGGCTGAACTGCTCCGGTGCCATGAACGGGGGTGAGCCCATCACGATGCCGGTCTGCGTACGGACGTCGCTGGTGGCCGCGCGCGAGATGCCGAAGTCGATGACACGGACCGCCCCGTCGTCACCCTCGCCCTCCAGCAGCAGCACGTTGCTGGGCTTGAGGTCCCGGTGCACGACCCCCGCGCGGTGGATCTCCCGCAGCGCCTCGGCGAGTTCGGTGCCCAGGCGACGCAGCGAGGGCCAGTCCAGCGGGCCCGACTCGTCGACCCGTTCGGAGAGGGTGCGGCCCGGGACGAACGCGGTGGCCATCCACGGCCGTTCGGCGTCCGGGTCGGCGTCCACGACCGGGGCGGTGAACGCGCCGCTGACCCGTCGTGCCGCCACCACCTCCTGCCGGAACCTGGCCCGGAACTCGGGGTCGTCCGCGTACTTGGTGTGCACGACCTTGACGGCCACGGCCCGTCCCGACGTCGAGCGACCCAGGTACACCACGCCCATGCCGCCGGTCCCGATCCGCGCTTCGAGCCGGTATCCGCCGACCGACCGTGGATCGTCCTCGCGCAGGGTCACCGTGTCTCCCTCACCGGGTCTGGCCTGGACGGATCCGTTCGGAGCACTGTCTCTGTGGCATGGACAGCACACTCTACCGATCCGTTCGAGGGCCCGTTCCGGCGTGGATCAGGCAGACCGGGTCAGTGCCGGGCGAACTGGACCCCGGTCGCCTGGACGACATCGGGCCGCACCGCGACGGCGCCGACGGTCAGCCGCTCGCCGTATATGTCGGTGATCCGCAGGGCGCCGCCGCAGCCGCTGCCGCTCTCGGAGAGGAAGTAGTTGTAGTCGGTGCGGGCCAGCTCACGCCAGGTGCCACCAGCCTGAACCTCCAGACGGGCCACGGGGTTTCGGTGGCCGATGGGCTGGACGGCGCACCAGTACCGGCTGGAGCCGGTCTTGTACCGGACGGAGAGCCGGTCGCTCGTGGCGGGGCTCAACAGGCTCCAGGTGATCGATATCCGGCCTTTGGAGAGGGCGGCGAGCTTGCCGAACGCCTGCCGGCTGAGGTCGATCTGGCCCGGCGCGCACTCGGGGCACTCGTTGTTGATCAGTACGGTCACGGAGGCGCCCCCCGACCGCACCCGCACGTACGCCCCGCAGGCCTTGGCGGTCTCGTAGTCGGTGTGGTTCATCGCGGCGGTCATGGTGTCGGTGCTCGGCCCGTACGAGCAGGCGCCGTCCCCGTTGCCGATGTCGTAGCTGGTGGCGAGCCCCTGGTAGGTGACTCCGGGCCGGATCCGCCCCGCCGCGGGCGCCGCGGCCGGCGCCGCCTGCGCGGTGCGGGTGGCCGTCGGCTTCCGCGGGGCCTTGGTGGTCGCGGGCGGGGACGACGCGGGGGAGGAGGCGGCCGTCGTGCTCGGGGAGGCGGCGGACGAGGACGGCTTCGGCTCGGCGGACGCCGCCGGCGAGGTCGTCGTCCGGGTGCTCGCGGCCGGAGCCGCCGCGACCTGTCCTGAGCCCGGCGCCCCGCCGCTGCGGAAGGCCATGACCAGGGACACGACCAGCGCGACGGCCGCCACGGCGACGGCGGAGACGAGAACCGCGCGCCGGCTGCCGCCGGGACGGCGGTGCGAGGAAGGTGTCACGACTGCATCCTTACGTGGAACAAGAGACCGGCGGGCCCGAACGGACCACCCCTGACAGGAGATTCCGACCACAGGTCGCCGCCGGGTCGGGAAAGGTTGCCGTGAAGGCGAGGGACCTTCGGCGGGGCTCTGGGCGGGAGATCCGGCGCGGACTTCGGTGGGCGTACCGGCGGGGCCTTCCGCGGGCCCTTCGAAGCCGCAGCCCGCCTTACCTCCGAGGTAATCGATCGCGCCGCCCGGCCATGTCACGATCGGCTGCGTAGCCAACCGGCCGACCTGGAGGACGACATGACCGCCTACGCCATAGCCCACCTGCAGGAGGCCGCCCCGCACCCGGAGATCGCCGAGTACATCGAACGCATCCCCGCCACCTTCGAGCCCTACGGCGGACGCTTCCTCGTGCACGCGGCCAAGCACGAGGTGGTGGAGGGCGGTTGGCCCGGCCACGTCGTCGTGATCGCCTTCCCGGGGATGACCGAGGCACGGGCCTGGTGGGACTCGCCGGAGTACCAGGAGATCGCGCCCCTGCGGGCACGGCACATCGAGAGCGACATCGTGCTGGTCCCGGGCGTGCCCGAGGGCTACGACCCGGCCGGGACCGCCAAGGCGATGCGGGAGGCGCTGTCCGCCGAGTAGCGACGCCCGCTGCCTTCCTTCGCGATACGCGCAGGCTGTCCCACAGTTGAACGAAGGCAGGCCCCCCGACAGCCGAACACGAGGCTGCCGGCGCATAGCGGAACGAAACCCCCCGATTCACAAGACACGCACAACTCCCGTGCCGCGCTTTAGAGTTCAAGCGCTACGCTCACCGTCATCGAGTGGCCAACGGCGGCCCCTCCGCCACGGGCACTCGTCTCCCCCCACCTCCAGGCGCAGGAGACTCGGTGTGCATCACGGCGACGTGGTAGTGATAGGCGGCGGCTATGCGGGCGTCCGGCTGGCCAGACGGCTGGACGGCACCGCACGGGTCACGCTGGTGGACCGCAAGGAGATGTTCTTCCACCGCATAGCCTCCCTGCGGGCAGGCGTGCGCCCCGAGTGGACGGCGACTCCCTTCATCCCCTACGACCGGCTGCTGCGCAACGGCCGGCTGGCCGTCGGCAAGGCGGTCCGCGTGGACACCGCCGAGCGGCAGGTGGTGCTCGGCACGGGGGAGCGGCTCCCGTACGACGTGGTCGTGATCGCCACCGGCGCCGACTACCCGGAACCGGCCCGCTTCACCGGCTCCACCGCCGAGGAGGCGAGCAAGGCCTTCGCGGAGCATCAGCGGAGCATCTCGCTCGCCGACCACATCCTCGTCGTGGGCGGCGGACCCTCCGGCGTGGAACTCAGCTCCGAGATCCGGCTGGCCCGGCCGGACGCCCGGGTCACGCTCGCCCACTCCGGTCCGGCGCTGCTCCACTCCACCATCGGCGCCCGGGCCGGGAACAAGGCCCGCGCCTGGCTGGAGGACCACGACGTGGAGGTGCGGCTCGACGCCTTCATGTCGCCCGGCAACGAGTTCGGCAGCTACCGCGACGCGTACGGCAACGTCATGACCGCGGACCTGTCCTTCTGGGCCACGGGCACCACCCCCAACACGCTCTGGCTGCGGCTCGCCGGGCACGGCGACTGGCTCAACCCGGCCGGACACGTGCGGGTCGACCGGACGCTGCGGGTCGCGGGCCATCCGGACGTGTTCGCCGTCGGCGACGTGAACGACGCCACCGAGCTCAAGATCACCCCGGCCGCGCTCGCCCAGGCCGACCTCGCCGCCTGGAACATCCGCGGCTACCTGAACAACCCCGGCAAGCACCGCAAGGGCCTGCGCCTGTACCGGCCGATCCACCGCACCCCCTTCATCGTGCCGTTCGGCCCGGCCGACGGAGTGACCGTGCTGCCCGTGCCGGGCGGCGAGACCGCGATCCTGGGCGGCCGCACCACCACCCTCGCCAAGGCGAAGACCCTCATGACCCCTTATATGAGGCGCCAGTTGGGATACTCCTAGCCCGGGTGCTCCGGGCGCCCCGCCGATCCGGGTGCCCGCCCAACCGGGTGACGTGACTGTGATGGCCGTGAACAGCGTTGATGCAGGGACGGCCGGTACGCCAGGGTGGTGGCATGGACCGCGACTGGAGCACCTCCTTCCGTCCGACCCGCCGCCAACTCCTCGCCGCCGCAGGCGCCGTGCCCCTCGTGGGCGCGACCGCGGTGGCCGCACGACCTGCCACCGGCCTCCCGTCCCTCTCCTTCACCGGAGCCACCAACGGCTCGGCGACCCTCGCACCCTCCGGCGACCGCCTGATCGCCGAAGTGCAGGGTGTCCTGTGGTCGTTGCCCCGCGCGGGCGGTACGGCCCACCCGCTGACCCCCGCCGACCTGGAACCCAACCGCCCCACCCACGCCCCGGACGGCGAGCTCATCGCCTTCTGCGCCTACCGGGGCGGCGGATTCCACCTCTGGACCGTCCGCCCCGACGGTTCCGACCTGCGCCGACGCACCGACGGCCCCTGGGACGACCGCGGCCCGGCCTGGTCACCCGACGGCACCCGCCTCGCCTTCGCCTCCGAACGCGGCGGCGACCCCGTCGACGGCAGCCCCTACCGCGTCCACGTCCTCGACCTGCGCACCGGCGCGATCACCCGGGTCACCGGAGTGTCCGGCCAGCAGGGCCCGCTCCAGGACGGTCCGTGGGAGGACTTCGACCCCACCTGGTCACCGGACGGCACCCGCATCCTGTTCGTCCGCGCCAAGGTCGTCACCACCGCGCTGGGCGCGGCCCTGGAAGCCCGTACGGTCGCCGCCGCCCCCGCCGACGGCACCGGCCCGGTCGTCGTGCACCACACGGAGACCGTGGCCGCGCAGGTCATGACCCCCGCCCTCGCTCCCGACGGCCGCCTCGCCCACCTGCGCACCACGGCCGCCCCGAACGCCTCCTGCACCCTCGTCGTCGACGGCAGTCCCGTCCCGGTCACCGGCGACATCGCGCCGGTACCCCCACGCTGGACGGCGACCGGAGAACTGCTCCTGACCGTCGACGGCACCTTCACCTTCGTACGCCCGGACAGCCCCGCACATCCCGAGACCGTCCCCTTCAAGGGCGAACTCCCCGTGCGGCGGCCGAAGTACAGGACGAAGGCCTACGACCTGGGAGAGGCCCGCGCCCGTCCCGTACGCGCCCTGCACCTGCCCGCGCTGTCACCCGACGGCCGCCAGATCGCCTTCGCGGCCCTCAACTCGCTTTGGCTGGGACGGAGTTCGGGAGGCCTCCCGCCGCGCCGACTGCACGCCGCGTCCTCAACGCGTTATCTGCTCGGGCCCACTTGGGCGCGCGACGGGAAGTCGCTCGTCTACGTCGACGACCGTGACGGACTCCTCGGTGTGTACCGGCACGATCTCGCCACCGGAGCGGAGACCGCGCTCGCGACCGGCGGCCGGACGTTCCCGGCACTGTCGCCCGACGTGCAGCGGCTGGCCTGTCTCGACCTGACCGGCCGGCTGATCGTCCGCGACCTGGCGTCCGGCGAGGAGCGCGTCCTGGTCACGGCGCTCGGCGGGGGCGGGCAGCCAGGTCGGCCCAGCTGGTCCCCCGACGGGCGGTATCTCGCCCTCTGCGACCGCAACCGGCTCAACTCCCGCTTCCGGGAGGGCTACAACGTCATCCGGATCGTCGACACCACGACCGGCACCGATCGCCTGCACACGGTCGCGCCCCACACGTCGATCGCCGACCGGTACGACTCCGGGCCCGTGTGGTCCCCGGACGGCCGCTGGATGGCGGTGATCGTCGAGTCGGCGCTCTGCCTGCTGCCCGTCGCTCCCGACGGCACCCCGAACGGTGAGCTGCGCACCCTCATCACGGAACCGGCCGACCACCCCTCCTGGTCCGGCGACTCCGCCACCCTCCTCTACCTCTCCGGCGGCCGACTGCGGCTGCTCGCCGTCACCGGCGGTACCGCCCGCACGGTCCGCATCCCGCTCGACACCACCAGACCCACCCCCGCCGACGTCGTCGTGCACGCCGGACGCCTGTGGGACGGCACCGGCGAAGGGACCCGCGACGACGTCGACATCCTGGTGCGCGGCGGACGCATCACGGCGGTGGAGCCGCACAGGGCGGGACGACCGGCCGCCCTGCGCAGGGTCGACGCCTCGACCGGAACCGTCGTCCCGGGACTGTGGGACACCCACACCCACCCCTGGCAGAGCACCTATGGCGGACGCCAGACCGTCGGCCAGCTCACCTACGGCATCACCACCGCCGTTTCCCTCGGCGGGTTCGCCTACGAACAGGCCCGCATCCGCGAGGCGGTGCTCGGCGGACAGCTCGCCGGGCCGCGCCTGCTGACCACCGGCGAACTCCTCGACGGGGCCCGGGTCGCGTACAGCATGGGCCGCGCCCACCGCACCCGGGAGGGGCTCCACCGGTCCCTGGAACGGGGTGAGGCGTTGGACTGGGACTTCGTCAAGACCTATGTGCGGGCGCCGGGTTGGGTGATGGAGGAGGCCGCACGCTTCGCCCACGAACGTCTCGGAGTGCGGGCCGGCAGCCACCTGCTCTCGCCCGGCGTGCAGCTCGGCCAGGATGTGACGACCCATCTGCAGGCCACGCAGCGCGCCGAGTTCGGGCATGCGGTCACCGCGACCGGCCGTGCCGGTCAGGACGTCGTGGAGATCTACAGCGCACGCGGTGTCGGCTTCTCGCTCATCGCGACGCCGTTCACCGCCGCGCCTCTGCTCGGTGAGGAGCCCGCGCTCGCCGACGACCCGCGCGTGACCGTGGTGATGCCGCCGTGGGACACCGCGGCCGTGACCCAGGCGGCCGGCGTCCCGCCCACGGCGGCCCAACTCGCCACCCTCCGCACCGAGACCGACATCTATCGGCGGGTCCTGGCCGCCGGCGGACTCGTCGCCCTCGGCACGGACCAGCCGCTCGTCCCGGTCGGCCTCTCCCTCCACCTGGGCCTGCGCGCGCTGCACCGCGGGGGCCTGTCCCCGGCCCAGGCCCTGCGCACGGCGACCGTCCTGCCCGCCCGGCTCTTCGGCCTCGACCGCGACCTGGGCACGGTCGAGGAGGGCAGGCTCGCCGACCTGACCGTCGTCGACGGTGACCCGTTCACGGACTTCGCCGACCTCGTGCGCACGGTCTCCGTCCTGCGCGGCGGAGTGCCGTACGCCACCGAGGAGTTGGTCGCCGCCTTCGAGCCGTCCGCCCGGCGCACCGTGGCCGCCGCGGACGACTGGCTCACGGTGGGCCGGCTGATGCGCAGGGACGGCTGCTGCGACGGTCACTGAGGCCGACGCGGCCTCAGCAGGTGATCGTGCCCCTGCGCAGGGCGTGGCCGCCGGTGTTGCTGTCGTCGGACCAGTAGACGGGCTTGGTGCCGCCGGAGCACGCGTCGGCACCGGCCACGGCGAAGCCCTCGTTGTTGAGGTCGGCCATGCCCGAGGGGCGATTGTAGATCGCCGTGGTGGCGAAGGCGCCGGAGGAGTCGATCTTCAGCGTGCGGTGCTGGCCGTCGCAGGTGTCGTCGCACACGGCCCAAAGCCGGGAAGCCTGCGGTTCCCACTGGACTTCCATGACACCGGCCATGCCGCTGCTGATGGTCGCGACGCGGGTGAAGGTGCCCGAGTCCTGGAGGACGTACCCGTAGAGCGTGCCGGTGCCCTCGACGCCGACGAAGAACACCCCGGCGGTGTGGGCGCCGTAGCGGGCGGGGTCATAGGCCGAGCCGGTCGAGGAGTCCTTGAAGCCGGCGGCCGTCAGGGTGGTGTCGGGGATCCAAGTGATGCCCTCAAGGCCGAGGTTGGAGCCGACCGACGGCAGGTCGGAGGTCAGGTTCCACTCCTTCGTCGCCGTGAGCGTGCTGCTCGTCGAGCCGACGTCGTAGCGCAGGACGGACAGCCGACTGGTGCCGGACGAGTCCGCGTTGCGCTCGCTCGCGACGTACGCGCCGCCCGTGGCGCCGGCGCCGGTCAGCGTGACGCCCTCACTGTCCGGCGTACCCGAACCGCCGGGGAACCGGAGGGACTTGCCGGAGGTCCAGCCGCCGGTGGTGTCCGCCTTCCAGGCGGTCGAGCCGTTCGGCACCAGACGCCACAGCTTGCCGCTGTTCTGCGCCGCCCACAGCACGTTCCCCTCCTGGTAGAGGCCGCTCAGATCCGAGCCGAACGCGTTGGAGGCGTCGGCGGTCGCGACCGAACTGCCGCCGGGCCAGGCCGTCGGCGAAATGCCGCCGCTGCCGCAGGCGTTGGGGCCGCCGAGGGTCAGCGCGGCGGAGCCGAAAGCGCCCGTACCGTCGGGGCAGCGCGACCACGACGGGTCGGAGTGCTCGGACCAGGTGAAGCTGTCGACCAGCGTGCTGCCGTCCGGGAGGTAGAGGCGGGCCTGGTCGGCGGAGCCGAGACCGAACGCGCCATGGACGTCGAATGCCCGGAAGGCGCCCGGGGCGAGCGAAGTCCCGGACGCTATCGCGTACTTCGAGCTCTTGTTGTCGTCCTTGAGGATCCAGCCCGAGAGGTCGACCGTGGCGGTGCCCCTGTTGTACAGCTCCACCGAGTCGTTGACGTCCCCGGTGGTCACCACCTCGTTGATCCGGATGTCGTCGGCCGCCGCCGCGTGGGCCGGGGACGCCGTGAGGGCGCCGACGGCCAGCGTCGGGGCGACGATCCCGACGAGGAAGAAGCGGAAGGTGCGGTGCCGGCGGCGAACGCGCGATTCGGTCACGAAGATCCGTCCTGAGATCGTTTGACAGGCCGCCAGGACCCTTCCTGCCCGGCCCGAACGGATGCCTTCGCGCGAGTGAGTGCCGTATGAACGATGGACGAACCAGTACGCCGAACCCAGTGCGCGGAAGAGTGGGGCGTGACAGGCACGCCCCACTCTTCCGCGCAAGTCCCTTGAGCGTCTTGAGCCAGGGACCGGTCAGGGCTTGATGCCCACGCCGGTCCACAGGCTGACCACCGCGTCGGTCAGCGGCTCCGCACTGTCGTCGGTCGCCGTGGCCGCCGCCGCGTCCGGGCGCCAGCGGTGGCCGACCGAGATGCCGGGCTCCAGGAGGTCGAGGCCCTCGAAGAAACGGGCCACGGCGCTCTGCGAGCGGAACTGCACGGGCGTACCGGCATTGGTGTAGATGTCGGTGACCTTCTGCCAGGTGTCCGGGTCGAAGTCGGGCGTGCAGTGGCTGAGCGCCAGCGCGCTGCCGGAGGGCAGGAAGTCCAGCAGCCGGCTCACGATTCCGTACGGGTCCTGCGCGTCGGTGACGAAGTGCATCAGCGCGTTGAGGGAGAGCGCGATCGGCTGGTCGCGGTCCAGGACCTCGGACAGCGCCGGTGAGTCGAGGAGCGAGCCCGGGTCGTTCACGTCCGCCTCGATGTACGTGGTGCGGCCCTGGGGCGTGCTGCGCATCAGCCGCTCGGCGTACTTGAGGACCAACGGGTCGTTGTCGGCGTACACCACACGGGCGTCGGGCACGACGGACTGCGCGACCTGGTGCAGGTTCGGCTCGGTGGGAATGCCGGTGCCGATGTCCAGCCACTGGCGGATGCCGTGCTCCCGCGCGAGCACCCGGGTGGCCCGGTGCATGAAGGCGCGGTTCTCGCGGGCGCAGACGAAGATGCCGGGGTAGACCCCGGCGACCGACTCGGCCGCCGTCTTGTCGATCTCGAAGTGGTCCTTGCCGCCCAGGTAGTAGTCGTACATCCGGGCGGAGTGCGGCCTGCTGGTGTCGATGTCCCGCGCTGCGTGGGGGGTGGTCATGCTGTCCCTTTCAACTGGTGTGCGCTGACGTGCCGGCCGGCGCGACCGACCGTCAGGTGATCGGCGAGGCCCTTCTTGACCCCTTCGACGAACGCGCTGATCTCCTGCGGCGTGTAGATCAGGGCGGGGCCCGCCGGATCCGTCGACTGCCGCATCGCGACCCGGCCGTCGGCGAGTCGCTTGGTCTCCACGCACTGGCCCCCGTTGGGGCCGCTCCAGGGGCATTCCCAGCCCTGCTCGCCGAGGTCGGAAGCGGGCATCCCGTTGTAGACGCTGCTGGTGGTGGTCATGAGTACTCCTTGCGCATACGGGTCAGGAGCGCCCTGCTGTCCGCCGATGAGGTGAGCAGCGACATCCGGTTGTGCGCCTCCAGATGGGCGGAGACGTCGGAACGCTGGTCCAGGTACATGGAGGCGGACAGGATCTCGCTGTAGACGACGTCCGGCAGCTCGGGCTCCTCGAACCGGAAGTAGGTGAAGGGGGCGCACGCGCCGACGTGGGCGCCCGCGGTGAACGGGACGATGTCGAGGCTCACGTGCTCCAGCTCCGAGATCTCCAGGAGCTTGTCGATCTGCTCCCGCATCACCTCGGGGCCGCTCACCACGCGGTGCAGCACGGCCTCCTCCATCACGACCCACAGCGTGGGCGCGTCCGCTCGGGTCAGCAGACTCTGGCGCCGTAACCGCAGGTCGACCCGTCTGCGCAGGTCCTCTTCGCTCTCGTTCGGGAAGCCGCCGCGCAGCACGCCACGGGCGTACCCCCACGTCTGCAGCAGGCCCGTGACGTAGTGCGGCTCGTAGGTGCGCAGGGTCTTGGCGCCGCTCTCCAGACTCACATAGGCGGAGAACCAGGTGGGCAGGACGTCACGGTAGGCGTGCCACCAGCCCGGCTCGTTGGCCTGCTCGGCGAGGGCGACGAACTCGTCGATCTCCTGCCGGTCGGCCCCGTACGTCTCCAGCAACTTCTCGACGTACAGCGGCTTGAGGGCGACCTCCGCCTTCTCCAGCCGGCGGATCGTCAGCGTCGTCACCCGCAGCGCGGTCGCCGCGTCCTCCAGCGAGGCGCCCGCGCTCTGCCGCCGCTCCTGGAGCCGTCGGCCGAGGATCATGCGGAGAACGGTGGGCGCACTGGCGCCACTGCCCGAGCGAGCCTCGTTCACGCCCTACCTCCTGAAGGACAGTCACCAGCAGCGGTCTGACAACGACTTGATGATGCCACCATACGGATAACCTCCCGGTGAAATTATCAGGGAGTCGGTTGCAGCATGAAGTCAACTACGAGCATGATTGGTTGAGTGAGCGATCAACCCGAGCGCGCCCACGCGTCAGTCAACATGCCGCCTACTCCGTGGAGTTGGCGTGGCAAGGCGTTCGGATCGTCCGGCCGTGCCTCGAACACCCCGACCGGGGGCGGCCGTTCTCAGTCGTACGCCTCCTCGCTCACCCCGCTGCGCCCGTCCTCCCACGGAAGGCGAACACCGTGTCCCCCCACACGACTTCCCTCTCCTCCTTGTTAGACACCCCCGGCCCCGACCGGTCCCACTGGTTCGAACTGCCCGCCAGACGGGAGAGCGTCAGAGCCGCCCGGCACGGCGTGAGCTCCTGTCTGCGCTCGTGGCGGGTGCCGGCCGAACTGTGCGCCGACGCCGTCCTGCTGGTGTCCGAGCTGGTCACCAACGCCGTCGTGCACACGCTCAGTTCGCGGGTCCTGTGCGGCGTCGCGGTCATCGGCGAGGAGCGGCTGCGGGTCGAGGTCCACGACTACGACGGCGCCGCGCTCACCCCGGCCCGGGGCCGGCCGACCGTCGACTGCGAGACAGGCCGCGGGCTGCTGATCGTGCAGGAGGTCGCCGACGCCTGGGGGGCCGAGCGCTCGACCCGCACGAAGGGCAACGCGGTGTGGGCGACGCTGAGCGGCGCCTGCCTCTGACGGCCGGGAAGGGTGGCGGGCGCGGTGCTACGAGGGTGTCAGCTCGGCGAGCAGCACCGTCCGGTCGTCCGCGCCCGGCGCAGCGGCGGCATCGTCCAGCAACTCCTCGCACAGCGACCGCAGATCGTCGTCACCGGGCTTCCGCGTGACGGCGGAGTCGAGGGCGTGGGCGAGGCGGTCGATGCCCTCCTCGATGTCGCACTGGCGGGACTCGACGAGCCCGTCGCTGTAGAGGACCAGCAGGGTCGGCTTCGTTACGGTCAGCACGGTGGTCTCGTAGCGCCCCGCGCCGAGACCCAGGGGCAGACCGGCGTTGGCGAGCACGACCGGGGTGGCCGGTCCGTCCGCGTCCCTGACCAGTGGGGGAGGGTGGCCGGCGCCCACCAGCGTGCAGGTGTTTTTCCGGGGATCCCACTCGGCGTACATGCAGGTGGCGAAGGAGGCGCCGGGGATGGCGGCGGCGAGCGCGTCGAGACGGTTCATCAGATCGGCGGGGCACAGGTCGAGCCCCGCGAGGGTACGGACGGCCGTGCTCAACTGGATCATGGCGACGGCCGATTCGGGACCGTGCCCCATGGCGTCCCCGACGATCAGGCCCACGCGGCCGTCCGGCCGGGGCAGCGCGTCGAACCAGTCGCCGCCGATGATGTTGCCGTCGCCCGCCGGGAGATAGCCGTGGGCGATGCGGCAGCCCGGGAAGTCGTGGTCCGTCGTGGGCAGCAGGCTGTTGCGGATGGCCAGCGCGGTGCGCCGCTCCCGCTCGTAGCGCCGCGCGTTGTCCAGCGCGACACAGGCCCGGGCGGCCAGCCGCTCCACGGCGACGGCGTCCGCGCGCTCGAACGGCGGCTTGTCCGGACCGCGGGTGCAGGCGATGAACCCGACCGCGACATCCCGCAGATGCAGCGGCACGACCAGGAACGACTCGCTCTCCAGAAGACTGCGGATGCCCTCGTCGTCGGGCCCGGTCGCGCTCAGCCGCTCGCTCGTGTGCGGGTCCACCGCGTCGAGCAGTTGCGACCGCTTGTCCGCCAGCGCACGGGCGTACGGCGTCTCCCGCGGAAAGACGAGCACCTGGTCGACGGGCAGCAGCGGCTCCCAGTCCTCGGCCGCCTCCGCCCCCACCCGCAGCGCGAGCCGGCGCGCCTCGACCTGCGGCGGATCGGAGCCCGCGTAGGCGTTCTCCTCCAGGAGCCACCGCTCCAGCAGGTACACGGACGCCGCGTCGCAGAACGCCGGTGTCAGCGCGTGCACGACATGACTTCCCGTCATGTGCAGATCCAGCTCGGAGCCGATGACATCGGCCGCGGGGGAGAAGAACAGACGACGGCGCTGTGGCATGGAGGAGAGCGCACCGTCCGGTAGGTGGCGGGCTTCGTCGCGCAGGGTCTTGCCTTTCCGGGTGGGGCCGGGATCGGCCGCGTGCCAGGCGCAGGCGCCTCGCCGCAACGGGGAGAACTATATGGTGGGACGTCAAGTACACCGAGACGCATGGGAGTTGTGGTGCAGCAGGGTCTCCCGGAGGACGCAACGCCCAACAAGGCGAGTGTTGCCCGCATGTACGACGCCATGCTGGGCGGCGAGCACAACTTCGCCATAGACCGGGAGGCGGTAGCGGCGTTCACCGCCATCGACCCCCAGGTCCGCACCCTGGCCCGGGCCAACCGCGCCTTCCTCGGCCGCGCCGTCCGCTTCCTCATCGCCTCCGGGGTACGGCAGTTCATCGACCTCGGCTCCGGCATCCCCACCCAGGGCAACGTCCACGAGGTGGCCCAGGCCGCCGACCCGGACAGCCGGGTGGTCTACGTCGACAACGACCCCGTGGCCGTCGCGCACAGCGCCGCCCTGCTGGCCGACAACCCGGGCGCGGACATCCTCGACGCCGACATCCGCCGGCCCGCCGACATCCTGGCCGCCCCGCAGGTACGGAAGTTGATCGACCTCGACCAGCCCGTCGCCGTCCTGATGATCACGATCCTGCACTTCGTCACGCCGGAGGAGAATCCGGCGGGCCTCGTCGCCGCCTTCCGGGACGCGCTGCCCGAACAGGGCTGGCTGGCGCTCACCCACGCCACCAACGAGGACCGCCCCGACACGGCCGCCGCCGTCGGACAGCTGTACAAGGCCAAAGCCACCTCCCCGGTGACCGCCCGCTCCCGCGACGAGATCCAGCACCTCTTCGACGGCTTCGACCTCGTCCAACCGGGCCTGGTCCACGTACCGTTGTGGCGCCCGGACCCCGAGGACGAGATCCCGGAGAACCCCTCGGAGTACTGGGTGTACGCGGGCGTCGGCCGCAAGCGGAGCTAACGAATTTGGGGGCCGTCACGGATGGTGACCGGCCCCCTGTGCGTGTGATCGTCGGAGTGGCTCCTGCACCTCCGACGAAAGAGAACTCCTCATCCATCACCGTGAGTCGAAGACACCCAGTGCCCGAGACATCCGGACAACCCGTACCCGCGCCCTCCGACAGGAGGTGACCCGTGGGACACGCTGACACCCTGTTGGCCATGGGCGGCGCGTTCCTGGCGGCCGCGTTGCTCGCGCGGCTCGGCGGCCGGATCGGGCTGCCGACGATTCCCCTGTTCATGCTCGCCGGGATCCTGCTCGGCCCGCACACCCCGGGCCTGGTCCTGGTCGAGGACGCGCACGACTTCGAGATGCTCTCCGCGCTCGGACTGGTGCTGCTGCTGTTCTACCTGGGCCTGGAATTCCACCTCGACGACCTGCGCAGTGGCGGCCGCCGACTGCTGTCCGCCGGTGGCATCTATCTGCTGCTGAACGTGGGCGCCGGCCTCGGATTCGGCTTCGCGCTCGGCTGGGGCGTGCGCGAGGCGCTGGTGCTCGCCGGTGTCCTGGGGATCTCCTCCTCCGCGATCGTCACCAAGATCCTCATCGACCTCGGGCGCATCGGCCGCCCCGAGACCCGGCTGATCCTCGGTGTGATCGTGGTGGAGGACATCTTCCTCGCGCTGTACCTCGCCGCGCTCCAGCCGGTGATCGGCGGTGCGGAGGGCGTCGGCGAGATGGTGCTGCAGAGCGGAAAGGCCTTCGGCTTCCTGCTGGTGCTGGCCGCCGCCGCGCGCTACGGCACCCGCCTCGTCGGCCGCCTCATCGCGACCAAGGACAGCGAACTGCTCGTCATCAGCTTCCTCGGCGCCGCAGTCCTGGTCGCCGGCGTCTCCGAGGTCCTCGGCGTCGCCGACGCCATCGGCGCGTTCATGGTCGGCCTGATCCTGGCCGGCACGCCCTCCGCGCCCCGCATCCGCGAACTGGTGCACCCCCTCCGGGACGCCTTCGCGGCCATCTTCTTCTTCGCCTTCGGGCTGGCCATCGACCCGGGCGACCTGGCATCCGTCGCCGGTCCTGTCGCCGCCGCGGCCGCCCTGACCGTCGCCGTGAACATCGTCGCGGGCCTGCTCGTCGCCCGCCTGTACGGCTACGGCCTCGACACCGCCGCGGACATCGCCACCACCCTGGTGGCGCGAGGCGAGTTCGCGCTGATCCTGGCGGCGATGGCGACGAGCGCGGGACTTGACGGGCGACTCGCCCCGTTCATCGCCGGGTACGTCCTCGTCCTGGCCGTTCTCGGTCCTGTGCTGGCGGGCCGGGCGGAGCTGTTCGCGCGTGCGCTGCGGGCGGCGCGTGACGCCTTGCCGCGCGGGGGTGACAGCGCCGGGACGGGAGGGGCGTCTGCGGAACCGGAGGACGCCGAGGACGAGGTCCCGGCCATCCGGGGAGTCGAGAGTCGAGCCTGATGGTGAGTGAGGTCGGCAGGAGGAAATGCTGAGGGAAGGCCCTGTCCAGGGCCGCGCCGGTTCTGGGAAGGAGCAGCCGTGCATCGGAACGACGCCGAACGACTGGCCGATCTTGAAGCGCGACTCGAACAGGACGATCCCCGTTTCACCCACGCCCTGCGTGCCGGGCGTCCGGCACGGCCACGCGAGTACCGGCGCACCGGCCTCTGGTACGGCCTGGCCCTCGGCGCGGTCGTGCTGATCGTCGGGATCGTGATCTCCGACGGACTCCTCATCGCCACCGGCCTGGTCCTCATGGGGATCGCCGCCCAATTGCTGGACCCGAAGGAGGCACCGCTGCGGCGGGGCGGGAGTCGGTCGGCGGGACGGTAGTCCGTCATGGGGCCGGCGGCCGTGCCCGGCGGGAGTCCCCGTCACCCGGTCGACCCGAGCGGAGCGATCCCGTGGCGGACCCCGGCCCGAACTGTGACCATGGCTGGCGTACGGCCCCTTGATCCGTCGACAGCCCGGGAGACGACATGCCGATCGGCCGCGTGGGACTCGTCGTGCACGGAGGTCGGCCCGAGGCGGTGACCGGGGCCGAGACCGTGCGGGAGTGGTGCGCCGGGCACGGCATCGGCTGTGCCGACATCGACGTGTGGCAGGGACAGGAGCGGCGGCGCAGCGGTCGTGAGGAGATGCGGGCCGCCGGGATGCCCGACCTCATCGTCACCCTCGGCGGGGACGGCACGTTCCTGCGCGGGGCGCGGATCGCGGCCAAGAAGGACATCCAG
Organism: Streptomyces sp. NPDC088794; assembly: GCF_044750545.1. Taxonomy (NCBI): domain Bacteria; kingdom Bacillati; phylum Actinomycetota; class Actinomycetes; order Kitasatosporales; family Streptomycetaceae; genus Streptomyces; species Streptomyces sp. NPDC088794. Next base: position 618,626 of record NZ_JBIVKB010000003.1, on the reverse strand, counting down.
GTCCTGGGCGTCGACCTCGGCAAGGTCGGCTTCCTCACCGAGACCGCCGTCGGCGACGTCGAGGAGGCACTGGAGGCCGTGCACGCGGGCAGATCCACCTGCGAGGAGCGCATGACCCTCACCATGCGGGCGTCCAAGCCGCTGGAGATGCCCTCCGACATGGAGGAGATCCTCTGCTACGGGCGCGGACCCGCGCTTCCGCCCCCGCCGCAGGCCGACCCGACGGAGGACGGCTGGGGCGTCGCCCTGGACGTCACCGCGCTGAACGACATCGTGGTGGAGAAGCTGGCCCGGGACCGCCAGGTGAGCCTCGGCGTGTACATCTCCGGGCGGCTGCTGGCGTCGTACTCCGCGGACGGCGCGATCGTCGCGACCCCGACCGGCTCCACCGCCTACAGCTTCGCCGCCGGCGGTCCGGTGCTCTCACCCCGGATGCGGGCGGTGGTGTTCACGCCGGTCGCCCCGCACATGACCTTCGACCGTACGGTGATCGCGAACGCGGACGAGCCGATCGCGCTGCGCGTCCTGCCCCACTCGGGCCGGGCCGCCGTCAGCGTCGACGGACAGCCGCGCGGGGTCCTCGAACCGGGCGACTGGATCGGCGTGATCGCCGCGCCGCGACCCCTGCGCCTTGTCCGGCTGGCGCCCGCCGACTTCTACGGGCGGCTGCGGGAGCGCATGCGCCTCACCGACGCTCCCGCGACCGCCGCCGACGGCGAGTCGGATCCGCTGTTCCGACCCGCCAACCCCGTGCCGGACGACCTCAGCCACCTCTACCTGCCGCCGCCCCAGACCACCTGATCCGGCGCGGTCAGCCCGCCTCCCGCCGTTCGGCGGCGGACCGGTGCGTGAGCGGTTCGCGCAGGCCCAGGTGCGAGCGGAGCGTCGTACCCGTGTACTCCGTGCGGTAGACACCACGCTCCTGGAGTTCGGGGACGAGCAGGTCGACGATGTCGTCGAGGCCGTCCGGGATCAGGTACGGCGTGACGTTGAAGCCGTCGACCGCGCCGTGCCGCACGAAGTGGGCGAACTTGTCGGCGAGGCCGGACGGGGTGCCGACGTGGCCGCGCTGCGGGCCGAGGGCGATGACCGTCTCCCGCAGCGACCAGCCGTTGGCCTCGGCCTTCGCACGCCACTCGGCGACCACGGCACGCGGGTCCGCGACGCGGCGGGCGCCGAAGGAGCCGTCGTTCTCCGCGACGACCGGGTCCTCCTTCGGCAGCGGCCCGTCGGCGTCGCGGCCGGCCAGGTCGATGCCCCACAGCAGCGTGGCGACCCCCAACGCCGTTGCGGGAGTGACCTGTTGCAGCCGCAGCCAGCGCTTCTTCTCCTGCGCCTCCTCCTCGGTGGCGCCGATGATGATCTCGGTGCCGGGCAGGATCCGCAGGTCGTCGTCGGGCCGTCCGACCGCCCGCAGCCGGCGCCGCAGGTCCTCGGCGAAGGCGAGCGCGTCGTCGAAGTCGTTGCCGTGCGCGGAGAAGATGACGTCGGCGTGGCGGGCGGCGAAGTCACGGCCCTCGCCGGAGTCCCCGGCCTGGAAGATGACGGGGTGACCCTGGGCGCTGCGCGGCAGGGTCGGCGCGAGGTCGACGTCGAACTGCGGTCCCTGGTGGCGCACTTGGCGTACGGCGCCGGATGCCGACCAGGCCGGGGCATCCGCGGAGCCGGCGATGGCGCCGTCCTCCCAGCCGTCCCACAGCGCGCGGGCCACGGTGAGGAACTCGGCGGCGCGCCGGTAGCGGTCGGCGTGGTCGAGGTAGCCGCCGCGGCGGAAGTTGGCGCCGGTCCAGGCGTTGTCCGTGGTCACCACGTTCCAGCCGGCGCGCCCCTCGGAGAGCAGGTCGAGCCCGGACAGGCGGCGGGCGAGGTCGGCGGGCTCGTTGAAGGTGGAGTTGGAGGTGGAGACCAGGCCGATCCGGCGGGTGACGGCGGCCAGCGCGGTGAGCTGGGTGATGGCGTCCGGCCGGCCGGCCACGTCGAGGTCGTGGATCTTGCCGTCGACCTCGCGCAGCCGCAGCCCCTCGCCGAGGAAGAACGCGTCGAACAGGCCCCGTTCGGCGGTCTGCGCCACCTTGCGGAAGGAAGCGGGGTCGATCTGGGAGCCGCTCTCGGGCGCGGACCACACGGTCCAGTGGTTGACGCCCTGGAAGAAGACCCCGAAGTGGAGCTGTGCGTCGGGCCGGGGGACGTCGAGGGGATCGGTGCGGGTCATCGGGTGTCCTCCTGAGCGACCGCGGCTGCGGCGGCGAAGCGGTTGGCGGGGCGCTCCAGACCCAGGGTCGAGCGCAGGGACGTACCGGGCAGCGGGCGGGCGACGAGCCGACGCGCGGAGAGGGCGGGCAGGACGAGACGGGAGAGGACGCCCAGGTCCTCGTCCAGGACCAGCGGGTGCAGTCGTACGCCGTCGACGTGGGCGCTCAACTCGGCCAGCAGCGCGACCAGTTGCTCCGCCGAGCCGACGTGCCGCAGGCGGCCGCGGTCGGTCCAGGGCGCGTACCGCTCCAGGTCGGCGACCCGCTCGGCACCGGTCGCGTCCGGCGTGTCCAGCGCGACCTCCAACTCGGCGAGGACGAGAGGGGTTTCGGCAGCGACCGCGGCCTCCCCGACCGATGCGAGGTCACGGCCCGCGACGAGGGCGACGTCGAGCAGCCCGGCGGGCACCCGGTCCGGGCTGCCCAGGACGACGAGTTGTCCCTGGGGCGGGCGCGGCACGATCGCCGGGCCCTTGACCGCGTACGTGTCGCCGGTGAAGTCGATGTAGTGGAGCCGGTCGCGGTCGAGATAGCGGCTGGTGGCCACGGACCTGATGACCGCGTCGTCCTCCCACGAGTCCCACAGGTCGCGGACCACGTCCACCCCGTCGCGGGACTCCCGGGCCCGCGCGGCGGCGTCCGTGATCACGGGGCGGCCCCAGGCGCGGGCCGCCTCCGGGTGCTCCTCCTCGGTCACCACCCACCCGGCACGCCCGGCCGAGATGTGGTCGAGCGACGCCAACTGGCTGGAGACATGGAAGGGTTCGGCGTACGTGAGGGGGACGACGGGTGCGATCCCGATCGTACTCGTGGAGGCGGCGACGAAGGCCGCCCGCTCCACCGAGCCGATCCGGCCCACCGGATCCGCCGCCGTCCCGGGCGGCAGCACACCGTCGTCCAGGGTGATCAGCGTGAACCCCGCGTTCTCGGCGACGGCGGCCAACTCGGCCGTGCGCCGCGGGGTGAGCAACCGGTCGGGGGCGTGGGCGGCGCGGCGCCAGGCCGCGGGATGGGCGCCGTCGCCGTCGAGCTCGACGGCGAGACGCAGGGCGGGGCCGGACATGGGTGATCCTTCCGAGAACACGGGAACACGCGGCGACAGGGCCGCGAGGAGACGGCCGGCGGGGCGCGCTGGCAGGGTCAGACGTGTACGGAAGGACAGACCGCGGAGGCGGTGCGGCAGTAGTCGACATGCCGTCGGGTGGTCAGCAACGTCTCGATGCGGGTACCGCGCGCTGTCGCGCCAGGTACGTGCATCGGAGCCTCCACCCGTAAGGAACTTGCAGGTTCAACGTACGTCGTCCGCCCGTGCGAGTGTCAAGGGCGTCCCGCACGCCTCCCACTCGCCGGGCCCGGCCGGTCGGCCCTGCGTAACCTGGTCGCCGTGTCCGTCTCTCACCTGCGCCGTGTCGCCGTGCTCGTACTGGAGGGCGCCAAGCCCCTGGACGTCGGGATTCCCGCGCAGGTGTTCTCGACCCGGGGGAGCATGCCCTACGAGGTACGGCTGTGCGGGGCCGCGCCCGGCCTTGTGACCGGCGGCGACGGACTGTCGTACCACGTGGCCCATGGTCTGGAAGCGCTGGCGTGGGCCGGCATCGTCTTCATCCCCGGCTACCGCTTCCCTGACCGCGAGGACCCGCCCCCGCCCGTCGTCGAGGCGCTGATCGCCGCCCACGACCGGGGCGCCCGGCTCGCCGCCATCTCGACGGGCGCCTTCGCGCTCGCCGCCACCGGCCTGCTCGACGGCAAGCGCGCCACCACCCACTGGCACTACACACGGGCGCTCGCCGCGAAGCACCCGGAGATCCGGGTCGACGAGAACGTCCTGTTCGTCGACGAGGGCACCGTCCTGACCTCGGCCGGCGCCGCCTCCGGCATCGACCTGTGCCTGCACATCCTGCGCGGCGACCTGGGCGTCGCCGCCTCCAACCACGCGGCCCGGCGCCTGGTCGCGGCGCCCTACCGCAGCGGCGGCCAGGCGCAGTACGTGCCGCGCAGCGTGCCCGAGCCGCTGGGCGAGCGGTTCGCCGCCACCCGCGAATGGGCCCTGCACCGGCTCGACGACCCCCTCACGCTGGAGACGCTGGCCGGGCACGCGGGCGTGTCCGAGCGCACGTTCTCCCGGCGGTTCGCCGAGGACACCGGCTACACGCCGATGCAGTGGGTCATGCGGGCCCGCATCGACCGGGCCCGCGAACTCCTGGAGCGCTCGCAGCGGAGCGTGGAGCAGATCGCCGCGGACGTCGGCCTCGGCACCGGCGCGAATCTGCGACTGCACTTCCAGCGCATCCTCGGGACCACGCCGAGCGAGTACCGGCGCACCTTCGCCCGAGGCGAATAGCGCTCGGCGGGGTTCTGAGCGTGGGGGTAACCGGGCTTGGCGGGATCCTTGCGAACCATGGCGATCGCGCCGCTGTCGGCCGGGCACCGGGCGCGCGAACCTGGGGGTGAATTGAGCTGAAGGGACCTGCCTCATGACACGTATCGCCATCAATGGTTTCGGCCGCATCGGACGCAATGTGCTGCGCGCGCTGCTCGAACGTGACAGCAAGCTGGAGATCGTCGCCGTCAACGACCTCACGGAGCCCGCGGCCCTCGCCCGGCTGCTCGCCTTCGACTCCACGTCCGGCCGCCTCGGCCGCCCGGTGACCGTCGACGGGGACACCCTCGTGGTCGACGGCCGCCGTATCAAGGTGCTCGCCGAGCGCGAGCCGGCGCAGTTGCCCTGGGCCGAGCTCGGCGTGGACGTCGTACTGGAGGCGACCGGCCGCTTCACCTCCGCGAAGGCCGCCCGCGCCCACCTCGACGCGGGTGCGCGGAAGGTGCTCGTCAGCGCGCCGTCGGACGGCGCCGACGTCACCCTCGCGTTCGGCGTGAACAACGATGCCTACGACCCCGCCCTGCACACGATCGTCTCGAACGCCTCCTGCACGACCAACGCCCTCGCCCCGCTGGCCGCGGTGCTGGACGAGCTGGCCGGCATCGAGCACGGCTTCATGACGACCGTGCACGCCTACACGCAGGAGCAGAACCTCCAGGACGGCCCGCACCGTGACCCGCGCCGGGCCCGCGCGGCCGGCGTGAACATCGTGCCGACCACGACGGGCGCGGCCAAGGCGATCGGCCACGTGCTGCCGAACCTGGACGGCAAGCTGTCGGGCGACTCGATCCGCGTGCCGGTCCCGGTGGGCTCGATCGTCGAACTCAACACGACCGTCGCCCGCGACGTGACGCGCGAGGACGTGCTGGCCGCGTACCGCACCGCCGCCGAGGGCCCGCTCGCCGGGGTCCTGGAGTACTCCGAGGACGCGCTCGTCTCCTCCGACATCACGGGCAACCCGGCCTCGTCGATCTTCGACTCCGCCCTCACCCGCGTCGAAGGCCGCCACATCAAGGTGGTCGCCTGGTACGACAACGAGTGGGGTTTCTCGAACCGCGTGATCGACACCCTGGAACTCCTCGCCGCCGGCTGACGGTTGACCTATTCCGCTCGCGGCGACGAAGGCCGCACGTACTCCGACGGACGGCCCCGGTGGCCGTCCGTCGGCCGTTGCCGCCCGTTCCACCCGCTCACCGGACCGGTCAGGATCCGAGAAGCGCCGGTCACGGGGGTGCGGCTAGCGTGGCTCACGCTCGTAAACCGGGTGGACGGCGGCCGATCAGCGGTTACCGTGACGGCGACCGCGCCGGGCGGCCGCCCAGGGAGGCCCCGCCTCGCAGGCCGCCCAACGGAGGAGACAGCATGAGCAGGGTCACGGGGACGGACACGCAGTCATCTGAAACACACACCGCCGACAGCCACGAACTGATCCGTGTGCTCGGCGCCCGCGAGAACAACCTCAAGGACGTCAGCATCGAGATCCCGAAGCGCCGGCTGACGGTGTTCACCGGCATCTCCGGCTCGGGCAAGAGCTCCCTGGTGTTCGACACGATCGCCGCCGAGTCGCAGCGGCTGATCAACGAGACCTACAGCGCCTTCGTGCAGGGCTTCATGCCGACCCTGGCGCGGCCCGAGGTCGACGTCCTCGAAGGCCTGACCACCGCGATCATCGTCGACCAGCAGCGCATGGGTTCCGACCCGCGCTCCACGGTCGGCACCGCCACCGACGCCAACGCGATGCTGCGCATCCTCTTCAGCCGGCTCGGCGAGCCGCACATCGGCCCGCCCAGCGCGTACTCCTTCAACACCGCCTCGGTCCGGGCCAGTGGCGGGATCACCGTCGAACGCGGCGCCGAGAAGACCAAGACCGTGAAGGCGACCTTCAACCGCACCGGCGGCATGTGCACCCGCTGCGAGGGCCGCGGCTCCGTCTCCGACATCGACCTCACCCAGCTCTACGACGACTCCAAGTCCCTCGCGGAGGGCGCGTTCACCATCCCCGGCTGGAAGTCGGACAGCCAGTGGACCGTGCAGGTCTACGCCCAGTCCGGCTTCGTCGACCCGGACAAGCCGATCCGCCAGTACACCAAGAAGGAGCTTCAGGCCTTCCTCTACGGCGAGCCGGTCAAGGTCAAGGTCAACGGCGTCAACCTCACCTACGAGGGCCTGATCCCCAAGATCCAGAAGTCGTTCCTGTCCAAGGACAAGGAAGCGATGCAGCCGCACATCCGGGCGTTCGTGGAGCGGGCGGTCACCTTCACCACCTGTCCCGAGTGCGACGGCACCCGCCTCAGCGAGGGCGCCCGGAACTCGAAGTACGCGGGCATCAGCATCGCCGACGCCTGCGCGATGGAGATCCGCGACCTCGCCGAATGGGTCCGCGGCATCGACGAGCCGTCCGTGGCGCCGCTGCTCACCGCACTCCAGCAGACCCTCGACTCGTTCGTCGAGATCGGCCTCGGCTACCTCGCGCTCGACCGGCCCTCGGGCACCCTCTCGGGCGGCGAGGCACAGCGCGTCAAGATGATCCGCCACCTCGGCTCCTCGCTCACCGACGTGACGTACGTCTTCGACGAACCCACCATCGGCCTGCACCCGCACGACATCCAGCGCATGAACGACCTGCTGCTGCGCCTGCGGGACAAGGGCAACACGGTCCTCGTCGTGGAGCACAAGCCGGAGACGATCGCGATCGCCGACCACGTCGTCGACCTCGGCCCCGGCGCCGGCACGGCGGGCGGCACCGTCTGCTTCGAGGGCACCGTCGAGGGCCTGCGGACCGGCGGCACCATCACCGGGCGCCACTTCGACGACCGCTCCTCCCTCAAGGAGGACACGCGCAAGCCCACCGGCGCCCTGGAGATCCGCGGCGCGAGCACCCACAACCTCCAGGACGTCGACGTCGACATCCCGCTCGGCGTGCTGACCGTCCTCACCGGCGTCGCCGGCTCCGGCAAGAGCTCGCTCGTGCACGGGTCGATCCCGGCCGGCGAGAACGTGGTGTCGGTCGACCAGACCCCGATCCGCGGTTCGCGGCGCAGCAACCCGGCGACGTACACCGGACTGCTCGAGCCGATCCGCAAGGCGTTCGCGAAGGCCAACGGCGTGAAGCCGGCCCTGTTCAGCGCCAACTCCGAGGGTGCCTGCCCCACTTGCAACGGCGCCGGCGTCATCTACACCGACCTGGCCATGATGGCCGGCGTAGCCTCCACCTGCGAGGACTGCGGCGGCAAGCGGTTCGACGCCTCGGTCCTCGAATACCGCTTCGGCGGCCGGGACATCAGCGAGGTGCTTGCGATGTCGGTGACCGAAGCCGAGGAGTTCTTCGGCACCGGCGAGGCGCGCACCCCTGCCGCGCACACCATCCTCGGCCGGCTCGCCGACGTCGGCCTCGGCTACCTCACCCTCGGCCAGCCGCTCACCACTCTCTCCGGCGGCGAGCGCCAGCGGCTGAAGCTGGCCACGCACATGGCCGACAAGGGCGGGATCTACGTCCTCGACGAGCCGACCACCGGCCTGCACCTGGCCGACGTCGAGCAACTCCTGGGCCTGCTCGACCGGTTGGTCGACTCCGGCAAGTCCGTCATCGTAGTCGAACACCACCAGGCGGTCATGGCGCACGCCGACTGGATCATCGACCTCGGCCCCGGCGCCGGCCACGACGGCGGCCGGATCGTCTTCGAGGGCACCCCCGCCGACCTGGTCGCCGCCCGCTCCACCCTCACCGCCGAACACCTGGCGGCGTACGTCGACGCCTGACCCCGCCGTCCCGCAGGCCTGTCTTGATCGCCTGATCCGCGCGTGATTGGCTCGCCCGATGAATCTTCTGTTGACGTCGGGCGGGCTGCGCAACGAGACCCTGCGGGAGGCGCTGCGGGACCTGCTGGGCAAGCCGTTCGGGTCGGCGAACATCGTCTACATTCCGACCGCGTCCGTCGCCGAATCCGGCGACCACGGCTGGCTGCTCGGGGACATGACGCGCGTACAGGCCCTGGGCTGGCGGGAGTTCGACATCCTGGAGCTGAACGGTCTGCCGCAGCGCATGGTCCTCGACCGGCTGCTGCACGCCGACGTCATCTACGCCGGCGGCGGCAACCACTACCACCTCGCCCGCAGCATCACCCTCAACGGACTGACCGACGGCTTCCTGGAAGCGCTGGAGAGCCGGGTCTACGTCGGGTTGAGCGCCGGATCGATGATCTTCAGTCGGAATCTCACCGAGCACTCCGCCGACGTCATCGGGGACAGCGCCGACCTGCACGCGCTCGGCACGAAGACCGTGGAGCCGCCCTTCGGCCGCTTCGACTGGTACCTGAAGCCCCACCTGGACTCGCCGGACTTCGCCGAGCGGGACGACGCCTGGGCCGACCGGATCGTCGAGCGGGCCGACTTCCCGATCTACTTCATCGACGACGACACGGCGCTCCGGGCCAGGGACGATGAGGTGGACGTCGTGTCCGAGGGCCGGTGGCGTTTTCATCCGTGAGCCGGGACGGCACGGCGGGGCGTGGACATTCATGAGAGGCGGGCGATGGTGATCGAGGTCGCGGGGGTGCGGGCCCCGTCGGGGCGGGCGGCGGAGGCGGCGCTCGGGGTGTGTGCCGAGTACGCGGACGAGGTCCTGTACCACCACTCCCTCCGCTCGTACTTCTTCGGAGCCGCCTGGGCACAGGAGCGCGGCCTCGACTTCGACCGCGAGCTGCTGTTCGTCTCGGCGATGCTGCACGACCTGGCGCTCACCGCGCCCTTCGACAGCCAATCGCTCCCCTTCGAGGACGCGGGCGGTCATCTGGCGCGGGTCTTCACGGCGGGGCTGGGCTGGCCGGTGGAGCGGCGGGACCGGGCGGCCGAGCTGATCGTGCTGCACATGCGGGACGACGTGGATCCGGAGCAGGACCTGGAGAGCCGTCTGCTCCAGGTGGGGACGAGTGCCGATGTCTCGGGGACGGGACTGGAGGCGTTCGAGCCGCGGTTCCGCGAGGCGCTCGTCACGGCCTACCCCCGCCTGGGGTTCGCCGCGTCCTTCGTCCGGCTCTTCCGGGACCAGGCCGGGCGGAAGCCGGGGTGCGCGGCGGCCGGGCTGGTCGCCGGCGACTGGGCGGAGCGGACCCTGGCGAACCCGCTGGAGGAGCCGGCCGCAGGGGAGTAGCGGCTGGTGGGCGTGGGCGGCGCTGCCGGTGTGACCGGGGGATGAAAGGATGGGCCGCATGAGTAACGTCTACTTCGACATCACCATCAACGGCGAGGCCGCGGGCCGCATCGTGTTCCGGCTCTTCGACGACGTAGTCCCGAAGACCGCCCAGAACTTCCGCGAGCTCGCCACCGGCCAGCACGGCTACGGCTACGCGGGCTCGCCCTTCCACCGGGTCATCCCCGACTTCATGCTGCAGGGCGGCGACTTCACCAACGGCAACGGCACCGGCGGCAAGAGCATCTGGGGCGGCGAGTTCGCCGACGAGAACTTCAAGCTCCGCCACGACCGTCCGTTCCTGCTGTCCATGGCGAACGCGGGCCCCGGCACCAACGGCTCGCAGTTCTTCGTCACCACCGTCGTCACGCCCTGGCTGGACGGCAAGCACGTCGTCTTCGGCGAGGTCGTCGAGGGCTCGGACCTGGTGCAGAAGATCGAGTCCCTCGGCTCCCGCTCGGGCTCGACGAAGGGCAAGATCGTGGTTGCCGCGTCCGGCGTCGTCGGCGAGTAACACCGGATCACCTTGTCGTCACCGGCCCGCGGCGGCCGGTGACGACACCATCCCGTTCGTCCAATCGCCGTCGCTCTTTGTCCATGGACCGGCCCCTCACCACGGGTGAGGGTGACTCCATGACCGAATTCGGGCTCAGGGACACGGAGTTGCCGCCGCGCGGGCGCCAAGAGCGTCAACGCACGCCGACCGGTCTGGTCGCGCTGGCACTCGGCGGGTTCGGGATCGGCCTGACCGAGTTCCTGATCGCCGGGCTGCTGCCGCAGGTGGCGTCGAGTTTCTCGGTGTCCGAGGCGGCGGCCGGCCGGCTGATCTCCGGATACGCGCTCAGCGTGGCCGTCGGCGCGATCGCGCTGACCGCGGCGACGGCACGGCTGCCCCGCAAGGGCGTACTGGTCGGCCTGGTGGCGCTGTTCGTCCTCGGCAACCTCCTCTCCGCCGTCGCGCCGAGCTACCGCGTGATGCTGCTCGGGCGGATCGTCGCGGCGCTGTGCCACGGTTCGTTCTTCGGCATCGGCTCGCTGGTCGCACGCAGCCTGGTAGCCCCCGAGCGGAAGTCCCGTGCCGTGGCGGTCATGTTCGCCGGACTGACGGTCGCGAACGTACTGGGCGTGCCCTTCGGCGCGCTGGTCGGCGAGCGCTGGGGCTGGCGGGCCGCCTTCTGGGCGGTCACCGGAATCGGCGTACTCGCGCTGGCGGGCATCGCGACGCTCGTCCCTCAAGGCGCGGGACAGACACGACAGTTGCCGCTGACGAAGAGCCGACAGTTGCCACTGACGAAGAGCTCCTCCGCCTCCGTACCACCCGTCGCCCTGCGGGACCAGTTCCGCGCCTTCCGCTCCTGGCAGGTCTGGCTGACCCTGACGGCCACCGCACTCGGCTACGGCGGGATGTTCGGCGCGTTCAGCTATATCGCCTACACGTTCACCGACGTCGGCGGCTTCTCGCCGTCGGACGTGGCCTGGTTGTTGATGGTGTACGGCGTCGGCCTGGTCGTCGGCAATGTCATCGGCGGACGAGCGGCGGACCACGACCGCGACCCCGCCCTGATCCTGGCTCTGCTCGGTCTGACGGTCACGTTGGTCCTGTTCGGTCTGCTGGCGGCCAGCGCCACGGCATCCGTGATTCTGGTGTTCCTGATGGGGCTGTTCGGTTTCGCCGCCGTCCCCGGGATGACCACGCGCGTCACCGACCACGCGCACGGCGCGGCCCTGGGCGCCAGCGCCAACGTCTCCGCGTCCAACGTCGGCAACGCCCTCGGTGCCTGGCTCGGCGGCCTGGCCATCACGGCGGGCCTCGGCTACCGGGCACCCCTGTACGTCGGCGCCGGGATCGTGTCGATCTCCGTAGTCGTCATGGGACTGGCCGCGAGCCTGGAGAGGTCTCCGGCAGCGGACTCATGATCCGCTGTTCTGGCGCTGTCGGGCGAACGATAGTGCGAAAAAAGGGTGTGTCGGGGATGATGTGGGATCTTCGGGGGCGGCTGCCCGGGGCGTCGGGTGACGGCACGTCAGGGGGGCTTTGCGGTGGAGGCGTTCGAGGCTCTGGAGGCGGGGGATCCGGAGCAGGTGGGGCGGTACCGGATCGTGGCGCGGCTGGGCGCGGGCGGTATGGGGCGGGTGTACCTGGGACGTTCGCCGGGTGGGCGCGCGGTGGCGGTCAAGGTGGTGCGTGCGGAACTGGCCGAGGACGGTGACTTCCGACGCCGGTTCGCCCGGGAGGTGGCCGCCGCCCGCCGAGTGAACGGGGTGTTCACCGCGGGTGTGGTCGACGCCGATCCGGACGGGGCGCCTGCGTGGCTGGCGACGGCGTACGTGCCGGGGGTTCCGCTGGGCGACGCGGTGGCGGCGCACGGACCGTGGCCCGAGGGTCCGGTGCTGGCGCTCGGGGCGGGGCTGGCCGAGGCGCTGGAGGTGATCCACGCGGCGGACGTGGTGCACAGGGACCTCAAGCCGTCGAACATCCTCCTCGCGACGGACGGGCCGCGGGTGATCGACTTCGGGATCTCGGTTTCCGGCGAGGCCAGCGCGCTGACCCGGACCGGCATGGTGGTGGGCACGCCGGGGTTCATGTCCCCCGAGCAGCTGACCGGCAAGCCGGTCGGACCGGCCGGCGATGTCTTCTCGCTGGGCGCGGTGCTTGCCTTCACCGCCACCGGGGCCGGCCCGTTCGGGTCGGGCTCGGCACACGCCCTGAGTTTCCGCGTCGTGTACGAGGAGCCAGACCTGCGTCAAGTCCCGCAAGCCCTGCGGGCGTTGGTGGCCCGATGCCTGGCCAAGGAGCCCGACCGGCGGCCCACCGTGGCCGCGCTGCTGGACGAGCTGGCCGAGGCCACGGGCGGTGAGCAGCCCGCCGCCCACATCCCCACCCAGCCCGGCTGGCTCCCTGAACCGGTCGCCGCGACCGTGCACGCGCGCACCGTCACCGCGCCCCGGCGCCAGGCCCCACCACCCGTACTGCCCGACGCGTCCGAGGCGTCCGAGCCTCCGCCTCCGGACCCGGTGCCGGCGGAAGGCGGTACCGGCCCGTCACCACGCCCGGCGCCGACCCCGCCGAGGGAAGAGGACGGCTTCGTCCTGCCGCCACCCGCAGACCGGCTGCCGCCCCGGGTGCCCGCGAACGCCGCGGGACGGCCGCCCGGGATCACCCGCAGACGGGCCCTGTTCGGTGTCGGAGCCACCGCCGTCGTGGGACTCGGCTACGCCGGCTGGAAGATCGGTGGCGGCGGTTCCTCCACCGAAGAACCAGACTCGGACCCCACCCTCACCGCCCCGTCCGGTGAGCGACGTTGGAAGTTCCACGTCGGCCCCGGCGTGTACGCATCGGCGGCCGTCACCGCCGGGACAGTGTGCGTCAACGTCTACGGCGACCTGCACGCGGTGGACACCGCCACCGGAAAGCAGCGGTGGACGACGCACATCGGCAGTAGCGCCCAGTTGTCGCCGACGGCGGCCGGGGGAGTCGTCTACATCGGCGGGACGGACGGCGGCCTGTACGCGGTGGACGCCGCCACGGGTAAACGCCGATGGACGTTCCCCACCAGCAACCCCGTTATCACGGTGGCCGCCGTGGCCGCGGAGGCGGTCTACTTCGGCAGCGTGCAGGGCGACCTGTACGCGGTGGACGCCGCCACGGGCAAGCGCCGGTGGACGTTCCCGGCCGGCCTCCCCAACTACTCGTCGCCGGCGGTGGCCGGGGGAGTGGTCTACGCCGTCGGCGACGACGGCGCTCTGTACGCGGTGGACGGCGTCACCGGCAAGCAACGCTGGAAGTTCCGCGTCGGCAAGGAGGGGTTCTCGTCGCCGGCCGTTGCCGACGGGACGGTCTACGCCGGGAGCCCGGACGGCAACCTGTACGCCGTGGACACCACCACCGGCAGACAACGCTGGACGTTCCCCACCGGCGGCAAGGTGTACTCGCGGTCGGCGGTGGCCGACGGGGCGGTGTACCTCGGCAGCGAGGACGGCGCTCTGTACGCGGTGGAAGCCGCCACCGGCGACCGACGGTGGAAGTTCCCCGTCCGAGGCGGTGGGGTCACGTCGCCGACGGTGGCCGACGGGGTGGTCCACGTCGGCAGCGCCGACGGCGATGTGTACGCGGTGAACACCGCCACCGGCAAGCAACGGTGGACGTTCCCCACCGGCGGCAGCGTGTCCTCGTCGCCGACGGTGGCCGACGGCGTCGTCTACGTCGCCAACAGCGAAGGCGACCTGTACGCGGTGACGGAGTAGCGGTACCTGCCCCCCGATTCCGGCGGTCCGCTGTCCGGAACCTCGGGCGACTTGCTGTCCTGACGCCTCCGGCAATCCCGGGTCCTGGTGGGCCGGACCTCCCTCGAGGGTGCTCAGGCCCCGTGCGTGGTCGCGCCGTGCGTGCGTGTCCTGGTGTGCAGGGCGAACTGCGCGTCGTCGTACTGCTTCTTGAGCGTTGCGACGAGGTCCGCGACGGTCGTGCTCTGTTTGACGGCGCCGATGCCTTGGCCCGAACCCCAGACGTCCTTCCATGCCTTCGGCTTCGCGGTGTCGCTCGTGCCGAAGTCCATCGCGGTCGGATCCGACTCCGAGAGGTTGTCCGGGTCGAGTCCGGCGGCGGAGATGCTGCCGCGCAGGTAGTTGCCGTGGATGCCGGTGAACAGGCTGCTGTAGACGATGTCCTTCGCGGTGCCGTCGACGATCATCTGCTTGTACGCGGTCGAGTTGTTCGCCTCGGTGGTGGCGAGGAACGCGGAGCCTACGTACGCGAGGTCCGCTCCTGCGGCCAACGCGGCCAGGATGGAGCGACCGTGGGCGATGGCGCCCGACATCAACAGCGGACCGTCGAACCACTCCCGGATTTCCTGCACAAGGGCGAACGGTGACTGCGTTCCGGCGTGGCCGCCGGCCCCTGCGGCCACCCCGATCACGCCGTCGGCACCCTTGTCGATGGCCTTGTGCGCGAACTCGTTGTTGATGACGTCGTGGAGGACGACGCCTCCGTAGGAGTGCACCGCGTCGTTGATCTCCGGCCGCGCACCGAGTGACGTGATGACGATCGGCACCTGGTGCTTCACGATCACGTCCATGTCGTGCTCGAGGCGGTCGTTGGAGCGGTGCACGATCTGGTTCACCGCGAACGGGGCGACGACGGCCTGCGGGTGCGCGGCCGCGTACGACGCGTTCTCCTCCGTGATGCGATCGAGCCAGTCCGACAGAAGCGAGGCGGGCCGAGCATTGAGGGCCGGAAACGAGCCGATGACCCCGGCCTGGCACTGGGCGATGACCAGCTCCGGGCCGGAGGCGATGAACAACGGCGAGCCCACCACGGGAAGCGTGAGGGGCTGCGAGAGAACGGGGGGCAACGGCATGACGAGTCCTTCAGCGGGTTGGTGGTCAGCCCTGTGACGGGCGTAGCTCTCTGTGTCGGCAATCGGGTTCTGGGGGCAAGTGCAGAGTGGCAATGCTGACGTCCCAAGTCCTGTCCGGATTAGCGGGTGCCGGTGCCGGTGCCGGCGTTTGCGGTTGCGGTGTGTTCGGTGTGGTGGGTGTACATGGCTTCGATCTGGGTGGCGTAGTGCTGGTGGATGGGTGTGCGGCGGGTTTTGCGGGTGTGGGTGACGTAGTCGCTGCCGGGTTGCCAGGTGTCGGTGATCACGGTGTGGGCGCGCACCTGCTCGGGCCGGGACAGGACCGAGTTGGCCGCAGCCAGTCCCGTCTCGATCGCCGCCAGGACCGCGGGATGCCGGCACAGTTCGCCAGGTTTGCCGTCCAGGCCGTGCCGTGCACCGAAGGCGGTGAGTGCGTCGGGGTCGGGGACCAGCAGGGCGCTCACGTAGGGGTTGAGTACGGGCAGGAAGCACTCCTCCGTGATCACCAGACGGGCTCGTGAGTCGGTGAGCAGGTGGGCGACCTGCTGGGGCGAGGAGGTGTTGTAGAGCGAGAACGGGATCGCTCCCAGGTGCAGGACGGCCGTGTCGGCGAGGTGGAACTCGGGCCGGTTGCGCAGCATGAGCGCGACCGTGTCACCGCGGCGCACCCCCAGCGCCGTCAGCCCCTGGGCCAGGGCCCGGACCCGGTCGGCGTACTCCGACCACAGCAGCGACCTCGTACCGCCGACGGTACGCAGGGCCACCAGACCGGCCTGACGCGCGGCGGTCTGCTGGAACGCCTCACAAAACGTCCGGGGCAAGGTCGACGTCACCGGGCAGCTCCTTCGCTGTCGGGGAGGGCTTGCTCGTGGGGGCGCCGAGTGAGGGAGCCGCTTTGCTTGCCGCGCCTGCGTGGGGTGCGGAACGCCTCGTACACAAGTGCTTCCGTGGTCATGTCCGCGGATTCCTCTCTCGGTCTCGGGGCCACTCACAGTGAGCGGGCGACAAGTTCCTTCATGACTTCGTTGGCTCCGCCGTAGATGCGCTGGATGCGGCCGTCGGTGAACATCCGGGAGATCGGGTACTCCGCCATGTAGCCGTAGCCGCCGTGCAGTTGGAGGCAGCGGTCCACGACCTCGGTCTGTCGGTCGGTGATCCAGTACTTGGCCATCGAGGCGGTGGCGGCGTCCAGCTCTCCGTCCAGATGGCGCTGGACGCAGTCGTCGAGGAAGACCCGGGCCACCCGCGCGGTCGTGGCGCAGTCCGCCAACTCGAAGCGTGTGTTCTGAAGTTCGAACAGCGGTCGCCCGAAGGCGTGCCGTTCCTTGGTGTAGGCGACCGTGGTGTCCACGGCGGCCTCGAGCCAGGCCAGTCCGAGTGCGGCGACCAGCAGCCGCTCCTGAGGCAGTTGCTCCATCAGCTGCACGAAGCCGAGGCCCTCGCGGGAGCCGAGCAGATTCGCCGCCGGGACGCGCAGCTCGTCGAAGAACAGCTCCACGGTGTCGGTGCTGTGCTGGCCGATCTTCTTCAGCACCCGGCCGAGCTGGAATCCGGGCGTGTCCTCGTCCACCTCGGCGACCAGGAGCGAGAGTCCGCGGGCGCCCTGGGCCGGGTCGGTCTTGGCCGCGATGATCACGAGGCCGGCGTTGTGGCCGTTGGTGATGAACGTCTTCGCGCCGCTGATCAGGTAGTCGTCACCCGCCCGGACCGCCCGGGTCTGGATGCCCTGGAGGTCGGATCCGGTACCCGGTTCAGTCATGGCGATCGCGCCGAGCAGTTCGCCGCCGGCCATCCGGGGCAGCCAGCGGCGCCTGTGTTCCTCGGTGCCGTAGGCGTTGACGTAGTGGGCCACGATGCCGGAGTGGACGATCATGGGCATGCCCGAGGCGCCGGCCTTGATCTGCTCCTCGACCAGTACGACCTCATGGGCGATCGTCCCGCCGCCACCCCCGTACTCCTCCGGGATCGACGCGCACAGCAGGCCCAGCTCGCCCGCCCGGCGCCACAGCTCCTTCGCGGGGAACCCCTGCTGGGCGAACTCCTCCTCGCGCGGCGCCGCCTCCTTCGTGAAGAAG
This sequence comes from Streptomyces sp. NPDC088794, assembly GCF_044750545.1. Taxonomy (NCBI): domain Bacteria; kingdom Bacillati; phylum Actinomycetota; class Actinomycetes; order Kitasatosporales; family Streptomycetaceae; genus Streptomyces; species Streptomyces sp. NPDC088794. The sequence continues at coordinate 601,374 of NZ_JBIVKB010000003.1, read as the reverse complement.
GTGCGGGCCAGGTCACGCACGGCGTCCAGTTCGTCCGTCAGCCATGGGGATCGATATGCCGTCGTGGTCATGCGACACCCTCGCAGTCTTCATAGCGTCCTAATGGCCATTAACTTCATGCATCTGAACCCTTGCTGTCAAGGCTGGAAATGGATGACAATCAACCTAGGGATGATTAACAAGAGAGGCTAGAGATGCCCGCCTACCAGCAGATTCGCTATGACCTGACCGATCGGGTGGCGACCATCACGCTCGACCGCCCCGCGGCGCGCAACGGCTACACCCTTCGTATGGCGCAGGAGCTGCTGGACGCCTTCGCACACGCCGATGCCGACGAGGAGGTCCGGGTCGTGGTCCTCACCGGTTCCGGACGCGACTTCTGTGTCGGCGCCGATCTCTCCGGGGGCGGCTTCGAGGTGGACGGGGTGGGGGAGGAGGACCTGCCGTCTCTGGAACTGGAGCCCGCCGGCAGCGTCACCGCCCGTATGTTCGCGATGAACAAGCCTGTCATCGCCGCGCTCAACGGCGCCTCGGTGGGCGCGGGCGCGACGGTGCCGCTGGGCGCCGACTTCCGGCTGGCGGCCCACGACAGCAGGTTCGGCTTCCCCTTCACCCGGCGCGGCATCGTCCCCGAGGGCGGATCCAGCTGGTTCCTGCCCCGCCTGGTTGGTTTGTCCACCGCCCTCGACTGGACGCTCACCGGGCGGGTGTTCGGCGCGGAGGAGGCGCTGCGCTCGGGACTGCTGCACGGCGTCCACGAGCCCGATGGGCTCATCGACGCGGCCTACGCACTCGCGCACGAGATCGCCGATCGCACCGCCCCGGTGGCCGTCGCGATCACCCGGCAGATGATCTATCGTCTGTCGTCGCTCGACTCACCCGACCGAGCCCACCAACTGGAGACCCAACTGGTGCGCCTCCTCACCCTCAGCCCGGACGCCGTCGAAGGTGTCACCTCGTTCCTGGAGCGGCGGCCGCCGAAATTCCCCGGCCGGATCGACGACGGCCTCCCGGACTTCCTGCCCTGGGCCGGTGATCAGTGACGTCGCCCTCCGGCGCCCCGCCTCGGCCCGGAAAGCCGACGCGACGCGACCAGCTCGCGGCGATCGCCGCCGGACTCTTCGCGCGCGACGGCTACCACAACGTCTCCGTCCAGGACATCGCGGCAGCCGCCGGGCTCAGCGGACCGGCGCTCTACCGCCACTTCCGCGGAAAGCAGGCCGTGCTCGCCCACATCCTGCTCGCCGGCCTCGACGACGCCGGCCGGGTGCTCGACGAGTACACCGAGGCCGGCACGGGTCGGGAACTCTCCGCGGTTTACGCGGGGTTGGCGGCTCTCGTCGTCGCCCGGCCCGAGTTCGGCATGCTCTGGCGGCGCGAGCGTCGACATCTCGCGCCCGAGGACGCCGCCGAGGTGAGAAAGCGCGCGATACGGATCGGTGCTCCACTGATCCGCGCGTTGCAGAGCCGGCGACCCGAGTTGGAGTCCTCCGACGCGTCCTTGCTCACCTGGGGGGCGTTCAGCGTCCTGGGGAGTATCTCCGACCACCGCGTCCGCCTCCCACGCACGGCATTCGAGGAAGTCCTCACGGCGATCGCCCTGAACACCCTGGCGACCGACCTGACCGCCGCATCCGCACCGCCGCTCTCCCCGACGACCACCCCGTCCCTGCTGGACGCCCGGCGTGAACAACTCCTCGCCGTGTCGGCCCGGCTCTTCCGTGAACGTGGTTTCCACGCGGTGACCATGGAGCACATCGGCGCCGCGGCGGGCATGGCCGGGCCCAGCATCTACACCCACTTCGGGGGCAAGATCGACCTGCTCCAGACCGCCGCGAGCCGGATCCAGGAACGCCTGCGGCAGAACGTCACAGCCGCGCAGGCGGCCGGACTGCCCGCGAGCGACACGCTCGACCTGCTGGTCATCTCCTACGTCGACACGGTGCTGGACTACCGGGACCTGGTCGCCGCCTACTTCGCCGAAGGCCACAACCTGCCCGAGCGCGATCGCACGGAACTGCGCCGCTTCCAGCGTGCCTTCGCCGCGTACTGGGCGGAGGTGACGGGAGCGGCAGCGCCGAGTCCGGACCTGGACCCGAAGGAGGTACGTATCCGCGTCCATGCCGCGTTCGCCGTCGTCAACGACCTGGCGCAGACAGGCCAGTTCACCTCTCGCCCGGCCTTGGCAGCGGAGCTTCGCGCGCTCATGCACGCGGTCCTGACCGAGAGATAGCGCCGGTCTGCGGTGTAATTCTTGTGAGCCCTCGCCGTATTCAGGGGGTGCCCGTGCTGCTCTGCCAGCGGCAGAACAGCGACCGGTCCGGGCTCGACGATCACTAAAGTCCCATCACATGACGACGATTACGACGCGCACGGTCGAGTACCCGGCCGACGGTCTGACGATGGTCGGGCACCTCGCGCTCCCGGCCGGTGTCGACCGCCGGCCCGCGGTGCTGCTCGGACCAGAGGGCACGGGGCTCAGCGACGTCGAGCGCCGCCGGGCCGATGCTCTCGCCGAACTGGGATACGTAGCGCTGGCCTTCGACCTTCACGGCGGGCGCTATTTCAGCGACCCCGAGGAGATGCTGGCCCGTTGCATGCCACTGCTCGCTGATCCCGACCGCATGCGGAGCATCGGCCATGCGGCGCTCGACGTGTTGCGCACCGAACCGCGGACCGACCCCGACCGGATCGCCGCCGTCGGCTACGGCACCGGGGGCGCCGTCGCGCTGGAACTCGGGCGCGACGGCGTCGACTTGCGCGCGATCGGCACAGTCAACGCACTGACCACGGGCCGACCGGGCAAGGCGGCGCGTATTCGGTGCCCGGTGTGGGCCGGGGTCGGTTCGGAAGACCCGATCATGCCGCCCGCGCAACGGAACGCCTTCACCGCTGAGATGCAGGCCGCGGGCGTCGACTGGCGCTTCGCGGTCTACGGCGGCGCCTTGCACGCCTTTCACCACTCACCGGTCGACCACCCCACGGTCCCCGGCGTCGGCCACCACCCACAGCACGCGCAGCGAGCCTGGCGCGGCGTCATCGACCTGCTCGCCGAGTGCCTGCCCGTGACGGAGTAGCTGGGGGCCTGACCCGGGCGAACATGTTGGGGATCAGGAGCTCAGATGCTCATGCAGCATCCTCCAGCCGCTTCCCCGGCCGCCAGTGCGCCGAGCGGTCGCCGGTACCCCCGTCAGGGTGGCTCGACGACGGACAGTTCCCCCGTGCCCGATGGCACCCCTTCGTCGTTGTCGGCCATGACCAGCTGCGTATCTCTCGGTGATCCAGGACCACCCGATGGCCCGGCCTCGATCGAGAGTTGGTGGATCATCTCGCTGACACCGCCTCAACCGCCGTGGCAGGCTGCGGTGATCGGGTAGAGCAGACAGAGGGGGCTTCCGTGGAGCCACGGATGTGGGACGCACTGGTCAGCGTGGCGAAGAACGCGTACACCGCCGGGCTGGGCGAGGGCACCGTCCCGCGCCCGCTCATCATGCCGCTGGTGCACGGCGAGTTGGTCGGGATGATCTGGGCCCGCCCCCTCAAAGGCGGCCAGGACGCCCTGACCGGGATCGCGGAACTCGCGAACATCGCCGCAGCGGCCGGCGCGGATGAAGTGGTCCTGGCCTGGGAGACCCACGATGTCGCCACCGCCTGCGAACTGCCCGTCGTCGCCCCGGCGCCGTGCCTGAACATGGTGCTCGCCCATCGCGACGGGCACGTCCTGCACCAGTTCCCCTACAGCGAGGAGCTCCTGTCCCTCAGTCCCGAGGGCCGGGCGTCGGTCGCCCCGGACTGGAGGCCGGCCCCCGCGCCACAGCCGGACGCCGAGCTGGTGCCGCCGATCCAGGCCGCGGTGAACTTCTCCTTCATCCCGCTCGAGCTGGATCACCCGTCCCCATTCGGCGTCACCGTCGTGCTAATGGAGGAAGACGGCTACCGGGTACGCCTGACCGAGGCGTTCGCCTTCTGAACCGCCGCGGCAGATCATGCCGGCGCCCAGGGGGTGCAGCCGAGATGGAGATGTCCCAGACGGAACACAATCTCAGAGCGCATCCCAGAACCCGCAGTGATGGCGGGCCCCCGCCGTGCCGCTGGGAACGACGTGGTCCGGCGCCAGCGACAGCACCGTCTGTCGGGGCCAGTGCGGTGACGTCGGGCCGTTCGGGTCGGCCGTGCGGGCGAAGCGGGTCCAGTAGTCGATCATCGTGTCGGCCAGCCGGTGCTGTGCGGCGGTGAGGTCGCGGGGACGGCCGCCCAGGTCGAAGAGGTAGGGCAGTTCGCTCGCGTGCGGTGCGCCGAGTGGGAACGGTGGTGTGCCCGAGGTAAGCGGCGGGGCGTGCTCGTCGGCGAACTCGTAGCGCCAGGTGGGTACTTGGGTGGAGAGCAGGGCATCGGTACGCGCCGTCGGGCACGCGAAGTTGGCGTCGCCGATGACCGCCCCGAACACCGGACCCCCGTCGGTGCGGTGCACCGGGTACTCGCGGACGATCGCCTTCGCCTGCCCCGGGGAGGGGAAGAAGGCGGACACGACGTCGGGCCAGGTGGTGGGGGTGACGGGGTTGCCGGCCTGGATGATCCCGGCCGCCCAGCCGTTGCCCTCGTCGTGGTTGTTGCCGATGAGCACGGGGACGTGGTGGAAGCGGCCGGCGGCGATCGCCGTCGCGGGGTCGCTGGGCAGCAACTGAGTCTCGTAGGCCGGTTGTTGGTCCGTGTCCTGGGCCGCGAGCAGGCGCGGGACGGCCACTCGCCGTAGGCAGGCCATCACTTCGCGGGCGGAGCCGCAGCCGACCTTCGCCGCGAGGTCCGCGCCTGTGGCGCGCGCCGTGGACAGGGGGACCGAGGACGGCGCGAACGGGCGGTCGGGGCTGCCGGTGCACGGGCCGCTCTCGATGATCGCCCGGTCGAAGAGTCCCGCGGCGGCCGGCGAGGCGAGCTGGGCGCAGACGCTGTAGCCGCCCGCCGACTCACCGGCCAGCGTCACGTTGCGCGCGTCGCCGCCGAAGACGCCGATCTCGGCACGTACCCAGCGCAGCGCCGCCTGTTGATCGGCGAGGCCGAAGGTGCCCGAGCCGGGCAGTCCGTCCTGCGAAAGGAAACCCAGGGCGCCGAGGCGGTAGTTGACGGTGACGATCACGACGTCGCCGCGGGTCGCCATGCGGTGGGCGTCGTAGGAGCTGCCCGCTCCGGTGGTGAAGCCGCCGCCGTGCAGCCATACGATCACCGGCCGGGGGTGTGCCGGGTCCGCGCCGTCGGGCGTGGTGACGTTCAGGTGGAGACAGTCCTCGTCGGTGCTGCCGCCGGGCACCTCGCCGGCCTGCTGCGGGCAGGCGCTCGCGGGCTCGGTCGCGTTCCGTACCCCGGTCCAAGGGTTCGCGTGGTGGGGCGGCGCCCAGCGCAGCCTGCCGACCGGGGGAGCCGCGTAGGGGATGCCTTGGAAGGTGCGGTAGCCGTCGTGGGCGGCACCCCGCACCACGCCGTCGTGCGTGTGGACCGTCGTGCCGGCTGGCAAGGTCGGCTGGGCCGGTGGTGCCGCCGACCAGGCCGTCGCGAGTACGGCGGTCAAGGCGCAGCCCAGAGTGGTCAGGACGCGGTGCATGGTCGTCATTTCCCGGTTCATCTGCCGGTTCATCTCCCCGTTCGTTTCCCCGTCGGGTCAGCTGCCGCCCATGCCGCCCTGTGCGGCGATCATGGTCGTCGGCAATGCGCGTACGGCCTTCTCCAGGCCCGGCCCGAGCGCGGCGAGCCGCCCCGTGCAGGTGTCGATACAGGCCCGGTAGGTCTTCTGGTCCCGCCGCGACACGACCGAGCGGATGCGTCCCGCCGCCGCCAGCGCCAGCAGCGCGGCGTCGGTGGCGGGGATCTCTCGCACGGGACCGTCCCCGCGCAGCGCCGTGGACACGCGCGCGTGGAGCGCGGCGGGCACGGCGCGGTCCGTCACGGTCGTCCGCCGGCTCCCGAAGGGCGTGCGAGCCGTCCGCACGGTGAGGAGTCCCGCCGCGGCGAGCAGGTCCTCCACCTGGGCCAGCGTCCGCTTGCGCCGGTGGCGCACGAGGTGCCGCCAACCGTGCCCGCCGGCGGCGTCGCGGAGCACGCCGTCCAGGACGGGGTCGCCGATCGGTTCCGTGCCGGACACGGCCACCGTGCCGCCCGCCTCCCGCAGTCGACCGCGCGAGGCGAGGTCGACCAGGGCGGCGGCACGCACCAGCAGCTCCGTCCGGGAACGGTCGAAGGGGCCGTCCGCCGACTCGTCGTGGGCGAGCAGATATATGAGGCAGGGCAGGTCGTCGATCACACCTCGACGCTACGGCCGGCTGCCCCGGTCCCGGATCGGCCGGGGGAACGGCCCGGCACTGGGAGCACAGGAGGACGACGGCCCGGCCTCCTCCCTGAGGAGGAGGCGCCGTCAGGGGCGCCGAGCTCGCACGAGGCCGTGGTCGTAGGCGGCGACCACGGCCTGGACGCGGTCGCGCAGGCCCAACTTGCGCAGTACCGCGGTGACATGGTTCTTGACGGTGGCCTCCGAAAGGCGCAGGCGCTCGGCGATCTCCGCGTTCGACAACGCCTGCCCGATCAGGGTGAGTACCTCCCGCTCGCGCCCGGAGAGGTCGCGCAGGGAGGGCGGCGGTGCCTGGTCGGGTGCGGTGCTCAGGAACCGGTCGAGAACGCGGCCCAGCACGGTCGGCGCCAGCAGCGCCTCACCGCGCGCGGTCACGCGGATCGCGTCGACGAGTTCGGTGGGACGGATGTCCTTCAGCAGGAAGCCGCTCGCCCCGGCCCGCAACGCGGCGACCACATGCGCGTCCACGTCCCACGTGGTCAGCACGAGCACCCTGGCCGCACTGCCCGACGCCACGATCTGCCGGGTCGCCTCGATACCGTCCACCACGGGCATGCGTACGTCCATCAGCACCACGTCGGGCGCCAACTCCCGCGTCAGCCGTACCGCCTCCCGGCCGTCGGACGCCTCACCGACCACCTCCAGGTCCTCCCGGGCGTCGATGATCATGCGGAATCCGGTACGGACCAGGACCTGGTCGTCGGCCACCACCACACGCAGCGTCACAACGCGTCCTCCACCGGCAGCCGCGCCGCCACCTCGAAGCCGCCCCCGGGCAGCGCACCGGCGCGCAGGCTGCCGCCCACCAGCCGTGCGCGCTCCTTCATCCCCACCAGGCCGCGCCCCTCTCCCGTGGTGGCCGAACTCCCTTGCTGCGTGCGCCCGTTGTCCACCACCGTGACCTCCACACACTCGCTCTCCGCCGTCACACGCACACTCACCTCGTCCGCGTCGGCCGCGTGCCGAAGTGTGTTGGTGAGGGCCTCCTGGACGATCCGGTACGCCGCCAGATCCACCGCCGCCGGCAGCCTGTCGGTGACGCCCTCGCACCGCACGCGCACCGTCATCCCGGTCGCGCGGACCCTGTCGGCCAGCTCGTCCAGACGCGCGAGCGAGGGCCCCGGCTCCCGCTGCTCGGCGGCCCCGTCGTGCTCAGCGTCGGGCCCGAACGCGCGCAGCAGCAGGCGCAGTTCGCCGAGTGCCGACCGGGCGCCCGTCTCGATGGCCCGCAGCGACTGCCGGGCCTGTTCGGGCTGTTGGGTGAACACGTCGTCGGCGGCGCCCGCCTGAATGACCATCACCGACAGCGTGTGCGCCACGACGTCGTGCACCTCACGCGCGATCCGCGCCCGCTCCTCCACCACCGCCCGGCGCAACTCCGCCCTGATGCGCGCCTGTTGGGCCCTGCGCCACTGCCCCGCGGTCCAGGCCAGGGCCACCGCCAACAGATAGACGGTCAGTCCCGTGCCGCCGCCCGACCCGAACGCCAGGGGTGCCGGCAGACACATCGCCGCGAGCGTCCGTACCGACACCTGCCGAGACCTGATGGCCGACAGCACGCACAACGTGACCTGTGCCGCGAGCAGCGCCCCCGTCAAGGTCACCGCGGGCAGCAGCGCCCACACCGCGAGGCCTGTCAGCGCGTTCGCGGCCAGTACGGCGGCCGGGGCGCGTACCTGCCACCGCAGGGCGCAGACCTGGGCGAGGACCAGGACCACCGCCACGGGCAGCCGTCGCCCGTGCTCCGTACCGGCGACGAGCACCGAGGTGCCCAGGACGGAGAGCACCAGACCGGACGACCCCCACCACAGCGCCCGGGCCGCCCGGGACGACAGCTCGCCCCGCGCCTCTTCCGCGAGCGCGTCGTCGGGTCGTACACCGCTGCGATCCACGTCACGAGCCTATCCGCGCAGGGCGGGCCGTTCAGGAGACCACGGTCTGCATGTCGCTGTCCGCAGGTCCCGAGGCAGGCTCAGCGGGCCCGGGCCAGATGGTCTGCCAGGATCGCGGAGGCCGACAGCACGGTGTCGAAATCCGGGGCGAGCCGGGTCTTCGTCAGCGCGAAGGCGATCCCTCGCTCAGGGTCCGCGTAGGCGTAGCTCCCGCCCCCGCCCGGCCATCCGAAGGCCACGGAGTTCTCCTCGGCGGGCGCGCCGATTCTGCCGATCGGGAACCCCAGCGCCATCCGCACCGGAGTGCCGAAGACCTGGTCCGTGCCCTCGAAGGCGGGAGTGGACAGTTCCGCCAACCGCGCGGAATCCACGAGCCCGCCCTGCAACAGGGCGTTGAACATCGCGGCAAGACCGTGCGCGGTGGCCGTACCCACGGACGGGATGTCGGCGCCCAGGATCTCGGCCCTGTTGCCGAACTCGGCACTCGGCCGACTCTCCCACGCCGCGAGGATCGCCTCGCCGTCCCCCGGGTCACCCTCCGCCGGGTCGTCGTCGCCCGTTTCGGCGGGCCACTGGCGCGCCTGCTGTTCCAGGCGCGCCAACCCCGGCAGCCCTTCCTCTGGAACGGCGAAGTAGATCTGCCCCTCGACACCGAGCGGCGCGGTGATCCACTCACGCAGCAGCTCGTGCACGGGCCGCCCGGTCGCGCGCCGGGCCAGCTCACCGACGACAAAGCCGAAGGTGTACGAGTGGTAGCCCATGGCCTCGCCCGGCCGCCAACGCGGCTCGGCGGCGGCCAGCGCCGCACACACCCGGGACCAGTCGGGCAGTTCGACCGGCGTGATCTCGCGCGGCATGGCCGGCAGACCGACCGTATGGGTCAGCACGTGCCGGAGCGTCGCCGTGTCCTTGCCGTGCGCGCCGAACTCGGGCCAGAGATCCGTGACCGGGCTGTCGTAGTCGAGATGGCCACGCGCGACGAGCAGATGCGTGAGCGTGGCCGCGACGTTCTTGACCGCGGAGAAACTGAAGATCGGCGTGCCGGAGGTGACCGGCCGCCCGGTGACCGGGTCGGCCGTGCCGGCCACCGCGTCGACGATCAGCGCGCCGTCCTGGAAGACGGCGACCTGCACACCGTTCTCCGCGCCGGTCTCGACCAGCGCGTCGATGTGACGCTGAATGCGTTCCTGCACCTCACTCATCGCGGTCAACCATGCCAAATCGGCCGCTGCGGCGTCGAAGGACCGTCATCCCGGTGGTCCGGGTCGGGAAGGGGGTCGGTAGCGTGCCGATCATGGCGGACTGGAGCATGCGACCGGCGCGGGAGTCGGACGTCGAGACGGTGGCCGAGTTGCGTGCGGTCGTGATGCGGCCGGACCTGGAGCGACTCGGGCGGTACGACGAGCGTCGCGTCCGGCAGCGATTCCGCGACGGTTTTGACCCGCGTCACACCTGGACGATCGAGGTGGCCGGCACCTTCGCCGGCTGCGTGGCCCTGCGCCCGGCCGAGGACGCCCACTGGCTGGAGCACTTCTACCTGGCCCCGCACCTTCAGGGCACCGGCATCGGTTCGGGAGTGCTGAGCGCACTGCTGGAGCGGTCCGACCGCGCCGGCGTCCTGGTCCGGCTGAACGTCCTCCAGGGCAGTCCCGCACGGCGGCTGTACGAGCGCCACGGGTTCACCGTCGAGACCGAGGACCCGGTGGACGTGTTCATGATGCGCAGGCCGCCGGTGCGCGGAGTCGCTACCGTGCGGTCATGACCGACCGCGCGGAGCACCCGCTGCTCTTCCTGGACGTCGACGGAACGCTTCTGCCCTACGACGGTGTACGACTTCCGTCGACTCCCGAGGGATGGCAGGCCTGGCAGCACACGTCGAATCCTCATCTGGCCAGGATCGACCTCGCCCACGGTCCGCGTCTGCTGGCACTGCCCTGCGTGCTGATATGGGCCACCGCGTGGATGCACGACGCCAATAGAGTGATCGGTCCGCTGCTCGGGCTGCCGGAGCTCCCGGTGGCCGGTCTGCCGGAGGCGCCGGAGGAGAACGAGGTCGGCGTTCCGCACTGGAAGATCCGAACCCTGGTCCGGGCCGCGGCGGGACGCCCGTTCGTCTGGGTCGACGACGAGATCACCGAACTCGACCGGACGTGGGTGGCGACGCACCATCGAGGGCCCGCCCTCCTCCACCGCGTCGATTCCGCCTTCGGCCTGACCGACGCGGACCTGGCGGTCGTCGAGGACTGGCTGCGCAGCCTGAGCACTCAATTCCAAGAAAACCTGGCCGGCGATGTCGAGAATCCCCGCCCGGCTCCGTCCCCGTGGTGAAGGCGGCCACAATGGGGCGCACCAGTACCGAGGAGAACCACGATGGCCAAGTACCTGCTGCTGAAGCACTACCGAGGCGCTCCGGCACCGGTCAACGACGTGCCCATGGAGCAGTGGACGCCCGAGGAGATCTCGGCGCACGTGGAGTACATGAGCGACTTCGCGGCCCGGCTGGAGAAGAGCGGCGAACTCGTCGACAGCCAGGCGCTCTCGCCCGAGGGGACCTTCGTCCAGTACGGCGGTGAGGGGCGCCCGCCGGTCACCGACGGGCCGTTCGCGGAGACCAAGGACCTCATCGCCGGCTGGATGATCATCGACGTGGACAGCTACGAGCGTGCCGTCGAGCTGGCGGGGGAGCTGTCGGCCGCGCCCGGGGCCGGTGGCAGGCCGATCCACGAGTGGCTGGAGCTGCGTCCGTTCTACAGCTCGCAGCCCACGGCCGTCGAATGCCCTTGGAAGTGAACGAGGCCCTGCTCAGGGGCCTCACACCGAACGTGCTCGGCATCCTCGTCCGCCGTGGAGCCGACTTCGCGGCGGCCGAGGACGCCGTGCAGGACGCGCTGATCGAGGCGGTCCGGGTGTGGCCCGCCGACCCGCCGCGCGACGCGAAGGGCTGGCTGGTCACGGTCGCCTGGCGCAAGTTCCTCGACGCGACCCGGGCGGACACGGCCCGCCGCCGGCGCGAGGACCTCGTCGAGGAGGAACCGGCGCCCGGACTCGGACCGGCGACGGACGACACGCTCCAGCTCTACTTCCTGTGCGCCCACCCGTCGTTGAGCCCGTCGTCGGCGGTCGCGCTCACGCTGCGCGCCGTCGGCGGGCTCACCACCCGGCAGATCGCCCAGGCCTACCTGGTGCCGGAGGCGACGATGGCCCAGCGCATCAGCAGAGCCAAGCGCACCGTCTCCGGCGTGCGCTTCGACCAGCCCGGCGACGTCGCCACCGTGCTCCGCGTCCTCTACCTGGTCTTCAACGAGGGCTACTCCGGCGACGTCGACCTGGCCGCCGAGGCCATCCGCCTCACCCGCCAACTCGCCGCCGTGATCGACCATCCCGAGGTGGCGGGCCTGCTCGCCCTCATGCTGCTCCACCACGCCCGGCGCGCCGCCCGGACCGCACCCGACGGCAGCCTCGTGCCGCTCGCCGAACAGGACCGCGGCCGGTGGGACCCAAAAGTGATCGCCGAGGGCGTCGAGATCCTCCAACGGGCCCTCGCCCGCGACCGGTTGGGCGAGTTCCAGGCCCAGGCCGCCGTCGCCGCCCTGCACGCCGACGCGCCCACCGCCGAGGAGACCGACTGGGTGCAGATCGTCGAGTGGTACGACGAACTCGCGCGCCTCACTGACAACCCGGTCGTCCTGCTCAACCGCGCGGTCGCCGTCGGCGAGGCAGACGGACCCCGCGCCGGCCTGGCCGCCCTCGCGGCACTGGACGACTCGCTGCCCCGCCACACCGCGGTGGCCGCCCACCTCCACGAGCGCGACGGAGACCTGGAGTTGGCGGCGCGGCTGTACGTCGAGGCGGCCCACAAGGCACCCAACCTCGCCGAACGCGCCCACCTCACGCGCCAGGCCGCCCGCCTCAACGTCCGACGGAGCCGCTGACCAGTCCCCGGCACTCGCCGCCACCCTCACCGGCGGCCTGCACCCGGATCCGCGCGGAATGCCGCTACGCTGCCCCGGAGGGGGGTGGTCAAGTGGCCGCAGGTGAAGGGGAGTTGGGCGAGCAGTCGGTGGAGTCCACGACTGTCGTGGTGATCGGCGCGGGGCCCGCCGGGCTGACCGTCGGCAACCTGCTGCGGTGCAGCGGCATCGACTGCGTCGTCCTGGAGCGCCAGACCCGCGACCACGTGGCGCAGCGCCAGCGCGCGGGCATCGTCGAGACGCGGGCCGTGCGGATGTTCGACGCCTGGGGGCTGGCCGACCGGGTCCTCGGCGGAGTCCCGTCCGAAGGAATCCTGGAGTTCCGGGTGGACGGCGAGAGCCACCTGGTGTCCGACAGCGACGGGTCCGAAGGTCTCGGCGCCCGCATCTGCCCCCAACAGGTCCTGGTCCAGAAGCTCACCGACACCTACCTCACCGACGGCGGAGACCTGCGCTTCGAGGCCGCCGACATCTCCCTGCACGACCTGACCGGCGAGCGCCCGACGGTCCGGTACCGCGCCACCGACGGCAGCCCGAGAGCCATCACCTGCGACTTCGTCGCCGGTTGCGACGGGGACCACGGCATCAGCCGAACCGCGGTCCCCGACGGCGTCCTCACCGCACACGCCCTCGACCACGGCATCGGCTGGCTGACCGTTCTCGCCGACGCGCCGCCCCCGAGATATCCGCTGCTGGCCGTCAGCGCGCAGGGCTTCGCCGCGCACTTCCCGCGCGGCCCGTACACCAGTCGCTACTACCTCCAGTGCCCGCCCGAGGACGACCCCGCCGCCTGGTCCGACGAGCGTGTCTGGGACGCCCTGCGCACCCGGCTCGGCGACCCCGACCTCGGCTCCGGGCCGATCACCGACCGGGAGATCTTCCGGCTCCGCAGCCTGGTCCACGACCCCATGCAGTACGGCCGTCTCTTCCTCGTCGGCGACGCGGCGCACATCGTCTCCCCGATGGGCGGCAAGGGGATGAACCTCGCGCTCTACGACGCCGATGTCTTCGCGCGGGCGGTGGCGGACTTCGTGGGTGACGGCGACGAGAGCGCCCTGCGTACGTACTCGGAGCGCTGTCTGCGGCGGGTCTGGAACGACCAGGAGTTCTCGCACTGGCTGACCCGGACCGTCCACGACGCCGGCGACGACACGCACTCCGGGCCCTTCGAGCGGAACCTCGCCCGGGCCCGGCTCGACCGGCTGTTCACCTCTTCCGTCGCCGCCCGCTCCTTCGCCGAACTCATGACAGGGATGGACTGAGCGCCTGACGGCGAACGGCGCTCGCTTGTTCTGTAGTCGAATGCCTGTTCCGTAGCAGATGCCGATCCGGCGGAGATTTCGTGAAAGCCGGAGGTCTGCCCCACCACAGACGGTGCATTCCGACTACACATGTCATGACCCTGCTTAACCACATCTCATGGGGGACTCACGGATGAAGCGTTTGCGCAGAACACAGCTGCTCGGCCTCGGCGTCATGGCCCTGATGCTCGGCCTGGTCGCCGCTCCCACCGCACAGGCGGCACCGGGACAGGCGGCCGCCGCTCCCGCGGCCGACGAGTGCAGCGGCAGCTGGGACGGCAAGACGTACTGGGCCAAGAGCCCCTCGGGAAGCAACGGTGGCGGCTACGCTCGCACGTACTGGAACGCCTCGACCAAGCACAACTGCGCCAAGTTCTGGTCCAGCCCCTATGACGGCCTGGCCTCGAACATCACGCTCTACCTCTTCGACGAGAGTGGCGACTACGCCGCCGACCCGCCCCCCGAGCACCCGGCGAACTACCACTACTACGCCGGCCCGGTCTACACATGGTTCGACGCCACCAACGAGTGCATCCGCCTGGGCGGTTCGCTGACCCGGGGCGGGGTGAAGTACACCCTCAGCACCCCGAACATCCGCTGCTGACCCGCCGGTCCGGCGTTCTCACACGCCCTTGCGGATGTCGTCGTGGCGGGAGGCGAACCGCAGTCTGCCGTCCGTGACTTGGTACAGGAACAGGCCGCCGTCCTTGTCGGTCTTCAGGAACTGGGACTGGCTGTCGTACGCGAACAGGCGCGTGATGCCCTGCCAGGGCTTGCGCAGGAGTTGAGCGCGCAGTGACTCGCGACCCGTGCCTCCCTGGGTCGCGAGTCCCTGGGCGGTGTAGCGGACGGCGTCGTACGCCTCGGCGGCCCAGGGCGGTGGTGCGGTGCGGTAGCGGGCCCGGTAGGCGGCGGCGAAGGACCGGGTGCGGGGATTCGCCGCCGCGTCGCAGTAGCCCGTGCTGATCCACCAGCCAACGCCCGCCTTGAGGAAGGGCGTTGAGACGATGTGCTCGTCGGCGCCCCGGACGCCTCGGTAACCCGCGGCGTTCAGCGCTTGGGCGCAGGCGGCGGCGCGGGCCGGGGTGGCACCGGCGAAGATCATGGCGTCGTACGAGCCGGATGCGACGTCCTGGGCGGCGGCGGTGAAGTCGCCGTCGGCCGCCACGTCCAACTGGTCGACCCTGCCGTCGAGTTTGCCGTACACGGTGACCACGCGGACGGTGGGGAGGGTCTCCTCGTCGTCGGTCAGGTCGTGGACGACGACGCTGCGGGTGGGCTTGACGACCCGGTTGAGATAGCGCACCACGGAGCCCGGACCGACGGTGCGGGTGGAGCGCAGGACGAGTGTGCTGGTCGTGTTGGCGGTGAGGACGTCGGCGTCGGCGCGGGTCACCAGCAGGCACAACCCGGCCTCGGTGCACACCGGTACGGCAGCGGGCACGGCCGCGCTGTCGCCCGCGGCGATCACGGCGTACACGTCGGTGTCGGCGACGAACCGGACCGCGCCGGCGGCGGAACCGGCCGCCGTGCCGCCGTCGTCGACGGACCGCAGCGCCAGGTCGAAGGCCCGGTCGGTGCGCGCGTTGTGCTGGGCGATCGCGAGCTGCGCCCCGCGCTGCTGAGCCCGGCCCTCGGCACTCGACAGGTCGCCCAACAGGCCGATCACGCGGCGCGGCAGGGTGGGCTTCCCGGCGCCCGTCGGCGTACCGGACCGCCCCCAGCGCCACCACGCCGTGCCGCCGCCCACCGCGCTGACGCCCAGGGCGGCCGACGCGACGAGCAGCCTTCGGCGGGACGGTGAGGGGACGGCCGTGGGGGCGGAATCGGCGAAGGACAGGGCGGTGGGTTCGGGCACCGGCAGGTCGAGGACGGTCGCGGCGCGGTCCGCGACCACTGCGGGCAGCCCGGCCGGCAGCCATGAGTGCGTGCTGAACTCACCGTAGACCGCCCTTAGTTGGGGCACGGTGGGGCGCTCGGACGGTTCCTTCGCGAGGCAGGCGCGCAGGGTCGCGTCGAGTTCGTGGGGGAGTCCGGTCAGGTCCGGTTCCTCGTTCACGGTCCGGTACAGCACGGCCGCGGCGACCCCGGTGCCGAACGGGGGCCGCCCGGTGGCGGTGCGGGCCAGCACGCAGCCCAGGGAGAAGACGTCGCTCGGCGCCCCGACCGCCGTACCACGTGCCTGTTCGGGGGAGAGATAGCCGGGGGAGCCGATGACCGAGCCGTCCGTGGTGAGGGCCGTCGCCCCCACGGCACGGGCGATCCCGAAGTCGATCAGGCGGGGCCCGTCCGCGGCGAGCAGGACGTTCGCCGGCTTCACGTCACGATGGACGAGCCCGGCCCGGTGCACGTCGTCCAGCGCCGCGGCGAGTGCGGCGCCGAGCGTGCGGACCTGGGCCGCCGGCCAGGGCCCGCGCAGCGCGAGCGCGTCGGAGAGCGGCAGGCCCGGCACGTAGGCGGTGGCGAACCACGGTGAGCGGGCGTCCGCGTCGGCCGTGAGGACGGGCACCGTCCACCGGCTCGACAGGCGGGACGCCAGTTCCGTCTCACGGCGGAACCGCGCCAGGAAGCCGGCGTCCTCGGCGTACTCCTCGCGGATCACCTTCAGCGCGACCCAGGCACCGTGCGGCGAGCGCGCCAGATAGACCACGCCCATGCCGCCGGCCCCGAGCCGCCCCACGAGCCGGTGCCCACCGACGGACGACGGGTCGGCGGGTAGGAGGCGCTCCACGACTCCTACTCCTGCTTCGGAACGGCCGTGCCCACCTGCTGGAAGCGCCCGTCGTGAACCTGGTGGACGTAGATCTCCGTACCCATCCTCGGGTAGGTGGTGTCGTACTGGTTGTAGGTGTTGAATCTGTACGTGTGCGAAATGCCTTGGTAGGTGACCTTGCGCAGCCGCTTGGCGAGGGCGAGCCGGTCCGGGCGTCCGCCTCCTGAGGGCACGGTACGGGTGAACTCCCGCACCACCATGCGGACGCTGTCGTAGGCCTCCGTACCGTACGGATCCGGTGCGTCGCCGAACCGCTTGCGCCAGGCGGCGGTGAAGCGTTCGGCCTCCTTGGTCCTGAGCGCCGTGGGGTCGACGACGGACGACACGAGGTACCAGCCCTCGCCCGCCGCGCCCGCCAGCTTCGGGAAGTCGCTCCCGTACAGGAGATGCGACATCCACCGCGCACCCGTGAAGCCGGTCGCGGCCACCTGCCGTGCCGCACGGACCGTCGCGTCCAGCGGTCCGAAGTACGCGAAGTCGTCGACGTCCTGCGAGAGGACGTAACTCACGGCGCCCGGCGCGTCGTTGGAGTCCTCGGCGACGATCCGCGGCACCACGTCGCCCTTGAGGGGGCCTCGCCACTGGACTGCCAGGACGCTGCCCTGGTCGTGCATGACGGACCCGCCGGACCGGTCGACGACGACGCCGAGCTGGCGGCCGCTCTTGCCGGAGAGAAGCGCCTGCAGCGCGATCCCGGTGCCTTCGGCCTGTTCGCCCGCGGCGGTCTGGAAGGAGACGGTGGGGGACCAGACGTAGAAGTCGTTCTGCCCGGTCGCGCTGGAGACGTTGGTCAGCTTCGCCGCTGCGTAGACGCGCGAGGCGGAGCGCATCGTCAGCTCGGTGACCGGTCCCAGCACCGCCACCACGTCCTTGTCCGCGGCGAATTCGTGGGCGACATCGGTGGCCTTGTCGAGGTCCCCGCGGTCGTCGAGCACCCGCACGCGCAGGTCGAAGGCGCGGCCGGCGGTGGCGTTGTGCTCGGCGACGGCGAGCCGCGCGGCCCGCTCGCAGGCCCGGCTCACGGCGGCCCTGTCAGCGGTGCGGCTGACCTGGACTCCGAGCACGTACGAGGGCCGGCCGGCCGCCTTGTCCTTCTTGTTGTCGTCGCTGCCCGACGCCCACACCGCGGCCCCGGTGCCGCCGCCCGCCAGCAGCAGCGCGCCCCCGACCACCAGCAGGCGCCGACGGGATGTGTGCGGTGGCTGGGCCGGTTCGGGGTCGTCCACCACCGTGGGCTCGATGTCCGGCAGGGCGAGGCTCTCCGCCGAGCGGGCCGCGACGGTGCGGGCGACCGGGTCGGGCAGCCAGGCGGAGGGCGACTCGGGGACGTCCGAGGCGAGCCGCGCCCGCAACTCCTCTGGGCTCGGCCGGAGTTCGGGCTCCTTGGCCAGGCAGGCGTCCAGTGTCTCCCGCAACTCGCCGGTCACGCCGTCGAGATCGGGCTCGTCGTGGACGGTGCGGTACAGCAGCGCGTCCGGAGTGGCCGTGCCGAACGGGGGGCGCCCGGTGGTGGCGTAGGCCAGTACGCAGCCCAGCGCGAAGACGTCGCTCGCGGGTGAGGCGTCCTCGCCGCGCGCCTGTTCGGGGGCGAGGAAGCCCGGGGTGCCGACCACCAGGCCCGAGGCGGTCAGGGCGGTGTCGTCGGTGGCCCGGGCGATGCCGAAGTCGATCAGGCGCGGGCCGTTCACGGCCAGCAGGACGTTGCCCGGTTTGACGTCACGGTGCACAAGTCCCGCCGAGTGCACGGCGGCCAGCGCCTCGCCGACGAGCGAGCCCAGCACGCGTACGGCGGATTCGGGCAGCGGACCGTGTTCGCCGACCGCCTCCGCGAGCGAGGGCCCGGCGACGAAACCGGTCGCCAGCCACGGATCGTGCGCGGTGGCGTCCGCGCCGAGCACCGGAACCACCCACGGGCTGTCGACCCGGCCCGCGAGGTCCGCCTCCCGGGCGAACCGGGCGCGGAAGCCGTCGTCGGCCGCGCTCTCCGCCCGGATCACCTTCACGGCGGCCAGCGCCCCCGCCTCGGAGCGGCCCAGATAGACCACCCCCATACCGCCGGCACCCAGCCGGCGCAGCAGTCGGAAACCCCCGACCGCGGACGGGTCGGACGGACGCAGCGGCTCACTCATCGCCCGATCCCTTCGCCTCGGCGGACGCGCCGGCGTCGGCCCCGTCCTCGTTCTTGCCGATCCGGTCCACGTCGGCCGTCACGAAGTCGACGCCCCCCAGCGCCGCCTGGGTCACCGTCGTCTGTTCCGTCTCCGTCGCGCCGGCGGGGTGCCGCACGGTCGCGGCCACCGTCACCGGGCCGAGCCGGTGCTTGTACCAGTCGAAGCGCCGCGCCTTCGGGTCGCCGTCCACGACGTACTGGCCGTACTCGGTGACGTCGTCGTCCGACGTGCCCGTCCGCTGCTCGCCGTACGGATCGCCCCGCGAGGTCATGTCCTGCACCACGTCCGTCGCGTTCAGCCGTTGCTGCGGGCAGCGCAGCGACTCCTCCAGGGACGTCGCCATGTCCCGGCGGGCCTGGAGCGTGGAGGTGTGCACGGTCACGGTGAGGGACACGTACACGGCGCCCTTGCCGTCCGCGCCCGGCCGGACGAAGGACCGGGTCAGGCTCGCGAGGACCGTGTCCGGGATCGCCTCGCGCCGCCACAGACAGTCCTCGCCCAGCACCGCCCAGGTGAAGGGGCCGGCCTCGTACGGGTCACGCTTGCGGTAGCCGGAACCGAAGTAGTCCGGCCGCACGGTCACGCCACGGACGAAGGCCTCCGCCTCGGCGCGGGTCTTCGGTGCGTCGGCCTCGGCGATCGTGTAGGGCTCGTTCGCCGTCGTCTCCGACGGCGAAGGGCTCGCACTGTTTCCCCCGGCCGCGCTCGGATCGCTCTTCGTCGTCGCGTCCTTGCCGGCCTGTCCGTTCGTGCATCCCGCCAGCAGCAGAGTCACCGCTGCCGCGGACAGGGCTAATCCATGTCCTCTCACGCGCACCCCCAACGCAGTCGGCCAACGGTCCCCCACCTGGGAACCGTTGGCCGAACCGTAGCGCTACGTGACGCCAACTGGAGCTGCGGGAGGCCGAGTTGAGGTAAACGGTAACCCCTTGGCCATCGCTTGGTGACACTTCGCCGGAAGTGTCAGCTGTGGGAGACGGTCAGCCCGTAGAAGGCGACGCGCGCGCCCTTGGTGGTGCTGTCGGAGGACGACTGGTTGTAGGAGCCGGCCTTGAAGTACTGCTTGTACGGGAAGAAGGGCGAGGGGATCGAGTAGTGCGTGGTGGAACCGTTGACCGTGAGGTTGATGGTGTTCCCGCCGGAGACGCCGATCGTGTACGTCCAGGTCTTGCCGATGCCGACGTTGGTGATGGGGTGCAGGGTCTGGCCGCCGGCGGGGGAGTTCTCCGTGCCGATGAGGATGTCGCCGTTGGAGCGGTAGTAGAGCTCCATGAGCGGCTTGGTGGAGGTGCCGCCGGTGCCGAGGTGGATCTGGCCGACGCACACGTTGGACGTCACCGACACCACGCGCAGGGTCGCGCTCAGCTTGTGGCTTCCGCTCAGCGACCAGTTGGCGGCGCTGCCGCTGCGGTTCATCTCCCGCAGCTCGGAGCGCGCGTAGTTGGAGTTGGGGGTCGTGACGCCCTTCTCGGGCGCCCAGAAGGTCATCGCTCCGTCACGGGTGTCGGTGTAGAAGTACGAGTCCTGGAACCCGTTCGCGCCCTGGAGCCGGGCCGAGGAGATGGTGGTCGGCGAGCCCGGCGAGCCGACGGGCTCCTGGAGCTGCCATACCCCGAGGTCGAAGTTGCCACCGGGGGCCTTGGTGGGGTCGGCGGCGCCGGCACTGCCGGTGCTCAGGACGACGAGGGTGCCGATGACGGCCGAGAGAGTCATCCCGGCCCGGACTGTGGAACGGATCATGGGCGTGCCTTTCGACGACGTGGGGGAAGAAGGCGAGCCGAGCGATGCCATGTTTCATGTATATGAACAACAAGTTCATTCATGAACCATGCGCATGCAGGAGAAGTTAAAGGTCTGAACCATACGCGTCAAGGGGTGAAGCGGAGTTGACCTCTCAACTCCGTTTCACGGCGCGGCAACACGGCGTCCAACCGCAGGTCACGCGAGAGCGAGCCGCCGGTCACCCGGCGCTTCGCGCTTGTTCGGGTGGCCGGCGGCTCGCTCTTGGTCGTTGTCCGCGCCCTTGTGCTCGCTGTCGGTCGGGCCGGCGTCAGGCGACGACGCGCGCCACCCCGGCGTAGATCCCGCTGCCTTCCGGCTCCACCGCCGAGTCCGACGGGTCCCACTCCGGCGCCGTCACCAGCCCCGGCGGGACGAGGTCGAGGCCGTCGAAGAAGCGCTCCACCTCGGGCTGGGTGCGGAAGCCGAGCTTGATGCCGCCCTTGGCGTACTCGGCGGTGACCTGCGCGGCGAGCTCCGGATACAGGTCGGACGCGGCGTGCGACAGCACCAGGTAGCTGCCCTCGGGCAGCGTGGCGACCAGGTTGCGGACCAGGCCGTGGGCGTCCTGCTCGTCGGGGATGAAGTGCATCAGCGCGATCAGCGAGAGGGCGATCGGGCGGTCGAAGTCCAGCACGTGACGGGCGTGTTCGACGATCAGCTCCGGCCGGCGCACATCGGCCTCGATGTAGTCGGTCGCCCCCTCGATACGGCTGACCAGCAGGGCCTCGGCGTGCCGCAGGACGATCGGGTCGTTGTCGGCGTAGACGACCTTCGCCGTCGGCACGATCTCCTGGACGACCTGGTGGAGATTGGGCTCGGTCGGGATCCCCGTGCCGATGTCCAGGAACTGGTCGATGCCCTGCCCGGCCAGCCAGGCCGCCGCGCGGTGCATGAACTGCCGGTTCTGCCGCGCCGCGTCCTTCGCCTCGGGCGGCAGCTTCTCGCCCACGGCCTCGTCCACCGGGTAGTTGTCCTTGCCGCCCAGCAGCCAGTCGTAGACCCGGGCGGGATGCGCCTTGCTGGTGTCGATCGACAGGTGCGGCTGGGGATCGGTCGTCATGGCAGCTCCATCGCGCCGGGGGGCGGGGCAGGTTCGATGACGATCACTCTACTGCTCGATTCCGCGGGGTAATTCCTGGGGAGACTCCGCCTTCGCGGGGGGGGCGAGAGGATGTCGAACTCCGGCGAGATGTTCGTGCTGATGGTCGTGACCCAGGTCGTCGGCTGGCTCGGCCTCGGGCTGGTGGGCCTGGTGCTTCTCGGTGTCCACCGAGGTGTGCGGGCGCTGTTCCGCGCGGTCACCGGCCGCCCTCGCCCGGCGGTGGAATCGGCCGCGCCCGAGGACGCCGTTCCGCCGGGTTTCGACGTCCGTGGAGGCGACTGAGCGACCCGGCGGCGATCTTGTGTCCGTGGACAGGTCCCGCACAGTTATCAGGTCAAGCGTCCCGGACTCTTGACTCGGAGAGCGCCCGCCCCGATCCTCAAGCCATATCTTGCGCAGGTCATGACAACCTCAAGGGTTGGTCAACCGCGCCATCCCGCCGACCCAGGGACGTGGCCGTGACGCTGATCGCTCGTTCGTACCGCAGACGCAAGCACGTCACCGTGGTGTCGCTGCTGCTTCTCTTCCTGGCCATGGCCCTTGGCCCCACACCGAGTTCGGCGGTCGCCGGCGACTGGTGGATCCCCACCGCGCGACCCACCCCGGACGCCCAGATCAACGTCACCGGCGAACCCTTCACCGGCACCAACTCCGCAGGCGAGGTACAGGGGTTCGTCGACGCGCACAACCACCTGTTCGGCAACGAGGCCTTCGGCGGGCGACTGATCTGCGGCAAGGTGTTCTCCGAGGCCGGAGTCGCCGACGCGCTCAAGGACTGTCCCGAGCACTACCCCGACGGCGCGCTCGCGATCTTCGACTACATCACCCACGGCGGCGACGGCAAGCACGACCCGGTCGGCTGGCCCACGTTCAAGGACTGGCCGGCGTACGACTCGATGACCCATCAGGCGAACTACTACGCCTGGGTCGAGCGGGCCTGGCGCGGCGGGCAGCGGGTGCTGGTCAACGACCTCGTCACCAACGGCATGATCTGCTCCATCTACCCCTTCAAGGACCGCAGTTGTGACGAGATGACCTCGATCCGGCTGCAGGCCAAGCTCACTTACCAGCTCCAGGCCTACATCGACGCGCAGTACGGCGGCACCGGGAAGGGCTGGTTCCGGATCGTCACCGACAGCGCGCAGGCCCGACAGGCCATCGAGCAGGGCAAGTTGGCGGTGATCCTGGGCGTCGAGACCTCCGAGCCGTTCGGCTGCAAGCAGATCCTCGACATCGGGCAGTGCAGCAAGGCCGACATCGACAAGGGCCTCGACGAGCTGTACGCGCTCGGCGTGCGCTCGATGTTCCTGTGCCACAAGTTCGACAACGCGCTGTGCGGTGTCCGCTTCGACGAGGGCGGCCTCGGAACGGCCATCAACGTCGGGCAGTTCCTGTCCACCGGCACCTTCTGGCAGACCGAGACGTGCAAGGGCCCGCAGCACGACAACCCCATCGGCACCGCCGCCTCAGAGGCGGAGGAGGACCTGCCGGCCGGCGTGGCCGTCCCCTCGTACGCCGAGAACGCCCAGTGCAACACCCGAGGGCTCACCGAACTCGGCGAGTACGCGGTGAGCGGCATGATGAAACGCAAGATGATGCTGGAGATCGACCACATGAGCGTCAAGGCCGTCGGCCAGGCGCTGGACATCTTCGAGGCCGCCTCCTACCCCGGCGTCATCTCCTCCCACAGCTGGATGGACCTCAACTGGACCGAGCGCGTCTACTCGCTCGGCGGCTTCGTCGCCCAGTACATGCACGGCTCGGAGGCGTTCGCCGCGGAGGCCGAGCGCACCGACGCGCTGCGCGACAAGTACGACGTGGGCTACGGCTTCGGCACCGACTTCAACGGCATCGGCGACCACCCCGCCCCGCGTGGCGCCGACGCCACGAACAAGGTCACGTACCCCTTCAAGAGCGTCGACGGCGGGTCCGTCATCGACAAGCAGACCACCGGGTCCCGCACCTTCGACATCAACACCGACGGCGCCGCCCATGTCGGACTGGTCCCCGACTGGGTCGAGGACATCCGGCTCGTCGGCGGCCAGGACGTGGTGAACGACCTGTTCCGGGGCGCCGAGACCTACCTCGGCACCTGGGGCGCGACCGAACAGCACCAGGCCTCGGTGAATCTCGCCAAGGGCGCGTCCGCCAAGGCCAGTTCGTCCGAGTCGAACCCCTTCACCAGCTACCAGCCCGGCCGGGCCGTCGACGGCGACGACGACTCGCGCTGGGCCAGTGACTGGAGCGACGACCAGTGGTGGCAGGTCGACCTGGGCTCCACCCACCTGGTCGGCCGGGTCACGCTGGACTGGGAGCGCGCGTACGGGAAGTCGTACGCCGTCGAGCTCTCCAGCGACGGCACCAGCTGGCAGACCGTCTGGTCCACCACCTCGGGAGACGGCGGCCTGGACACCGCCCGCTTCACCGGCACCCCGGCCCGCTATGTGCGGGTGCACGGCCTGGACCGGGGCACCGACTGGGGATACTCGCTCTACGAAGTGGGCGTCCAGAGCGCCTGAGCCGCCTCACCCCACCCGAGGACACACATGGCACGCATGCCGTCGGCCGAGCGACGTACACAGCTGACGGCAGCCGCGATCAGGGCGATGGCCCGGGACGGCGTCGCGAAGACGACGACCCGGTCCATCGCCGCCGAGGCGGGCGTGTCCCTGAGCGTCTTCCACTACTGCTTCGACTCCAAGCAGGCCCTGATCGAGTCCGTCATCACCACCCTCACCGACGACTCGGTGCGGGTGGTGAAGGAGGCACTGCGCCCCAGAGTCACGCTGGTTGAGACCGTCCGGGCCGGCTTCCAGGCGTACTGGGACCACGTCCGCGCCCACCCCGACGCGCACATGCTCACCTACGAACTCACCCAATACGCCCTGCGCGAGCCGGGGTTCGAGCATCTGGCCCGCCGACAGTACGAGCTGTACGGCGCCGCCTACGCCGAACTCATCGACCAGCTGCGCGGCGACATGGACGTCCAACTGGCCGTACCCGTCACCGTGTTGGCCCGCTACCTGGCCGCCATGACCGACGGCCTGACCCTCAACTACCTCGTCCTCGGCGACGAGTCGGCCTGGGCCGACATCCTCGACACGGTCACCGCGCACATCGCGGGCTTGGTGCAGGACGAGGCCCGCCGCCCCTGACCCGCAGGGCGTCAGGCGCCGGTCGTGCGCAGCCAGGCGCCGACGGCGTTCAGGGCGCCCGCGCCGGAGTCGGACACCACGTCGTTCGCCAGGTCGGCGATGGAGATCGCCCTGAGGGCCTCGCGGCGCGCGGCTTCCGCGGTGGCCATGGCGCGTGAGATCGGGCAGGGCTTCGTACAGGCCTCGGCCGGGGTGGCCATGGGGCCGCGCTGGCGGATCTCCGTGCAGACGAAGGCGGGGCTCGGGCCGTCCACGGCGTCGACCACGTCGAGGAGGGTGATCAGTTCCGGGGACCGGGTGAGCGCGTAGCCCCCCGACTTGCCCTGGGTCGAGTGGATGAGTCCCGCCCGGGAGAGGGCCTGGAGCTGCTTGGCGAGGTAGGTGGGGGAGACGTCGTGCAACTCGGCCAGGCGGGCGGCGGGGACCGGCTCGCGCACCGATGTCAGCACCACACAGCAGTGCAGCGCCCATTCGACCCCACCCGACATTTTCACGCTGATCACCTTACCCAGGTGCTTGACTCGGACACTTATTGTCCGAGTATAGTTCCGGATAGAAAGTGTCCGAGTATGGAGAAGGGAGCGGTCATGAAGATCGCGGTTGTCGGTGGTACGGGTCTGATCGGCTCGCAGGTGGTCAGCCGGCTGAACGAGCAGGGCCACGAGGCGACGCCGCACGCCCTGTCGACGGGTGTGGACGTCATCACGGGCGAGGGCCTCGACGAAGCGCTCTCCGGCGCGGACGTGGTCGTCAACCTGACGAACTCGCCGACGTTCGACGAGGCCTCGCCGGCGTTCTTCCAGACGTCGATGGACAACCTGCTGGAGGCCAGTCGCAAGGCGGGCGTCGGACACGCGGTGATCCTGTCCATCGTGGGCGTCGACGAGGTGCCCGAGCTGGACTACTACCGGGCGAAGGTCCTCCAGGAGGACCTGCTCAGGGCCGGCCGCGTGCCGTACTCCATCGTGCGCGCCACCCAGTTCATGGAGTTCATGGGCGCGGTCATGTCCTGGACCTCGGACGACGAGACCGTCCGGCTGCCCAGCACGCCCATCCAGCCCATCGCCGCCGCCGATGTCGCGGCCACGGTCGCCGACGTCGCCGCGGGCGCGCCCGTGGGCGGGATCGTGAACGTCGGAGGTCCCGATGTCTTCACCCTCGACGAGGTGGGCCGCATCACCCTCGCGGCCAAGGGGGACCGGCGCAAGGTCGTCGTCGACGAGACCGCCGGCATGTTCGGCGCCGTCAAGGGCGACGTCCTGACCGCGCCGAGCGATGCCCGCATCGCCCCGACCCACTACCGGGACTGGCTGGCCTCCTGAGGCTCTGACGAGGTCTGGGCGCGCGGGAACTCGAACCAGACGATCTTGCCTGTGTTCAGGCGGGTCGCGCCCCACCGCCTGGCGAGCCGGTTCACCAGATACAGACCGCGTCCGTTCTCGTCGGTGCTCCCGGCCTGCCGCAGCCGCGGCAGCTGCGGCACGTCGTCGCCGACCTCGCAGCGCAGCACGTCGGTGCGCAGCAGCCGCAGGGTGATGGGCCGGGTGGTGTACCGGACGGCGTTCGTGACGACCTCGCTGACCAGCAGCTCCACGGAGTCGCTGAGCTCCTCCATGCCCCAGCGGGCGAGCGTGCGGCGGGTGAGCCGGCGAGCGCGGGCGGGGGCCGTGTTCTCGGGCTCGAGGAGCCAGTAGGCCACGTCGTTCGCGGCGATGCCGTCGAAGCGGGCGGCGAGCATCGCGATGTCGTCGTCCCGGTCCCCGGCGCCGGGCATGGTCAGTGCCTCGTCGCACAGGGCTTCGAGGGACGGCTGACGGTCCGGGCCGGTCGCCTGGGCCGCCGCGCTCAGCTTCTCCCGCAGCTGCTCGATGCCGGTGACCACGTCCCGCAGCCGGGACTCGACGAGACCGTCGGTGTAGAAGAGCAGGGTCGCTCCGGCGGGCGCCTCCAGCTCCACGGTCTCGAAGTCGACTCCGCCGACGCCGATCGGGGCGCCCGGCGGGACCTGCAACACCTCGGTGTGGCCGTCGGGGTGGAGCAACAGGGGCGGGGGATGGCCCGCGTTGGCGATGGTGAGGCGGTGGGAGATCGGGTCGTAGACCGCGTACAGGCAGGTGGCCATGCGGTCGGTGCCCATCCGCTGGGTCTGTTCGTTCAGGTGGTGCAGGATCTCCTGAGGGGGCAGGTCGAGTCCCGCGAGGGTCTGCACGGTGGTGCGCAGCTGGCCCATGACCGCCGCCGAGGTCATCGAGTGCCCCATGACGTCACCGATCACCAGGGCGATACGGCTGCCGGGCAGCGGGATGGCGTCGTACCAGTCGCCGCCGACCCGTGCCGTCTCGGCCGCGGGGAGGTAGCGGAAGGCGAGGCGCACACCGGCGCTGGTCGGCAGGGTCTGCGGCAGCATCGTGCGCTGCAACTCGTCGGCGATGAACGCCTCGCGGCCGTACAGCACGGCCTTGTCGATGGCGAGGGCGGTGTGGGTGGCGAGCTGGGCGGCGACCAGGAGGTCGTCGTGCTCGTAGGAGGGCTGCTCGGCGCCGCGGACGAAGAGCGCGGCGCCGGTCACCCGGCGTCGGCCGCGCAGCGGCGCGAGGATCGCGCGCTGTCCGGCGGGTACGGGGAACTCGTCGCCGTCGCCGAGGAGTTCGGGCAGGGCGGCGTGGGCCGCGGGCGTGTCGGTGAAGACCGGGCGCACCGCGCGCAGCACCTCGGCGAGCGGTCCGCCGGGCGCGACCGGGCCGCGGTGGGTTCCGCGCAGCAGGGGAGTGGAGGGGGTCAGCACGGAGACGGACGTGGTCACCACCGTCTCCGCCGGGAGCTTCTCCGGGGTGGCGCTCTCGGCGCGGTGCAGCCGCAGCACCAGGTTGTCGGGCGGCCGTTCGTCACCGACGGGCATGGGGTCGCGCAGATACACCAGGACCGAGTCGCAGAAGGCCGGCACGGTGGCGCGGACCAGCCCGGTGACGATCTCCTCCAGATCCAGGCCACGCGCGATCCGCCGGGTCGCCGAGCCCACGAAGCGCAGCCGCTCGTCGCTCCGACGGGCACCCGCGCCGGCCGACTGGCGGGGCAGCGGCTGCTGGAGGGCGGGCATGGACGCGTCGACGTCGGCGAGCGGTGCGAGCACATCAGCGACCGCGCCCTCGGGGGTACGGGCGATCTGCGCCAGGTCCGCCTCGTCCGGGACCAGCGACTCCGCCCGGGCGGGGGACGCCTCCATCGGCGTACGCGGATCCGGGTCGGGAGCCGACGAGAACGTCGCGGAGGTCCGCTCCGGGTCGGGAACCGGCGTGTACGTCCCGGATTCCTTGCCGCGTGCCGTGCCGTGGACGGCGCGCACCTCGGCAGGCGTATCAGCCACGATCCCCTCCCTCCTCGTCCTCCACGACTCCGAGCTGACATAACTCGCGGCGCAGCGGCTCCACCCTGTGTCCGGCCCTCGCCGGACGAGTCTGCCCGGTCGACGGCGTCATGCCCATCTCCCGTCGGCGCGAGACGTCCTTGATCCGGATCGTGATCCACATGTCTCGTACCGGCGCCACCTCATCGTGTCGGCCCAGGCCGAACGGTACCCCGGGGTCCTGGGGGCGCGGCGGTTCGGGGCCTGCGGCCGGGGACGCGGGGGATCGAAGACGTCGACACTCACTCCGGCCCGTCCCCTTCCCGCCCGCTCGGGCGCACTGCCTTGGTGAGCCCGCGCCTCCTCTGCCACCGGCACGCTACCCCCGCGCCGGTCCGTTTCGGCCAGCACAGCCGACATTGTCTTGCGCCGGACGTGCTCGCGCAGACATACGGGGAAAGCCGGGACCACCGGTTCACCGAACGGCTCATGATCCGGGACGAGTTCGACCGCGCCCCGGGACTGCGTCCGACCAGGGGCGGTCGCCGTCTCAACCGGCCAGGAGCTTCAGCCTGCGCCGGTGCCACACCACCGGATTGCGCTCGTCGTCGGTCATCATCGCCAGGACGCGCAGCACGATGATGTCGTGATCGCCCGCCGGATAGGTGTGCTCGATCGCGCATTCCAGCAGGATCGGGGCGCCTTCCAGGAAGATCGCGCCGGAGGCGGCCTCCGTGGTGCCGAGGCCGACGAAGCGGCCCTCCTTGCTGCGGGAGGCGAGCTGGCGGGCCTTGTCGCTGTGCTCCTCGCCGAGGACGGAGACGCCGATCGCCGCCGCGCCCGACAGCTCCGGCCAGGTCGTCGAGCTGTGCTGGATGGCGAACGAGACCATCGGCGGCCTGTGCGAGACGCCGACGGCGAAGGAGGAGACGATCATGACAGTCGGTTCGTCGTGGACGCGGGCCGCGAGGGCGGCGACTCCGGCCGGGAAACCGGAGAACGCCCTGGTCACTTCGTCGGGATCCGAGGTGAAACCCTCCGGTGCGGTCATCGGGTCGCCCTCGTGTGCGCGATGTCGAGCACGGTCCGGCCCCACCGCTCCAGCCAGCGGGCGAGCGAGTCGTCCGTCGTATAGGTGGAGTCGAGCTGGTAGAGGCCCTGCGCGGGACAGATCGCGCCTAGTTCGACGAGCACAGGTTTGAGGGTGAGTTCGGGGGCGAGCGCGTGCGCCGGTCCCGCACCGAGCATCAGGGACAGCGCCACCTGTCCGGCGAGTCCCGTCGCCGTGGGGAACTGGTCGAGGAAGACCTTGAGCAGTCCGCTGTAGGTGCCCTTGAAGGTGGGCGAGGCGGCGATCACGACGTCCGCGGCCCGCACCCGCTCGACGGCCGCGGCGACGCCCGGGTCGCCCCAGCCGAGCAGACCGGCCCCGAGCGAACCGACCTCGAGGACCTCACAGTCCAGCCCGAGTGCCTCGGCGAGGCGTTCGGCGGCATCACGGGTGCGCGAGGCGGCCTTCGGATTTCCGACGACGGCGACAGCCTTCATCAGGCGACTCCTGTGGGTAGCCGGGGCCCGGCGGCGGCTGCCGCGCGGGAGTTCGCCCCGGGGTGGTCGACTCGGAGGAGCAGGGCGGCGAGGAGACAGACAAGACCGACGGCGGCCAGTCCGCCGAGGGCGGCCGTACAGCCGAATCCGCTCAGCAGCACGGCACAGACCGCGCTGCCCAGCACCGCCCCGAGTTGTTTCACGGCATTGAAGGTGCCCGACGCCGCCCCGACCAGATCCGGCGCGACCGAGGTCACCGCCGCGATCGACAGGGGCGACCAGACGAACGAGTTGGCCACTCCGTACACGGCGAAGACGGCGGTCAGCGCAGCGATGGGCGCATCCGTCGCGACGAGCACCGCCGACGCCCCGATGGACAGCACGAGCGCGGACGACCCGACGACGGCGACGGCACGCGCACCGACCCCGTTGTTGAGTCGGGCCGAGACCGGCGCCCCGAGCACACACACCACACCCATCGGTACGAGGGTGAGCGCCGCGGCGCCGGGCGTGAGAGCGCGATCCCGCTGGAGGTAGAGCATCAGCGGGATCATCGCCGAGCCCGAACAGAACGCCGCGGCGGCGCCTCCCCAGGCGGCTGTGACGAACCCACGGCTGTGCAGCAGGTCGATCGGTACGAGCGCCCGCGTCCCGTGGCCCCGCTGCAACCGGACGACGGCCGCGACGAGCAGGGCCCCGGCGACGGCGAGCAGCCAGCGAGGAACTCCCCATACGTAGGCGCTCGTTGCGTCCGTGCCCTGGACGCCGAGGACGAGGGCGCCGAGGCCGGTCGCGTTCGCGCAGATCGCCCAGATCGGGATGGCCGCTCGCTGACGGGGGAGGACGGGGACGAGTACGGCCACGGCGACCATCACGGCGACCCCGACCGGGACGTTGACCCAGAACACCGCGGGCCAGCCGCCGACGCCGACGAGCAGTCCGCCGAGCAGGGGTCCCGCGGCCACCGCCGCGCCGCCGGCCGCACCCCAGACGCCGAGCGCGACAGCGAGCCGCGGCGGGCGGAACAGGGCCTTGATGATGGTCAGGCACTGCGGTGTCATCAGGGCGGCGCCGAGGCCCTGCGCCAGACGCCAGCCGATGAGGGCCTCGACGGTGGTGGCCAGCGCGCACAGCAGCGACCCGAGCGTGAAGGTCGCGAGCCCGATCAGGTGGACGCGCCGGTGGCCGTAGCGGTCTCCGAGCCGTCCCGCGATGATCAGGGGGACGGCGTAGGCGATGAGGTAGCCGCTGTTGACCCACAGCGCGAGGGTCTCGCTGGTGTGCAGGCCGGTGACCAGCGCGGGCAGCGCGACCGAGGTGACGGTGCTGTCGAGCAGCAGCATGAAGAACCCCGCGCACAGGCTGGTGAGGGCGAGCCAGTGGCGGCGCTCGCTTCCCGCGCTCATCTCACCTCACCAGGTTCTCGCGCAGCGTGGCACCCGGGCGGCGGGGCGCGAGCGCGCCGCGTCGGCGCAGCTCGGGCAGCAGCAGCTCGCCGACCTCCGCGAAGCCGGCGGGCATGCCCGAGGGGCAGGAGAACATGTAGCCGCCTAGCGAGCCGGTCGCGGCGAAGTTCTCCTCCAACGCGTCGGCGACGGAGGCCGCGTCACCGACCAGGCTGTGATCGAGCCCCGTCGCACGACTGCGGCCGTGCGCGAAGAACTCGTCACGGCTCATCGTGTGCTCCTCCCCGAACTCCGCGACGAGTGAACCGAAAAGACCCGCGGGACTCGCGTTGGCCGCGACCAACTCGTCCCGCAACTCGGCCAGTCGGAACGAACTCGGCAGCGTCGAGAGGTCGTAGCCCATGTTGTGCGACAGATAGGTGGCGACGGCCTCTTCGTGCCAGAACTCGTGCACCGCGTCGCGGCGTTCCCGCGCCTCGGCCGCGGTACGGCCCACGACGACCTGGGTAGCCCACAGGATGCCCACCCGGGCCGGGTCGCGTCCCTCCGCCAGCAGCGCCTCGTCGAGCAGCTTGCGGTGGCGCTGCTGGGAGCCGAGGTTGCCCCCGAAGCCGAAGATGAGATCGGCGAACCGGGCCGAAGCGGCAATGCCACGCGGGGAGTTGCCCGCCTGGACGATCAGCGGATGGTGCTGCGGGCTGGGCACCGACGCGAGCGGGCCGCGCACGGTGAAGAAGCGCCCGTCGTGGTCGATCGGGTGCACCTTGGAGGGATCGGCGAAACGTCCCGTGGCCCGGTCGCGCACGATGGCGTCCGGTGCCACGGAGTCCCACAACGCACGGCACACGGCGATGAACTCCTCCATCCGCTCGTAGCGCAGGTCGTGGTCCATCAGCTCGCCGAATCCGTAGTTCGCCGCGTCCGCGCCCCGCGTCGAGGCGACCACGTTGAACGCGATGCGCCCGCCCGACACATGGTCGAGCGAGTTCAACAGCCGGGCCACGTAGAACGGATGCATGAACGTCGACGAATACGTCAGTCCAAAGCCGACCCGCTCGGTCACGGTGGACATCGCGGCGATGACGGGCGCCATGTCGTGCCGGGGCCACTGGATGCCCCACTCCACGGCCGGTTCGATACTGCCCCGCCAGGTACTGGGTATGCCGCTGCCGTCACCGAAGAACAGCAGGTCGACACCGGCGCGTTCGGCGGTACGGGCCAGCTCCATGTACATGCGTACGTCGGGGAAATCCAGCCCGACCCAGGAACCCGGCCGGGCCCACGCCCCCTCGGTGTGGGTGAAGGAGAGGTCGTAGCCGATGTGCATGCCGGTCATCGCACGGCCTTCTTCCACAGCTCGACGACCTCGTCGGCGTCGCTGAGCACGGCCACGTTGAGTCCCAGCTGGAACAGCGCGGCGGCGTTGACGTGGTGGTCGTAGGCGGCCGTCGTGTCCTGCGGTACGACGACGGGCCAGTCCAGTTGGACGGCGTCCTGCGCGGTCGCGTACACACAGCACTCGCTCGTCAGACCCACCACCGTGAGCCAGTCGCAGCCGGCCGCGCGCAGCCGTGCGTCGAGATCGGTGCCGAGGAAGCCGCTGTAGCCGCGCTTGACGACCCGCAACTCGCCCTCGATGGGCTGCATTTGATACCACTCGGCGCCGGGCGTCCCGATGCGGCACGGCTCGTCGGGGCTCATGGGCGCGTCGAAGTCGCCCTCGCGCAGCCAGTTGCTGGACCGCCACGGCCGCGCCGGGTCGCTGCCCAACTCGACCCACACCACCGGCACGTCGACGGTCCGTGCGGCATCGATCAGGTCGCCGATGCGGGCCACCGTCCGGTCGAGCGTCGCCAGCGTGGCGTCGGTCAGGCCGTATGCGCCCAGCCGGTCCGGGTCGGCGAAGTCCCGCTGCACGTCGACCACGACGAGCGCCGGCCTGCTCTCCGGCCGCGCGAGCCGGGCGAGTTGTCTGTCCCGCAGTTCTGACATCACGCCGCCACCTCGTCGCGGGCCCGCAGCGCGGGCAGCACCGTCTCGCCGAACAGCAGCATGTCCTCGTCGTACTCCGGGAAGATCAGCATGAGTCCGTCGAGGTCGGCCTCCCGCACGATGTACTCGATGTGCTCGGTCACCGTGCGCGCCGAACCGGCGACGTACGGCGTCTGGAAGGCCGCCTCCCCGTCGGCGCCGTCGGCCCACGCGCGGGCCTGGTCCTCGGGTACGCCCCAGGTGTGCCGCATATGGGCGAGCGCCTCGCGGTCGACGCCCACGCCCCACTCCCTCACCTTCTTGACCGCCAGCTCGTCGGTGTCGTCCTGGACGACGGTGAGCATCGAATACGTCTTGCACACCCGCCCGTTGGCCTTCGCCCGCGCATGGACGTCCGCGGACAGCGACCGCATGTCGTCGAGGCTGTCGGCGGCGAGAAAGGCCCCGTCGGCGTACCGGGCCTGGAACCGGCGGGCGTCCTCGGACCGGCCCGCGCTGATGAGGGTCGGCCGGGTCGCCGGATGCGGCCGTGACTCGCAGTCGACGAGGTCGAAGTACGGGGTGCGCATCGTGACCGAGTCCTCGCTCCACAGCCGGGTGACCGCCTCCGTCCACAGCTCCGTCATCCGGTACCGGTCCTCGTGGCTCAACTCCGGGTCCCAGTCACCGAATTGCTCGAACTCACCCGCGTACGAACCGTTGACGATGTTCATGCCCGCACGGCCACCGGAGATGTCCTGGAGGGTGGTGAGCATCTTCGCCGCGACCGCGGGATTGTGGATGTTGGCGTGCAGGGTCGCCCAGATCCTGACCCGGCTGGTCGCCTCGGCGAGCGCCGCCATCATCGTCATCGACTCCAGCGAACGGCCCCAGTGGTCCGTACTCCCGCCGAAACCACGCCACTTGGCCATCGACATCACGAAGTCGAGCCCGATGCTCTCCGCGTGCAGGGCGGCACGCCTGTTGTACGCGTAGGTCGCCTCGGGATGCGGCGCGGTGGTGGACAGCATCCAGCCGCCGTTCCCGATGGGAAGGAAGATTCCGTACTCTTTCGCTGGCACGTCACGGGCCTTTCTACGGCTCTTTCAGGGGCTTTTCCACGGCTCTGCGGCTACGGCGTGATGGCGCAGGCGCTACGGCGCGGGCCAGACGAGCTTGTCGCCGCTGTAGATGTCCTTGACGAACGCGGTGTCGAACCACGCCTCGGCCTTGGCGGCGGTCACACTGCTCGGCACGATCTTGAACTGGTGCAGCATGTCGACGAGCTTCCCGACGTTGGCGGTGTCGATGCCGCCCAGCGGCTGTCCGGGCGACGGGTTCTCCTTCACGACCTGCGTCTCGGTCTTCCAGATGGTCGCGTTGAGCTTCTTGTCGTAGGTCGGCCCTGACAACTTGGCCGCGTAGCCGACGCATTCGGTGATGTGCGCCTCGCTGCCGGAGCAGTACTCGTACGCGTGCAGGGCGGCCCGCAGCACGTCCTCGACGGCGTGCGGGTGCGCCTTGGCGAACGCCGGGTTCACCGCCATGGCGCCGATCGAGCTGGGGATGTCGTAGTCCACCGGCTTCCACACGGTGACGTCCTTGCCGGCCGCCTCGAGCTGGTTGGGCTCGTTGGAGACGAACCCGGTGAGCGCTTCGAGACCGCCCTGCTTGCGGGGCAGTACGGAGGGGTCGTAGCCCTCCTTGACCAGCTTGAGCGAGTCCCACTTGACCCCGGCCTTGACCATCATCGCCTCGACGGTGGCGGGGACGTAGCCCTTGTGGCCGACGACCTTGCCGTCGAGCTGGGTCAGGTCGGTGATGTCCTTGTTGGTCATCAGGATGTCGAGCCCGGCGTTCGAGTACGAGGAGATGCCCTTGATGTCGATCCCGTTGGCCCGTGCTTGGATCAGGTCCTGCTCGGAGATCGCGGACACCGTCGCCTGCCCGCCGGCCAGCAACTTGGTGTTCTGCGCGGTGTCCCCGGTACCGGGCTTGAGGTCGACGGTGAGGCAGAGGTCCTTGAAATAGCCCAACTTGGCGGCGGCGACGTATTCGAGGATCGAGACGGAGGACTGGAACTGGTACCCGGAGAGATACGTGATCTTCCCGGCGGCCTTGTTCTCGGCGCAGCGCTTCGCGGATATCGCGGAACCGGCGGCGCCGGCCGAGCTGCTGTCGTCCGACCCGGAACCGCATCCGGCGGCTCCGAGCACCAGCACGGCGGCGACGAGGGCGGATCTGGTGAGGCGAGTTACGGGCATGGGTGACTCCAAACTGGCTTTGACGCCGAAAAGGTGAGGAACACAGGTCCGGAGGAGCGCCCTGTCAGGCTCAGTTCGCGCTGTCGTGCCAATGCAGCACGCGACGCTCGACGACGGTCACCGCGAGCAGCAACAGCACACCCATCACCGCGAGGACGAGAATCGAGGCGTAGACAACGGGGAGTTGATTCATGGAGGACGCCACACTGATCGCGGTGCCAAGACCCCCGGTGGACCCGGACGCGGACATCTCCGCGACCACGGCCCCGATGATCGACAGCGGAAAGACGATCCGCAGCGCGGCGAAGAGATACGGCAGTGCGTGGGGGACACGCAGATGCCACAGCAGCTCGACCCGACTCGCATTCATCGTCCGATAGACCTGCAACACCTGCTGAGGAACGGACCGCAACCCCGTGGCCGTGTTGATGAGGATCGGAAAGAAACAGATCAGCCCGGTGATGATCAGCTTGGGCATGGGACCGAACCCGAACGCCACGACCAGAGCGGGCGCGATCGCCACCAGCGGGGTGACGTTGAGGACGACCGCGATCGGCATCACCGCCCGCCGCACCAGCGGCAGTTCACTGGTCAGCACCGCGAGGACGAATGCGGCGACGAAGCCCATACCCAGGCCGGCCGTGGCCTCGCCGAGCGTGACGAGGGCGTTGTGGACGTAGTAGCCGAAATTGCCGGAGAGTGAACTGCCGACGTCGGACAACGGCGGTAGCAGATAGGGAAGTTGTTCGGCTCCCCAGTGCCAGAGACCGCCGAGGATCGCCAGCATCACGACGAGGGGCAGCCACATGGCCGGCCGGATCCAGGCGATCCGGGATCTCGGGTGCTTGAGGCTGAAGCGGGACGGTTCGGCGGGCGGTCGCGTGGTCCCGACCGCCGGACCGGCAGCGCGTTCTTCGGCTACGGTCATGTCCCTCACGCCCCCACTCACGCGGCTTCGCTGTGCCAGGCGAGCCGCAGCCGCTCTCTCACCAGGTCCTCGTACTCGTGGAACCGCCGTTCCCCGAAAAGCCGTTCACCGCGCGGTCGGGGCAGGTCGACGTCGATGCTCTCGACGATGCGCCCGGGGTTCGGCGCCATCACGACGACGGTGTCGGAGAGTCGTACGGCCTCGGAGACGGAGTGGGTGACGAAGAGGACCGTCGTCCGCAACTCCTCCCACAGATCCAGGAGTTGGTCCTGGAGGCTCTCGCGGGTGAACTCGTCGAGCGCCGAGAACGGTTCGTCCATGACGAGCACGTCGGGCTGCAGACCGAACGCCCGCACGATCGCGGCGCGTTGGCGCATGCCGCCGGACAGCTGGGCCGGGAGCTTGTGCAGGGCGTCGCCGAGACCGGCCTTGACGAGGAGTTCCGTCATGTCGGGGACGGCCGCTGTCTGCCGCTCGGCGAAGTCGGCGATGCGTTCACGCCGCTTCCCCGCACCCCGGTTGATCTTCTGCGGCAGCGTGACGTTCCGCAGGACGGACAGCCACGGCAGCAACGCGGGGCTCTGCGGCACGAGTCCGATCATCTTGGCCGCGCACGCCTGCGCCGGAGTCACGCCGTGCACCGACACCTCGCCGCGGTCCGGCTGTTCGAGCCCCGCGACGAGACGCAGCAACGTCGACTTGCCGCAGCCGCTGGGGCCGATGAGACTGACGAAACGGCCCGACGGCACCGTCAGGTGGACGTCGTCGAGGGCCGTGGTCGCGGCCGACCCGAACCCGTAGACCCGTCGCACCGACCGCAGTTCGAGTGCTGGCGTACCAGTCACCTTCACGCTCCCATCCATGTCGCGGGCACGAGTGCCCGATCCTGGAAGTCGGAGAGCGTGCGTAGCGAGTGCGACTGACTGCCACGCGGAAATCCGCTTAGGTGCCCCCGACCGTAGGAAGATTGTGTTTCGGGACACCGCAGTTGTCTGTTACGCGCGTTTTACGTCTGGCCGCGACGGGGGTCGAAGCGGGGCGATCGCGCTGCCGTCGTACACGTAGATCT
Source organism: Streptomyces sp. NPDC088794 (assembly GCF_044750545.1). Taxonomy (NCBI): domain Bacteria; kingdom Bacillati; phylum Actinomycetota; class Actinomycetes; order Kitasatosporales; family Streptomycetaceae; genus Streptomyces; species Streptomyces sp. NPDC088794. The sequence goes on along the minus strand of NZ_JBIVKB010000003.1, from coordinate 564,361 downwards.
CGATCCCGAGGTCCGCCGCGGCCCGCGCCACCCAGCCGCCGAGCGCCTGCACGATCAGCTCGGTGACCAGCAGCACCGTGCGTTCGGCTGTCGGCACGGAGTCCCGCAGCCAGAGCAGCTTGAACATGTCCGCCATCACCTTGTTGCGGTAGGCGGGTTTGTAGGCGCCCTGGTTGCAGACCAGTTGGACGAGGACGCGGCCTGTGGCGTCGATGCCCTCCACCTCGACGCGGCTGCCGTCGGGCAGCATGAGCGGTTTCGGGCGCAGCACGACACCGAGCCCGTCGCCGAGGGCGAGCAGCATGCGGCGCTCTATGGACCCCTCGGCGAACCGGCTCCACTCGGTGGGGGAGTCAAGCACTTTCAGGCGCACATCCGGGATTGTAGGAATGTGCCGTTTCCTCGGTGTTTCGTGGTGCCGGTGTGGCCAGAGGTGCGCTGCTGAAGGCCGACAACCTTTCGACAGGCTTTTGCCTCAACTCGCTGTGCGAGCCTCGTGCCAGCGGATGTGTGATCTTCGCGTCTGCTCCAGCCGCGCGTCCACCTGCTGGGCAATGCCTCGTTCGCACACCGCGTCCGCGGAGCAGCCGAGAGGAGGGCACCATGCAGAAGACCGTTGTCATCAACGACCCGCAGAGCGACAACCGTGAGTCGGTCAAGGTCGAGGTCGGGGTAACCGTCAAGTTCTGAGCGCCACCGCCCGCACGTCCCGCATCTGCCGGCATGTCCGGTGATGCGTCGCGCTTCCGGTGCGACCGGAGTCTTCCGGCCGCACCGGAAGCGCCTCTGTGGTGAACCAGGAGAGGTGGATCATGAAAAAGGTCGTCGTGGTCAACGATCCGCAGGCAGACAACCGGGACGACGTCGAGTCGACCCACATTTCCGTCATGCTCGTCGTCTCGTTCTGAAAGCCTTCGGAGGACGCGTGAAGATCACACTGGTCAACATGCCGTGGGCGACGATCGCCACCCCTTCGCTCGCCCTGGGGATTCTCGCTCAAAGAATCAAGGACTCCTTTCCGGATATGGAGACGAAGACGGTCTACGCGAACATCGAGTTCGCCGACTGGATGGAGCGGCAAGGGGGATACGGCGCCGCCGACTTCAGCTTCTTCTCCTTGCAGAGCTATTTCATGGGATGCGGGGACTGGGTGTTCTCCTCCGCCCTCTACGGGGATCCGTCCTGGCGGGTCGAGGAGTTCACGAGCACGTTCGAGGACAGGATCAGCGACCGGCAGAAGGAGTCGTGCCTGCGGCTGCACCGGACGGTTCCCGAGTTCGTCGACACGCTCGCGCGGCAGATCGTCGCCGACGGACCCGACCTCGTCGGCGCGACCTCGACCTTCCAGCAGAACGTCGCCTCCCTCGCCCTGCTGCGCCGGATCAAGGAACTGGCTCCCGAGACGGTCACCGTGATGGGCGGCGCCAACTGCGACGGCCCTCAGGGCGAGGCGCTGCACCGTAACTTCGAGTGGATCGACTACGTCGTGCGCGGCGAGGCGGAGCGGACGTTCCCCCAGCTCGTCTCCGCCCTGCGCGACGGCCGGACGGAGGACCTGGCCCGCATCCCCAGCCTGTGCCGGCGTGTTGACGGCGCGAGCGTGAGCAACCCGCAGGCCAAGCAGCTCCTCGCGCCGGCCGAGATCCCGATGCCCGACTTCGACCCGTACTTCGAGCGGATCCGCACCTCGCGCGTCCAGTCCTGGTACGAGCCGGTGCTCGTCGTGGAGGGCGCACGCGGCTGCTGGTGGGGCGAGAAGCACCACTGCACCTTCTGCGGGCTCAACGGCTCCGCCATGACCTTCCGCAGCAAGAGCCCGCAGACCTATCTGCAGGAGATTCTCACGCTGGCCGAGCGCCATCACGTCCTGGACTTCTACGCGGTGGACAACATCCTCGAGATGTCCTTCATCGAATCCGTGCTGTCCAAGCTCGCCGACGCGCCGTTCGACCTGCGTATGCAGTACGAGGTCAAGTCCAACATGAATCTCTCGCAGATCTCCCGGATGCGCGCGGCGGGCGTGGTCAGCGTCCAGCCGGGAATCGAGAGCCTCAGCACCCGCGTGCTGAAACTCATGGACAAGGGTGTGAGCGGCACGCACAACATCCGGTTCCTGCGCGACGCGGAGACCAACGGGATGTCCGTGGCGTGGAACTATCTGTACGGATTCCCGGGCGAGACCCCCGAGGACTATCTGCCGATCATCGAGCAGATTCCGGCCCTGCATCACCTGCACCCGTCGAACGGGATCAACCGAATCGCGCTGGAGCGGTTCAGCCCCAACTTCGACCGCCCCGAACTCGGCTTCTCCGACCATCACCCGCACTGGCAGTACGCGCTCACCTACGATCTGCCGGAATCCGAACTGGCCGATCTGGCCTATCTGTTCGAGGCACCGCCGCAAGGTATCGACGACAAGCTCGCCGACCGGCTCAAGACGGCCCTCGACGAATGGGGCGACAACTACATCCGCAGCCGGCTGACCTATACCGACGCGGGCGACCGGATCAAGTTGACCAACTCCAGGCCGGGCTACGCCTGGCAGACGATGACCCTGACGGACCCGGTCGAGGTCGAACTCTTCCGCGCCCTGCACGACCCGAGGTCCGTCCGCCATCTGACCGGACTCGCGAGCCGCGGCGACGGCGCGGACACGTGGGACGACAACCGGGTCGAGCAGCTGCTCGCCGACTGGCGCAGCCACGGCCTGATCTTCGTGGACGCCGACCGCGCGGTCCAGCTCGCCACCGAGGACGAGAACCAGTTGATGTGCCGCATCCGGCGCGAGTCGGAGCGGGTCGGCGGGTCCGAACTCGCCCTCGAACAGGCCGAGGAGCCCACATGCGTAACGATCTCCTGACCGCGTCGGCACCCACCGCACCGACGGATCCGGCAACCGGGTCCACCGGCGAGCAGGTGCGTGACCTGTACCGGCAGGGCGTCCGGTACACGGCCATCGAGGAGCCGGTCTCGCTGAAGTCGCCCACGGCCCGCGACCTGCGCGCGCTGGACTTCGTACGGGTGGCCACCGCCCGCGGCATGCTGGTGCGTTGGCATCTGCGGGTGGGCCGCCGCGCCGACCCGGCCCTGCTGACCCAGCACCTGACCCACCTCCAACCGCCCGTCACCCTTGAGGGCAACCGTTCCCCCGAGCGCCTGGACCTGTGGAAGGTGCGCTTCTACGTCGGACGCTGTGTGTGGCGCCGGGGCCCCGGGTTCGTCCAGATCCGCGACCGCCGGGAGGGCGTGCTCCAGCTCTTCGACCTCGACGAGCCCGCGTACATACGGGCGGTGGGGCTGCTGGAGGAGCAGCGGACGGCCGAGGTCGATCCGGACGTGCTCACCGCGCTGCGGGACGAGAACCTCGTCCTCCGGCTCGGCGACCTCGACTGGTGGGCGCCGTGCCTGATCGACCGCTGGCCCGTCCCGTCCATGCTCCTGTGACCTCCGTGTCCGAGGCACTCGCTGTTCCGACGTTCTGAAGGAGGCCGTGTGGTCGACGAGATCGCCGCCGCGGTACTGGGCTGCGGTGTGCTGTGCTGGCTGGTGTGGCGCGGATTCTTCACCGCTCCGGGCTCGTTCGGTTCCTGGGCCATGTTCTCCCACCTGGGCGCCTACCGGGCCCGGCTGCGGGACATCGACGACGACCGGCCGGTCAGTCCATGGACGTACGAGCTGCGCCACGACTACTTCAACACCGCAGACACACTGGGTCAGTTGGTGCGCTACCTCGAAGAGGAGCACGGCCGGCGCGTGGTGGGTGACGGCGTGGCCCTGGTGCCGTTCGGCTATGTCAGGATCGCGATCAGGCACGGCGAGGTGGTCCGTGCATGACGTGCTGTCGATCGCGGCGCCCGTCGACGGAACGGTGGCGGGCCCGTCGCTGTGCTGCTATCGCCTGATCCTCGGCGCGGCCCTGCTGTGGAAGATCACCGCGGACCATCTCTTCGGCATGGCACGGTACTTCGACCTCAACCCCAAGTCCCTGCTGCGCTGGCGGTACGAGCAGGACGAGATGGCCGTGAAGCTGCTGCTCAGCCCGACCGCCTTCAAGGTCTTCTACGCGGCCCGGGCGGTCGCGGCCGTGTGTCTGTTCGCCGGTGTGCTCACCCCGCTGGCTGCGGCGGTCGTGGCCGCCTGGTGCATGTTCGAGTTCACCTTCGACCGCAAGTTCAACACCCTGTTCCTGGGCATGATGTGCCTCCCGTTCGTCTTCGCCCGGCAGGCCGACGCCTATCTGAGCCTCCAGTCGCTGCTGGACGCCCCGTCCCTGTCCGCGTTCCTCGAACCGCCCCGGATCCCGCACGGCCTCAAGCCCTCCTGGCCGCAGGTGGCCGTGGTCGTGCTGATGTTCCAGGTGTACTGGAGCAGCACCTGGTTCAAGGCCGCCTCCCGCCAGTTCACCCGCGGGGACACCCTTCAGAAGACCTTCGAGCAACTGGCCACCGTGCACGCCGAGTCGCCGGACGTCCCGCGCGACTACTACTTCCCGGCCTGGTTCACGGAGCGCTTCGCCACCGCCGAACCGGCCCTGGCCGCACGCCGGTTGCGCGCGCCCTCACTGGCGACGATCGGCGTCGAGGCGGCCCTGCCCCTGCTGCTGATCTTTCCCGCCACCTGGGCGGTGGGCGCGGTCCTGGGCCTGCTCACGCACATCGCGTTCACCTCGATCCTGCCCAAGCGGCTGGTCCCCTTCGGCGTGGCCTCGGTGGGGACCTATCTGCTCTTCCTGCCTCAGCACACCTTCGTGACCCTGATCGGGGGACTGACATGACAGGCGACACGGTGCGTGCTCCCGTCGTCTTCGGGGAACGCGCGCGGTCCTACGACCGACTGCGCCCCGACTATCCCCCTGCCGCCCTGAGCGAAGCCCTCGCCACGCAGGCCGGTGCCACGCCCGGCAGCGCCCTCGACATCGGCTGTGGAACCGGCAAACTCGCCACCGCGCTGACCTCACTGGGCCACCGGGTCATGGGCCTGGAGCCGGACCCGCGGATGGCGGCCGTCGCCTCGGCCAAGGGACTGGCGGTCGAGGTCGGCTCGTTCGAGGCGTGGGATCCCGGCGAGCGACGGTTCGGCACGGTCGCGTGCGGCCAGGCATGGCACTGGCTGCGCCCGGGAGAGCGGACGGACAAAGCGGTGCGCTGTCTGCGCCCCGGCGGGCAGATCCTGCTCGCCTGGAACCTCGGCTCCCACCCACCGCTCGTCGGCTTCGGCCTGAACCGCGTCTACGCATCCGTCCTGCCGGACGGGCTGCCCACAGGCGACGGCGGCAGGGCGAACCTGACGGAGGCGGACATCGACGAGTACGCGGCGGAACTACGCGCCCACGGCTTGTCCTCCGTCACCAAGTCCGCTTTCCCGTGGCGGAGTTGCCTCACCTCGCAGGAGTGGTGCGAACTGCTGGGCACCGACAGCCGCCACCTGGCCCTGCCCAAGGCGGTCCGACGAACGCTCCTGCACAAGGTGGCCCGCTACCTCGACGCCGAACACGGCGGCGAGGTCAGCCTCGACTACCGGTGTGTCGTCGTGACGGCGACCACGGCGGGCTGACCGCCGCCTTTCGCAAGCCTCCGTCATGAGGTGATCCGGTCGTCCGGGTCGGCGTCGGGCAGGGCCTCCTCGGCCTCGCCAGGAGCCGTGTGCAGGAGACGGACGGCCGGCACCACATGGTTGGCGACCGCCATCAGAACCAGACCGGCCGTGATGACGATCAGGGGCACGTCCACCCCGAACCCGTCGGCGAGCGCTCCGCACACCAGCGGTGCCGGCCAGCCGCAGCACATCGCGGCCAGGTTCATCGACGTGATGACGCGCGCGGTCAGTTCGTCCGGGACGACTGCGATCGCACGGCTGGCGAACACCACGTTCAAAGGCGTGACGAACACGGTGCTCGCGCCCAGGGACAGCGCGGCCAGCCACGGCCTGTCGGCGAGGAAGACCAGCCCCGCGACACCGCACGGGACCATCCACGAGACGAACAGCACGATCCGGTAGCCCGAGACCCGTTGGACGATCCGTCCGGCGGCGAGTGCGCCGCAGAGGGCACACGCGGTGGCGATCGCCTCGGCCGTGCCGATCGTCGAGGGCGATGCGCCGTGGTCCCGCAGCGTCACGATGAACATGAAGCCGATACCCGCGAACATGAGATTCGTGAGCGCCGACCACACCAGCGCGTACCGCAGGAACGTGTTGCCGCGGATGAACGCCAGGCCGGCGCCCAGGTCTTGAAGCAGCTTGGGACGGGAGCCGGGCCCGTCGTCCGAGGCAGCCGCCTCGGCCTCGGGTTCGGGTTCGCGGCTGACGTCGGGCCCCAGCGGAGTGCGCAGCAGCGCGGAGACGAGGGCGACCGCCGCGAAGGACACGGCGTCCGCGAGGAAGGGCGCCCACCGGGCCAGTGAGAACAGCAGTCCGCCGAGCGGCGCCCCGCCCAACTGGGCGCCGAAGTCCCGGGCTTCGGCCCTGGCGAACGCGGCCTTGAGCTGCGACGGGGGCACGATCCGCTTCACCAGCGGCGCCGCGGCTCCTCTGAACACCGCCGATGCCAGGCCCTGTAACAGGGCCATGGCCGCGATCAGCGGCAGCCATACGTGTGTTGCGGCCACCATCCAGAAGACCGCGCTCATGGTGACCAGTTGGACGCTCGCGGAGCCGACCAGCAGAGCCCGCCGCGAATAGCGGTCGGCGGCCACCCCGGCGGGCAGCAGACCCGCCAGCAGACCGACGCTCGCACACGCGCCGACGGCCCCGGCAGCGGCGGCCGAACCGGCGGAGGCCAGGATCAGCAGGGGGAACGCCAGCGTGGAGACACTGGTCCCCAGCCCGGACAACGCGGTGCCGATCCACCAGAGGTTGTAATCCCGGTTCCGCCACAGCGGCGTGGGCTCGGGAGCCCCTTGAACACTCGGCTGCCCGTCCGCTTGGACCACGGGAGTCAGGTTATCGCCGCATGCCGAAGGTTGTCGATCAGTTCGCGGTGTTCGTGGCGACAACTTCCGCACCACAAGGTCGAGTTGCCGTCAGGAGTGCGATTGCCGTCCGGAGTCAGACGGACCGTTCCTGCTGGAGCAGACCGTGTGCCAGGAGACGGGTCAGGGCCTCGACCGCCGCGTCGCCCTCCTCCTCGCTCTCGGCGGGTGCCGCGAGCTGGCAGAAGCGCTCGATCATCGCCACGACCGCGAGCGCCGTCAGCCGTGTGTCCCGGTCCGGGGCGGCGAGATCGCGCGCCTCGGTCACATGCGCGGTCCAGATGTCGACGTGCCGCGCCCGCATGTCCTCCCAGTGGGCGGCGAACTCCGCGCTGACCAGCGATGCCTCGTAGACGGCCGTCATATCGGCGCGGTGGGCGCGGTAGGTGTCCCAGTAGGCGCGCACGTGTCCGCGGATGTCCTCGACCTCGTCCAGTGCGTGCGGTCCGCCGGCCTGCTCGGTCACGCGCTCGCGCAGGGCCGCGGCGAAGTCGTCGACGACCGAGCGCAGCAGGTCGTCCTTGTCGGTGAAGTACCGGTAGAAGACCCCGGCCGACTTGCCCGCCTCCGCCGTGATGTCGGCGATCTTCGTCGACAGGTATCCCTGGCGCGCGATCACCCGCAGGGCGGCGGCCTTGAGCTCGGCGGCCGAGCGCTCGCCCTTGGACGTCACGGGTGTGGGCATCGGCCCTCCGGAATTCTGGCGAACGGGCATGCTGGAAGACGGGCACTGTGGAGAACGGCAGCAAATGTGAATTCAGGTTCAGTTATAGCACCTGATGCTCGCCCGGCCTGATGCTCGCCCGGCCTGATGCTCGCCCGGCCTGATGCCCGTCCCGCCTGATGGCCGTGCCGCGCATGCCCGTCCCGCCGTCTACCGCGCCCCCGTCAGCACCTCCGCCGCCGCCACCCCGGAGGCCGCCGTGGCCCCGTGGGTGAAGATCTGCACCGCTCCGCTGAGGCCGGTGCCCGGCAGGCCCATCTCCACCACGATCGCGTCGGGGCGCGCCGCGATGAGGTCGGCGAGGGCGTCGGCCATCCAGGCGTGCCGAGAGACGTCCCGCACCACGACGACGAGGGGGCGGCCCGCGGCGGGCTCCAGCGCGCACGCCCGCAGGGTCGCCGGCTGGAGTTCCTGGCGCTGCACGCGTACGGCGGTCGTGCCCGGCAGGCGCTCGCTCAGGGGAGCCGCCACGCCCCAGGGGGTCTCCTTGCCGATGGCCAGGTTGGTGGTGGGGGCGAGTTCCACGACGTGCGGGGCGGCGGAGAGCGGCAGTGTTGCGTTGACGGCCCCGGTCAGCCGGATGGCACGGCGGGCGGCCGCGAAGCCGATGTCCCCGCCGGCCGTGCTGCCGTCGTCGGCGTGCGCCAGTCCGGCCGACCAGGTGGCGAACTCCCGTACGCGCGCCACGGCTTGCTCCAGTCGCTCCCGGGTGAGGCTCCCGTCGGCCACGGCGTCGACCAGGGCGCCGGCGAGCCGGCCGACCATCGACTCCTCGGCGTTCTCACCGCCGACGCAGACCGCGTCGGCACCGGCGGCGACGGCTCGTACGGTCGCGCCCTCGATGCCGAACTGGTCGGCGACGGCGCCCATTTCGATGGCGTCCGTGACGATCAGCCCGTCGAAACCGAGCTCGTCGCGGAGCAGGTCGCCCAGGATGCGCGGACTGAGCGTGGCGGGCAGGTCGGGATCGTACGCGGGCACGAGGAGATGGCCGCTCATCACCGCGCGCACGCCCGCGTCCAGGGCGGCCCGGAACGGCGGCAGGGCCTGGGTGACGATCTCGTCCCGGTCGGCGCCGTAGACGGGCAGGCCGTGGTGGGAGTCGACGGCCACGTCACCATGGCCCGGGAAGTGCTTGGCGCAGGCGGCGACTCCGCCCGACTGAAGGCCCCGGATCCAGGCGGCGGTGTGCCGGGAGACGACCTTGGGATCCGCCCCGAAGGACCTGACCCCGATGATCGGGTTGTCCGGGTTGGAGTTGACGTCCGCGCTGGGCGCGTAGTCCAGACTCACGCCGACGGCGCGCAGTTGGCGGCCCAGGTCGGCGGCGACCGACTCGGTCAGTTCGGTGTCGTCGACGGTGCCCAGCGCGAGGTTGCCCGGCCGGGTGGATCCGGTGGCGGACTCGATCCGGGTGACGTCACCGGCCTCCTCGTCGATCGCGATGATCAACTCGGGGTTCTCCGCGCGTAGTTGCCCGGTGAGCAGGGCGACCTGTTCCAGCGAGACGATGTTGCGGGAGAAGAGGACGACGGACGCCAGCCCGTCCCTGATCTCGCGCAGTACCCAGTCCGGGGCTTCGGTGCCCACGAATCCCGGTTGCAGAACGGACAGCGCCAGCCGTCGCAACTCCGTACTGTGCTTGCTGGAGACCATCGAGTGTGTTCGCCTTCCAGGTGACCGACTTGGTACAGACCAATCTCCGCCCAGGCTAGCCGCTCATGTCAAGAGGGGGCCGTGGTGCGCCCCGGGCGTCGCGCCCGACAGGGGTTCGCCCTGCCGTCGACTGTCCGCCCGCACCCTGTCGTGCGTCCGCCCTCGGTCTGTCGTGGCCCCTTCAAATCCCCGTGGATATCGCCGATTTGGTGCCGACACGCGATCAACGGGCATGTTTGACACGGCGAGATGGTCTAGTCCAAATTGGTGGCACGCGAGTTCGAAGTGTGGCTGGTGCGGCGCGTGGTGCAGCAACCCTGTAGGCCGCCCGCCCTCCTTCGGGCCGTGCGGCAGCGCGCTGTTCGCCAGGCGCCGTCGCACGGCACCGGTGCGCGTCCGGATGCGGGTGTCAGGTGTGCAGACCGCCACACGCCCGCATTCCTGTGCCGCGGCGGACACCTCGCACAAGCGGTGGCCTCCGGCCGGTGGCCACCGGTAAGAGATCGAGGTCTGGAACACTGCATGCCCACGCCTGACCGTTATCTCCACCGTGCCGCTTCGCCCGTCCCCTACTTCAGCCCGGACGGCGAGATCTACCTCGCGCAGACCGCCTTGCGCGACCTGAAGAAGACCGTTCCCCTGCGCGTGCTGTCCGAGGCGGACTTCGCCTCCTGGCAGAACTACGGCTACGTCGTCGTGAAGCAGGCGATACCCGCGTCCGCCGCCCGCCAACTCGTCGACTTCGCCTGGGACTTCCAGGGGCTCGACCCCGAACGCCCGGACACCTGGTACGAGGAGCGGGAGTACCGCTCGGACCTCGACCGCGACCTGCACATCTACGGTTTCGTCGAGGCGTACCACCACCAGCTCATCTGGGACAGCCGCATGACCCAGCGGGTCTACGACGCGTTCGTGGACGTGTGGGACTGCGAGGAGCTCTGGGTCACCCTGGACCGGCTCAACCTGAACCCGCCCAACGTCAAGAACCGCTCCCGGGCCCTGATCCCGAGCACCGAAGAGGGCTTCGACATCGAGCTCCACTGGGACGTCGACACCACGCTCGGTGTACCGCCGCAGCGGGTGCAGGGGATCATCGCCCTCAACGACACCACCGCGGAACTCGGCGGCTTCCAGTGCTGTCCCGAGCTGTTCCACCGCTTCGACCGCTGGAAGGCGCTCCAGCCCGACGGCCGCGACCCGATCCGCCCGCGGATCGACCGCGCCGAATACCCGGTGGTGCGGCCCGAGTTGGAGGCCGGCGACCTGCTCATCTTCAACGGCATGCTGGCCCACGGAGTGGCCCCCAACACCTCGAAGAACGGCGTGCGGGCGGCCCAGTACCTGTCGATGATGCCGGCGCTGGAGACCCACCAGACCCTGCGGCGCTCCCGGGTCGACTCCTGGCGCACCCTCAGCACCCCCGAGTGGAACGCGACGCTGCTGGGCGACGCCCACAAGCACGAGTCGCTGCGCTACGGCAGGGCCACCCTCGACGAACTGGGTGCCAAGTTGCTGGGCCTCAAGTCCTGGAGTGGCGTGGAGCTGGACGACCCGGTCGGAGAAGCCGCATGCGCCGAATATGTCTGACCCTGCCCACCAACCGGCCCTGCTCGGCGACGATCGAGGCCATCGCCGATGAAGCGGCCTACGCCGTCGAGCACTTCGACACCGAGGTGCACCTGCTGATCCTCGACTCCTGCGACGCGGCCGCCCTCGCGGAGCACGCCGAGACGGTGCGCGGTCTCCCGCAGGACCCGCGGATCGTCGTCCACCACCTCGACGAGGAGGGTCAACGCGCCTTCCTCCAGCGGACGATCGGCCGGGCCGCGGCCACCAAGCCCGACCTCCTGCTGGAGTTGATGCTCCCCGCGAAGCTGTCCTACGGGGCCTGCACCAACCGGGCGTTCCTCATCGCCGCCGCTCTCGGCTGCGAGTCCGTGCACCGCAGGGACTCCGACAGCCGCTACCAGACCCTCGACGGCGAGACCCTCTTCCCCGTCCACCACGAACTCACCTCGCTCGGCCGACGTGCGGCCGACACGGCGTCCGACGTCACCGAGAACATGCTGGCCGAGCGGCACGCCGACAAGACGGTCTCGATGGTGGCCGCGTCCTTCGTCGGTGAACTCTCCGTCGACATCGGCGAGATCCTCGACATCGACCCCGGTGTCTACCACGACATGGTCAGCCTCTGGGCGCCCATGGAGTGGTCCGACGACCAGAAGAAGCAGCTGGTCGAGGAGTCCTTCCGGGGCGCCGGCACCGACCCGTTCGTCCAGGACCACTCGACACTGGCCCTGGTCGACCCGATGCGCGTCGACATGTGCAACATCAGCTTCCACGGGGTGCACGAACGCGTGCCGCTGCCACCGGCGACCGACACCATCGGCAGCGACTACTTCCTCATCCACCTGGTCCACGACGCGGCCCTGCCCGGCGTGCTGCACAACCGGCACATCGTCAACTACTACACGGGCGAACGCCGGACCGACGCCGGCTTCACCGTGTACCAGATGCGCTTCGTGAAGTTCCTGCTGTCGATGCTCTACTTCAACGTCATCTACGACCGGATGGCCCAGGCGGGACCGGAGTTGGTCGATGAGCGGGGGCAGGTACGCGCGGCCCCGGTCGCCCGACTGGCCAGGGAGAGCGCCCTGCTCGACCGCGCCGAGAACGTCCAGCGGCTGGACGCCCTCGACATCGCCTACCGCCAACTCGGCGGCAGGTACGCCGAGTTCGCCGACCTCCTGGCGGCGCGTCGCGAACGCCTCCTCGACGAGGCGCGCGGCGACATCGAGGACTTCGCTCTCCTGGCCGAGTCCTGGGAAGCGCTCGTGGAGGCCGCCCGGCACACCCCGGTGCAGACGCCGACGGTGAGGCCGGCGTGAGCGCGGCCCAGGAGTCCGCCGCCCTCCGTGCCGCGCTCGTGGCGGCCACCGAGGACCGGATCGTCTTCGACCTCGGCGGAATCGCGGAACGCTACGAGACGCTCCGCCGTGAACTGCCCGACGTGCTCGTCCGGTTCGCCCTCAAGGCCTGTCCGGTCGACGAGGTGATCGCGTGCCTGGCACAGCTGGGCGCCGGAGCCGACGGGGCCAGCCCACGCGAACTGGAACAGGCACTGCGGGCGGGCATGCCGGTCGACCGCGTGCACTACGGCAACACCGTCAAGTCCGACCAGGACATCGCCGAAGCCCACCGCCTCGGCGTCGACACCTTCGCGACCGACAGCGTCGAGGACGTGGCGGCGATCGCCCAACACGCCCCCGGAGCACGGGTGTTCTGCCGTCTGGCGACCACCGGGGAAGGCGCCCTGTGGGGCCTGACCGGCAAGTTCGGCTGCTCGCCCGCCGACGCGGTGCGCGTGCTGGAGACGGCACGCGCGTCGGGCCTCACACCGGCGGGCCTGTCCGTCCACGTGGGCTCCCAGCAGATGACGGCGGACGCCTGGCACACCGCCCTCGAAGACCTGGCCGACGTCCTCGACGTCCTGGGCCGACGCGGGATCACCCTGGACCACGTCAACCTCGGCGGCGGCCTCCCGGCGCTCGGCTACCAAGACCGGTACGGCACTCCGCTAGACCCGCCGATCGACAAGATCTTCGCCGTCATCCGTGAGGGCATGCGCCACCTCAGGGAGGTCCACGGCGAGCACCTCCGGTTCGTCATGGAACCGGGACGCCATCTCGTCGCCGACCACGGAGCCATCCGGGCCCGGGTGACCCGGCTGGCCGAGCGGCGCGGACCCGACGGCGAACCCCAGTACTGGCTCTACCTCAGCTGCGGGAAGTTCAACGGCCTGTACGAGATGGACGCCGTGCAGTACCGGCTGCACTTCCCCACCCACCCCGACCCCGAGTACGTGCCCGCCGTCGTCGCAGGCCCCACCTGTGACAGCGACGACGCCTACCCGAGCGACCAGGGACTCGTCCGCGTACCCAAGGACCTGGCCTCGGGGGATCCGGTCTGGGTGCTGTCCAGCGGTGCCTACGCGATGAGTTACATGACCCAGGGCTTCAACGGGTTCGACCCGCTGCCGTACACCGTGACGAACGAGAGGCGCCCATGAGCGACCTCGTGGACATCCGCCCCATCGCCGAGACCGACTGGGACGCCATCGTGGAGATGGAGGCCCGCGCCTACGACCGACTCGGCCTGACGGAAGGGCGCGAGGTGCTGCGCTCCCGGGCCGGCGCCTCGCCCGACCTGTGCTTCGTGCTGGATGTCGGCGCCCGCCCGGCCGGCTATCTGCTGGCGCTGCCTTACCCGGCCTTCCACTATCCCGACCTGGAACACACCCAGCAGGCGACGGATGCGGCGGGCTCGTCGCCCGACAACGTCCACCTCCACGACATCGTTATCACCGAGGGCCTCCGGGGCAGAGGCCTGGCCCAGCGCCTACTGCACCACCTCGCCTCGACGGTCCGCTCGCGCGGCTACGAGCGGATCTCACTGGTCGCCGTCGGCCGCAGCCGGACCTTCTGGTCGGCGCGCGGATTCACCGCACACCCCCGGGTCCGGCCCAGCGGCTACGGCACAGGCGCCGTCTACATGTCCAAGGCGGTGCCGGCCGACAGTGCCGCAACGCCCGAGCCGGCCGACGTCCCGCCGCGCGGTCCGTTCGCCCCGACGAAGCGAGCTGATGCGCGTGTTCCGTGTCCATGACCCCTTCGTACGCAGCCAGTTGGCCATCGCCGCACTGTTCTGCGCCCTCGGCTTCCAGTACGCCACCTGGGCCTCGCGGATCCCCGCCATCAAGGCGGACCTCGGGCTGACCCCGGCCGAGGTGGGCGTCCTGCTGATGGCGGCCGGAGTCGGCGCGGTGGCGTCCTTCCCGCTGGTCCCGGTGCTCATGAAGCGCCTGGGTTCGGCGCAGTTGGCGCTGCTGTCCACCGTGTGCCTGACCGTCGTACTCCTGGGCCTGGCGGCGGCGCCCAACTACCCGGTCGCCCTGCTGGTCATGGGTGTGGACGGCGTCTTCGTGGGATGCCTGAACGTCGCCATGAACGCGCAGGGCGCCGCCCTGGAGGCACGGCACGAACGCAACACCATGGCCCGACTGCACGCGACGTTCAGCGGCGGCTCCTTGCTGGCGGCGCTGCTCGCCTCCGTCATGACCGCCGTCACCTCGTCGGTCGGGCTGCACTTCGGTGTCGCGGCCGTGCTCCTCGTCCTGCTCGGGGTCGCCGCTCGCCCCGGTCTGCTCACCGACGACGCGCCGGCCGCCGAGGAGAAGGAGAAGAAGGGCCGCAGCAAGTGGACCCTGCCGTCCCGGATGGTCCTGTGGATGTGCGTCGCCATGGCGTTCGGCACCGTCACCGAGGGCGCCATGAACGACTGGTCCGCCCTCTACCTGAAGGAAGTGGCCAAGGCGTCCGCGGAGTTGGCGCCCCTGGGCATCGCCGTGGTCTCCGGCATGATGGTGCTCGCCCGCCTCTTCGCGGACGGCTGGCGCAGCCGCTGGGGGGACGGCCGGATCGTCCTGTCCGGCAGCGCGCTGGCCGCCGCGGGCCTGGCCTTCGCCCTGGTGGCCGGGGGAGTGGCACCCGCCCTCATCGGCTTCGCCTGCGTCGGCCTGGGCGTCGCGGCCGTGACCCCGTGCATCTACGTGGCCGCGGCGAAACAGGGCTCGGAGGCCCTGGCCCTGGTCGCCGCCATGGGCACGACGGGCCTGCTCGCCGGGCCGCCGTTCATCGGCTTCGTGGCGAACGCCAGCAGTCTCGTGGGGGGCTTGGCGGTCGTCGCGGCCGCCGCCGTGGTGGTGGCCCTGTGCAGCACGCAGATCCGCTGGACACCCGTGGTGGCCGACCGGACCCTGGCCGGCCAGTGACGCGCCACCCGACCTGAGAGTCGACACCGGCCCCGCACCGAAGCCGACGGTGCGGGGCCGGTCGCGTCGAGGCCGGTGACGCAGAAGAGGCGCGTACGACGATCAGTTCCAGCCGACGACCTTGAAGTCCTTGTTCACGAAGACATGGTGCGGCCAGTTGACGCTGATGTTGTGGACCTCGTACTCACCGTCGCTCAGCTGCACCACACGGTCGTTGACGCCACCGGGCACGACGGCCTGCGCGGCCTTCACCGCCTTGTCGGCCGCCGTTCCGCTGATGATCGTCCCCTCGCCCTCGGTGTAGTCCGGGATCCTGCCCACCGACTTGTCGGGCGACGGGGTGCCCTGCTGGAAGGGGATCACCCCGGCGGCTTCGGCGGCCGCGGCTCCGCCGTCGCCGTGCGGCTGGACGGTGACCTGTGTGGCCTCGATGGTCGCGCTGTCGACCGTGCCCAGCACGAGGACGCTCTCGTCCACCTTCACCACCTTCTCGGTGGCGGGTTTGGTGCCCTTCTCGTACTTGGTCGTGGACGTCTCGGCGACGGTCACCTTCACACCGGTCGCGGTCGTCAGCGTGAAGCCCGACGTGGACGTGGACGTGACGATGCCGGTCGCACCACCGGCGGCCGGCCCTGCCGCGGGTCCACCGGTGGGCGTCGCGCTCGGCGCGTCCGCGGCCGGGACGGCGGCGGTCGATGCGGCGGACGTACCGGCGAATCCGGTCACCGCCAGGGCGACCCCGGTAAGTACCAATGCGACCGCGGCGGCGAGCGGCACGCCCTTCTTCCTCGACAGGAACTGCTGGGCGTGCGCCCGGCGGTTTCGCGGTGGCACCGACTCAATGGTTGGCGCGTCTGTCGGGTCGTAGTCGTTCATCGTTGAACTCCTCGCGTGGGGCGACACGAGGATCCTGTGGTCCGTACCTACGAGGACGCTGTGCCCGTGATGAAGAATTCCTGACAAAGGCGCGTCACCTGGGATCACGTGCGATCACGTGGGAGGTGAGGACGGGGCGGGCGTGTCGATGGCCAGAGCCGCCGCGCGGAGGGCGGCCGCCACGCGGACGATCTGCTCGGACGGCGGGGCGGGGAGGCGGGCCAGGAGGAGGCGGCGCTGTTCCTGGGGGCCGCCGTGGACGGGGAGGACGCGGACGCCCGGTGGTGCGGCGGCGGCGAGGACGGCGGGGATCGTGGTCAGACCGCAGCCGGCGGCGACGAGGTGCAGTTTGGCGAGCCAGTCGCGGGCGGTGTGGGCGATCTCGGGGCGCTCGTCCAGGCCGGGCCAGACGCCCATCAGGCGGTCCTCGCCGGAGGAGGTGCTGGTGATCCAGCGCTGCCCGCGCAGGTCGGCCACGTCGACGAAGTCGCCGCGGGCGAGCGGGTGGGTGGCCGGGACCGCGAGCCGCAGGGCGCGCTCGGTGAGGGTCCGGAGCACGAGCGGGGGCGACTCGGTGTCCGGCGGGCGGAAGGGCGGGGCCGATCCCAGCAGGGCCAGGTCGAGGCTGCCGGCGCGCAGGGCGCGTACCAGTGCCGGAGTACTGCCCTCCCGGCTGACGACGTGCAGACCGGGATCCGTGCGGCGCAGGGCGGCCAGCGCGGTCGGCAGCAAGACTGCACCGGCGCTGGGGAACCAGCCCAGCCGGACCGTCCCGGCCTGACCGGGCAGACCCGACAGTTCACGCGCCGTCGCGTCGATCTCGTCGAGCACGACCGTCGCGCGGCGCATGACCACGCGACCGGCCGCGGTCAGCCGTACCCCGTCCCGGCGCCGTTCCAGCAGCTCGGCTCCCGCCGCCCGTTCGATCGAGGCGATCTGCCGGGACACCGCCGACTGCGTGTAGCCCAGCGACACGGCGGCCGCGGTGAAGGTTCCCTGCTCGGCGACGGCGCGGAAGACCCGCAGCGCGGTCAGTGACACATCCGTGAAGTCCATGATGATTACGCATACTAGCCTTGCGTAAGTTTCGTTGGACGCATGGCAGCGGGGTTCCTAGCGTGGACGTATGACCACTTCACGCATCGCCCTCGTCACGGGCGCCAACCAGGGACTCGGCCGGGCTCTCGTCGAAGGGCTGGCCGCCCGGCTGGGCCCGGACGACCTCGTGCTGCTCACGGGCCGCAGCCAGGAGCGCGTCTCGGCTGCCGCCCGCGAGGTGGCCGCACTGCCCGACACCCGCAGCCGTGTCGAGGGCCGGATCCTCGACGTCACCGAGACGGAGGCCATCGCCGGACTCGCCGACGACCTCCGGGCCCGGTACGGCGGGGTCGACATCGTGATCTCCAACGCCGTCGCCCGGCTGCTGCCCGAGGAGTCGCAGTCCGCGCGGGCCGACGAGTTCATCAACGTCTCCAACACCGCGACCCACGCGATCCTGCGTTCCTTCGGCCCGATCCTGCGCCCGGCCGGCCGCCTCCTCGTGGTCGCCAGCAGCCTGGGCACCCTCGGCCACCTCGACCCGCGGTTGCACCACCTCTTCGACGGTGCGAGCCTCGAACAGGTCGAGTACGCCGTCGAGTCGTGGCGCGGTGCCATCCACCACAAGACGGCCGAAGAGGCGGGCTGGCCACGCTGGTTGAACGTGCCCTCCAAGGTCGCCCAGGTCGCCGCCGTCCGCGCGGTCGCCGCCGAACGGCGCGAGCACGACCTCGCCAACGGCACCCTGATCGCCTCCGTGTGCCCCGGCATGATCGACACCGCCACCTCGCGCCCCTGGTTCAGCGACTTCAGCGGCGCCCAGTCCCCGGCCGATGCCGCCCGCGCCGTACTCGACCTGGTCTTCGCCGACGGCGTCGATCCCGCGCTCTACGGCGAGTTGGTCCGCTTCGGCAGGGCACTGCCGTGGCACGACGGCGCGCCGCTGACGGAGCAGGACGGGCTGCTCACGCCGTGAGCCGAGGGCTGGCTGGCACGTGCACGCTTCGGTACCCGCACGCTTCGGCCCCGTTTGCCTCGGCGCATGGCACTCAGCACACGGCACAGCACTGAGTACACAGCAAGGAGTTCGTCCATGAATGCCATCAGCACCCCCTTCGGCTTCTCCAGCACGGCCGCCGAGGTCGCGGCGGGGGTCGACCTCACCGGCCGCCGTGCGGTGGTCACCGGTGCCTCGTCAGGGCTCGGCGCGGAGACCGCCCGCGTCCTCGCCACGACCGGCGCGGAAGTCACCCTGGCCGTACGGGATGTCGAGGCCGGTGAGCGCGTCGCCAAGGACATCACCGCCGCTACCGGCAACCAGGAGGTGCGTGTCGTGCCGCTGGACCTGACCGATCAGGCGTCCGTGGCCGCCTTTGCCGCCGCCTGGCAGGGCCCGCTGCACGTCCTGGTGAACAACGCCGGTGTCATGGCCTCACCCGAGCAGTACACCGAACAGGGCTGGGAACTGCAGTTCGCCACCAACCACTTGGGTCACTTCGCGCTCGCCACCGGCCTGCACGGCGCACTGGCCGCCGACGGCTTCGCCCGCGTCGTCGTGGTCAGTTCCACCGGCCACCAGCGGTCGCCGGTCGTGTGGGACGACGTCAACTTCGCCTTCCGGCCGTACGACCCGTGGCTCGCCTACGGCCAGTCCAAGACGGCCAACGTCCTCTTCGCGGTGGAGGCGACCCGTCGCTGGGCCGAGGACAACATCACCGCCAACGCCCTGATGCCCGGGGCCATTTACACCAACCTCCAGCGCCACACCGGCGGTCGTGGCAGTGGAAGGGTCCCGGCAGACCTGATCAAGACCGTCGAACAGGGCGCGGCGACCTCAGTGCTCCTCGCCACCTCGCCCCAGCTCGACGGTGTCGGTGGCCGCTACTTCACCGACTGTAACGAGACCGAGGTCGTCGACCGCCGCTCCGGCACCTTGCACGGAGTCGCCCGCTACGCCGTGGACCCGGACAACGCGCGGCGTCTGTGGACCCTTTCGGAGGAACTGCTGGCCCAGGCGGTGTGAACCTCGGCCCTGGTTGGGTGAGCACCGGCCGGACGTACCTCAGCGGGAGGGGCCACGCCTTCCGAACGGTCGCGACGACTACGCGTTCCGATCAGAACAGGTGTCCTTCGTCGAGGGCCAAGTCGATGGCGTGTACGTGGTGTTGGACCGGGCCGAAGGAGACGAGGCCGCTGCCGGCTCCGGCCAACTCGGCGGCGGCCGGGGTGAGTTCGTCCCGTGCCCTGCGCAGGATGGGCTCGTGTCCGACCGCACTGGCCGCCCGGGCCAGGAGGCACCACATCGCCTCCTGGAGCAGGTCGTGCGGTGGCCGGGGCGCCTCGTCGAGTGCCTGGCGTGCCTCTTCGGTGGCGCCGGCGCCGGCCAACAGGAGGGGGCGCAGCCACGGTTGGTAGGGACCGGCGTCGAGTTCGGGGAAGTCGGTCGGGCCGGGCAGGCCGTTCCCGCGCATGAACGGGACGAGGGCGACCAGGGCCGGGGCCCCCTGGGCGAGACCGGGCATACCGCTGTCCGCGGTCGCGGCCAGAACCCGCGTGTACAGGGGACGGGCCGCCGACCAACCCTCGGTCTCGCAGGTGCGCAGGGCGCGGAACCAGGACGTGAAGACTCTTGCCAGCGGCCGTTCATGACGGTGGGCCAGTCTGTCGATCTCCTCGGCTTCCGCGTCCGCCGCGTTGAGTTCGCCGAGTGCGGTGAGCGCCTGGAGGTGTACTAGACGCCCGAGGACCTCGTGACCGGGCAGGCCGTGGCCGACGGCCAGGTCGGTCAGTTCACGGCCGAGCGCCTCGCGGCCGGCGGCTCCGCCGCAGTGACCGAAGGACTGCATGAAGGCGCCGTTGAGAGCGAACGCGAGCAGTGCGGGATCGCCGAGGCGACGAGCCAGGCGGACGGCTTCCTCGGCGGCGCGCTCGGCCCGGAGCCGCCACGGCTCGGCCGCGGGGAGCTCGGCCCTGGTAGGACCGGCTCCGGCAGCCGTGACTCCGGCAGGTCCGACCGGGGCGGGCCCGGCGCCGGCAGGTTCGATCGAGGGCGGGATCGGTCTGTCGGCTGTGGCGTCCCGGCGCGACTCGACAGTGATCCGGGCGGGCTCGTCTTCGGCTGGTCTTCCTCGGGCAGGTCGGCGATCGGCGGGTTCGATCGAGGGCGGGATCGGTCCGTCGGCTGCGGCGTCCCGGCGCGACTCGACAGTGGCCCGGGCGGGTCCGCCGTCGGCAGGTCTTCCCTGGGCAGGTCCGCCTCCGTCAGGTTCTCCCCGGGCAGGTCGGCCACTGGCAGGTTCGATCGCCTGTGGGATCAGTCCTTCTGCTGTGGCGCCCCCGCGCGACTCGACAGTGACCCGGGCGGGTGCGCCACCGGCAGGTGTTCCCCAGGCAGGTCCGCCACCGACAGGTCCGATCGCCCGCGGGATCGGTCCGTCGGCCGCGGCGTCCCCCCGCGACTCGACCGCGACGACCGACAACAGCCGGGCTCGCAGCGCCGGTGAATCGCCGGGAACGAGCGCGGCGGCGGCGCGGGCGGCGGCCCGGGACAGTTCGCCCGCAGCGTCGGGATCGTCGGCGCGCGTCCACACGGCGGGCACGTCGTAGGAGCCGATGATCCGGGCCGCCAGCTCGGCGTCGCCGGTCGCCTCGGCCGCCGCGACCACGTCCCGCCGGTGCTCGCGCGCCTCTTCCAGTCCGTCGGCGCCGGTCACCGCGAGGTCGCGCAGCAGCGCGGCCGTGGCGTGCAACCGCGCCCGCGACCGGGTCGGCACCGCTCGTTCCCACGCGGCCGCCGCCCGTCCCCAGACCCCGTCGACGGCGCCGGAGGCCTCCGCCGACGCCGGGCTCCCCTTGAGGAGCTGCGCCTCGGCCCGAGCCAGTGCGGGGCCGGGTTCGATGCCGAAGCTTTCGGCGAGGGTGTGCCGGGCCCGACGCAGCGCTTCCAACGCGTCGCCGCGCCGCCCGGAGCGCTCCAGAGCGGTGGCCAGCAGTACCCAGCCGTCCTCCCGCCAGGGGTGCGCGACGACATGGGCCTCCAGGTCCACGGCCGCCTCGCGGGCGCCACCGGTCGCCAGCAGGGCATCCGCGCGCCGCTCGACCGCGTGCAGCCGCAGCGCCTCCAGCCGGGCCTGCTCGGCGGCGGCCCACCGGACACCGGGGAAGTCGGCCAGCACCGGGCCCCGCCACAGCCCGAGTGCCTGGTCCCACAGCGCGACCGCCGCATGCGGCGCCGCTGAGTCGGCCCGGGCCACCGTGTCCTCGAACCGCCAGGCGTCCACCACGTCCCGGCCGGCGTGCAGCACATAGCCGGGACCCTGGGTCACCAGCAGCCTGGACGCCTGCCTCGGGGCGCGTTCCGGCTCCAGGGCGCGGCGGAGTGCGGCAACAAAGGTGCGCACCGCGCCGACGCCACCGACCGGAGCGTCCCCGTCCCTGCCCCTGTGTCCGCCCCCATCCACATCCGCGTCCGCGTCTTCCCACAGGTCGGCCACCAGTCGGCCGACCGGCACGACACGGTTGCGCGCGATCAGCAGGCGGCCCAGGACCTCCCGGTGCCGTGGCGCGCCGAGCGCGACCGGATCGCCGTCCGCGTCCCAGGCGGCCACCGGCCCCAGCAGTCCGAACCGAACACCATCCACCGCACGGCCCTCCTGCGGGCCCCGCCGTCCCGGCGTGCCGCTCGTCCACTCATCGATCGCTGATCCGGGGCCCGCACTCTGGACCGCGTCCCCGGTCGTGCCGGACCACCCGGCCCGTCACGACCACCCTGCCACGAGCGCTTGGAGCTGCTGTGACACCCCTGAGCATCCCCGGTTTCGACGTCCACCGCGTCCCGGTCGACGACGGCGTCACCCTGAACGCCGCCGTCGGCGGCACCGGCAGTCCGGTCGTGCTGCTGCACGGCTTCCCGCAGACTCACCTCATGTGGCGGCACGTCGCCGCCGACCTGGCGGCCGACCACACGGTCATCTGCCCTGACCTGCGCGGATACGGTGCCAGCGACAAGCCCGCCGAGACCGGACCCGACGTCTACTCCAAGCGCACGATGGCCCGGGACGTCGTACGGCTGGCGGCGCGGCTCGGGCACGACCGGTTCGCCCTGGCGGGGCACGACCGCGGCGCCCTCGTCGCCTTCCGGGCCGCGCTGGACCACCCGCGCACCGTGTCCCGCGCGATCTTCCTGGACGTCCTGCCGACGCTGGACATGTGGGACGCCCTGCACGGCGCCTCCGCGGCCGTCGGCTTCCACCTCTACCTGATGGCCCAGGCCCCCGGCCTGCCCGAGCAGATGATCGAGGCCTCCGCCGACGCCTTCTTCGGGCACTTCCTGGACGCCTGGGTGAGCGACCCGGCCGCCGTGCCCGCCGACGTCCGTCGCCACTACCTCGACGCCTGCGCCGCGGCCGTACCGTCGATCGTCGCCGACTACCGAGCCTCCGCGGGCGTCGACGTGGACCACGACACCGCCGATCGCGCGGCGGGCAACCAACTCACCATGCCCGTCACCGTCCTTCAGCAGGACTGGGGCGCCGCCCTGGGCTACGACGCGGCGGGACTGTGGCGGGCCTGGGCACCGGACCTGCACCACCGCACCGTCTCCTGCGGGCACTTCATGGCGGAGGAGGACCCGAAGCTGATCGCGGCGGAGATCAGGGCGCTCGCCGATCGCTGACGGCGGGCGGAGAGCGCCCTGATCTCCTCAGCTATCCCTGGCGCTCCGAGGCTCCGATGCCGTGGGCGAAGGCCGTTGTCCAGGCCTCCACGGCTCGGCGGCTCGCCCGCGCCGTGGGGGCCAGGACGTCGAACATGTGCGGCAGTCCGGGCACGAGATGGAGCTCGACGGAGGTGCCGGCCGCGCTGAGCCGGGAGGCGAACTCCAGCGCTTCGTCCCGTGCCGGATCGATGGCCGTGACCATGATGTACGTCGGCGGCAGGTTCCCCAGATCCTTCGCGCGGGCCGGTACGGCATAGCCGGCTTCCGGATCGTTCTCCTGGAGGTAGAGCTCCCAACCGGCCGCCGCTCCCTGCCGGTTGAAGAGCTTGGGGTCAGTGATGGAGCGGGCCGACTCGGTCTCCAGGCGGTCGTCGAGGACCGGGTATCCCAGGTAGAGGTACCTGATGTGCGGCCCCTTGCGGTCGCGTGCGGCGAGCACCACGGCCGCCGAGAGAGCGGCTCCGGTGGAGTGTCCGCCCAGTGCCACGCGTGAGACGTCGAAACCCAGGGCCTCCGCCTCGTCGGCCACCCAGCGCAGCGCGGCGTAGCAGTCGTCGAACGCGGCGGGGTACGGATTCTCCGGGGCGAGCCGGTAGTCGGGGGCGACAAGGGCGATACCCAACTCCGCGGCCAGCCGTCGGCACGTGGCGTCCTCGGCGTTGGGCCCGCCGATCACGAACCCGCCCCCGTGGATCCAGACCGCCACCGGCAGGGGAGCGGTGCTCCTGTTCGCGGGTGTGTAGAGCCGCAGGCTCAGCGTGTGCCCGTCCACCGGGCTCGCGCGGTCCTCGACGTTCCCCTCGTCGTCGGACTTGGCGTCGCCGCTGGCCGCGCTGAGCGCGATGCGGGTTCCCTGCACATCGGCGAACACGTTGTTCTCGGGCAGCGACTCGTACACGGGAGGAAACTCGGCATCCAGGAACGCGACCGACTCCTCTCTCTTGGCCACTGAACAATGCGGATCTGTTGTCCAACGGACAAGCGGGGCGAGTGAGGCCTGCTCGGGGCCGGTACGGCGGCGGTACGGAGGTGGTGCGGCGGGGGAATGGCGGCGGGTATGGAGGCGGTGTGGCGGCGCTATATTGGCCGCTGGACAAGAGGGTCGTGACGCAAGTCGGAGTCGTGAAGGAAGGCGCGCATGGGCTTCAGTCGCGCAGCGGTCGTCGACGCGGCACTCGACGTGCTCGACGAGCAGGGCCTGGAGAAGGTCACCATGCGTGCCGTCGCGGACAGGCTGGGCGTGCAGCACAACAACGTCCGCTGGCACGCGGAGAACAAGCAGCGGTTGCTCGTGCTCATGTCGGACGCCGTCCTCGCGGGACTGGACGTGGCCGCCCTCCCCATTCAGTGGGAGGACCGCTTCCGTGCCCTCGCCCGCTGGTACCGCAAAGCCCTCCTGGCCCATCGCGACGGCGCGCGCCTGGTTTCGGGGATCGCGACGACGGAGACCAACACGTACCGGTTGGCCGACACGGTGATCCAGACGCTCCTGGACGCGGGTTTCCCCCGCGAACGGCGTCCTGGGCCACCTGGACCGTGTCCTATCTGATCCTGGGCATCACACAGGAGCAGCAGGCCCAGTCCGCCGACGCGTCGGTGCCCGCGACCGCGACCACGACCACGACCGCACCTGACCCCGTGCTCGACTTCGACGGCGAGGAGTTTCCGGCCCTGCGGAAGGCTTCCGGCCATGTCACGTCCGGCACCTTCGACGAACGCTTCGAGTTCGCCCTGGACATGCAAGTGACGGCTCTGCAGGTGGAGTTGGCCAAGTCGGCCCGTACTGGCTCCTAGGGAGCGCCCGCGAAGTCCCGTTGGGGACGGGCATTGTCAGTGGTGCTCCCTACGCTGTTCGCATGACTTCGATGGTGCGTACTCCGGTCGACGGCGAGGTGTACGTCCACTACGCGCAGCTCTACGTCGAGAGCGACCCGGACAGTCTCGGGCCCGGCCTGGCCGAGGCGTTCGCGGGGCAGAGCGGTGGGCTGTGCGGCGCGGCGATTCCCGGCACGCTCTGGCTGACGACGGGTCTGCACACCGGGCACGTCGGGTTCACAGTCGAAGTGCACGCCGCCGAGCCCTTGTTGGACGATGCGTGGGAAGACGTCGTGGAGGTCGCCTTCCACCCCATGTCGGACCGGACGGTTCTCAACGAGTGGGCCGGAGGGGGAACCTGGGACCTCGGCCTGGAGGAGAACGACTACCGCGTGCGCTACTGCACTCTGGGCATGGACCGGGCCCGGGACGTGGACACGCGCATGGCCGACGAACCCCACGTCGACCGCTATCTGTTGCAGTTCTGGCCGGCCCCGCCCGCACCGGACCGAGTGATCCGGCAGACCGCGGCGATCGCCGCCTACTGGCACGACTACGCCCGAAGCCAACCGCCCCCGCCCACGCCTGCCGAACGGGCGGAGGCCGAACGCGCTGCCCGCCTCGCCGAGGAGCAGGCCGAACGCGAGCGCCAACTCGCTTACGAACGATGGATCTGGGGCGATCAACTCCCCAGCCCCGCGCTGCGAGCCGTCGGTGGCAACGTCCGCGGTCTGCTGCGCTACGACGCTGCCCTCGTGCACGCCATCGACGCCGCAGAACCCGAAACGCAGCGCACGATCGCGCTGTTGGCGGCCCGGCGCGCCTGTACGGCCGCCGGTCTCGCCGACCTCGACTGGATCGCGTCGGCCCTGACGGCGTTGGCACGGAGGGAGCCGCTGCCGCCCCCCTTCGACGACGAGTCCCGCATGTGGCGGACGCTGATCGACGACCCGCGCGTTCCGGACCGGACGGTCACCAGGGCCGTCCCACCTCAGCGGCCGGTCTTCCGCCCGCCGGTCAAGCCCGGAGCCCAGCCCGCCCCAAAACCGCAAGTGGCGCCCGGGCATCACCCGATGACGGGACCTGTGGCGGCCAGAGCAAATGTGGCTCAAGGCCAGCAGACGCGGCACGTGTCGCTCAGCGCACATCTCACCGTCGGCACCCCGGATCCTTCGGTACCGGTGTCGCAACCGCACATGGCGCTCCCCGCCGTGACCGGCGCCGGCGAAGCGGATCCGCTCCAGGCCGCCCTCGACGCCGTGTTCGCGGCGGTGGCCACCTACGGCGCGGAGTACCCCACGCTTCTTGAGGAGGTGTGGTCCGTGTGCGGAGGACGCCCGTAGACGTCACGGCGGGATGTGTGCGGGGGCGGGGCGGGGGACATCCACAGGCATCACGGCATGACGCGTGCGAGGGACAGACGTAACCGCGCCGGCGGCGTCGATAGTCTCCGGACATGCGCGCACCCGTCCCAGATGCCCCTCAACCCCCGCCCTCCGCCCCACGCAGAGCCCGAGACCTCGGCCTCGTCATCGGGGACGGTCCCACGGGTGAGCACAACGCCCTCACGGACGTGCCCGGTATCCGCGTCGGGCACACCACGCTGATCCGTCCGCCCCGGGTGCACAGCGGTGTGACCGCGATCGTGCCGGACGGGGTGGGACCGGGCCGTCCGCTGCCGGCCGGGGTGTTCGTGGGCAACGGCTACGGCAAGCTGATCGGCGCCACGCAGATCGCCGAACTCGGCGCGCTGGAAACACCGGTGCTGCTCACCTCGACCCTGTCCGCGTTCCGTGTGGCGGATGCCCTGGTGGGCTGGCTGTTGGAGCAGCCCGAGGGAGCGGGCGTACGGAGTCTGAATCCGGTGGTGGGGGAGTGCAACGACGGGTTGTTGTCCGACATCCGGTCGCGTCCTGTCCGTGAGGAGCATGTCCGTGCCGCGCTCGAATCCGCGTCGGGCGGGCCTGTGGCCGAGGGATGTGTCGGCGGGGGCACTGGGTTGACGGCCCTCGGGTTCAAGGCCGGTATCGGTACGTCGTCGCGGCACGTGTCCCTGGCGGGGACGGACGTGACGCTCGGGGTGCTCGTGCAGGCCAACTTCGGCGGCATGTTGAGGGTGCGGGGCCGGACGGTCACCCCCGCCGCTGTGGGTGTTCCGGTGGTGGAGGCCGGTCCCGAAGTGGGGTCGTGCATGGTCGTGGTCGCCACCGACGCGCCGCTGGACGCACGGCAGTTGACCCGACTGGCGCGCAGGGCCGTCTACGGGCTGGCCAGGGTCGGCGCCGGGTACGGCCATGGCAGCGGGGACTACGGACTCGCCCTGGGGACCCGCCCCTTGGGTACGCCTGCCGGGCCCGCCGTGGTGCCCGACGACCGGCTCGACCCGCTCTTCGCCGCCGTACTCGACGCGGTGGAGGAGTCGGTACTCAACTCGCTGCTCATGGCCACCACGACCACGGGTCCGGACGGCGACACGCGTCACCCGCTGCCGGCGGCACCGCTCTTGGCCCTGCTCGGCTGATCGACAGCAGGACTTTCCATTCGGCTCTACGAATCCGTCCGCACTTCGTCGTGCGGTACGGCGTACCCAGGGACGGAAGGCCATCGCACGGTGAGTACCACCGACTCCTCCTCCGCGACCCAGGAGTGGTCGACTCCCCGGCCCCAGACGACATAGTCGCCCTGTTCCTCCAGCAGCACGCTGCGGTCGGGGAACTCCATCCGGAAGCGGCCTGTGACGAGGACGAGGAGAGCGGTACGCACTTCGCCCTGCACCCACTGTGCTCGCTGCTCGCCGCGCGGGTGGACGCCCCATTTGACCTCCAGGGCGTCGCTGTGGCGAGGATCGCCGTGCTCCTTGAAGTGACCGAGCAGCCAACCCCGGTCCAGCGCGGCGTCCTTGCCCGCGTTGCCCACATACACGCCGTCTTCCATGCGCCCGAACGCTAGCAGTCGGCCACCGCGTCGGTCGCGAGGTGATCAGCTCTTCCGGACCAGGGCATCGTGCAACCGGCTCGCGGCCACCGCGGCTCCGTCGGTACCGAGCTTGCCGCTCGGGGACTTGGCGCGCGCCCGGGTCTCGGGCGCCAGGACCGTCTTGACCGCGACGTTCAGCGACTCGTCGGTCAGCGTCGGACCGTCGAGTGCCGCGCCGATGTCCAGATCCGCCACCTGGCCGGCCCAGTACGGGTTGTCCGCGAGGCGGAGAGGCACCACCACCTGCGGCGCTCCCGCCCGGGCGGCCGTCAGCGTCGTACCCGCGCCGCCGTGATGCACCACGGCGGCCACCCTGCCGAACAGGCTTTGGTGGCTGACCTCGCCGATGGTGAAGCAGTCGTCGCGGTCGTCGGCCAGGTCCAGGTCCGCCCAGCCGCGGGAGACGAGCACGCGGCGGCCTTGTCCGCGGATCGCCTCGACGGCCCTGCGGGCGATGTCCGGCGCCGGGCGCATGCTGCCGAAGCCCACGTAGACCGGCGGTGCGCCCGCGTCCAGAAACGCCTCCAACTCGGCCGGGAGCGGGCGTTCGTCCGGCAGGCTCCACGCGCCCGTCTGGATCACGTCGAGGCCCGGGGTCTCCCGCCACGGTCCCAGGACCGGGTCCGCCGCCAGCCAGGGCCGGTCGCTGTAGACGTGGTCGCGGACGTTGTCCACCGCCGGCAGACCGAGCGCTGCCCGGTGGTCGTTGAGCGGCTCGGCGAACTGCGCGTTCACGTTCTGGGCGTCCAGCTCCCACAGCGTCCGGTTGTCCGTGGCTTCCGGCTCCGGCCATCCTGGCCGCGGCGGCGGCGCGTGGTACGGCGACGGCAGGTTGACCGCCGAGTAGCTGGCGTACACGTAGTGGATGCCCGCGGCCTCGGCCACGGACCGCGCGGCGATCTGCGCCAGGCCGGCCGCCACCAGCGCGTCACATCCGTCGGCCGCCCCCGGGAAGACGTCGAACTGCGTGGCGACCATCTCGGTCCGGTACCGGGCCAGTTCCGCCGCCGACGGCAGAGTCGTCCCGCGCATCAACTCCCGTACCGGCGGCCCGACCGGCACCAGTTCCATGCCGAGGCCTGCCAGGCGCTGAGCGAACTCCTCGTCCGGCGGGGCGCACATCCGCACCTCCACGCCGAGCTCCTGGAGCCGCACCGCGAGTGCCACCAGCGGTTCGACATCGCCACGCGTTCCGTAGGTGGACAACAACACCCGCATCCGGCGCCCTCTTTCGTTCTGTCGTCTCAATCGGGCAGCATACGTCGCGTTGTCCAGGGGCACGATCAAGTGGGCGTCGTCGCAACGGAGTTGGAGGCAGAGCGACACCGGACAGCGCCGGTTCCCGATCGTCGACACAAGCTGAGGGCCACGCAATGCGGAGTTCGACTGTGCCCGTTCCTGATGTTTCGATCATATTGCCCTGCGCCGGATTCGGAACACGCTTCAGGGCGCCCTACTCGAAGGAACTGCACTGTCTGGCTCCTGGAGTCACTGTGCTGGACCGCAGTCTGGAGGCTGTTGTCGAACTGGCCAAAAGCGGACTCAACGTGCGTGTGGTCGTCGTGTTCGGGACGCACAAAATGGACACCGTGAGTTATCTCGTGCGCTACGGCGAAATCTTTCAAATGGTCTTTGTCCACCAAGACCAGTCATTTGAACCGGATCTCGACGGTGCGATCCGGATTGCCCTGCCGATGACGCGGGGGCCGGTGGCTCTCGTCCTTCCCGACATCGTTGTCTCCGGAGCGGACAGCGCGGGCAGTCTGCTCGCCGCGGTGCGACACACAGGGGTGGCGGGCTGGAGCGTGGTGGCCGCCGAGGAACGGGATCCCGACACGCTGCGGCAGATGGGAGCGCTGACCGTGGTCGAGAGGGACGGGATCGCGAGAGTCGAGGCGGCCACCGACAAGCCGGCGGATCCCTCGGCCTTCAACGCGTTCTGGGGCATGGTGGCGGTCGCCGAGGAGGAGGCGCACCGGCTGCCCGAAGTGGTGAGCAAAGGGGCGGACAGTCCACTGCCCGGCGCGGTCGCGCTCATGGTGGAGCGAATTGTCAACTACAACACGGCGGCGGGCTGACTCTCCACGGTCCCCTTTTGGGTGCAACACCTCCATGGGGATCTCCGGAATGTCAAGTGTTGACATGTCCTGAGCCCGTGATCGATGCTTACGACTGTGTCACGGGGGCCGGAAAGAAATCCGAGTGAGCAAGAAAATGGTGTGACCAAGTAATTGGCCGGAGGTTTCGGGAAACGAATTGTCGAATCGCCGGGCCGCTTTCCGCCACCCAACCCTGTGGAATCGCCCCGCGGTGACGGCACACGCCCGTCCCGGCCGCTGACACCCAGCCCCGCACCCAGGGAAGGCCAGGTACTGCCGGTGCAGAGCACCCCCCACCCTGTCCCCGCTGTTCCTACTCCACACGCGTCCGCCGACCCGGCCGCGGCCGGTGCCGAACGGGCGACCCGTGTCCGGGCCGCCTCCTTCGCCCAGCAACGACTGTGGTTCCTGGCCCAGCTGCCGGGCGCGAACGCCGCGTACAACGAGACGATCGCCTTCTCCCTGACCGGCCCACTCGACCGTGACCTGCTGGCACGCGCCTTCGACGCGGTGACGGACCGTCATGAGGTGCTGCGGACACGGCTGGTGGACGGAGAGGGGGAGGTACGTCAGCACATCGATCCGCCGGGTGCGGGGTTCGCCCTGACCTTCGAGGACCTCACCGACACCGCGAACCCCGACGCGGGCGTGGCAGACCGCCAACTCGACGAGGAGCAGAAGCCGTTCGACCTGGAGGCCGGCCCCCTCGGGCGAGGCCGCCTTCTCGCCCTGGGGTCCGACCGTCATGTACTCCTGCTGACGTTCCATCACAGCATCTACGACGGTGTCTCGATGAACGTGATGATGGACGAACTCGGCCAGCTCTACCAGGCGTTCTCGGTGGACGCCCCGAGCCCCCTGCCCCCGCTGGAGGTGCAGTTCGCCGACCATGCGAGCGCCCAGCAACGAGCCGTCCTCGACGGTGGGCTCGTCGCCCAGGAGGACTACTGGCGGCGCGCGCTCCAGGACGCGCCACCCGTCCTGGAACTGCCCACCGACCGGCCACGACCGGTGGAACAGCGATACGAGGGCGGGCGGGCCGAGTTCGGTCTGGACGCCGAGGCCACCGCCGGGCTCCGCCGTCTGGCCAGACGGCACGGTGCCACCTCCTTCGTGGCCGTCCTGACCGGCTGGGCGATTCTGCTGTCACGTCTGTCCGGGCAGGACGACATCGTTGTCGGCAGCCCGTTCGCGAACCGGCGCGGACCGGGAGCGGCCGGCGTCATCGGCTTCCTCGTCAACTCCCTGCCCCTGCGCATCGATCTGTCCGGTTCCCTCACCGTCTCCGAGGCGCTCACCCGTACCCGCGCCGTCGTACGCGAGGCGCTCGCTCACCAGGACCTGCCCTTCGAGCGCATCGTCGAACTGGTCAACCCGCCGCGCAGCGCCTCCCGCACACCGCTGTTCCAGACCATGCTGGCCTGGGTGCCCGAGCGGCGGGACCTGCTGCATCTGCCCGGAGTCGAGGCCGAGCCGCTGCCCATCGCCCACGCCCCGGCCAAGTTCGACCTCGCCGTGTCGGCGACCGAGTCCGGCGGCCGCATCACCGGCTACCTGGACTACGCGACGGCGCTCCTCGACCACACCACCGCCCAGCGCTGGGCCGACCATCTGCGACACCTGCTCACCGACATGGCCCACCACCCCGAACGGGACATCCGCGCCCTGGAGTTGATGGAGCCGCAGGAACGCCGGCAGGTGCTGCTCGACGGTGACGCCACGCAGGTCGCCGAAGCCCCGACCGACCTGGGCGGCGCCGCTCGCCGGCCCGACCCGACGGAGGCCGCGCTGCGCACGGCGTCCGGACTCGTCGAACTCTTCGAGACCCAGGTGCGCGAGCGCCCCGCGCACACCGCGGTCGTCGACCGGGACCGCTCGCTGGACTACGCGACACTCGACCGCCGCGCCAACCACCTCGCGCACGCCCTCGTCGCCCGGTCCGTCCGCCCCGGCGACGTCGTGGGCCTCCACGCCAAACGCTCCTGCGACCTGGCCGTCGGCATCATCGGCATCCTCAAGGCGGGCGCCGCCTATCTCCCGCTCGACCCGGGCCAGCCCCTGGAACGCCTCGCGGGCATGGTCGAGGACGCCGCCTGCCCTCTCGTTCTGAGCGACCACGACAGCGCGGAGCGCGGCGGGGGCTGGCTCGACCTGAGTGGCGTAGAGGCGGAGGGCGTAAGCCAGTCGGGCCCGCCGGCAGGCGTCGGCCACGCGCACGACCGGCTCGCCTACGTGATCTTCACTTCCGGATCGACGGGACGGCCCAAGGGCGTGGCGGTGGAACACCGCAGTGTCCTGAGCCTCTTCGCCACCTGGCACGCCCGCATGGGCACGGAACCCGGCGAGGTCGGCTCCGCCTGGTCCAGCATCGGATTCGACGCCTCGATCCACGAACTGCTGCTGCCCTTGACCACCGGCGGCGAACTGCACATCGTCCCCGAGGAGTTGCGCGGCGACCCCGAGGCCTTGATGGCGTGGATGCGCGACCACGCGGTGACCCAGGCGTTCCTGCCGCCCGCCTACGTCAAGTGGATCGACGAGGATCCCGCGCCGCGCATACAGGGGCTTCAACTGCGCAAGCTGCTCACCGGAGTCGAGTCGCTCACCGAAGCCGCGCTGCACCGCATGACCCAGCAACTCCCCGGCCTGCGAGTCTGTTTCGGCTACGGACCTACCGAGGCGACCCTCTACAGCACCGCCTACTACGACCCCCGCCCGCTGGAGCGGCCCTGTCCCATCGGCCGCCCGCTGCCCGGCACCCGTATGTACCTGCTCGACAGCCGCATGGAGCCCGTCCCGCCCGGCGTGGTGGGGGAGGTGTACCTCGGTGGAGCATCCCTGGCCCGCGGCTATCTGGGTCGGCCCGACCTCACCAAGGAACGGTTCCTGCCCGACCCGTTCGTGCCCGGCGAGCGGATCTACCGCACCGGAGACCTCGCCCGGCGGCTGCCGGACGGTGCGGCCCACTACCTGGGGCGCGCCGACGACCAGGTGAAACTCCGCGGGTTCCGGATCGAGCCCGCGGAGGTCGAGGCGGCGCTCATGACCCTGCCCGGTGTCCGCGAAGCCGCGGTCGTCGTCGACCGCGACGCGGCCGGCCAGCCCCGGCTGGTCGCCGGCATCGGCCGCGGCACCGCACCGGCGCGCACCGCCCACGACTGGCGCGCGGCCCTCGCCCGCCGACTGCCCGACTACATGATCCCCGCCGTCTTCCTCGACCTCGACGCCCTTCCGATCAACCGCAGCGGCAAGCTCGACCGGCCCGAACTGCTGCGCCTGGCCCAGGAGTCGACGTCCGACCAGGTCAACACGGCCAGTCCGCGCGACCATGTCGAACACGGCCTGTACCGGATCTGGCAGCGGATCCTGCTGCACCCTGACATCGGCGTCAGCGACAACTTCTTCGAGATCGGCGGGACTTCACTGTCGGCCATCAAGATGGCCCACGCCGTCACCGAGACGTTCGGCCGCAGGCTCCCCGTGGCCGAGGTGATGACGCGGCCCACCATCGAGTCGCTGGCCGAGCTGCTGCGCGAGGACGGCACCTCCCGCGCCCCGGGCAGCCTCATCGAGTTCCGCTCGGGCACGGGCCCGCGCGTGGTCTGCGTACACCCCGCCGGAGGCACCGCCTTCTGCTACCTGCCCCTGGCCGAACTCCTGCCCGAGCAGGTCGGGTTGTACGGCATCCAGTCCCCGGGAGTGAACCCCGGCGAGGACCTCCTGCCCACCGTGGAGGCCATGGCCGAGGCGTATCTGCGGCTCCTCGAACTCCCCGTCGAGGCAAGGCCGGACGGGACACCGGTGGACGGGACGCCCCTGGACGAGGCCCCGCTGGTCCTGACCGGTCTGTCCTACGGCGGTCTCGTCGCCCATGAGATGGGACGCATCCTGGCCCGCGCCGGACACCGTGCCGTCAGCGTCGTCCTCCTCGACACCCAGGCCACCGACGACGCGTCCGCCCGCGAAGAGATCGGCGCCGTCGACGAGGCCGAGTTCCGCGACAAACTCGTGCGCTTCAACGGGATGTATCCCGGCATCGACGACGCTCAGGTCGACCGCTACTTCCACCTCTACAACCACAACCGGCTCACCGCCCGCGAACACCTCCCGGCGGCCTCCCCGGCGCGTCTGGTTCTCGCAGAGGGTGTACCGGGCGGTGTCGACACCCCCTTCCACGCCGAGGTCCGCGAGTTCTGGCGGCGGCGCGCGGAGGGTGACTACCGCGTCGAGACGATGGCGTGCGACCACTGGGAGATCCTGGAGGGCGTCGGCGCGTCTCAGGTCGGTGCGGTGTTGAGTGCCGAACTGGCCTATCACGCAGATCAGTTGGCGCTGCCGATACGGGAGGCGTGATGGGCCTCCGACCCACCGACGACCACTCCCCGTCGGGGCGCCGCCCCGCCACTCCGGCCGCCGCGCGATCATCCTCCCTCGCCGACGCCGTACTGGACCAGGCCCGTCGTACCCCCTCCGCCGTCGCCGTCGAGGACGGCAACCGCGTCCTCGACTACACGGAACTCGAACGGGTCAGCGCCCGAGTGGCCACGCGGCTCCGGGCTCGGGGAGTGCGCCCCGGGCACGCGGTCGCCGTTTGCCTGCCCCGCTCGTGGCAACTGGTCTGCGTCATGCTCGGCATCCGTCGTGTCGGAGCCACCGTCGTACCCCTCGACCGGCTCAGCCCACCCGACCGGCAGGGCCACATCCTCGACGACTCGGGCGCCGTCGCCGTCGTCCAGGACAGCGGGTTCGTTACCCAACTGCCCACGCACGTGCCGGTGGTGGACGCCGACCTGCTCCTGAGCCCCGATGCCGAGCCGGCCGACGGGCCCGGGCTGCCCGCCGTGTCACCCGGGCATCCCGGCGACACGGCCACGGGTTTCGTCTTCTACACCTCCGGCAGCACGGGACGCCCCAAAGGCGTCGAGGTCACCGACGAAGGAGTGCTACGGCTGGCCCGGCCCGGCTACATCGACATACGGCCCGGCGCTCGCTACGCCTGCCTGTCCAACCCCGCCTTCGACGCCCTCAGTTTCGAGGTGTGGGTACCGCTCCTCACCGGCGGCGTCTGCGTCGTACTCGACGACACCCAGGTGCAGAGCCCGCACCGGCTGGCCGGAGTGCTCGCCGAGCGCCGCGTCGACACCCTGTTCATCACGGTGGCTCTGTTCAACGCGGTCGTCGAGCAGGTGCCGGACTGCTTCGCCGCCACCGAGCAGGTACTCGTCGGCGGTGAACAGCTCAACGCACGGATCATCCGCCGCTGGTACGCGGCCAATCCCACCTCCCGCACCGTCCTCCACAACGTGTACGGACCGACGGAGGCCACGACCTTCGCCCTCTGCCACCCCATCCCACGGGACTTCGACGGCGACACGATCCCCATCGGCACCCCACTGCCGGGCACCGGCACCCTGCTGCGCACCGAGGACGACCGCACCGCCGAGCCGGGCGAAGTGGCCGAACTGCTTCTGTCCGGAACGGCGTTGGGCCGTGGCTACCGCAACCTGCCCGAGCAGACCGCCCGCAGCTTCGTCCGACTGTCGAACACGGCGGACGCGGAACGGCGTTGGTACCGGACCGGCGACCTCGTACGCCAGGACACCCAAGGCCGGATCACCTACGTCGGCCGGGCGGACCGACAGGTCAAGGTGCGCGGCTTCCGGATCGAGCCGGGCGAGGTGGAGCGGCAGATCCTGGCGCAACCCGCCGTCCGCCAGGCCTATGTCTGTGCCCGTCGCGACGACGACGGCCGGGGCGAACTGCTCGCCTTCCTCGTCCTGGGAGACGAAGCCCCGAGGGGCGACGCTTCCCTGGGCGATGACCTCTCCTACGAGGCCTACGACCGTCACCTCGCCACCACCCTGCCCTCCTACATGCGCCCCCATCACACCCACCTCGTCGCTGAACTGCCGCGCAACGCCAACGGGAAGGTCGACCAGGCCGCCCTCTTGCGCGATGCCCGGACCCCGTGGCGCGGCACGCGGGACACCGACGCACCCGTCAGTGACGAGCAGCGGCGGGTGTTGGAGGTCGCCGAGGGCATCCTCGCCGTCAACGGCCTGCGTCCGGGCGACCGTTGGGCGGAAAGCGGCGGGGATTCGCTGAAGGCGCTGCGTTTCCGCTTCGAGATCCTCAGCCGCTTCGCGGTCGATCTGCCGCAAGACCTGGTCCTGACAGCCGACTTCGCCGCGCTCGCGGACGCCGTGCACGCACCGGACACAGCCGCGGGAGAGCACCCACCCGTACCCGTACCCGGTCCCGTGAGCGAGTCGAGCGCACCGGCCACCAGCGAGCAGGAACGCCTCTGGCTGCTGCACCAGCGGCAGCCCGAAGACCGTTCCTACGACGTACCGCTCGCCTTCCGCATCCAGGGTCGCGTCGACACCGCGGCCCTGCGTCGCGCGGTGCGCACCCTGGTCGAACGGCACGTGGCTCTGCGCACCCGGCTGGTGCCCACCCCGAACGGACTGATCCAGCAGACCGCCGACCCCTACGACCCGTGGCAACGAGTCGAAGCCCGGCCCGGGGAGGAGTGGCAGGACACCGCCGACCGGTTCTTCGGCCACCGCTTCGATCTCGCGGACGCCCGGATGCTGCGGGTCGCCTGGGTGGCAGACGCCGATGGTGGACTGCTCCTGCTGCACCTGCACCACGTCTCCGTGGACGGCTGGTCGCTCAACCTCCTCCTCCGCGACCTCACGGACGCCTACACCGGCGGTGGTGCTCAACGGCCCTCCGCCGTCACGCCCTTGGAGTTCGCCCGTTGGCAGCACACCTGGCACACGAGCGCCGCGTACCAGGACCGTCGCGCGCGGCTGCGCTCCCACTACGGCCGCGACGGCGAACCGTCACCCGCCCTGCCGGCTCCCGACACGGCGGCCGTGCCACAGGCCCGGCTGCTGCGGACCTCGCTCGACCTGGTCCGTCGTGGCGCACTGGACCGGCGCGCCGCCCAACTGGGCCTGACGAGGTTCCAGTTGCTGGTGTCCGCGTTCGCGACCAGCGTGTACGGCGTCACCGGGCAGAGCCGCCCGCTGGTCGCCACGCCGGTGGCGAACCGACCCCGCCCCGAATTCGCGGACACGGTCGGCATGTTCGCCAACACCGTGCTCCTGGACCTGCCGCTGGAGCCGCACCGCTCACTGGACGCCCAGCTCGTGGCCCACTCCGACGCCGTGTCCGCCGTGCTGCGGGACCAGGAGGTCGCCCTCGCCGACGTCCTTGCCGACCGCGCCTTCCGCGAGCGGACGCCTTTGTTCGACTACCTGTTCGTCCTTGAGAACACCGACTTCTCGGCGCTCCGTCTGGACGGCTGTGAGATACGACCGGTGTGCCCCGAGCCGTTGGGCGCCAAGTGCGCCCTCACGCTGTCGGTGGTGGAGCACGAGGGCGGCTTCGACTGTCTGTGGGAGTACCGCGACGACATCGGGGCCGAGCGCGCCGAAGCCGCCGCCCGCCTCTTCCGCCAGGTCCTGGACCACCTGACCGGCGACACCCGCGAGAGCGACCTCACCCCGCACGAACTGGTCGCCTCCTACCGCCGCTCTCTGCCCGACCAGGGCCGAGGCCCCCAGCGGACACCGGACTTCACCACCGTCGCCGACGGATTCGCCCGACAAGTGGCCCGCACTCCGCACGCCCCGGCTGTCACCACCGGCGAGTCGACCCTCACCTACGCCGAACTCGACGCCCAGGCAGCCGAGTTGGCAGAGACCCTGCGCACCCGCCTCCGCATCCCGGCCGATCCCGCCGCGCCGGCGGCCGTGGCGCTCTACCTCCACCCCTCCGTCGAGCACATCGTGGCGCTCCTGGCGGCCGCCCGCCTCAACCTCACGGTCGTCCCCCTCGACCCCGCCTACCCGCCGCCCCTCCTGCGGCAGGTCCTCGACCAGGCCGACCCCCTGTGCGTACTGCTGGCACCCGAGGACGAAGACGTCCTCGCCGCGATCGCGCCCCCGTCCCTGCCACGGCACACCCTCGCGCTCGCCGCCGCCCCCACGACCGCACCGCCGGAACCGTCCACCCACCAGGGTCTGCGCCCGCTCTACACCCTGTTCACGTCCGGCTCCACCGGAACTCCCAAGGGCGTCCAAGTACCCGACCGGACCCTGTGCAACCTGCTGACCTGGCAGCGCACCGACGGCGGCCTGCGCGAGCCCGCGATCACGCAGCAGTTCTCCATGCTGTCCTTCGACGTCTCGTTCCAGGAGGTCTTCACCACCCTGTGCTCCGGCGGTCTGCTGCGCTTGGTGCGACCGGCCTGGCGGCACGATGTCCCGGCGCTGCTGCGGGAGTTGGAGAGCGGGGGAGCGGAGCGGATCTTCCTGCCGTACGTCGCCCTGCAATTGCTCGCCGAACACGGTGTGCGCACCGGGCGCTTCCCGTCCCAGCTGCGTGAAGTTGTCACTGCCGGTGAGCAGTTGGTGTGCACCGATGTGATCCGGCGGTGGTTCGCAGGGCTGTCGGACGCCCGGCTGTTCAACCACTACGGTCCCACCGAGACCCACGTCGCCAGCGGCCTGTGCCTCGACGGTGATCCCGCCACCTGGCCGCTGCGCCCGGCGATCGGACGACCGGTGGCGAATGCCGTCCTGCGCGTCGTCGACGAGGGCGGCCACCCTGTCCCGCCCGGCGTCACCGGCAAGTTGCTCATCGGCGGTCTCATGGCCAACCGCTGCTACCTCGGCCCCGACGCGCCGCACCGCGACCGCTTCACCGATGATCCCGACGTCGGCCTTTTCTATCGCACCGGCGACCTCGCCCGCTTCGATGCCGACGGACTGTTGCACTACGCGGGACGAGAGGACGCCCAGGTCAAACTCGGCGGACACCGGCTGGAGTTGGAGCAGGTCGAGGCCGCGCTGCTCCAGTTCCCCGGCGTGACCAACGTGGTCGCCGTCGTGGCGGACGGTCGGCTGGTGGCGTGCCTGCAGTGCCGGGGCGACGACCCCGATCTCGCGGAGCTGGCAGACCATCTGGCCGGTCAGTTGCCGACGTACATACGCATCAGTCGCTTCCGTCGTCTGGTGGAACTGCCGCGCACGCCGAGCGGCAAGCTGGATCGGCAGGCGGCACTCACCGCCCCTGGCCGCGAGTTGAGCTCGGCCCGTGCGGCCGCCTCCGTCCTGTCGCCGCTCGAAGGACGGCTGGCCGCACTGTTCGAGACGGTGACCGGCAAGGCGATCGCCGTGGAGCAGCGGTTCTTCGACGGGGGCGCGACGAGTCTGGACCTCATGCGCTTTCAGCTGCGGTGCGCGGGCGAGGACGATCTCGCCTTCACCGTGCCGGAGTTGTTCGAGCATGTCAGCCTCCGAGCCCTGGCACGCCTCCTGGACCGGCGGGGCGCGGACACCCCTGAGCCGGCGTCGGTGGGTACCGTCCCGGGTGGGGAGCGGGGTGAGGAACTCGTCGCCGTCATCGGGATGGCCGTACGGCTACCAGGAGCCCCCGACCTGTCCGCCTTCTGGGACCTGGTCGTCTCCGGCCGCCGAGGCATCGAGCACTTCCCGACGACCGACGGCCGGGTCGGTGCCCGCAGCCAGATGGAGGGATTGCTCGACTTCGACCCGGGCCATTTCACGATCAGCCCTCACGAAGCCCGGCTGATGGACCCCCAGCAGCGGCAGCTCCTGATGAACTGCGTCGAGGCACTCGCCCACGCCGGCATCGGCGCCCCGGCGGCCCACCGCGTCGGACTCGTGGCCTCCTGCGGGGAGAACACCTACTTCCAACGCATGCTGCGCGAGGCCGACCAGACCGAACTCCCCGACACCTTCCGCCTGGCGCTGCATCACGAGAAGGACTTCCTGGCCACCAAGGCCGCCTACCACCTGGGCCTGACCGGCCCCGCCTTCACCGTGCAGTCGGCGTGCTCCAGCTCGCTCGTCGGCGTGCACATCGCCGCCGGGATGCTCCGGCAGGGCGACGCGGACGTGATGCTCGTCGGTGGCGTCCTCGTCGACCCCGACCTGACCGACGGCTACACCTACCGGCCGCAGCACATCTTCTCCCCGGACGGCCACTGCCGGCCCTTCAGCAAGGACGCCGCCGGCACCGTCGGAGCCAGCGGCACGGGCATGGTCGTCCTCAAGACCCTCGCCGCCGCCCGCCGGGACGGGGATACCGTCTACGCCGTCATCACCGGCTCCGGCATCAACAACGACGGCTCGGACAAGCTCAGTTACAGCGCGCCCGCCCTGGCCGGGCAACGCGCCGCGATCCGCACCGTCCTGCACCGCAGCGGCCGTACCGGCGCCGACCTCGGCTACGTGGAGGCCCACGGCACCGGCACCCGCCTCGGGGACCCGGTGGAGGCCGCCGCGCTGCGCCAGGCGTACGGCCTGGCCGACGACGCGCGCGTGGCGTTGTCCTCCGTGAAGAGCCAGATCGGACACCTCGGTGCCGCAGCAGGAGTCGTCGGCATGGTGCGGGCCGTGCTCGCCGTTCATCATGGGATCGTCCCGCCCATGGCGGACTTCGACCGCCTCAACCCGGAGATCGAGGACGGGCCGTTCCGGGTACCGGTGGCGGCGGAGCCCTGGCGGCAGGGCGTGCCGCGGGTGGCCGCCGTCAGCAGTTTCGGCATCGGCGGGACCAACGCCCATCTGCTGCTTGAGCAACTCGACGACGTGCCAACGGCGTTCACCGCGCCGACCGGGCAGAGAGCGCCCGAACCCGTGCCGTGCCTGCTCCTGTCCGGCAGTTCGGAGGCAGCCGTACGCGCGGATGGCCGTCGTATCGCCGACTACCTGAGCGCACACCCCGAGGCGTATCCGCAGGTACTGCGCCACCTCCAGGCCGGACGCCCCGCACTCGCCCACCGGGCGGCGGCGGTCTGCCCCGATGTCGCGTCGGCCGTGGCATGGCTTCGTTCGCTCACCTCGACGGCAGCACCCTCCCCATCAACTCGGTTGACAGAGGCGGGGCATGACCCGCAGGTGATCGCCGA
The DNA here is from genome assembly GCF_044750545.1 of Streptomyces sp. NPDC088794. Classification (NCBI taxonomy): domain Bacteria; kingdom Bacillati; phylum Actinomycetota; class Actinomycetes; order Kitasatosporales; family Streptomycetaceae; genus Streptomyces; species Streptomyces sp. NPDC088794. The sequence continues at coordinate 523,715 of NZ_JBIVKB010000003.1, read as the reverse complement.
GCGCTGGACGGCCGGACACACCTTCGTCTGGCCCGAGGGTCCCGCGAGCCCGCCCTGGGACTTCCCGCCGCCCGCCTTCGACACGGCCGAGTACGACTTCGCCCGCACTGCCCGTGCCGTCACGCCCGCGGCGCCGGAACGGCTGCCCGCCGCCGAGTGGTTGCACCAGCCGCAGTGGACCCGGCTACGCCGAGCCCGGACCTACGCACGTGCCCAAGTGCCGCGCCGCACCGCCGTGTTGGTGACCGGACCGGACACGACCCCTGAGGAGTGGCGATTCCTGGAGCGGCACTACGCGCGCGTGGTCCGAGTTCACGCACGGGCCGCCAGCGCCCCCGACACCCTCACCCGCCTCGACGACGACCAGTACGAAGTTGATCCCACCAACTCCGCGCAGCTCGCGGCACTGTTGGCCCACTTGACCGATCGCGGCGAACCCGGCGTCGACTGGCTGCACATTCTGCCCTTGGGGTTGGGCGGCAGCGTTGACGAGCGCTCGTTGGAGATCGCCCAGTGGGCGTGCCTCGACACGGTCGCCGCCCTCGGCAGGACCATGGCCGACCTCCCGGAGGCGGACCGGCCACGCGTATGGCTGCTGTCCCACCAGGCACAGCCGGTCACCGGCGCTGTCCGAAGGCCCGAAGCGGGACTGCTCGCCGCTGCGACCGAGACCCCGCGCCAGGAACTCGGCGTAAGAATGAGCTGGTTGGACCTGCCGGGACCCGACCCGGCCGACTGGGCTGTACACCTGCCGGACCTGCTCCACGACAACAGCCACGCCGAAGCGACGGTTGCTCTGCGCGCCGGCTTCTGGTGGCACCGCACCCTCCACCCGGTCCCCGCGCCCGCACTCGAACCAGCGGCCGCAACCTCGCCGGTCGCCCCCGGAACCCATCTCATCCTCGGCGGAACCGGCGGCATCGGCACCACCCTGGCGGCACGGCTCCTCGAACAGCCCGGTACCCGAGTGGTCCTGCTCGCCCGCGGAGACAGCACCCCGCCCGCCCTGCGGGCGCACGCGGACCGCGTCACCGTCGTCCCGGCCGACCTCGCCACGGAGGACCCGCACACCATCGCGGCGCGCCTCGCCCCGCACCTCGACGACCTCATCGGCATAGTGCACGCGGCGGGAACAGCCGCCGGCGGACTGCTCGCCCGACGGGACCCCGCCACCGCCCGCCACGCCACGGCGGCCAAACTGCGCGGCGCCCTGCTCGTCGAGCGGTTGATCGCCGAGCACAAACCCGAGTACGCGGCCTACTGCTCCTCAATGGCCGCTCTGTACGGCGGTGTTGGCCAGTTCGACTACGCGGCGGCCAACGCCTGTCTGGATGCCTTCGCCCAGTACGCACCGCCTGGCGCGGGCGACTTGGACGCGACCGTCCGCATGAGCATCGGTTGGGACGCCTGGCGGGAGGTCGGCATGGCACAGCACGCCCTCGGCGCCGACGCCCGTCACCAGCAGCACTTGGCCGTCGCGCTCACCCCCGAGGACGGCGCGGCGGTCTTCGAACGGGCTCTGCACCTGCAATTGCCCCATCTGATGGTCAACACCACACCTCTGCCCCAGGCCCGCTTCTTCTACGAACCGGCACCGGCACCGGAACGGGTGGACGGACAGACACGGGTATCCGTGCAGGCACCCGCGCCGAACCTGACCCCGGCCCACAGCGACCCCGCCACCATGCCCGACGACTCGGTCACCAACCTCGCCGAGATCCTGTGCGACCTGCTGGGGGTCGACGCCATCGATCCCGCCGCGCCGCTGTACGACCTCGGCGCCGACTCGCTGACCCTGCTGGAAGTCATCGAGGAGGTCAAACGCCGGTACGGCGTCGACATCGAGCTGTCCCGGCTCAGTCACCGTGTCACCCTCGCCGAGATCCTCGACCACCTCGCCGCCGCCACCCGCCCGACCTCGGCGGTGGGCGAGGAAGTGGACGTGGAGGTGTGGCAGCGTGGCACCGGCCGGGACGTCCTCTGCCTCGTCCATCCCGTCGGCGGCGACATCCAGGCCTACCGCCCACTGGTGTCGGCCCTCCCGGACGAGCTCACCGTCTGCCTCATCGCCGACCCGGCCCTCCGCGCCCCCCAGCTGCCCGCCCGGTCGATCACCGACCGCGCCGCGCACTACCTGGAGGCCGTCCGGACCGTGTTCCCCGACCGTGACCACCAACTACGCCTGGCCGGTTGGTCGTTCGGGGCGTGGACGGCCCTGTCCATGGCGGCCCTCGCGGAGACGGACGGGCGGCCCGTCCACGCCCTGTACCTCCTCGACCCACCCCCGCCCGGCGCCGGCGAACGGCTCGCGACCTACGACGAGCAGCAGGTGGACGCCGTCTTCGCCCGCGAACTGAGCGGCAACGGCAAGGACTTCGACAACGGCACCGGCCGCCTGACCGAGTCCGGCCGCGCCTACGCCGAACGCCTCGCGCGCTGCTGCCGTACGAACCTCGCGGCGATGGCCGAGCACCGGTTGCCGCGGCTCAACCGGACACCCACCACCGTGTGGCTCGCCGAGCGCCCCGCTGACGACGTGACCCCCTTGGCCCCGGAGCCGACCCCGCCCGACGCGTGGGACGCCCATCTGCCCAGGCCCGTCGGCGTTCACCGCGTCGACGCGAACCACTACGAACTCGTAGCCCCGCCGCATGTCCATGAGGTCGCCGCCGCCCTCGCGGACGATCTCGCCGACACCACCCCCGCCCCACCGAACCACGGAGGACCCTCATGGAGGACTACGCACTGCAGGCCGTCGAGCGGCTGACCACCCGGCCCGCGGAGCCGTACGACACCCTCTCCGTCACCCCTATCTCCCCGCTGCTGGGCGCGGAGGTCTCGGGTCTCGACCTGTCGCGGGAACTGACACCCCAACAGGAGAAGGAACTGAAGCACGCGTTCCAGACCCACCACGTCCTGGTCTTCCGTGACCAGGACATCGACCCCGAGCAGCACAAGAGGTTCGCGGGTGTCTTCGGCGAGTTGCACCCCGTGGCGCTGCCGGTCGAGGGATCCGACCCGTACATCCTGGAGATCAAGGCGACCAAGGAGTCGAAGGAGGTCGCCGGCAACGGCTGGCACGCCGACGGCACCGCGGACGTCGAGCCGTCCCTCGGTTCGATGCTCTACCTGACCACGGTCCCCGGAGGCGGTGGCGGTGACACCTTGTTCGCCAACATGCATCTGGCCTACGAGTTGCTCTCGCCGTCGATGAGGGAGTTCCTGGACGGGCTGACCGCGCTGCACGACGGAGCCCTGCCCTGGGTCGCCGCCGGACTGACACCGCCGCCCGAGTACGACGTGCCGCGCACCGAACACCCCGTCGTCGTCCGGCACCCGGAGACCGGCCGGAAGCTGCTGTTCGTCAACGCCCCCTACACCTCGCACATCACCCAGCTGTCCCGCGCGGAGAGCGACGCGCTGCTCGGCATGCTGTACACGCACATCGCCGGGACGCCGCTGCTGCACTGCCGGGTCCACTGGCAGCCGCGCACCCTGGTGTGCTGGGACAACCGCAGCGTGCAGCATCATGCGGTGTGGGACTACTTCCCGCACACCCGCCACGGCCGTCGCGTGGCCGTCAACGGGACCCGCCTGTACGCCTGAGCCGCCGCCCACTCCGTCCCGGAGGAGCACCATGAGCGCCACCACGCCGACCGGGAGCCCCGCGCCGACCGTCTCCGCTTGGGCGCCGCTGGCCCAACCGGTGTTCCGGGCCCTGTGGATCGCGCAGTTCGTGTCGAACATCGGCACGTGGATGCAGACCGTCGGCGCGCAGTGGCTGCTGGTCGGGCACGGGGCGACGCTGGTCACGCTGGTGCAGACGGCGTCCAGTCTGCCCATCGTGCTGCTGGCGCTGCCCTCGGGCGTGCTCGCCGACCGGTTCGACCGGCGCGGGCTGCTGCTGGTGGCGCAGTTCGCGATGTTCGCCGTGTCGGTCGTGCTGACGGTGCTGGCCTTCGCGGACGCGCTGTCGCCCGCGCCGCTGCTCGCCCTGACCTTCCTGCTCGGCTGCGGGACCGCTCTGATGGGGCCGTCGTGGCAGGCGATCCAACCGGAGCTGGTGGATCGCGAGCAGCTCGGGCAGGCGTCCGCGCTGGGCGCGGTGAACATGAACCTCGCCCGTGCGGTGGGCCCGGCACTCGGCGGTGTCGTGGTCGCCGCGGCCGGTGCGGGCTGGGTGTTCGGCTTCAACGCGGTGTCGTTCCTCGGCATCGCCGCCGTACTGCTGGTGTGGCGGCGGCCGAAGACCACTGTGCCCACCGCTGAACGGGAACGGCTCCTGACCGCGCTCTACGCGGGCCGGCGCTACGTGTGGAACGCCCCCGGCGTCCGGCGCGTGCTGCTGCGGACGGCCCTGTTCATCCCCGGTGCCGCCGCCCTCTGGTCGCTGTTGCCACTGATCGCGGCCGACTCCCTGGGCATGGGGTCCGGCGGGTACGGGCTGTTGCTCGGCGCGGTCGGGGTCGGCGCGGTGGCGGGTGCGTTCGCGCTGCCGTGGCTTCGCCAACGCCTCGGTATCAACGGCGTGTTGGCCGCCGGTGCCGTCATGTTCGCCCTGGTCCTTGCGGTCCTCGCCACCGTGCACGTCACCTGGTTGGCGATCCTCGTGCTGCTGCCCGCGGGGCTCGCCTGGATCGGCGTCCTGTCCACGCTCAACGCGGCGATCCAGACGCGACTGCCCGGCTGGGTCCGGGCGCGCGGACTCGCCGTCTATCTGCTGGTCTTCCAGGGCGGTCAGGCGCTCGCCGCTCCGCTGTGGGGTGCGCTGGTGCAGTGGGTGGGGCTGACCGCGGCCCTGCTCACGGGGACCGTGGTGATGCTGCTGAGCGCGCTCACCCTGCTGCGCTGGAAGCTGTACGGCATGGAGGGCATCGACCCCACGCTCTCCGACCACTGGCCCACCCCGCCCCTGGTCTTCGTACCCGGTCCGCTGGACGGCCCGGTGCTGGTCTCCGTCGTCTACCGGGTCTCGCCCGACGACTGCTCCGCGTTCCTCGACGCCATGGACGACGTCGCCCGCTCCAGGCGCCGGACCGGCGCCCTCACCTGGGGCCTGTTCCAGGACGGCAACGAACCCGGCCGCTTCATCGAGAACTACCTCGTCGGTTCCTGGGGCGAGCACCTGGCCCAGCACCACAGTCGCCTCACGGCCACCGACCGCCGCTTCGAGGACCGCGCCCGCGCCCTGCTCCTGCCCGGCACGACCCCCGAGGTGACCCACGCCTTCGACGCGTCCGTCGGACCGACCGTGCCCAGGCCGGAGAGTGCTGCCTCCTGACCCGCCTCGCTGCTGACCGGCGTGGTGGGTGGCGCAGGTTGCCGTCTCTCGGTTCGGGGCCGGCGTTCGGGTCGAGCCGGTGTCGGACCCGACCCCCAGAGTTCCCTGGCATGACTCCGAACGACGATGCCGTCGCCGCCCAACTCGACGCACTGCGCGGCCTGTTGGACACCGCCTCGCCCGCCCGGGCCCGCAGGGCCGTCCGCGAGCTGGTGGTGATCCCCGACGACGGCGCGGCACTGGAACTGGCCGCCCGGTTCGGCAGGATCGCTGCATTCCCCTCGGAGCCGCTGCTCCGGCTCTGGCCTCAGGCCGCCGACCCCGACGGCTTCTGCGCGGCCCTGCTGGCGCCGGCCCTCACCCGCGAGGGCCGGAGCGAACTGCGACTGCGCCGCATGTCCTCGCTGCCCGGCTTACGCCACCTGACCATGCTCCGCAAGCTCCACATCGACAAGTGCAAGGAGATCACCGACCTCACGGAGGTGGGCGCGCTCACCGGCCTGACCGACCTCGACCTCAACGGCTGCGCGGGAGTCGAGGACCTCACCCCGCTCGGCACTCTGACCGAGCTGACCCGTCTCAACCTGCACCGGTGCCGGGCCGTCGCGGACACCACCGCCCTGCTCACCCTGGGGCGGCTGCGCGAGCTGGACCTGAGCATGACCAAGGTCCACTCCACCGCCGGTTTCGGCGCGGCCTTCCCCCTCCTGGAGCGCCTGACGCTGCGCGGCTGCCGGGCCTTCAAGGACACCGGCCACCTGGCCGGACTGGCCCGGCTCGCCGATCTCGACCTCGGCTGGACCGGCAACCGTGATCTGCGGGGCCTGCGCGGTGTGCCCGCGCTCACCGCACTGGACCTGCGCAGCTGCGGACAGCTGCGCAACCTGACCGGCATCGACGCCGTGCCGAACCTGACCGAGCTGACCCTCGCCGACTGCCCCCGGCTGGAAACCGTCGACGGGCTCGGCGCCCACCCCCGGCTGACGAGATTCCTGGTCACCGGCAGCCCTGCCCTGCGCGATCTGCGCGGGGTGCCCGCGCTGACGAACCTGACCCGACTGATCGTGGCCGACAGCGAAAAGCTCACGTCACTGGCGGGCGTCGGACCCCTGCGATCCCTGGAGTTCGTCTACGTCTCCGCCTGCCCGGCCCTGGTGGACTACTCCGAACTCGCGCGCCTTCCGTCCCTGGCACGCCTCAACCTCCGTGGCGCTCCGCTGCTGCGTGACCTCACGCCCATCGCGGCGCTGTCCGGATTGCGGGAGCTCACCCTCATGGAGTGCGACGGCCTGGTCGACCTCACCGGCCTCGGTGTCCACCCGCAGCTGACCGAGTGGGAGATCCGGTCCTGCCGTAACCTGCGCACCATCGGGCACCTCGACGGACTGCCGGCACTGCGCGAGCTGGAGTTCTCGGGCTGCCCGTCCCTCGCCGACCTCGACGACCTCGGAGACCTGCCGTCGCTCACCGAGGTGACCGTGCTGGACTGCCCCGCGCTCACGGACGTCAGCGGCCTGGCCGGTGCCGCCCGACTCGACGAAGTGGGCTTCTACCGCGTGGCCGCCCTGACCTCGCTGCGTGCCCTGGAGGCGTGCCCCGCGCTGCGCAAGCTCCACATGGCGAGCTGCCCGCTGGTCGAAGACATCCCCGGTGGCTCACTCAGCACGCTCCGCGTCCAGGGCGTGGACTGGACGGACCTGTCCCGCCTGGCCGGCCACAAGCCGCTCCGGGTCCTGGACATCCAGTCCATGCCGGAGCTGGTCGACATCAGTGCCCTGTCCGGCCTCACCGAACTCACCGAGATCCGCTTCGGTCTCAGTCACCAGCTCAAGGACGCCCGTCCCCTCCTCGACCTGCCGTCCCTCGAGCGGGTCACCATGACCTCCCGCATGCGCATGGACGAGCACTACGGCAATCCCGACCCCGTCATGGTCGAACTGGAGGCACGGGGAGTGACCGTGGCCCGCAGCTAGGTGGGTCCGTGGCTCGTCCAGCGAGTGGGTCCACGGCTCGTCCGGCGAGTGGGTCTATCTCTTGTCCGGCGACGGCTTCCGCTCCGACGGTCGCATGACTGGCACCAAGTAGGTACCATCGCCGTATGCCCTCACTGAACGTGTCCTTCACCGACGAGGAACTCGAAGGCGTGCGCGCTGCCGCGGCGGCCGAAGGCAAGAGCCTCAAGCAGTACCTCCACGACCTCGGCGTCCGCGAGATGCAGCGCAGGCAGTTCGTCGCGGGCGCGGGGGCGTGGGCCGACCGGTTGCGCGAGGAGTTCGACGACGCCTTCCCGGACGAGGTGCCGCCCGCCGAGCGTGCCGACGGAGCCGCTGCCGCCTGATGCACCTGAACATCGACGTCTCCTGGCTCCTCGACGTCCAGGAGTCCGCCCTCGGGCATGAGGACATGTCCGTCACCGACTACTCCGCCCTGGTGGCGGCCATCGCCAGGCACCGGACCAAGCTCCCCACTCTCGAAGCCGCCGACCCGGACGCGGCCTGGCGCGCCGCCGCTCTCATGCACACGATCGTCCGCCTGGAGCCGCTCCCGCACCGCAACAGCCTGTACGCCGCGTTCGTCGCGGCCCAGTACATGGCCCAGTCCGGCGAAGGCATCGACCCGCCCTACGGCGCGCTGTCCGAACTCGTGCGGAAGATCCGCGACACGCGGGTCCGCGTGCCCGCGGTCGCCGATCAGCTGCGTGCCTGGAAGGTCTGACGGCATATTCCCCCGGCTCTTTCCCCGGTCCGTTCCGGTCACCGGAACGCGCCGTGACAGCCGGGTTCGCGCGGAGCAGCCTGGTGGGCCAACAGGGCGCGCGCCGGGCGAACGCAGGTCCGCACCGCCGGGCGGGCGCCGGTACTCATCGGGGGATGCAGCCGTATGGACCGTATGGATGGTGTGGACGTCGAAGTGAACAGAGGGGCGCCAGGGGGACCGGGGGCACCGGGGATCCGGGTGGTGGTGATCTCGCCGGTCCGGATCTATCTGCAGGGCCTGGCTCAACTGCTGGACGGCGAGGACGGGTTACAGCTGGTGGGTACGGCGCCCGACGTGGGTGCCGCGCAGTCGCTGCTGGCCGGGGCGGACGTCGACGTCATTCTGCTCGACACGACGGGGGACATGGCCGGCGAGGCGGGTCTCGACGCGCTGTACCGGCTGGGTGAGAGCACCGCGGTGCCGTGTGTGGTGCTCGGCATCTCCGACCGGGCCGCGGACGTGGTGGCGTACGCGGAGGCGGGCATCGCCGGATACGTCACCAACGAGAACTCCTTCACGGATCTGGTCGACACGCTCCGGTCCGCGACCCGGGGCGAGTTCAGCTGCCAGGCCGGTGTCGCCGCTGGACTCGTCGGGCGGCTGGCCGCGCTGGCCAGGGTCCACCGGGGCGTGCGGGCGCCCAAGCTCACCTCCCGCGAACTGCAGATCGTCGCGCTGATCGAGTCCGGGCACGCCAACAAGGAGATCGCGCGGCTGCTGCACATCCAGCTGACCACCGTGAAGAACCACGTGCACAACGTCCTGGAGAAACTGGGCGTGGGCAGCCGGAACGAGGTCGCCGCCGCGGTGCGCGGATTCCGGATGACCTTGCCCGCACCGCCCCTGTCCGCACCGCCCCTGTCAGCAACGGCCCTGCCTGTAGCGGCCGTTGGCGCGGGGACCGGATCCCGTACCGGTCCCTATCCGGATCCCGTGGATTCATTCGCGCGCGAAAGGGTCCCCGCACAATCGCCCTGATGCCCCCTCTGCGTGGAGGTGCCAGGTGCTCGAGCGTTCCGCGAAAGGCGCACAGGGACAGGACCGGTCCCCGCCGGGCAGGGCTGCGGCCTCCGCCTCGCGGGCACGGACGACCTCGCCACCGGGCCACATCCTGCGGAGCCTCGGGAACGGAGCTCTCGCGGAAGGTGTGGACCTGTCCGCTTCCACCGAGGCACCGCCGCACGAGATGGTCACCGGGGCGCCCGCGCACCAGGTGGCCGCCGCCTTCCACCGGCACGGCCCCGCGGCCGCCGCGGCCGCGGTCCGTGGGGCCCGCGCGGCCGGCAGTCCGCTGCCGGCCGAGATCGCGTCCCGGGCGAGTGCGCACTTCGGTCTGCCCCTCGGGCAGGTACGCCTGCACGACGACGCCTTCGCGCATCAGGCGGCGGCGGGCGTGCGGGCCAACGCGTTCACGGTGGGCGACCATGTCTTCTTCGGCGCGGGCCAGTTGGAGACCGGCACGTCCGCCGGACGGTTCCGGATGCTGCACGAGATCGCCCACACCCTTCAGCAACGCCGGCCGGGCGCCGCCGCCGATACCGAAGCCCTGGAACGGGACGCGGACCGGGTCACGGTGGCCGGCGCGGCGGCGGTGCAGGACATGCTCGGCACGGGCCAGGTGCTGCTGCGGGAGCCGACGTATCCCCGTCGTGCCACCTCGACCCAGATGCTGCGGGAAGCCGACCGGGTCCTCGGACAGGCCAGGAACGAGGAAGCCACCGACCCGACGCTGCGCATGTGGTCACGCGTCACGTCGAACTTCGAACCCGATGTGACCTGCGGTGTGCTCGCCCGCCGGGTGTGGACCTCCGTCTTCCTGCGGCACTTCACCGAGCCCGAGCAGCGGCCGGGCGTGGAGAGCGCCCACCCGCGCTACCTCTACTCCCGCGACTACGGCTGGATCGACGGACAGCACTTCTTCGCCTTCATCGACTTCGCCGAGGGCCAGGTCAGGGCCGCGGGCAACCGACAGGGCGGCCTCGACCGGGCGACCGCGCAGGGCTCGGAGATCGAACGCAGCCAGCAGAAGGTGAAGGACAAGGTTCTCCTCGGAGCGCCGCCGGCCACCGACGTGACCCGGCTGATGCAGGTCCGCGGCCCGCAGACCGGGCTGTTCGTCCTGCCACGGGCCGCCGCCGGAACCGCCACCCAGCTCGGCGCCAACCTCCTGGCGTGGCAGACCCTCACCGGCGCCCAGTCCGACCTCTTCGACCAGCTGGACCCCGTACAGCGCTCGAAGTTCTGGACCGACAGCGCCAAGTCCGCCTGGAGCTACGAGGACATCGTGTCCAACCAGCTCGGCACCCGCTTCTTCCTGGAGCACGGCGCGGCCATCAACGCCCTGCCCGCCGCCGCCCGGCCGGCGGAGTTCACCGCGCGGCTGGCCGCCTTCTTCCAGGCCATCAAGGTCGTCGACGACCAGGCCGTCCTGGACGGCGTCGCGCGCAACCTGCCCGGCCAGGAGCGCTACAAGCCGCCGACCACGGACGAGGCGAAGGCGCGGCAACTGCACCCCGAGCTGTTCACCCTGCCCCGGTGATCCGGCGAAGGATCCGGATCCCGGGCCGGTCCCTTTGTGGGCCCGGGGGATTCATGTCAACGGCCGCGCACTTCAGCAGAGTTGTCCTTACCGGAAGCGGTGCACACCGATGGACCCGATTCGAGTTCTCGTCGCGGACATGGTCGCTCTCGACCGCGACATCGTGGCGCGCATCGCCGCACAACCGCAGGACATGACGATCGTGGGCAGCGCCCGCGGAGCGGCCGAGGCCGCCACCGCACTCGACGCCCGCGGGGCCGACGTCCTGGTGACGTCCGCGTCCGGCACCGGATCGCTGGGCGCCTGCCTGGCGTTGATGTGGACCCACCCGCGCCTGGCCGTCGTGGTCGTGGACCCGGCGGACCCACTGGGTCTGGTCCGGGTCGGCCGGCTCGCCGAACAGGTGCGAGGGGCGGGGGCTCCGTGGTCGGAGTACCTGCTGGACGCGATCCGCTCGGCGGCGGACGCGGCGCGAGAGGACTGAGGGGCGCTGTTCGAAGGCGGCCCCGGGAGGAGGAGCACATGACCGTACGGATCAGGAGCCTGCTCACGTCGGGCCCGATCATGGTCTCGCTGAACAGCGGACGCACCGTCCGGCTGTCGCCCGGGCGGTGGTCGGCCGAGCTGCGCGACGCCGAGCTGGCGGACAACGCCAAGGTCGACCGGCTGAGCCGGCGCGGCGACATCGAGGTGGAGCGGAGCGACGAGGAGTCCGGGGCCTCCGCGGCCCGAGAAGACTCCGCCGCGCAGGAGGCGCCCGCCGCCCAGGACGACACCGGCGCGAGCAAGGGCCCGCGCACCCGGAAACGTACCGACTCCACCGGATGACCGTGCGCACCCCAGGCTTCGATTCGTAGAGGAGACGATCATGCCGACCCTGAGTTATCCGGGTGTCTACGTCCAGGAGGTGTCCGGCGGAGTGAGGCCGCTGGACACGGCCAGCACGTCCACCGCCGCGTTCGTCGGACTGAGTGAGATGGGTCCGGACACCGGCGCGGGACTGATCACCAACTGGACCGACTTCCAGCGCGTCTACGGCTCGTTCATCACGGACAGCTACCTCGCCCACGGCGTGTTCCAGTACTTCGGCAACGGCGGCCGCCAGTGCTACATCGTGCGCGTCACCCGCACCGACGCCAAGGTCGCCAGTGTCACCGTGCACAACCGTGCCGCCCAGCCGGCGGCGGGACTCACCTTCTCGGCGAAGAACAAGGGCGAGTGGGGCAACACGCTGCTCCTCCAGATCGAGGACGGCACACTCGACCCCGGCAACCTGTTCAAGCTGACGGTCCGCCGGCAGACCGATCCCACCTTTGTGCCGGACAGCCCGCAGGACCTGCCGGCGCTGGAGGTCTTCGACAACCTCAGCATCGACCCCGCCTCGCCCGCCTACGTCGTCAGTGTCGTCGGACAGGCCTCCGGGCTGATCGACGTCGAGGTCCTCGCGGCCAACAACGGCACCCAACAGGGCGTCCACCGGGGCGGGTTGGGCCCGACCCTGCCGCTGGACACCGACCTCGCCTTCCAGATCTCCCTCGACGGCGACGGCTTCCAGCCGGTCACGCTGGCCACGGGAGCGGGCACGGCCACCGCGCTCAGCGACGTGGCCGCCGCGATAGAGACCGCGGTGCACGCCCTGCACAAGAGGAAAGCGTCCACCGACGCCGCGGCGTTCACCGGTTTCGCCTGCACCACGGAGACCGTGGGCACGAAGTCCCGGCTCGTGCTGAAATCCGGTACGAACACGGCCACTTCGTCCGTACGGATACAGCCCGCGGCGGCGCACGACGCCACCACGCTGCTCAGGATCGGGGCCGCCGCGGGCGGACGCTCCGAGGACGGCATCGCGCTACGACGCCCGGCCGCCGTCCAGTTGCTGCAGATCGGCGACTCGGGGATCGCCGCGCCCGTCACGGCGGCCACCCGTGGCTCCGACGGCGACGCGGACATCACCGAGACCTCGTTCAGCGACGCGTTCTCCCGGCTGGACCACGTCACCGACTTCAGCCTGCTGGCCGTACCGGGGGAGTCCAGCCCCGCGATGGCCGACCTGGGGATGGCCTACTGTGCCAACCGCCCACTCCAGGACGTCTTCTACATCGCCGAGACCGGCCGGGACGACGACACCGTCGCCGACGCGACGACCTTCCGCAACAAGCTGACCACCTCCAACTCCTACGGTGCGCTGTACTTCCCGTGGGTCAAGTCCCTCGACCCCGCGGGCGGTTCGGCCGATCCGGTCCTTCTGCCTCCCTCCGGTTCGATCGCCGGCCTCTACGCCCGCATCGACGCCTCACGCGGAGTCTGGAAGGCGCCGGCCGGCACCGAGGCAGGGCTGAACGGAGTCGTCGGCCTCGGCGCGGAGCTGAGCGATGTCGACCACGGCAACCTCAACCCCCGGGGCGTCGACGTCATCCGGCGCTTCCCCGGAGTCGGCGTGGTGGCGTTCGGCGCCCGCACGATCTCCGCGGACCCGCAATGGCGCTACGTCCCGGTGCGCAGGACCGCGATCATGCTGCGGGTCAGCATCTACAACGGCATCCAGTGGGCCGTGTTCGAACCCAACGACGAGCCGCTGTGGTCCCAACTGAGGCTGTCCATCGGCTCCTTCATGACGACCCTGTTCCGCCAGGGGGCGTTCCAGGGCGCCACCCCCTCGCAGGCCTTCTTCGTCAAGTGCGACGCGGAGACGACCACGCAGGCCGACATCGACGCCGGGGTGGTCAACGTGCTCGTCGGCTTCGCACCCCTGAAGCCGGCCGAGTTCGTCGTCGTGAAGATCAGCCAGCAGGCGGGCCTGGCGTCCGGGTAACGGCGGACGAACTACAAAAGGAGCAGGGCCGATGCCCAAGTTCACTGTCAACAGCACCCGGTTCGACCCCTACCTGGGATTCAGGTTCAAGATCAAGATCGACGGCCAGTACGTGGCCGGCCTCAACAAGTGCAGCCCGCTGAAGCGCACCACGGAGGTCACCTCCTGGTACGAGGGCGGCGACGCCAGCGGCCCCCACCAGATACCGGGGAAGACCCAGCACGCCCAGATCACGCTGGAGGCCGGTGTCACCCACGACACCACCTTCGAGGACTGGGCGAACAAGGTGAACAACTTCCAGGGCGACGCCGCGATGTCCCTGGCCACCTTCCGCAAGGACATCGCCATCGAGGTCTACAACCTCGGCGGCCAGAAGGTCCTCGCCTACAACGTCTACCGCTGCTGGGTCTCCGAGTACCAGGCGCTGCCCGAGCTCGACGCGGGCGGCAACGCGGTGATGATCAGCTCGATCAAGCTCGAGAACGAAGGCTGGGCCCGGGACACCTCGGTGACCGAGCTCAAGGAGACCTGAGAGGTTCCCCATGGGCGTGCTTCCGGGCGGCTACTGGGACTCCGCCGGACGACTGCACCGAGAGTTCGAACTCGCGACCCTGACCGGCCGCGAGGAGGAGCTGCTGGCCGGCGCTCGCTCGCCGCACACGGCGGCGTTCGTCACCGAGGTGCTCAGCCGGTGCGTGGCCCGACTGGGCGACATCAGCCCGGTGCCGCCGGAGGTGACCCGCCAACTGCTGGTCGCCGACCGCCAGTTCCTGCTGCTGCACCTGCGCAGGGCCACCTTCGGCGACCGGGTCGGGGCGAGCCTGATCTGCCCCTGGCCGGAGTGCGGTCGACGGGTCTCGATCGAGTTCTCCGTCGACAGCGTGCCGGTCGAGGAGGCCCGGGATCGCGCACCGACCCACACGATGACCACCTCCGACGGCACGGAGGTCACCTTCCGACTGCCCACCGGCGCCGACCAGGAGGAACTCTCGGCCCACCTGGCGGTCAACGAGGCCGAGACGCTCACCGGACTGCTGGCCCGCTGCGTGCTGCGGATGGGCCCGCAGGGCGACCCACCGGACCGTGAGTCGGTGGCCGCGCTGCCGGCGGCCGTCAGGGCCGAGATCGAGGAGGCCATGCGGGAGAGGGCCCCCTCGGTCGAACAGACCCTGGAGGCCGAGTGCGCCGAGTGCGGCCGGACCTTCCTCGCGCCCTTCGACGTCCACCGCTTCTTCTTCGGCGAACTGCGCACCGACGCCACCGCGCTGTACCAGGAAGTCCACTACCTGGCCTATCACTACCACTGGAGCGAGACCGAGATCATGGCCATGACCCGCGACAGACGGCACACGTACATCGACGTGCTCGCCGACGCGATCGAGGTGCTCAACAGTGGCACGTGACGGTTACGCCCACGCGGTACTGGCCGACGGCGCCCGCCCCTACCACCACCGCGCTGGCGTCCGCGCCCTGCTGGGCGCGGCCGAGGACACGGGCGTACGGGTCAGCTTCGCACCGGCGGTGCGGGGGCGTTCCTTTCGCTACGTCCGCGAGTATCAGGGCGATACGGCGGCGCCGTCGGGGTGGGACGACGTGCTGGCGGAGGTGGCGGCCGAGGCGGGGACCGGCGGGCGGGGGCGGCTGACTCGTCCTGCAACTCAACTGGCGCCTGGCACAAGGCCGGTTGAGGGGCTTGCGCTTGAAGAGAGTGCGGCTGACACGCGTGCAGCGCATGGTGCGTCCAGCGCCGCGCGTCCGCCACGACCACATGACGCCGAGCCGCAAGCGGTCGCCGACAGCTATGCGCGCGCGGTGCTGGTCGACGGGGCTCAGCCCTACCTCCACCGTTCCGGTGCGCGCGCCCTGCTCGGGGTGGCCGAGGACACGGGTGTCCGGACGAGCTTCACGACGGCTGGGCGGGGGCGTTCTTTCCGCTACGTCCATGAGGGCGAGGACAGTTCGACGGCGCCGTCGGGCTGGGACGACGTCCTGGCGCAGACGGAGGCCGTCAGGACGACCGAGGTTCAGCCCCGTGAGCCGGAGCCGAGCGAGACAGTTGCGGCCGCCGTCACGCCGGTCATAGTCGACATGGTTGTGCCGGGCGGTCGGACGAGGGCGGCGACTACCGCGGTGGTACGGCGTCCTGAACCCGTAGCTGACTCGGGGCCGCTGTCCTCCGGGCCGGCCAAGCCTCGCCGGACGGAGGAGCCGACCGCGAGCCGCCCCGCGAAGGCGTCGGACACAGCAACTCGGCCTGTGACTGAAGTCCCCGTATCCGAGGGTGTGTTGGCGGAGGGCGCCACGGAGAGAGAGTCGGCGAACGCAGTGCGGAACGCTCCGGCACGGGTACTTCGCGGCGAGCTACCGACCGTGTCTCTGCCCGTGTCCAAGGCCATGCCTGCAACCGTGGCCAAGCTCGCGCCCGCGACTGAGCTCGCGCCTGCGCCCATGGCCGCGTCCAACTCCCGGCCTGCGTCTGACCTCACATCGAGTCCTGACTCCACGCCCAGTCCGACGCCCCACGCCGCCCCTCACCCCACCGCTCGCCACACCCCCGCAGCGCCCGCCCCTACCCGTTCCCGGACCCTCCCCACCGCCCGACCGATGGCGCACCCAGAGACGATCGACACCTCACCCGAACCTGACCCCGCCGACCCGTTCACCCCCTTACTTGCCTCTCCCACCTCTCCCCGCCGGCACATCACCCCGCCCTACCGCCGGAGCGCACCTCCACCGACCGCCGCGCCCACACCCCCGCAGCGGCAGCCCGCCGAACCCGCCCCCACCGCGCCCCAGGCCTCGGCACCCACCCGAACTCCCGTCCCACCGCAGGTCGTTGTGGTCCGGGCCCCCGCCGAGCCGTCGGGCGAGGCCGCCTTCTGGGAGCGTCGGCATCTCGGGCGGTTCCTGAACGGGGTCGTGCGATGAGTGCCTCCACCGCGCT
This sequence comes from Streptomyces sp. NPDC088794, assembly GCF_044750545.1. Taxonomy (NCBI): domain Bacteria; kingdom Bacillati; phylum Actinomycetota; class Actinomycetes; order Kitasatosporales; family Streptomycetaceae; genus Streptomyces; species Streptomyces sp. NPDC088794. The sequence goes on along the minus strand of NZ_JBIVKB010000003.1, from coordinate 507,382 downwards.
CGGCATGGTCAGCGCGTCGCTGCGGAACCTCCTGGTCGGCGAGATGCGGCTCAGCCCCGCGCCCGACGTCACGATCCTCGCGCCGGACGAGCAGAGCAGCACGCGCCGGATCAACCTGTTCCTCTACAAGCTGGCCGAGAACCCGTTCCTGAAGAACCAGGACTTCACCGTCCAACCGGGCAGCCCCAACCAACTCGTGCCGGCGCCCCTGTCGTTGACCATGTCCTACCTGCTGACTCCGTACGCGCCCAACGACCCGCAAGAGGGCAACGCGGCCGCGCACCAGCTCCTCGGCGAGGCGATGCGGGTGTTCTACGAGAACGCCGTCGTCCCGTCCGTCTACCTGGACCCGGGCCTCGCCGATGCCCGCGAGCGGCTCCAGATCGCCGGCAACGCCCTCGACCCTGAGGAACTCAGCCGGATCTGGAGTACCTTCTCGCAGCCGTTCCGCCTGTCCGTGCTCTACCAGGTCTCCACCGTGCAGCTCGACCGACTCCCGGCCGCCCGGCAGCCGTTGGCCAACCGCGTGCGGCAGGTCGGCGTCGACGTCGGGGCGCCGTTCGACCCGCCCGCGGTCACCGCCATGACCCCGGCCGCGGGCCCCGCCGGCACCACGCTCACCTTCACCGGCGTCCATCTCGCCCGATGGCGGGGCCGGGTGCGGATCGGTGACCGAGCGGTGCTGCCGGGACAACAGCTGACCGGCGACACCTTCACCGCCGTAGTACCCGACGACCTGCTCCCCGGCTTCTACGAGGTGCGGGTGGACGTCGTCAGCCTCTACCGGCGCACCTTCCTCTACGAGGTGACCCCATGACCCTCTACGAGGTGACCCCATGACGGCCTACCAGGACACCTTCGAGCACCTCACGGACGAACTGCGCCGTCTCGACCTGCTGATCGCGCTGCGGCTGGAGACGGCCGCGCTTCAGAACGAGGCGTTCCCGCACTCCCAGGTGGACCGGACCGTGTACATCACCCGGCAGGAGGTCGACCGGCTGCTCGCCGAAGGCCTCGACACCGGCATCAGCTCCGGCACGGCGGCCAACCTGGTCGCTCTGAAGGTGCTCTCCGCCGAGATCGAGGACAGGGTCCGGGAGAGCGCACACGAAGGTGTCGAACCGCCGCTGGTCGCCCTCGGTCGACTCTTCGGGCTGTCGCCGACGGAGTTGGGTGCCGTACTCATCTGTCTCGCGCCCGAACTGCGCCGCAAGTACGACCGGTTGTACGCCTACCTCCAGGACGACATCACCCGCCGCAGGCCCAGCGTCGACCTGATCCTGGAGCTGCTCTGCACGAGCGAGCGGGAGCGCTGGATCGCCGGCAGCCTCTTCCTGGCCGACGCGCCGCTGCTGCGCTACGGCATTCTGCGGACCGTCGACGACCCGCTGAGTCCGTCCGGCTCGTCCGGGCTGGCCCGGTTCCTGGTGCTGGATCCGCGGATCCGCCAGTACCTGCTGGGCTCCGGCGAGTCCGATGCCCGGCTCGTCGGTCATATCGGCTTGTACGAGCCGACCGATCCGATCGAGCACGAGGTGGCCGATCCCGAACTCGCCGACCGACTGCTGCGGTTGGCTGTCCATCATCTGACCCCCGGCCGACCGCCGCTGGTCTGCCACCTCCACGGCCCGGACGACGACGGTCAGTTCGACCTGCTCCGGCTCACGAGTCGCCGCCTCGACCTCCCGTTCGTCAGCGCCGATGCCAGGACCTTGGTCGGCCCCGACGGCGCGAACCTGGTGCGACTGGCTTTCCGTGAAGGCCTGTTGAGGGATGCGGCCGTGCATCTCGCGCATGTGGACGTCCTGTTGGGCGAGGAGAACAGGGCACTGCTCGCCGCGCTCGCCGACGCCGTCGCCGACTTCGGACTCCCGGTCTTCCTCACCAGTACCTCGCCGTGGAGGGCGGGGGCGACGGAGCTGCCGGTGCACTCCATGGACGTACCGCTGCCGGACCTGTCCCGCAGTACCGCGCTCTGGCAGGACGTCCTCGGTGCCCACGCCGGACAAGAAGCCGACTGGGCCGCCGAGTTGGCCGGGCGGTACCGGCTGCCGGCCGCGCGGATCCGGGCCGCCGTCCGGCTGGCCGACAACCGGCGGCTGATGGAGCCCGTGCCACGGGAGCTGACCCTGGCCGATCTGACCGCGGCCTGCCGCAGCGAGTCCCAGCACTCGCTCGGCCCGGCAGCCACCAAGGTGCGCACCCGCTGCGGCTGGGACGACCTGGTGCTGCCCGCCGACCGCGTCACCCAGCTCCGGGAGATCTGCGACCAGGTCCGCTATCGCCAACAGGTGCTGCACACCTGGGGGTTCGGCACCCGTCTCGGCTACGGAACCGGTCTCAGCGTGCTCTTCAGCGGGCCGCCCGGTACCGGCAAGACGATGGCCGCCGAGGTGCTCGCGCACGAACTCGACGTCGACCTCTACAAGATCGACCTGTCCGGGGTGGTCAGCAAGTACATCGGCGAGACGGAGAAGAACCTCGCGCGGATCTTCGCCGAGGCGAGCTCCGGCAACGCCATCCTCTTCTTCGACGAGGCCGACGCGCTGTTCGGCAAGCGCACCGAGGTGTCGGACGCGCACGACCGGTACGCCAACATCGAGACGAGCTATCTGCTCCAGCGGATCGAGGAGTACGAGGGCGTCGTCGTCCTCGCCACCAACCTGCGGCAGAACATCGACGACGCCTTCACCCGGCGGATCCGCTTCGTCGTGGAGTTCCCCTTTCCCGAGGCGGACGACCGGCGGCGGATCTGGCAGACGCTGTTCCCGCCCGGGGCGCCGCTGGCGGCGGACGTCGATCCGGCCCGGCTGGCCCGGGAGTTCGCGGTGACCGGCGCGAACATCAAGAACATCGTGCTGCAGGCGGCGTTCCTGGCCGCGGCCGAGGGGACCGCCATCGGGCGGCCGCACATCCTGCGGGGGACCCGCAGGGAGTTCGAGAAGATCGGCAAGCTCTGGGCCGAGGTGGGGGAGTCATGACCGACGGTTTTCCGAACAAGCCCAGGATCCTGCGGGGCGCCTTCGTGGAGTTCGGGCTGAGCGTGCCACCGCTGACGGTGGTGTTCCAGTTCAACCCCGTACAGCTGACCCGCAATCACGCGCTGACGTTCTCGTTCCCCGGAGTGCCCGGCCCGGCCCCGGCAGGCGACGCGCCGGCCGCCGCGCCGCAACGCACCCTGCGGCAGTGCCGCGGTGAGTTCTCCGACCTGCTGGAACTGCAGCGGCAGCAACTGGTGAACGTGCAGGACCAGACCATCGCGTTCGACCTGCGGCTGGACGCCACCGACAAGCTCGACGACCGCGACACGGTGACCGAGCAGTTCGGCATCGCCCCACAGATCTCCACGCTCGAACTGATGGTGTACCCGAAGGACGAGAGCCTGCTCGGCCGGGCCGGGGACGCCCTGCTCGGCAAGTCCGCGGGCTTCAGCTTCGCCAGGAGCCCCAACCCGCCGATGATCCTCTTCATCTTCGGCCGCAAGCGGGTGCTCCCGGTGAACATCAACGCGATGAACATCACCGAGACGGAGTTCAGCGCCGACCTCAACCCGGTGCGGGCCACGGTGTCGGTGAACCTGACCGTCATCGAGGGCAACAGCGTGCCGTACCTGTACTCCAAGGCCATGGTCGAGGCGATGTCGGCGCTCAACGTCGCCAACAGCACCGACGCCGCCAACGTCGTGGTCCCGGGGTGACGCGGCATGTTCGACAAGCTCTCCCGTTATCTGGAAGTGCCGGACATCGCGGTCGTCGACGCCCGGGGCAGGGTCGTGGCGGCCAAGGACGTCCGGCCCCTGCCCGAGGTGACCGGCACCTTCACCCACACCGTCGACAGCGGCGACCGGCTGGACCAACTGGCCTTCGCCTACTACCGCCAGCCGCTCCAGTACTGGCACATCTGCGACGCCAACCCCGCGTTCCTCTCGCCCCTCGACCTGCTGGACGGCGGACCGCTGGTGACCCACCGCTTCCCCCTCTCCGTGCGCCAGGGCACACCGCCCTGGGCCGCCCTGATCAGCGAACTGTCCCGGACGGTGGGCGTGGACGAGGTGACCGTGGTCGACGACGTGAGCGCCGTTCCGCAGCCGGGCGGCGGGGTGGTGGAGCGGGTCGACCGGGCGGTCCTGGTGACCCACGCGCGGGCGAGTGTCGACGCCCAGGCGCTGTCCGAGGTGATCAGGTCGACCGGATTCGGTGTCGGCCTCCCGGTGGAGCAGGGGCGGCTCGGGCGGCCGGTCGTCGTTCCTCCGCAGGTGGGTTGAGGGGGCGGGCCATGCAGAACGACCACCTGCTGATCGAGATCGACGGTGCCGAGGCCTCCGACCTCAAGTGCGACCTGATCGGTCTCGACATCGAACTCGACGAGGAACTGGCCGGCATGTTCCGGATGACCCTGGCGCTGCGGCTGCGGGCCGACGGCTCGTGGACCCACCTGGACGACGGGCGGTTCGCGCTGTGGCGGAAGGTCGCCGTGACCGCCGGGCTCAAGGACGACGCCCGCAAGCTGCTGACCGCGTACATCACGCACGTACGACCGGAGTTCGGCCCCGGCATGGAGCAGTGCCGGCTGGAGGTGTGGGGGATGGACGGCAGCGTGCTGATGGACCGGACGGACGTGCTCAAGGCCTGGCCGAACATGAAGGACAGCGACATCGCCGCCCTGGTCTTCCAGCAGGCCGAACTCACCCCGCGGGTGGCCGACACCACGATCGTGCACAACGAGGAGATCTCCACGATCGTCCAGCGCGAGACCGACATCCGGTTCCTCAAGCGGCTGGCCCTGCGCAACGGTTACGAGTGCTTCGTGGAGGGCGGCACCGGATACTTCCGGCCGCCCGACCTCGGCCCGCCCGCACAGGCCCCGCTCAACGTCCACGCCGGCGCCCGGACCAACGTCAACAAGTTCAGCCTCGAGGTCAACGCGCTCGCCCCGGCGGACGTGACCATGAACGCGCTCGACCACGCCACCGGCACCCCGCTGGAAGCCGTGTCGCGCCCGGGCCACGAACCGGCCCTCGGCGCCCGCCGCCCAGCGGACGTGCTGCCCCCGCGCATGAAACCCGGCCAGGTGCGCGTCGCCCGGACCGTGGCCACCGGCGCCCACGAGATGGAGTCGATCTGCCAGGCCCTGCACGACCGGGGCGAGTGGTTCGTCAGCGGAGAGGGCGAGGTGGCCGCCAACCAGTACGGCTCCGTGCTCCTGCCGCGCCGAACCGTCGTCATCAACGGCGTCGGCGCGACCCACAGCGGCACCTACTACGTCACCCATGTCACCCACCGCTTCCGGGAGAACAGCTACAACCAGCACTTCCGGGTCAAGCGCAACGCCCTGACGGCGACCCGCGCCGGCCTCGGCATCCCGGCAGGTGTGCGATGACCCTGGAACTGGAACGGGTCGTCGCCGACCTCGCGGACAAGGTCGAGCGCCGCTTCTACGGCAAGTACCGGGGCATCGTGCGCGACAACGAGGACCCCTCCCGGCTCGGCCGGCTCAAGGTCAGCGTGCCCAGCGTGCTGGGCCCGGACGTCGTCACCGGCTGGGCCACCCCGTGCGCGCCCTTCGGCGGCGCGCCCGACCAGGGATTCCTCTTCGTGCCGGAGCGGGACGCCGGGGTGTGGGTGGAGTTCGAGGAGGGCGACCCGGAGTTCCCGATCTGGGTCGGCACCTACTGGACGGCACCGGACGCGGCCGGCCAGCTGCCCAAGCCGAACGACGACGACGGCACCGAGCAGTCCGAGGTCCAGAAACCGCCCACCCGGAAGATCATCAAGACCCGCAAGGGACACACCCTCCAGTTCGAGGACCGCGACGGAGCGGAGTCCGTGCTCCTCCGGGAGGGCGGCAAGGGCCACCTGATCACCCTGACCCAGGACGGCATCCGGATCACCGACGCCACCGGCAACGCGATCGAGATGACGGACAGGGCGATGACCCTGCACGCCGCCGTGCCGTTCACCATCGACGCCCCGGGCCAGCCCGTGCGGATCGTCTGCGACACCGTCGACTTCAAGAAGGGCTGAGCCATGGGACAACTCCTCGTCGTCAAGGGCGATCCGGTCACGGGCACCGACCAGCACCACGTCGAAGGCCTGGGGCCCATCCCGGGCCCCCCGCCCTCCACCGCCAAGTACGTCGGCATCGGCGACTACGCCTACAAGGGTTCGGTCACCGAGGCGCTCAGCACCTTCGTCACGATCGCCGGTACGCCCGTGGCCCTGGTGACCAGCAGGAGCGGGCTCGATCCCGGCGAGGACGCGCCGGGCGGCGGCCATGCCGGTCCGTCGGGCGGCAAGTTCGTGCCAGGCGAGGGCACCATCGCCGCGGTACCCACGCCGGCCTCTCTTCAGATCACCGACAAGCCCCTGGGCACCGGCGTGCCCAACAGCGCGGCGGGCAACGCCCTGCTCACGGTCGGCGGGGTCCGGGTGCTGCTGGACGGCGACGCGATCGACACGTGCAGCGGCCTCGGCAAACCCGCCGACTCGACGGTCGCCGCGCACGGCCAGGACTTCGTGACGTGTTCCGGGTGAGGGAGGAAGCACATGGCGACGGGATTCGGATTCCCGCTCGGCGTCGACGCCTCGGGGGCGATCCGGCCCGACGGGGAGGACGCCGAACTGCGCGGCAAGGTGGTCCAGGTGCTGTTCACCGCACCGGGGGAGCGGGTGAACCAACCCGAGTTCGGCTGCGGGCTGTTCAACCTCGTCTTCGATCCCACGAACACGATCATGGCCGCGGCCGTGGAGTTCTCCGTCAGCTCGGCGCTCACCCGCTGGCTGGGGGACCTCCTGGTGGTCGGCGGGGTGGACGTCCGCTCCGACGACGAGGCACTGACCGTGGAAGTGGCCTACGTACGACGCAAGGACCTGGCTCCCCAGGCACTCCGCGTCCACTTCAGGTAAGGGCGACGTGATGGCGGAAATAGCGCAGGTGAACGGCCAGCCGGTCATCGACTACATGGCCCGTGACTACGAGAGCCTGCTCCAGGCCATGCGCGACCAGATCCCGCACAAGCTCTCGCAGTGGACGGACTTCACCAACGAGGCCGACTTCGGGAACGTGCTGCTGCAACTGTTCGCGCACATCGGCGACATCCTCAGCTACTACCAGGACCGGGTGGCCAACGAGAGCTTCCTGGGTACCGCGCAGACCCGCCGCAGCGTCATCGACCACCTGCGGCTGATCGGCTACGAACTGGGCACCGCGGCGCCGGCCGCCGCCGCCCTGACGGTGTCCGTACCGGGCTCGGTCGGCGAGGTGGTCACGATCGTCAAGGGCGACGCGTTCGCCACCAGGAGCCAGAAGGACCGGCCCAGCGTGCGGTTCGAGTACGCCGGCGACTCGCCCCTGACCATCGACTTCGGCGCGCTCACGGCGGATACGACCACCGGCCGCAAGACGTTCACCGGACTGCCCGTGCAGGAGGGCCGGCTCATCGAGGACGAGGTGCTCGGCACCTCCGACGGAACCGCGAACCAGCGCTTCCCCCTGGCCCACCCGGGGGCCCTGCTCGACCGCCTGTCGGCACCACAACTCACCGGCCAGGACGTCCTGTTGCTGACGACCCTGTCCGGAACGGTGGACGCGTGGACCCGGCGCGAGACCCTCGCGTTCAGCCAGTCGGGACAGGACGACTACGTCATCGAGGTCGACGAGAACGACCGGGCCACGGTCGTCTTCGGCGACGGCACCTTCGGCTCGGTGCCCCGCCAGGGGGCGCAGATCACCGCGACCTACCGCGTCGGCGGCGGCTCGGCCGGCAACGTGCCCGCCGGAGCGATCACCACGATCGCCGACACCCCTCAACTCGCCCTGCTGGGCGCCCAGATCACCAACCCGCTGCCCGCCACCGGCGGTGCCGAACGCGAGGACATCACCCACGCCGTACGGCAGGCACCGGCCGTCTTCCGCTCCCTGCGACGCGCGGTCACCGCACCCGACTTCGAGGCACTGGCCCTCAGTCACAAGGGAGTCGGCAAAGTGCGCGCCGCTGCCACGGGCTGGAACGAGGTGACCCTCTACGTCGCACCCGAGGGCGGCGGCAAGGTCAGTGACGTCCTGGCGGCAAGCCTCACCGCCTACTTCGAGGACAAACGGATGCTCAGCCAGATCGTCGAGATCGCCGACGTGGACTACGTCCCGATCTTCGTCACGGCCGAGATCTCGGTGGAGAGCTTCTACGTGCCCGCCGACGTGGTGGCCGCGGTGCAGCGGGCGGCGGCCGGCCTGCTGGCCTTCGACCGGGTCGACTTCAGCCAGAGCGTGTACCTGAGCCGCTTCTACGACGTCAGCCAGAGCGTGCCGGGCGTGGTCTTCGTCAACATCACGGAGTTCCGCCGCGGCGACCGGCCGACCCCGGCCGTCGAACCGCACGGCACGATCACCCTCGGTCCCAACGAGGTGCCGGTCGTGCCCACCGAGACCGACTACGCGTCCGGCCTGAAGGTCGTCCTCATCGGCCAGGCGGGGGGCTGACCATGCGACTGCTCGACATCACCGCCACCGCCCGCTCCGACGGCAACAGCATCGACCTGACCTGGGCCTACCCGAAGGACGTGGTCCCTCCGAGCATCCGAGTGGTGCGCCGTGAGGGCACCCACCCGCAGGATCCCCACGACGGCGTCACCATCGCGCAGGGAGAGGGCCTGACCGGCACGAGCGACAACGGCCTGCTCGGCGAACACGTCTACTACTACGCCCTGTTCCCCTTCACCGGGGACCCGCCCGTCTACGACCCCGACCCGCACAACGTGGCCGCCGCGACCGCCACCACGCACTACGGTTTCGCCGACCGGCTGTACGGCATGCTGCCCGCGCTCTACCGGCGCTACGACGCCGACCGGCCCCCGGCACGCAGCGTCGACAAGCCGTCTCTGGACACCGACCCGGGCCAACTGCGCGGATTCCTGGACCTGCCCGGGGCCGAACTGGACCGGCTCTACAGCCTGGGCCGCGCCGCGCTGTCGCTGGCCGACCTGGAGCGGGTCGAGGGCGGGCTGCTGCCGCTGCTGGCCCAGTGGATCGGCTGGCGCACCGACCACAGCCTGCCGGTCGCCGCGCAGCGCAACGAGATCCGCTACGCGCCACGGCTGTACCGGGGCACGGGCAGCGTCCCCACATTGGACGCGACGGTCGCCAGGGTCTCCGGCTGGCCCAACCGCACCAAGGAGTTCGTCCACAACGTGGCCCGCAGCAACCGGCCCGAGCGGCTCAACCTGTGGTCCACGCTGCGCGATGCGGCGGGCGACTGGAGCACACCGTCCCTCGCGTCGGTCGACTTCGCCCACGACGGCCGGCCGGCCGCGGTGCAGGAGGCCGACGGCTCGACGCTGTTCGTCTACCACACGCACCGTCAGCACGGCTGGGACATCTGGTCCAAGCGGTACGCCGACGGCGACTGGGAGCCGAGCCGACCGGTCACCGACGGACCCGCCACCGACAAGAACCCGGCGGCGGCACGCCAGGGCGACAAGCTGTGGCTGTTCTGGCAGACCTACGATCCCGCACAGGCGGCGCGGGACCGGCACTGGCGGATCAATTTCACCGTCCGCACCCCCACCGCCGACGGCCCGCGGTGGAGCGTGCCCGCCGTGTTCGGCGACCCGTCCATCGAGCGCCGGCTGCCGGCCGCGGTGGCCGACGACGCCGGCGGTGTGTGGCTGTTCTGGCTGGAACGAGTGGCCGGGGTCTGGCAGTTGCGCCACAACCGGCACGACGGCACCGACTGGCAACTCACCACCCCGGCCGCCTTCCCGCTCGCCGGCGGCCAGGACCCCCGGGTCGAGGACGACCTGTGCGTGGTCTTCCACCCCACCGAAACCGCCGCGCGCCTCTGGCTGTTCTGGGCCCGGCGCGAACCGGCGGGTCCGGCCGGCCAGAGCCGCTGGAGCGTCTTCTACCGGATCAAGCAAGGGCTCGCCCCGGCCACCTCGGACTGGTCCCAGGTCCGGTCGCTGCCCAGAACGACCGAGGGCTTCCACGACCGGCAACCCGCACCCCGGGTCACGCCGTCGGGCACCGTCGAGGTGTTCTGGTCGTCGACCCGCGGCGGCGGCTGGTCGATCGTCCGCGCCGGCCTGACACCCGGCACCCTCGCGTGGGACACACCCGAGGAAGTCGTCGGCGCCCCGTACGCGCGCCGTGGCCCCCTCGCCGTACCCACCGGCCAAGGCACCCTGCTCACCTACCGCTCCAACGAGGGCATCACGTACGCGAGCGAGGAGTTCGGCGCCACCAGCACCCTCGACAACCGGTACGCGGGAACCACCTCGGTCGACACCCGGGACACCGCGAAACGGGAGGCGCGCGGCACCTTCGAGGACTTCCAGACCTATACGTACGACACCGGGTCCGGCGGCCGGCGCACCGACGCCGACCGGATCTCCCGCGACACGGTCGGCCTGTTCCTCACCCCGGACACCACCGATCCCGTACGGACCGACGCCGTGGTCACCCGACTCGCGGGCGCGCTCGCGGACTTCATGCCGGTGACCACCCGACCGGTCTTCATCACGCATCCGCCCAGCGGCACCGTCCGCACGTCCCGGGGAGGGGGTCACCGTGGGTGACTTTTCCCGCAGCACCTTCGACCGCGTCAAGCACTACGTGGGCATACGGCTCCAACAGGGCGTCCCGCTGGTGGACGCCGACTGGAACGAACTGGAGGACATCCGGCGGTTCGAGGTCGAGGCCTTCCTCAAGTGGTTCGTCGGCGACGGCGTGCCGGCCGGCAACGACGGCTTCCGGATCGTGGCCGCCGCGGGCGGCGGAGTCGGCACGATCCGGCTCACCCCGGCGGCGACCGGCACGGTGGGCTCCTCCGTGAGCGTGGACGTGACTGCGTCGACGGCCGCCACGGCCCTGGGCTTCACCCAGGTCAACCGACAGGCGGCCCGCGGCCTGGCCCCCGCGCGGCTGACCGGCGACGCCGCCCAGCCGTTCGCGCTCACCGCCGGGATGACCCTGGTGGTCTCGGCGAACGGGGCGCCGCCCCAGACGGTGACGTTCACGGCGAGCGGCTTCGCCGACCTCGGCGCCGCCACCGCGGCCGAGGTGACCGCGGTGATCAACGCCGCCGCCAACCGCGTGGTCGCCTCGGCCGGCACGGGCAACGACTTCTTCGTCGCCGGCGGCGACGGCACCCCCGAGGGCGCGGGGCGCTGCCTCACCGACGGCCGCGACGCCGTCCACGAGGGCCGGCTCGCCTACAGCTCCCAACCGCTGTACGCCAACACCGCGTTGGCCACGGCCTGGGGTGTGCCCGTCGTCCAGGAACTCGCCGCGCCCACGTCGGGCACCCGCTCGGACCTGGTCTACCTCGACGTGTGGGACCGGGAGGTCACCTCGGCCGAGGACGACACCCTGTTCGACCCGCTGGTCGGCATCGAGACCTGCGTGCGGGTGCGCCGGGAGTGGGCGGTACGGGTGCGGCCGGGCGCCACCCAGCCGCCGGTGCCCAACGACACCGACTACGTCAGCGGGCACTCCTACCTTCAACTGGCCCGGATCGGCAGGCAGTCCGGCGTCACCGCCATCCGGCCACCGGCGCTCATCGACCTGCGCCCGCGCAACCTCCAGGTGCCGCCGAGCACCCTGGTCGACGACGTCCTGGGCACCATCGGCGGCGACACCTCGATCGCGCCGGCCTATCGCAGGGGACAGAAGCGCCCCCGCGCCAGCCTGCGCGACGCGATCAACGCCCTGCTGGCCGGCCAACTCCCGCCCAGCCCGGAGATATCCGTGTCCCCGGGGGAGAAGGCGGACCTGCTCAACAAGGCCAGCGTGGTCGACGCGGCCGGCGGGCTGGTCGCCGTATGGCAGGCGTCGCGGTCCGGCAGCAACCAGATCCTCGCCGCCCGGCTGGATCCGGGCCGCCCCGACCTCGGCTTCGCCCTCGCGCCCGCCATCACCAGCGAGGGCCAGAACATCGAGCCCGCGGCGGTGGCGCTGCCCGGCGGTGACCTTCTGATCGCGTACCAGAACGGGCTGCTGGACGGGCCCGCCACGGACGTACTGATGAAACGCGGGCCGCTGGCCGGGCTCGGCGCCGCGGCCCCGCAGACGGTGGCCGCCACCGCGGCCCCGGTGTCGGACCAGCGGGTGCGCGCCGTGCTGGCCGGGGACCAGGTGGTGTTCTTCACCCACCAGAGCAGCTCCACGCTCAAGCAGTGGTTCTACCGGCGCTACCGGCACACCGACAACGTCTTCCTCGACCTCGCGCCGGTGGCGCTGTCGGCGACCGGTCTGACCCAAAGGGACCTGCACACGGCTTCGGCCGAGGGCAAGGTGTGGGTGGCGTACGCGGACGGGACCAAACTCCAGATCCTGCGCTTCAACCCGGTCCCGACCACCTCCAACCCGCAGGACCCGCCGGTCATCGACCTCCAGAAGGACTTCCCGGCCACCGGCGAGCTGAGCGTGTTCGTCCTGGCGCTCAGCGGCACCGAGGTCCTGGTCTTCTACGACGACGGCGCGGGACTGACCGTCGTCTCGGGCAGCAACGGGACCTGGACCACGCTGCGGGTGCCCGACTCCGACGCCGCCGACGCCACGCCCGCCGCGGTGCGCGACGCGGACGGCACGGTGTACCTGGTCAGCAACAGGCCCGGGATCAGCGGCGGTTCGGATCTCGTCCTGCGCCGCCGGACCGTGATCGGCGGCAACTGGACCGCCGCCCAGCGGCTCGTCGCCGCCACCCAGTCCCAACCCAACCTCAGTCCGCATCCCTTCCTCGTGCCCGACCTGGGCCTGTGGCTGCTGTGGGTCAGCAATCGCACCGGGGATGTCGACGTCTACGCCAAGCAGATCATCACCGCCATCTAGGGGGAACTCCGCATGCCGGCACCATCCGTCAATCCGATCACCGCAAGCCAGCCGAACTACACCGTCGCCGACTCCTCGGCGTTCGTCACCGTCTTCAAGGCGGGTATCAACCCCCTTCAGGACCAGGGCTTCACCCTCACCTACCCGGACAACCTGCCCGGTCTGTCCCTGTCCCTGATCCACATCGACTCGGCTCCCACGACCGGGCGCAGCGCGCCCGTGCCGCTGCCGGCCGGCGGAAACGTCTCGCACTACTCCGTCACCACCAGCCCGCCCTCCGTTGCCAACGGCATCGTCACCCTCGCCGTCAACATCAACGAGAGCGAGGGGAACGGCACCGCGCCCCAGGAGCGCTGGGAACTGCGTGCCTCGGCGGACGTCGCGGCGACCTGGACCCTCAGCCTGTCCAGCGGGAGCGTCGACGTGAACTGGCTGGCCGTCGACCCGGTGGCCTCGCTGACCGTGCCGGCCGACGCACTGGAACTGCAACCGGTCGACCTCAACGCGAGCGGGGCCGTCTCGACGCACACGATCGCCGGCTCACTCCCCGCCGGGGTCAGCCTGACCCCCGAATACCAGTGGGCGTACACCGGCGCGGCACCGATCCTGGAGATCACCACCGACACCACGACCCCCACGCCGTCGCTGACCGTCCACACCCCCGGCGTCTACGAGCCGGTTCCCGTGGCCTTCACCGTCACCACCAGGCTCAACGACCCGACGGGCATCTACTCGGGCTTCCTGAACAACACGAGCGCACCCGCGACGATGACCATCGCCCAGCGCGTGCAGGACATCGTGCTGGTGCTCGACCGCTCCGGCAGCATGGCGGCGGAGAACCGCTTCGAGAACGCCAAGACCGCCTGCCGGGTCCTGATACACCTCTTCAACGGGCTGCGCGAAGGCCTCAGTTCCGGCACTCGGGTCGACCGCGTGGCCGTCATCGCCTTCGAGGACGAGACCGTCGGATTCCGCGGCGGGGCCCCCTCCGGCCGGATCCAGACCCTGCTCCCGCTGACGAATCTGCCGGACGCGGTCCTCGCCATCGGCAAACCGGACTTCGACTTCGGCGCCCCCGGCACGAACACCCCGATCGGCGACGGACTCATCGCCGCCATCGACCTGCTGGGCGCCTCCGGGACCATCACCGACCAGCGGTTCACCATCATCATGTGCACCGACGGCCAGGAGAACGCCGGCACCGTGGCCCTGGTGCCCTCCTCGGCGGTCAACGGCGCGATCTCCTTCCAGGCCGCCGTCAACTCCAGCCCGGTGCGCCGGGCCGTGCTCGACACCGGCCGCTGCAAGCTGTCCACCATCGCGCTCGGCCCGACCGCCGACCAGAACGTGCTGAGCCAGCTCGCGACCTTCGGAGCGGGCCGGTTCGCACTCGTCGAGAACCCGAGCGAACTCGCCGGATCCTTCGGCGAGATGCTGGCCAACACGCAGACCGTCAACCTGGTCTCCAAGCAGGACTCGCCGACCACCGGTGTCGACGACCCCGACGATCCCGCGGGGACGCTGCCCGCCGTCTACCTGTCCACCGAGCCGGACGCCGACCGGCTGGTCCTCGCGGTGACCCCGCCGAACGGCCAGACCCTCTTCACCGGCACGATCCAGCTCGCCCTGTGGGACGGCACCTCGTACCTCCCCCAGACCATCGACATCCTGGAGACCGCCTCGGACCGGGCGACGTCGGTGGCCAAGCTCCCGGGACTCGCGCACGGCGCTCCCCTCCACTGGCGGGTCATCCACGGGACGGGCCCCTCGACCGCGGAAGAGCTCGTCCCCGATCAGGTGCTGGCCTACGTGGACCTGCACCTGCTGGCCGACGTGCTGCTGGACCGGCCCGCGTATCTCACGGGCGACCGGATGGAACTGACCGTGCGGATCCGGCAGGACGACGCGCCGGTCACCGGCGCGACCGTCAGGGCCGTGCTCGACGCGCCCGCCGTCGGTCTCGGTGAGCAGCTGACGGCCCTCGGCGCCGTGCCGACGGACCTGGCCCACGCCGACGAGGACGAGCCGACCTGGCTGGAGGGGCGCATCGGCACCCTGCTGACCCACAAGAAGTGGCACCACCTGCCCCGGCACAAGCCGACCGGCGGACTGTTCGTCGACGGCACCGACCAGCTCTTCGACCCGGACGGCAACGGCAACTACACCAACACCTTCGCCCAGGTCTTCAAGGAGGGGACCTACAGCTGGCGGCTGTCCGTGGACGGCCACGACGTCAACGGCAACGCGTTCACCAGGGAGTTGAGCACCTCCACCTTCGCCGGGGTGAAGGTGGACCGCAAGGCCACCAAGATCAAGGTGACCCGGCTGCCCAACGACCCGAGCGGGATGCTGGCCGCCCTGGTGGTCATCACCCCGCAGGACGCCCGCGGCGAGGACCTCGGCCCCGGCAAGGACGACTCGGTCATCTGGTCGCTGCGCGAGGGCACCTTCCAGCACGTCCTCCACCACCAGCCGGCCCCGGTCGAGACCGACGGCACCTACCAGGCCGTCGTCCTCTTCACCAAGCGGCAGTCACCGCAGGTCGTCGTCGAGGCCGCCAAGGTGGTGCTGCCGACGATCGACATCAGGCGCCGGCTCCAGGGCTTCAGCGACTGACCACCTTCACGGCACGACCAGGGACGGAGGCCGACGGTGTTCGAGCAGCAGTCAGCACACACACCCGCGCACGACCGAGCGGGCACCCCCGCCCGTCGGCCTCCGGCCCCGGCACATCACTCCGGCGACGGACTGCGCCGCGCACTCGGCAACAGCGCGCTGGCGGCCGAGGCGGTACGCGCCCTGGACGGCCCGGGAACACCCCTCGACGCCGGCCCCCGGGCCGCCGCCGAACGGGCCGTCGGCCACGATCCCGGCGAGGTCCGGGTGCACACAGGCCCACGCGTCCGGGCGGCGGCCCGGGCCTCGGGCGCCGCCGGATTCACCTACGGCCGCGACATCGGCATCGCGACCGGCCCGGGGGAGGGCATTCCCCGACAACTCCTCGTCCACGAGGCCGTGCACGCGGCCCAGCAGAGCCTCGGCGGCACCGCGGGCGCTGCCGAGGCGGAACGGCAGGCCGTCGCGGTCGGCCGCGGCGGCGCCTCGACGGGAGCGCCGGCCGGCACGGCGCCCTATGTCGCGTGGGCCCCGGAGGACTGGCTGTCGACCACGCCGGACGTCCGCCGCTACGGCCTGTCCGACCTGATGGACGAGGCACGGGCCGTCGACGAGTGGCTGGCCCGGCAGATCGCGACGACCCCCGAGGTCGACCGGATGCAGGAGGCCAAGGCCGCACTCCAGGCCGAACTCTCCCGCCGTTCACCGGCGTTGACCCCGGGCGGCCCGCGAAGCCGGCCCGCGCGCCCACGGGGCGGACGCCGCTCGGCCCCCGCCCCCACGCCCGAGGTCCTCCCCGAGACCGAGATACCGCACGTGCTGCGGGACCGCGTCAGCATGCCGCTGACCGACCCGGTCGAGGTCCGCGCCGAGGCGGACCGCATCGCGGCCTGGCTGCTGAGGACGGACGTCAGCCGCGCCGACCGCGCCACCCTCCGCCAGGAACTGGCCCTGCTCGCCCCCGCCGTCGCCGCCGACCTCGACCGGGCGAGCACCGAGCGACAACAGGGCCGCCTCACACGGGCGTTGGCACCCACCGGCAGCGGGGACCGGGCCGGCATCCTCGCCAACCTGAGGATCATCGAGTCGATCAGGCCCTACGACGCCTCGCCGGGTTCGGCGTACGTCATCCACGAAGGCGAACTGCTCGTCTTCCCCCTGGAGACCGCGCAGCGCGTGCGGGCCCAGGTGCTGAACTCACTGGCGGACGCCGCCCGCCGGACGCGGGGCATGAACGACACCACCGAGTTCCGGATGGACGAGCATCTGCGCCTGAACTACGAGGAACATCCGGTGGTCGGCATCGTCATCAGTGTGGCCAACTGGGAGCGCCCGGTCACACTGCAGGCCCGGATGCGGGGACCGCTGACCGCGTCCAACACGGCGCTGGCCCGCTACCGGGAGGCGGCAGGGCGCGGATCCCTCGTCGACATGGCGGACGCGGTGCTCACCGCCGTCGAATCCGCGGACAAGGCCCAGCAGATCGTGCTCGACGGCATCGACCGCGCCGTGTCGACGGCCGGGTCGATCGTGCACGGACTGGAGATCACCCGGAACGTGGCCTTCGTCGTCGCGCTGTCCGTGGGCGCGATCCTCGCCGCCCCGGTGGTCGCGGCCGGAGTCGCCGGACTGGGCGCGACCGGACTCACCGCGACCGCGCTCACAGCCGTCGGCACCGGAGCCGTCGTCGGCGGCGAAGGACTGGCGCTGGGCTTCACGAGCGGTGCCGCCGGCGAACTGGTCGCCGGACACGGGGTGGACGCGGCCCTCAGCACCGGCTGGACCGAAGGGCTCCGCGTCGGGGCGCAGGGCGTCGCGATCGGCGTGGGCGGCGGCGCGAGCCTCAGCCTCGCCCGGACCCTCGGCGTCGGCGCCCAGGGTCTGTCCCGGCTCGGCTCGTTCGGGCGCGGTGCGCTGGCCCAGGGCGGCGGGAACGCCCTCGGCGGAGTCACCGGCGCCCTCCTCACCCCGCCCGAGGGCACCGGCCGCGGGGAAGCGGCCCTGCGGGCCGGCCTGACCGGCTTCGGCCTGGGCGCGCTCGGCGGAGCCGCGGGCACCTACGCACAGGGACTTGCGTCGCCCACCGCGCGCTTCGCCGTGGGCATCGGACTGCCCAGCCTCGCCGACGGCGGGTTGACCTACGCGCAGACGGGTGACCTGCAACAGTCGCTGACAGCCGCCGGCACCGGCCTGGCCGTCAGCGCCCTGACGACCGGACGCCAAAGCGGGATCAACGGGAACGCCGAGCAACGGGCTTTCCGCGCAGGGCAGTCCGTACGACGCGGCATCGGCTCCGCCGGTCGACGAGGCCGCGGATACCTTGCCGGCGCCGTGATCGGACTCGCCGAGCCGATTCCGGCGCTGCGCCTGGAGGACACTCCGGCGTCGATCACCCTGCCGGACGGGCAGCAGGCCGACGCCGTGGCCTCGCCCCCCACCCCGGCCCGGCCGGCGCCCACCGCCTCCGCGCCCCAAGCGGCAGCTGCCACCGCTCCCTCCGCCGCACAGGCCGCCACCGTGATCTCACCGCAGACCCGTGCCCCTGCGGTGTCCCAGCCGCGCGTCCTCGCGCAGTACGAACGTGTCGCCAACGGCAAGATGGGGGCGGTGGTCCGTGACGTGCTCAGAGGCCAGCGGACCACTGCCACCCGCACCCGACTGGCTCAACTGCGGCAGCAGTTCGACCAGTTGCGCGGGCAGGTCGGCAGCGGGCCGATGACGCCGGCCCAGCGGGCCGATGCCACCGCCATCCTGCGGGAGGCGAGGAACCTGGCGAGGGCCGACTTCAACAACGTGCGGGACGGGATCTGGCGCCGTCTGCGCGCGGACTCCGATCTCCAGCGGATCGAGGGGCAGCTCCAGGACACCGGTGACGCGGCCCAGGGAGGCACCGCACTGCAGGTCAACACGCGCACGGCCGCGGGCGACCGGTTCGAGTCGCTCGGCGTGGAGCACCGCACCCGGCTCTCGGACGACCCCTGGCGGTACAACGACCCCGACAATCTCATCGTCACCGACGCGCCGCAGAACGAGCAGTACCTCGAAGCGCTGCGCCGGCACGGATCGATCTGGCCGACCGGTGGTGTCGAGGAGTTCGTGATCCGGCACCAACTCAACGACCAGGGCGTTGACTTCTCCCCCGACACCCGGCAGTGATCATGCCGGGGACAGGACCTCAGGCCGGTGCCGGACGCGGCTGCTGCGGGCTCCGGACCGGTTCGGAGAAGGACGGTTGAGTGGTGCTGTCGGTGGGGGCCGGGCCGGGTTGGTCCAGCAGCCGGGCGCGCAGGAGATCCGTGTCCGGGAGACCGAGTTCGGTGGTGATGGTCAGGGCCTGGGTCCACGCGGTGCGGGCGGCGTGTGGCCGGGCGATGGTGTGCAGGATGTCGCCCAGGCAGACGAGAGCGGCGGCCTCGCTGCGGCGGGCGCCGGTCTGGTGGAAGAGGTCGAGGGCCTGCCGGTACCGGTCGACGGCCTCGGTGTGCCGGCCGAGGCGGTGGTGGATGTAGCCGAGGCTGTCCTGGATGTGGGCCTGTCCGTTGAGGTCCCCGGTCTCCTCGGCCAGATCGAGAGCCTGGCGGCAGTGCGTGAGCGCCTGTTGGTGGTCGCCGAGTTGGGCCAGGGTCCAGCCGATGTTGTTCAGCGCGGCGGACTGCCCGGCGCGGTCCTCGGCGGCACGGTGGTGCGCGAGGCTGTCGTGCGCGTGCCCCAGCGCCTGCTGATGGCGGCCCTGGGCGTTGTACATCCGGGAAAGGTGCTGGTGGATCCGCGCTTGCCCGTCATGGCTGCCGACCTCGCCGAACAGCTCCAGCGCGCGCAGGTAGTTGGCACGGGCCTCGGCGGGACGATTCAGCCGGTCCTGAGCCAGGCCGAGACCGCGGTGGGCCTCCGCCTGCCCGGCCCGGTCGCCCTGGTGCCGGGCGCTGTCCAGGGCCTTGGTGTGGACGTCGGTCAGCGCCCGCCAGTACCCGTGCCGGTCGAGATACGTCGTGAGTGCCGAGGCGAGCCGCCAGGTGTGGACGGGGAAGCCGGCGGCGGGCGCCCGTTCCACGGCCGCGAGGAGGACCGGTGCCTCGGCGCTGAACCAGGCCTGCGCCTGCCGGTGGTCGGTCAACTCCTCCGGTGCGGCGCCGGGTTGGGCGGCCGGCAGGGGGGTCGGGTTGGGCCTGGGAGTCAGCAGGGCGTCGGCCAGATGGGCGGTGTGCAGGTAGTGGTCGAACATGCGGTGCGAGGCGGCACGGCGGGCGTCGTCGCTGTCGTGCGCGGCGACCAGTTCGGCGGCGTAGGCGCGCAGCAGGTCGTGGAACCCGTAGCGGCCGAGGGGGTGTTCGGTGAGCAGATGGCCGCGGACCAGTTCGGTCAGCAGGACGCGGGCGCGGGGTTCCGGCAGGCCGGCGAGGGCGGCGATGGCCGGGAGCGCGGCGTCGGGCCCGAGGTGCAGACCCAGTAATCGGAACAGCCGGCCGGCGTCGGAACTGAGCGCGTGGTAGGACCACGAGAACACCGCCCGCACCTGACTGGCCGCCTCCCCGCCGTCCAGGGCGTCCAGCCGTCCGTCTGCCCGGCGCAGTTCCTCCGCCAGTGCCGCGAGCGGGAGTTCGGGCTGGGCGGCGGCGCGGGCGGCGACGATCGCGAGCGCCAGCGGCAGCCCCGCGCACCGGCCGATGATCTCCCCTACAGCACCGGGATCGGCCGCCACCCGGTCCGCGCCGAGTCTGCGGATGAGCAACTCCCGTGCCTCGCCGGGAGCCAGCAGTCCGATGGTGAGCAGGTGGGCTCCTTCGGCCGCCGCCAGTCCGGTCAGCGACTTCCGGCTGGTGATCAGCGCCAGACAGCCGGGAGCCCCGGGCAGCAGCGGGCGCACCTGTTCGGCGTCGCGGGCGTTGTCCAGCACCACCAGCATCCGTCGCCCGGCCAGCAGGCTGCGGTACAGCCCGGCCTGCGCCTCGAGACCGGCCGGGATCCGCGCGGGTGGCACCCCCAGGGCGTCCAGGAATCCTCGTACCGCCTCCGCCGGACTCATCACCGAGCCGCCTGGCGCGAATCCGCGCAGGTTCACATACAACTGGCCGTCGGGAAAGGCCCGTTGGGCCCGGCGCGCCCAGTGCACGGCGAGCGCGGTCTTGCCCACCCCCGCGGTGCCCGACACCGCCGAGATCACCACCGCCGACGGCTGTTCCGTCGCCGAGACCAGGATCTCCTCCAGTCGGGCGAGTTCCTCGTCGCGCCCGCTGAACCCCCGTACTCCCATGGGCAGTTGTACGGGCACCTCGCCTGGCCGAGAAGGTGTCACCGGTGAGGGCCGCGGCGGGGGAGGTGCGGGGAGAGGGGGTCCGGGCTGGGTGCGGGAGGCCGGCCATGCGGTGGGTTCGCCGAGGCCTCCTCGGAGGATCGCCTGGTGTGTCCTGCGCAGCTCCGGGCCGGGGTCGGCGCCCAGTTCCTCGGCGAGCCGCTTGCGGACGACGGCGTAGCAGTCCAGTGCCTCCGCGCCGCGTCCGGCGGCGTGCAGCGCCCGCATCAGCGCCTCGGTCAGGGGCTCCACCAGCGGGTACTCGCCCAGGAGTTCGGTGAGGGGGCCGATCGCGGCGACGGGATCACCGACGCGCGACTCCATGTGCGCCCAGCCGACGGCGGCGTCCACGCGCTGCCGCCGCCATGCCTCGCGGACCTGCGCCGCCCACTGGCCGCCGAGGCCGGCGAGTGGCTCGCCGTGCCACAGTCCGAGCGCCTCGCGCAGCAGCGCCGTACGCGCCTCGTCCGTCCGCCCCGCCTCCCGGGCCCGGCCCACCGACTGCCGGAAGAGGTGGATGTCCACCTGGTCGGGGCGCGCCTCCAGGAGGTAGCCGCCCGAGCGGCGCATCAGCCGTAACCGGGAATGCCCCGCGTCGTCGGTCTCCTCGCACAGCCGGCGGATCCGGGCTATGTGCGCGTGCAGCGCGCGCCGTGCCCCCTCGGGCGGCTCGGCGCCCCAGACTCGCTTGATGAGTACGTCGGTCGCGACGGGCCGACCGGCGTCCACCGCCAGCGCCGCCAGGACGGCCCTGCGCTGTGGCGGTCCGACCTCCACGGTCCGGCCCTCCACCGAGAACTCCACGGGACCGAGAAGGCGCAGTTCGACCACGGTATCCACACTCCCCGCACAGATATTCTTCACTCCGCGCGCACACTCTCATGCCGAGCGACAACCTATCGACAACGTTCCGAGCCACACTCGAACTTCAGTCTGGGGTGGCGCACAGTCTCCACGCACGGCGGCGCACCGGGGGCGGGAGCGACGTCGTGGGGAGCCGGTCAGGCGGTGTCTGGGGGAGTGGGACGTGAACGAACAACGGGGAGCGACCGCGACGAGGAGGGCGGAGGCACCGGCACGGCTGCCGGGCCATCCGTACGAGCCGGCGGCCGTGCGGCTCGCGCCACCGCCGCTGTCCGCGCCGGACGGCGGCGGACGCAGTGTGCTGGAGGGTGCGTTCGGGCTGTTGGGCGCGGTGGAGCGGGCCGGCGAGGCGGGACTGACCAGGCTCGCGGCGGAGTGCGGACTGCCCAAGACGACCGCGTACCGACTCCTTGAGCAGATGGTCGAGTTGGGGGTGGTCGAGCGGAACCGCAGGGGGTACCGCATGGGCCCGCGGCTCTTCGGGCTGGGGCAGGGATGGCAGCCCCATCCCGGACTGCGGGCCGCCGCACGGGAGCCGGCCCGCCGGCTGGCGCGCATCACGGGTGCGACGGTGGGGGTCAACGTTCTGCGGGAAGGCCGGACTTTTGTCCTGGACTGGACGGTCGGCGAGACCCCGGCGGCGCTCGGTCCGCTGCTGGACCGCGTGGACTGGCCGTGGTTCACGGCGGCGGGCAAGGTCCTGGTCGCCGCGGCGCATCCACGGATCACGGTGGGCCCGGTGCCCGCGACCTGGCGGCAGGAGTGCGCGGAGATCCGGATCCGTGGAGTCGCCTTCGAGCGCGAGGAGTTGACGGTGGGGGTGTGCTGTCTGGCCGTGCCGCTGCACGGCCCGAGCGGTGTGCCGGTGGCCTCTTTGAGTGTCCTGACCGATCCCGCGCACAGTCTGGAGCGGCTGGTCGGTGTCACCGAGCAGACGGCGAGGATCATCGACGCGGCGCTGCGCGGTCGTTGAGCCGGCCTGCCGGCCTCGGCGGACGGCATGTCTGCGGTCGGGCTCATCCGGTTCCGCGTCCCGGAGGGCCGGCGAGCAGCAGGTGTTCCATGCTCTCGTAGCGTCCGCGTTCGCGGCGGATGGTCTTGCGGCCGGAGAGCATGGTGCCCAGCCAGCCGGAGAGGAACCCGACGGGGACCGAGACAAGTGCCGTGGTGGTCAAGGGGAACCAGTTGAAGTCGGCGTCCGGGAAGGCCGCGAGCGGGGACCCCGAGACGAGGTTGGTGCCGGTCATCAGGACGAGGACGCTGAGGGTGCCGCCGATGAGTGTGCACAGCAGACCCGCACGGGTGAAGCGGCGCCAGAAGAGGCTGTAGGTGAGCGCGGGGGCGATCGCCGACGCGCCGATGCAGAAGGACAGGATGGCCAGCGGCTGGAGGCTGCGGTGCTGGGCCAGCGCGGCCAGCAGGATCACCGGGACTCCGACGACCAGTGCGGACCACCGGGCGACGGCCATCTCGCGGCGCGGTGTCATGGTGGGGCGCTTGGCGGCGATCACGTCGTGGGCAAGCGAGTTGGCGCAGGCGAGGGTCATACTGGCGACGGACGCGAGCAGGGTGAGGAAGATCGCGGTGGTGACGGTGGCGAACACCAGGGCCTCCGTCCGGGACAGGTGCGCGCCGAAGGCGGCCCTCGCGCCCAGCAGATAGGCGGTGTTGCCCCGCGGGTCCCCGGCGGCGATACCCGCCTTGCCGATCAGGGCCATGGCTCCGACGGCGACGACGGTGAGGACCAGGACGAACAGCGCGACGGACGAGACCGCCCAGGACATCGCCCGCCGCACCTGACGGGTGCTGCCTGCGGTGTACATGCGCATGGTCACGTGCGGCAGACAGGCGCCGCCCAGCACGATGGCGCCCTGGGTGCTGATCATGTCGAGGGCGGGGTGGGGTCCGCCGGCGAACTGCATGCCCCAGCGCAGGTAGTGCGGTCCGGTCCCGCTGCCCCGCGCGCCCGCCTGGAACAGCGCCTGCGGGTTCCAGCCGAACGTGTACAGGATCAGCGTCGCGACCACGAGCCCGGAGCCGAGCAGCATCACCGTCTTGAGGATCTGGATCAGCGCGGTGCCCCGCATCCCGCCGAGCGCCGCGTAGCTGATCATCAGCGTGCCGGCCCCGATGACGCAGCCGGTCTTCATGCCGCTGTCGGAGAAGCCGAGGACGTAGGCCAACAGCTGCCCCACACCGGCGAGTTGGACGACCATCATCGGCGCCAGCGCGACGATCGTGACCAGACAGGCGGCCATGCGCACGGACCGGCCGGGCAGTCGGCGGACCAGCACGTCGCCCATGGTGAACCGGCCGGTGTTGTGCAGGGGTTCGGCCATCAGGAACATCAGCAGCACCAGCGACAGCAGCGCGCTGGTGGCCAGCACGACACCGTCGTAGCCGCATAACGCGATGACCCCGCCGATGGTGAGGACGGTGGCGGCGGAGATGTAGTCACCGGCGATGGCCAGGCCGTTGCGCAGCGGCGAGAGGGAACGGTAGCCGGTGTAGTACTCGGCCAGGTCGTCCTCGCCGTCGGGGCCCGTCAGCACGCAGAGCAGGAGCGTGAGGGTCACCACGCTGCAGAACGCCACCAGGGACCACGACTGCGCGGCGCCGCTGAAGACCGTCACGGCTGCGTCTCCTCGGTCGCGGCCGACGCGCGGGCGTGCCGGCGCACCCGGCGGGCGAGCGGATCGACGTAGCGGCGCGCGGTGAACTCGTAGAGGATCACCGCCAGCCAGGTGACGGGGAGTTGGAGCAGTGCGAGGACCAGTCCGGTGGGCAGGCCGCCCGGCGCGGGGCGGGTCATCAGCTCGGGGACTTCGACGGTGAGGGCCAGGAAGAGGGCGAAATAGCCGAGGGCCGCGAAGGTGGCGACGCGGCGCTGCCAGCGGCAGGCGCGGCGCAGCAGCCGCAGCGTGCGGTGCGGTCCGGTGTACGACCGTGGACGGGTCGTGACTCCTTGTGACTGACGGTCGGCCGCCCAGCGGGGAACTCGCAGGGCCAGGGTGGAGGAGGGAGCCCGTTCGCGTTCTTGCCGGGCGCGGCGTAAGTCGGAGCTGTCGAAGGACATCCCGGAGTCTCCTGGTGAGCGTGGGCCCGAGGAATACGGACCGCCGGACGGTGGGGCAGCGGTTCGGGTCTCCGCACGCTATGCGGGCGTTCGTGTGTTCGGTAGGGATTCCGGTGAACTCCCTGATGAATCC
Organism: Streptomyces sp. NPDC088794; assembly: GCF_044750545.1. Taxonomy (NCBI): domain Bacteria; kingdom Bacillati; phylum Actinomycetota; class Actinomycetes; order Kitasatosporales; family Streptomycetaceae; genus Streptomyces; species Streptomyces sp. NPDC088794. The sequence goes on along the minus strand of NZ_JBIVKB010000003.1, from coordinate 482,578 downwards.
CTGTTCGGCGCCCTGACCTCGGATGTTGTCCGTGAGACAGCTGTGGTGGAGTGGAACGGGAGGGGTGCGTGAGGTGCTGCGGCCGTGCTCCGGGAACGGCAGCCACCGCCTCGCGAGGAGCGACGGTCACCGTCTGTCGGGGGAGACTGCCCCGACAGACGGTGGGTGATTCAGACCCGGGCCCAGGAGTTCCTGAGCGACTGATGGATCTCGGCCGCCCTGACCGCGGCCGTCGACAGGAGTGTCGAGGTCAGGCCGTGTGTGTGCTCGGTACCGCCCTGGAGGTAGATGCCCGCGGTGACGTCGGGCACGGTCTCCACGCGGTGGTCGCGTCTGACCCGCAGCGCGTCCCCGTCGTCCCGCAGACAGACCTTGGCCGCCTCACCGAGCAGCGCCGACAGGTCACGCGGCCGGTAGCCGGTGGCCAGCACCAGCAAGTCGGCCTCCAGCACCTGCTGTTCGCCGGTGGGCAGATACTCGACGGCGATGTCGAGCGGTCCGTCGTCCGCGCTCCGGCGCACCTCCCGCACCCGGGACACGTTGAGGAACCGCAGGCGCTCCTGCCCGCTCACCTTCTCCTTGTACGCGGTTGCGTACAGCGCCTCGATCAACTCCATGTCGACCACGGAGTAGTTGGTCGAGCGGTGGTAGTCGAAGAGGGACTGCTTCACCTCCGAGGGCGCGCCGAAGTACACGTCCACGGCCTCGGGGTCGAAGATCCGGTTGGCGAACGGGCTGTCGTCGGCCGGGGTGTAGCCGTACTTGGCGAAGACCGCGCAGACCTCGGCCTCGGGGAAGGAGCGGTGCAGATAGTCGACCGTCTCGGCCGCGCTCTGCCCCGCGCCCAGCACGACGACCCTGCGGACCGGTGCTCCCGACCGGGCCAGTTCATCCGTTCCCGGCAGCAACCGGCTGTTGTGCCAGACGCGTTGGCCGAGTTCGATGCCGGGCGGCACATGCGGTTCGAGGCCCATGGCGACGCTTACGTTGCGCGCCCGGCGCACGACCGTGCGCCCCGTGCCGTCGGTGCTCCGGCAGACCACCCGGAGGTGGTCGGCCGCGCCCTCGCCGTCGCGCACCGGCTCCACCGCGACCACGTCCTGGTCGTAGGAGACGAGGTGCGAGACCCGGGCCGCCGCCCATGCGAAGTACTCGTGGAACTCGACCCGCAGCGGGAAGAGCGTCTTCTGGTTCAGGAAGTCGATCAGCCGGCCGCGCTCCCGCAGGAAGCACAGGAAGCTGTAGTCGCTGGTCGGATTGCGCAGTGTGACCAGGTCCTTGAGGAAGGACACCTGCATGGTCGCGTCGTCGATCAGCATGCCCCGGTGCCAGCCGAAGCCCGGCTGGCGTTCCAGGAACAGGGCGTTGAGGGCCGCGTCCTCCGGGTGGCTCGCGTTGTGTTCCTCGATCGCTATGGCGAGAGCGAGATTTGACGGTCCGAAGCCGATTCCCAGTACATCGTGGACGACGTCGGAATCGTCGAGCGGTGATTTCACCGTGGCATCGCCTCCCATCAGGCAGCCACATGCTAAGTAAGGTTAGCCTTACCTGGCAACGGAGTCCGGTGGAGTCACCGGGACGGCGGCGGACTCCACCGGCGCCGAAGCGTCGTCGTGGTGCCGGCCCAGGGGGATGACCAGGGGGGTTCCGCTCACCGGATCCGTGATGACCCGGCAGCGCAGCGCGAAGACGTCCTCGACGGTCTCCTCGGTCACCACCTGGGTCGGAGTGCCCTCCGCGACGATCCGGCCCGCCTTCATGGCGATGACGTGATCGGCGTAGCGGCACGCCTGGTTGAGGTCGTGCAGCACCATCACCACGGTGCGGCCCTCGCGCCGGTTGAGGTCCGTGACGAGATCGAGTACGTCGATCTGGTGGGCCAGGTCCAGATAGGTGGTCGGCTCGTCGAGGAGCAGCACCGGCGTGCCCTGGGCCACGGCCATGGCGATCCACGCCCGTTGCCGCTGGCCGCCGGAGAGTTCGTCGACCGGCCGGTCCGCGAGGTCGGTCAGACCGGTCGCCGCGAGCGCCCCGTGCACCGCCCGCTGGTCCGCCTCGGACCACTGGCGCCACCACGTCTGGTGCGGCGCACGCCCCCGGCTGACCAGGTCGCCGACCGTCAAGCCCTCGGGCGCCACCGGCGTCTGGGGCAGGATGCCCACCTTGCGGGCCAGTTGGCGGGTCGGGATCGAGCGCAGCGCGGCGCCGTCGAGCTCCACCACGCCCTTGTGGGGCGCGAGGAGGCGCGCGAGGGCGCGCAACAGGGTCGACTTGCCGCAGGCGTTGGCGCCGACGATCGCCGTCACGCGCCCGGTCGGTACCGACAGCTGCAGATCCTCGACGACGGTCCGGCCGTCGTACGCCAGATGCAGGTCCCGGGCCCGCAGCTCGGGACCGGGTGCGGCACTGCTGTCGGCGGAGGCGACACCCTGGCCGGGCACCGTGGTGCGGGAGTCGGTGGACGCCATGCGATCAGCCTCCTGAGCCCGCGCGGTTGACGCGGATGAGCAACCAGAGCAGGACCGGCGCGCCGAGCGCGCCGGTGACGATTCCGACCGGCAGTTCGGTCCCGGGGATCGCCTCGCGGGCGAGGAGATCGGCGCCCAGGACGGCGAACGCGCCGGTGAGCCCGGAGACCAGGGGCGGTGGTGAGGCGGTGCCCGCGACCCGCTGGGCGATCTGGGGTGCGGCCAGCGCCACGAAGGCGACCGGTCCGGCCGCGGCCGTGCCGAAGGCGATGAGTCCGACGCCGGCCAGCAACAGGGTGAGCCGGACCTTCTGGACCGGGGTGCCCAGGCCCGCCGCCACGTCGTCGCCCAGTTGCAGGGTGCGCATCCAGCGCCCCATGCCGAGGGTGACCGGCAGCAGCACGGCCATCGCCAGGGCGAGCGTGGTGACCTGGTCCCAGGTACGGCCGTTGAGGTTGCCCACCAGCCAGCCGACGGCCTCCTGCGCCTGGAACTGGCTGCCGCGCGCGACCAGGAAGTCGGTCGCGCTGGTGCAGATCCAGGACACGCCGATGCCGACCAGGATGATCCGGTAGCCGGTGGCGCCGCCCTTCCATGCCAGCGCGTACACGACGATCGCGGTGGCGAGGGCGCCGAGCAGACCAAGCGTCTGGAGCCCGAGTCCGCCGGTCCAGCCGAGCACCAGCCCGGCCACGACGGCCGTACCGGCGCCTTCGGTGAGCCCGATCATGTCCGGGCTGGCCAGCGGATTGCGGGTCATCGTCTGGAACACCGCGCCGGAGACGCCGAACGCGATCCCGACCAGCAGCCCGGTGAGGGCTCGTGGCAGGCGCAGGTCCTGCACGACCGTCAGCGTGCCGGGGTCGCCCGAACCGGTGAGCGCCCGCAGTACGTCGGGGAAGGAGACGGGGTAGTCGCCGAGGGTGAGTCCCCAGCAGAACAGCAGGAAGGCGCCCACGGCCAGGAGTACGCCGGTCAGGAGCAGTCGGGGACGCAGCACGCCGGAGATCGGCGGTGTGCTCAACCGGAACGGCCGAGCGCCACCGCGGGAGACGGGGGCCGGCACGGAGGTGGACGGCGGCAGGGGCGGAGAGGACGTCGGCGGCGGCGATACGGACACGGGCTCAGACCTCCGCGAGCTTCCGGCGGCGTACCAGGGCGATGAAGAAGGGGCCGCCGACGAAGGCGACGAGGACGCCGGCCTGGATCTCGGTGGGTCGCGCGGCCATCCGCCCGATGATGTCGGCGGTGAGCAGCAGTACGGGGGCGAGCGCCGCGGACATGGGCAGCAGCCAGCGCTGATCGGGGCCGATCCCGGCGTACTGGGCGAGCACCCGCGCGATGTGCGGGACCACCAGACCGAGGAAGACCACCGGACCTATCACGGCGACCGACGCGCCGGTGAGCAGCACCACCGCGGTGACGCCCTGCAGCCGGACGAGCCCGAGCCGGCGGCCGAGCGAGGCGGCCACGTCGTCGCCCAGGGCGAGGCTGTTGAGGGCGGGCGCGCAGGCCAGGGCGAGTACGGCGCCGACGGCGAGGAACGGCAGGATGCGCTGGAGATCTCCGGCGTCCAGGTCGGCGAGCGAACCCGCCGACCAGAAGCGGTAGCGGTTGAGCGCGTCCGGGTCGGTCAGCACCACCGCGCTGGTGAACGACGACAGCAGGGACGTGACGGCGACGCCGGCCAGCGCCAGCTTCACCGGAGTGGCCCCGGAGCGGCCCAACTGCCCCAGCAGGTAGACCACCACGCTCGCCGCGAGCGCCCCGCCGAACGCGAACCACACGTATCCGTACAGCGACGTGACCCCGAACACGGCGACGGAGACGACGATCGCGAAGGACGCTCCGGCGCTGACACCGAGGATGCCGGGATCCGCGAGCGGGTTGCGGGTCAGCGCCTGCATCAGCGCCCCCGACATCCCGAGGGCCGCTCCGGTCGTCAACGCGAGCAGGGTGCGCGGGATGCGGACCGACCAGATCACGTTGTCCACGAGCCTGCTGGGCGGGTGCCCGAGCACGGCCCGCACCACATCGCCGAGCGGAATGCTCAGCGCGCCCAGCGCCAAGGACAGCAGGGAGAGCAGGACCACCAGGGCCACGAGCGAGCTCACCAGCAAGGTGGCGCGAGTCTTCTTGCCTGGAGCCACTGGCCTGTCTCCACGTCATTGTCCGTAAATCGCTGCCCCGTTCGGAGGTAAGGGGAGCATAACCTCACCGCGGTCACCGGTCGTGATTGGTTCACCGACAGGTCTTCTTAGTAAGGCAATGCTTACCTTACTATTCGAGCGGTTACGGCCAGCCAGGCCGGATCCGCACCGCAATGGGAGGCACGGGCCGCTGTGTCGGGCACTACGCGATCTTCTGAGACGGCTTCGGCCGAGAGCACTTCGGCTGAGACGGCTTCGGCGGGCGGGACCGCGGAGGCCTACTGGCGACACCTGTACGCGGCGACGGCCCAGGAGCCGCCGCTGCCGACCGACTTCCCGTACCCGCACGTCGTACCCGACCCGGTACCGCTGGCGACCCGGACCCGCGCCTTCGACGGGTCCGCCGCCGACTCCGTCCTGCTCGCCGCCTGCGCCGCCCTGCTGCTGCGCTACGGCGGTGCGGCGGCGGACGTGACCCTGGCCCATGCGGGACTTCCGTTGCGGGTGGCGGCCGAAGGTGCCACGCCGTTCCGGGAGTTGACCGGGCGGATCACTGCTGCCTACGCCGAGGCCGACGCCCATCGCATGCCCACCGCCGAGCTGCTGGCCCTGCTGGAGCCGGGGGCCGTGCGCGGGGGAGGCCTGCTCTGCACGGTGGGCTTCGGCCCCGAGCCCTGGAACGACGGTGGCCCGCTCGACCTGGCCCTGTCCGTGGCCGACGGCGAGGTCCGCGTCGACTACCGCACCGACCTCTTCGCGGCCGCCACCGCAGACCGCGTCCTCGGCCACTACGTCACCCTGCTGACCGACGCCCTCGCACACCCGGACACTCCCGTCGGCGAGTTGGCGCTCCTGGAGGACGACGAACGGCACCGCGTCCTCGTCGAATGGAACGACACTGACCACGACGTGCCCGCCCGCACCTGGCCCGAGATGTTCGCCGACCAGGTCGCCGCACGTCCGGACGAGATCGCGCTCGTGCACGAGGACGTCCGCCTCACCTACGCCGAACTCGACGCCCGCGCCTCCCGGTTGGCCCACGCGCTGGCCGCCCGCGGCGCCGGACCCGACCAGGTCGTGGCCCTCGCCGTGCCGCGCTCGGCCGACCTGATCGTCGCCGAGGTCGCCGTGCTGAAGGCGGGCGCCGCCTATCTGCCCGTCGACACCGACTATCCGGCCGACCGCGTCGCCCACATGCTCGCCGACGCCGATCCCGTCTGCCTGGTCACCACCACCGACGTCCTGCCCGACCTGCCGCCCGACGGGCCGCGGCGACTCGTCCTGGACGCAGCCGACACCGTCGCCGAGTTGAGCGCGCACCCGGCCGAGGCGCCGGGGTCCGCGGCCGGGCTGACGGTCGCGCACGCCGCGTACGTCATCTACACCTCGGGCTCCACCGGCCGCCCCAAGGGCGTCGTGCTCACGCACGCCGGTGTCGCCAAGCTGGTCGCCACCCAGTCCGAGAGCTTCGGCATCGGACCGCACAGCCGCGTCCTCCAGTTCGCGTCGCCCAGCTTCGACGTGGCGTTCTGGGACCTGTGCCTCGGCCTGCTCTCCGGCGGGCGCCTCGTCGTCGTCCCCGCCGACCGCCGCGTCCCCGGCGCGCCCCTCGCCGACTACGCCCACGAGCACGGGATCACCTTCATGATCCTGCCGCCCGCCCTGCTCGCCGCCCTGCCCGACGACGTCCACCTCCCGCCGGAAGCAACCCTGTTGGCGGGCACCGAACGGGTCTCGCCCGAACTCGTCGGGCGCTACGCGCGTGGCCGCATGATGTTCAACGCCTACGGTCCCACCGAGGCGACCACCAACTCCACGCTCGGCCGCTGCGACCCCGACACTCCGCCGGGCACCCTCGTGCCCATCGGCATCCCCGACCCCGGTACCCGCGCCTACGTCCTGGACGACCGGCTGCGCCCAGTCCCGGCCGGCGTCACCGGCGAGCTCTACCTCGGCGGGGCGGGACTGGCCCGCGGCTACCTCGGCCGCCCGGCCCTGACCGCGGAACGCTTCGTCGCCGACCCCTTCGGGGCGCCCGGCGAACGCCTGTACCGCACAGGCGACCTCGTGCGCTGGAGAGCCGACGGGCGCCTGGAGTTCCACGGCCGCGCGGACAGCCAGGTGAAGCTGCGCGGCTTCCGCATCGAACCCGGCGAGATCGAGTCCGTCCTGCGCGCGCACCCCGCCGTCGACCAGGCCGCCGTGGTCGTCCGCGAGGACCGCCCCGGCGAACGCCGCCTGGCCGCCTACGTCGTGCCGTCCCTGGAGGGCGGCGCGGAGGTCGCCGCCTGGAAGGGCCTGCACGAACTGCTGTACTCGGCGGCCGGATCCGAGGGGTTCGAGGAGAACTTCGCCGGCTGGAACAGCATGTACGACGGGCTGCCCATCCCCCTCGCGGACATGCGCGAGTGGCGCGAGACCACCGTGGCGAGCATCCGCGAACTCCGCCCGCGCCGCGTCCTGGAGATCGGCGTCGGCAGCGGCCTGCTGCTGTCCCGGCTTGCCCCGGACTGCGAGGAGTACTGGGGCACCGACCTCTCCGAGGAAGCGGTCCGCGCGCTGCGGACCCAGGTGGACCAGGTTCCTGAACTCGCCGACCGGGTGCGTTTGTCGGCCCGGCCCGCACACGACCTCGCCGGTCTGCCGGAACGATTTTTTGACACCGTCGTCATCAACTCCGTCGCCCAGTACTTCCCCGGCGCCGACTACCTCACCGACGTGCTTCGCACGGCCGCGGGCCTACTCGCCCCAGGTGGCGCCGTGTTCGTCGGCGACGTCCGCAACCACCGTCTGTTGCGCACCCTGTGCGCGGCCGTCGAACAGCTCCGCGCGGCGCACGAGGGCGACGAGGACAAGGAGACCCTCCGCGCCGCCGTCGAACGGGCCGTCGCCTGGGAGGGCGAACTCCTCGTCGACCCCGACTACTTCACGACCCTCGACGGCCTCACCGCCGACGTCCGGGTCAAGCGCGGCACCCACCACAACGAACTCACCCGCTACCGGTACGACGTCGTGCTGCGTGCTGCCGAAGCGGGCGAGGAGGGTGACGGGGCGGGTGCCGTACCGCCCCCGATCCAGGAACCCGTGGAAACCCCTTGGTCGGCGCTCGGCACCCCCGAAGCGCTGGACGACCTGCTGGCGGCCGAGACCCGCCCGACGCGGCTGCGACTCACCGGAGTCCCCAACGACCGCCTCGCCGACGACCTCGCGGCACTCGGCTCCCTCGACGACAGCAGCCGCCCGCTGACCGCCGACGGGTCCCTCTCGGCCGACGGCTCCCTCGGCTCTCTCGCCGCGGTGCGAGGCGTCGACCCCGAGACGCTGCACGAGATCGCTGCCCGGCACGGCTACCGCGCCGTCCTCACCTGGAACGGCGAGGCGGACGACGGCTCGCTCGACGCCGTGTTGGCCCCCGACGGCGACCCTGTCCTGCTGACGCCCTACCGGCCGGGCGGCAGACGCCCGCACACCAACCGGCCCGCACCCTTCCGCACCATCACGGCGCTGGTGGGCGCCCTGCGCGCGCACGCGGCCGAGTACCTGCCCGAGTACATGGCGCCGTCCGCCGTCGTGCCGCTGGACCGGCTCCCCGTCACGCCCAGCGGCAAGCTCGACACCGCCGCCCTGCCCGCCCCCGACTACACCCGCCTCAGCGCCGGCCGCGCCCCGCGCACCCCGCGCGAGCGACTGCTGTGCGACCTGTACGCGCAGGCCCTACGAGTACCCGCGGTGACGGTCGACGACGACTTCTTCGCCCTCGGCGGGGACAGCATCGTCGCCATCCACCTGCTTGTCCTCGCCCGGACCGCCGGTCTGGAACTGACCCCCCGCGACGTGTTCCGGTACCGGACGGTGGCCGAACTGGCCACGGTGGCGCGCACGGGCGACCTCACGGACACGGCGGACGTGGACCCGTGGGACGAGCTGTCCGCCGACGAACTTGGTGCGCTCCAGGGGGAGTTCCCCGTCGAGGTGGACGAGGTGCTGCCGCTCGGGCCGCTCCAGGAGGGCTTCTTCTTCCACGCCCTCGTGGACGGTACCGAGCATGACGCCTACGTCGTCCAGCAGATGATTGAGCTCACGGGACCGGTGGACGGCGCGGCGCTGCGGCGTGCGGCGCAGGGTCTGCTGGCCCGCCATGCCCCGCTGCGTGCCTGCTTCCGTCAGCTGCCCGACGGTCGTCCCGTGCAGCTGATCGCGGCCGGTCTGGATCTGCCCTGGCGTGAGGTGGACCTGGTCGCGCAGGAGGACGCGACCGTACGGCGCACCCTCGCGGAGGCCGTGGCCGCCGATGAGCGGGCCCGGCGATTCGACCTCGCGCGCCCGCCGTTGGTGCGGTGTGCGCTGGTGCGGCTCTCTCCGGAACGGTGCCGACTGGTGCTGACGTTCCATCACATCGTGGCTGACGGCTGGTCGTTGCCGATTCTGCATCGTGAGCTGCTGGCGCTGTACGAGACTGGTTCGGCTGTCGCCGACTCGATCACCCTGGACCAGTCGGCATCTACGTCGGGGGCGCAGCCGACGCTTCCCGAGCCGGCCCCGTACCGCTCCTACCTGCGGCGCATGGCCCGCGCGGACCGGGACGCCGCTCGTACCGCCTGGTCGGCCGCCCTTGCCGGGGTCGACGAGCCCACCCGGCTGGTCACCGTGCCCGCCGTGCCGGGGCCCGTCGAACCGGCCCAGATCCGCGTGGAGTTGTCCGAGCGGACGACCGTGCGGCTCACTGCCCGCGCCCGGGAGCGGGGCGTCACCCTCGGCACGCTCGTGCAGTGTGCCTGGGGTCTGCTGATCAGCCGATTGACGGACCGTCAGGACGTACTCTTCGGCACGACCGTCTCCGGCCGGGACGCGGCCGTGGCCGGCATCGAGTCGATGGTCGGCCTGTTCATCAACACCCTGCCCACCCGCCTGCGGTGGACGCCCGAGGCCACCCTCGGAGCGGTGCTCGACCAGCTCCAGGACGAGCAGGCCGCACTCCTGGACCACCAGCACCTCGGCCTCGCCGAGATCCAGCGCGTCAGCGGGCACGCGGGCGCCGGCGAACTCTTCGACACCCTCGTCGTGTTCGAGAACTACCCGGCCGAGTCCGACGTCACCGACCGCACCGGCACGGTCCGGATCGCCGGTCACGCTTTCCATGACGCCGTCCACTACCCCCTGGCCCTGATCGTGAAGCCGGGCCGCCGCCTCGACCTGCGTCTGAAGCACCACACCCGCCGTCTGGACGCAGAGGCCGTCCAGGTCCTCGCCGACCGGCTCACCCTCCTCCTGGAGACCCTCGCCGACGACCCGGGCACCCAGGTGGCCGCCCTCGACCTGCTCACCGCGCGCGAGCGAGTAAACGCGCACTCCGCCGGTGAGGCGCGCCCGGTTCCCGCCACGACCCTGACCGCCCGGATCGCCGCCCAGGTCGCCCGTACTCCCGACGCCACGGCCGTCGTCTTCGACGGCACGACTCTCACGTACGCCGAACTGGATTCCCGGGCCGAGGTGTTGGCCCGCCGGCTGCGCGCCAAGGGAGCGGGTCCCGAGCAGTTCGTCGCCGTCGCCGTCCCGCGCTCTCCCGAGCTGATGGTGGCGTTGCTCGGTGTCCTGAAGTCCGGTGCGGCCTATCTGCCGCTCGACCTGGACTACCCGGCCGATCGCATTGGCCACATGCTCACCGACTCCGGCGCGACGCTCGTGGTCAGCACGGAGTGGGCGGCGGAACGGCTGCCCGTGGTCGACGGCGCGGAAGTGGTGCTCGTCGACGGACAGGACTTGCTGCTTGCCGACGGACGGGAAGTGCCGTTTGCCGACCCGGACGCCACCCGGGCCACCGACCCGGACTCCGAGCACGCCGAAGCCGAAGCCGAAGCTGACCCCGACCACCCCGCCTACCTGATCTACACCTCCGGCTCCACCGGCCGTCCCAAGGGCGTCGTGGTCAGCCACCGCGCAATCGTCAACCGCCTCGCGTGGATGCAGGGCGCCTACGGACTCACCGCCGACGACCGGGTGTTGCAGAAGACGCCGTCCAGTTTCGACGTGAGCGTCTGGGAGTTCTTCTGGGCGCTGTGCGAGGGCGCGGCCGTCGTGCTCGCTGCCCCGGACGGACACCGCGACCCCGCCTATCTCGCCCGCGTCATCCGCGAACAGGGCGTGACGACCCTGCACTTCGTGCCGTCGATGCTGGAGGCGTTCCTCGCCGCCGAGGACATCACCGCCGACCCCGGGTGGGCGCTGAGCCTGCGCCGGGTCTTTAGCAGCGGCGAGGCGCTGCCCGGTCGCGCCGCCGACCGCTGGCAGGCCCTGACCGGCGTACCGCTGCACAACCTGTACGGCCCCACCGAGGCTGCCGTCGACGTCACGCACCACACCCATGACGGCGCGCCGGACACGACCGTGCCGATTGGACGGCCCGTCTGGAACACCGGCCTGCGCGTCCTCGACTCCTGCCTGAGCCCCGTCCCCGACGGCGTACCCGGCGAGCTGTACCTGACCGGTGTCCAGTTGGCCCGCGGCTATCACGCGCGCCCCGGCCTGACCGCCGACCGCTTCGTGGCCGACCCCTTCGGCGCGCCCGGCGGACGGATGTACCGGACCGGCGACCTGGTCCGCCGTCGCCCCGACGGAACCCTCGACTACCTCGGCCGCACCGACCGTCAGGTGAAGCTGCGCGGCAACCGCGTCGAACTCGGCGAGATCGAGGCCGAGTTGGGCACCCTGGCGGGCATCGCCCAGGCCGCCGTGACCGTACGCGACGACCGACTCGTGGCCTACGTGGTTCCCGCGCGGGACGCGGACCCCACCGCCGTCGTCCCGGCCGCCCTGCGCGCCGCTCTGGCCGAGCGCCTGCCTGCCGCCCTGCTCCCCGACGCCTACGTCGTGCTCGACGCGCTCCCGCTCACCCCCAGCGGCAAGCTGGACCAGCGCGCGCTGCCCGCCCCCGAGGTGGAGCGTGCCGTGCGCCGCGCACCCTCGGGCGCGCGAGAGCAGCTGCTGATGGAGATCTTCGCGGCCGTCCTCGGCATCGAGGACACGGGCCCCGACGACGACTTCTTCCTGCTCGGCGGCGACAGCATCAGCTCCATCGGCGTCTCCAGCCGCGCCCGCTCGGCAGGTCTCGAACTCACCCCGCGCGACGTGTTCACCCACCGCACCCCCGCGGCCCTCGCCACGGCCGCCGTCGCCACCGGGCGAGTCGCCCGCGAGAGCGCCCCGCCCACCGGCCCGACACTCACGCAGGCCCAGCGCGCCCGCCTCCGCGCCCTGGCCGCGCCCGCCGCCGTCGCCGACGTATGGCCCCTGGCGCCCCTCCAGGAAGGCCTGTTCTTCCACTCCGCCTACGACGCCGGCGCGCTGGACGTCTACACCGTCCACGAGACCTTCGACTTCGCGAGCCGTCTCGACACCGACCGGCTCCGGGCGGCCGTCCGTACCCTGCTGACCCGCAATCCGGGCCTGCGCGCCGGCTTCACGAGCGACGGGCTCGACAGCCCGGTGCAGTTCATCGTCGAGGACCTGGACATCCCGCTCGACGAGGTCGATCTCTCGCACCTGCTCGCACCCGAACAGGACGCCCTTCTGCGGGAGTTGACGGACGCCGAGCGCACCCGCCGCTTCGACCTCTCCGCGCCCCCGCTGTTCCGTCTGCTGCTGGTCCGCCTCGGCGCCGAGCGCGGCGACCGGCTCGTCATCGGCCGCCACCTGATCCTGTGGGACGGCTGGTCGGCCTGGCTCTTCCTGGACGAACTCTTCGCTCTCTACGCGTCCGGCGGCGACGCCTCCGAGCTGCCCCGGCCCGGCAACTACCGTGACTACCTGACCTGGTTGGACGAGCAGGACGACTCGATCGCCAACGGCGCCTGGCGCTCGGCCCTCGCCGGTCTCGAGGAGCCCACGCTGCTCGCGCCGACGGCGGCGGACGGCCTCGAACCGGTGATCCCGGACCAGTTGGACACGCGGCTGACGCCCGAACTCTCCGAGCGGCTGCGTGAGACGGGCCGGGCGCACGGACTGACCCTCAACACCGTGCTCAACGCCGCCTGGGGTCTGACCCTGGCGTCCACGACGGGGCGTACCGACGTCGTCTTCGGCACCACCGTCGCCGGCCGCCCCAGCGAGGTGCCCGACGTCGAGCACGTCATCGGCCTGTTCCTCAACACGGTCCCCGCCCGGATCGCGTACGACCCCGCCGAGCCGGTCCTCGACCTGCTCCGGCGCGTCCAGGGCGAACGGCTCGACCTTATGCCCCACGAGCACCTCAGCCTCGGCGTGATCCAGGCGGAGTCCGGCCACCGCAAGCTGTTCGACACCCTCTTCGTGCTGCGCAACAACGACACCGAGGAGCGCCTGGAGCAGCTGCGGGTCCGGCACGGCGCGACCGCCGTCGCCAACGTCGACGCGACCCACTACCCGGTCAACCTCGTGGTGACGCCAGGACGTTCCATCCAGGTCACCCTCACCCACCGTGCCGACCTCGTCCCGGCGGACGACGCGCACGCCCTCCTTGACCGCTTCGCGCTGCTGCTGGAGCGGATGACCGCCGATCTGTCGGCCGCCGTCGGCTCCCTCGACCCGGTCCTGCCCGCCGAGCGCGCGGCCCTGCGCGAGGAGTGGGCGTCGAGTCGGGTCCCCGACCCCGAGGACACCGTGGCCGACCTGCTGGCCCAGCAGGCGGCCCGCACCCCCGACGACCGCGCCCTCGTCTTCGGCGACCGCACGCTCACCTACGCCGAACTCGACGCCGCCGTCAACCGCATGGCCCGGCTGCTCCTCGACCGAGGTGCCGACCCCGAGCGGGTCGTCGCCCTCGGCCTGCCCCGCTCGACCGACATGGTCGTGGCGCTGTTCGCCGTCCTGCGCACCGGCGCCGCCTACCTGCCCCTCGAACTCGACCACCCGGCCGACCGGTTGTCCCTGATGCTGGCCGACGCCCGCCCGCTCGTCCTGCTCACCACCGCGCCCGTCGCCGCCACCCTGAACCTGGGGGAGACACCCGCGGTCCTGCTTGACGACCCTGACGTGCAGCGGGAGTTGGCGGATCTGTCCGACGCACCCGTCCGGTCCCGGTTCAGCCTGGAACATCCCGCCTACGTCATCTACACCTCCGGCTCCACCGGCCGCCCCAAGGGCGTCGTCACCCCGTACCGGGGCCTGACGAACATGCAGCTCAACCACCAGCAAGAGATCTTCGCCCCCGCCATCGCCTCGGCCGGCGGTCGACGGCTGCGCATCGCGCACACCGTCTCCTTCGCCTTCGACATGTCGTGGGAGGAACTGCTCTGGCTCGTCGAGGGCCACGAGGTGCACATCTGCGACGAGGAACTCCGGCGCGACGCCGAGGCGTTGACCGCCTACTGCGAGCGGCACCGCATCGACGTCGTGAACGTCACCCCCACCTACGCCCGGCTGCTGATCGAACAGGGCCTGCTGGAGGGACACGTACCGCCGCTCGTCCTGCTCGGCGGAGAGGCCGTACCGGAGACGGTGTGGACGGCCCTGCGCGACACCGAGGGGACGTACGGCTACAACCTCTACGGGCCGACCGAGTACACCATCAACACCCTCGGCGGCGGCACCCTCGACAGCGACACGCCCACCGTCGGCCGCCCCATCCGCGGCACCCGCGCACACATCCTCGACGCGTGGCTGCGGCCCGTGCCCGAGGGCGTGCCCGGCGAGCTGTACATCGCCGGCATCGGTCTGGCCCGTGGCTACCTCGACCGCCCCGCCCTGACCGCCGAACGGTTCGTCGCCGACCCGTTCGGCGAGCCGGGGGAGCGCCTGTACCGCACCGGCGACCTGGTGCGCCGCCGCCCCGACGGCAACCTCGACTTCCTGGGCCGCACCGACGACCAGGTCAAGATCCGCGGTTACCGCATCGAGCCCGGCGAGATCGAGACGGCCCTCAGCCACCACCCGCTGGTCTCCCAGGCGGCCGTCGTCGTCCGCGACGAACGGCTCGTCGGCTACGTCGTCCCCGCGACGCGCACCGACCAGGAACGGTCGGCCGCCGAGGCCGCCCAGGTCGGCGAGTGGCAGGAGATCTACGAAGACGAGTACGAGGAGATCGGCACCGCCGTCTTCACCGAGCGGTACGACGGCTGGGACAGCTCCTACGACGGCCGGCCCATCCCCTTCGAGGAGATGCACGCCTGGCGCGAGGCCACCCTCGACCGCATCGGCGAGCTGAAGCCCCGCCGCATCCTCGAAATCGGCGTCGGATCAGGCCTGTTGCTCTCCCGGCTGGCCCCGGACGCGGAGGCCTACTGGGCGACCGACTTCGCCGCCCCCGTCATCCGCAAGATCGGCGAGGAGGTGCGGCGCGACCCGGAGCTGGCCGCCAAGGTCGAACTGCGCTGCCGGCCCGCCGAGGACCTCAGCGGTCTGCCCTTCGCCTACTTCGACACGATCGTCATCAACTCCGTCATCCAGTACTTCCCGAGCATCGACCACCTCACCACCGTGCTGAACGGCGCCATGGAACTGCTCGCCCCCGGTGGCGCCCTGTTCGTCGGCGACGTGCGCGACCCGCGCCGGGCCCGCACCTTCCACACCGAGATCCAGCGGGCGCGCGGCACCGCCGAGGCCGACCTGGAGCGGGCCGTCGAGCGCGGACTGCGCCTGGAGAAGGAACTCCTGGTCGACCCCGACTACTTCGCCTCCCTCGGCCACGGCGTCGACCTGCGCACCAAGCGCGGCCACCACCACAACGAGCTGACCCGGCACCGCTACGACGTGGTGCTGTACCAGGGCGAGCCCGATCTGCGGCTGGACGACGTGCCGGCCGTCGCCTGGAGCGAGATCAGCGACCTGGGTCAACGGCTGAACGGTGGCGGCTCGTTGCGTGTCACGGGCATCCCGGACGGCCGTACCGTCGAGCACGGCGTGGACCCGGAGACCCTGCACGACCTCGCCGACCGTCACGGCTGCCGGGCGCTGACCACCTGGTCCGCCGAACCCGGCTGCTACGAGGCCGTGTTCATCCCCCGGTCCGACCAGTCCGCCCAGTCCGCCAACGCAGGCCAGGACGCCTTCCGGCTCACCGCCGGGCTGTACCGCCCGGGCGGCGGCAGCGCGCCCTATGCCAACGACCCGACCTCGGCACGCGAACAGAGCGCACTCGTACGGCGGTTGCGTGACGACCTGGGCCGTGAACTGCCCGATTACATGGTCCCGGCCGCCTTCGTCACCGTCGACACCCTGCCGATGAACGCCAACGGCAAGCTCGACGTCCGGGCCCTGCCCGACGCCGAACCCGCCGTCGCCCTGGGCGGCGGACGCGGCCCGCGCACCCCGCGCGAGGAGACGCTCTGCCGGCTCTTCGCCGAGGTGCTCGGCCTGCCCGAGACCGGTGCCGAGGACGACTTCTTCGAGCTCGGCGGCCACTCGCTCCTCGCCACCCGCCTGGTCAGCCGGGCCCGCGGCGAACTGGGTACCGAACTCGCCATCCGCGACCTGTTCGAGGCGCCCACGCCCGCCCGGCTCGCCCTGCGTGCCGACAACAACAAGCCCGCCCGGCCGCCGGTCACCGCCGTCGCCGAACGCCCCGCGCACCTCCCGCTGTCGGCGGCACAGCGTCGGCTCTGGCTGGTGGAGGGCATCACCGGCGGGGGAGCGGCCTACAACTTCCCGCTGGTCTTCCGGCTGCGCGGCACCCTCGACATACCCGCCCTGCGCCAGGCTCTGCGGGACGTCACCGCCCGCCACGAGTCGCTGCGCACCCTGGTCGTCGAACACGGGGGAGAGCCCTGCCAGTACATCCTCGCCCCCGAGGATGCCGAGCCGTCCTTCACCCTGACGGACTGCGTCGAGGACGAGTTGCCCGCCCGTATCGAGTCCGCGCAGCTCCGCGCCTTCGACCTCACGCGTGAACTGCCCGTGCGTGCCGAGGTGTTCCGCCTGGCGCCCGACGACCAGGTGGTCGCGGTGGTCCTGCACCACATCACCACGGACGAGTGGTCGGACCGGCCCTTCCTCGCCGACCTGCACACCGCCTACGCGGCCCGTGCGGCGGGCGAGAGTCCCGGCTGGGAGCCGCTGCCGGTGCAGTACGCGGACTACACCCTCTGGCAGGACCGGCTGTTCGACCAGTTCGGAGCGGTCCAACTCGCCTACTGGACCAATGTGTTGCGCGACCTGCCCGAGGAGCTGGAGCTGCCCCTCGACCGCCCCCGGCGCGCCGAGCCCAGCGGGCGCGGCGACACCGTACGCCGGACCGTGCCCGAGGACACCGGACGCGCCCTGCGTGACCTGTCCGCCGCGACCGGCACCAGCATGTTCATGCTGCTTCAGGCGGCCACCGCCGCGTTGCTGCACCGGCTCGGCGCGGGCGACGACATCCCGCTGGGCGCCCCGATCGCAGGGCGCACCGACAGCGCGCTGGACGACCTCGTCGGGTTCTTCGTGAACACGCTCGTCCTGCGCACCGACCTGTCCAGCCCCGACGGCGACTTGACGTTCCGTCAACTCCTGGACCGGGTAAAGGAGTCCTCGCTCGCCGCGTTCGAGCACCAGGACGTGCCCTTCGACCGCGTGGTCGAGGCCGTCAACCCGCCCCGGCTGGCCGGCCGCAACCCGCTCTTCCAGGTCATGCTGGGCTACCACCACCGGCCCGAGGGCGACCCGGAGACCCAGCTCGGGCTGCCCGCCGAGTGGTACGAGATGGACACCGGCACCGCGAAGTTCGACCTCGACTTCACCTTCGTCGACGAGTCCGACATCTCCGGCCGCATCACCCTCCTACTGGAGTACGCCACCGACCTGCTCGACACTGAGAGCGCGGCCTTGTTCGCCGACCGGCTCGTCCTGCTGCTCACCCGGTCCGCCGACGCCCCGGACGTCCCGCTGGCCTTGCTCGACGTGCTCACCCCGGCCGAGGAGACGGCCGCGACCGGCGCCTGGAACGACACCGCGCACCCCCGCGAAACCCGCACGGTCACCGAGGTGCTCGCCGACACCGCACACGCCCACCCCACCCGCACCGCGCTGGTCACCGGCACCCCGGACGCACTCCGCCGCTGGACCTTCGCCGAACTGCACACTCGCGTTGAGATCCTCGCCGCTCTCCTGCGCGCCCACGGCGCTAAGAGCGGCGGTGTCGTGGGCATCGCCCTGCCGCGCCATGAGATGGTCCCGGCCCTGCTCGGCGTCCTCGCATCGGGCGCCGCCTATCTCCCGCTGGACCCCGAACTCCCCGCGGACCGGCTGGAGTTCATGCTCGCCGACGCGCAACCGGGCTGCCTGCTCACCACCCGCGATTTCACCGAGCGCCTCCCCGAGACACCCGGCGTGCCGAGGCTGCTGATCGACGGCCCGCTCCCCGTCCCGCACCAGCCGCACCACCACCGCTCCCACCCCCTGGACGCCGCCTACACGATCTACACCTCCGGCTCGACCGGCCGCCCCAAGGGCGTCGTCGGCACTCACCGGGGCCTGAGCAACCTGTACGGCTCCCACCTGCGGGACCTGATCGAGCCGGCCGTCCGCGACACCGGCCGGGAGGTGCTGCGCGCCCTCCACGCGGCCTCGTTCGTCTTCGACGGTTCCTGGGAACCGCTGCTGTGGCTGCTCGCCGGTCACGAACTGCACGTCGTCGACGAGACGACCATGCTCGACCCGGCCGCCCTGCTGCACCGCATCGACGAAGCGCACATCGACTTCGTCGACCTCACACCGACCTACCTCCGTGAACTGCTGCACCACGGCTTCCTCGCCCCCGGCAGCCGCGTACCCGCCGTCATCGCGGTGGGCGGTGAGGCCACCCCGCCCGCCCTGTGGCAGCGGCTGACCGAGCTGCCCGACACGGCCGTGCACGACCTGTACGGCCCCACCGAGTGCGCGGTCGACGCGTACGGCTGGCACCACGGCACCACGGACTGGGCCGCCCCGCTCGACAACATCCGCGCCCATGTCCTCGACGACCGCCTGCGCCCGACCCCGGTCGGCGTGCCCGGCGAGCTGTACCTCGCCGGTGAGGGCCTGGCCCACGGCTACCTCGGCCGCCCGGCTCTGACCGCCGAGCGCTTCGTCGCCGACCCGTTCGGTGACCCCGGCACACGCATGTACCGCACCGGCGACCTGGTCCGGCGCCGTCACGACGGCACCCTTGTCTTCCTCGGCCGCGCCGACGACCAGGTCAAGCTGCGGGGCTTCCGCATCGAACTCGGCGAGATCGAGGCGGTGTTGGCCGGCCATCCGGCCGTCGGCGCCGCGGCCGTCGTCGTCCACGAGGATCAGCCCGGCGCACCTCGCCTGGTCGCGTACACCACTCGGGTGCGAGCGGGTGAGACGCGGGACCCGGCGGCGCTGCGCGCGCACTGTGCCGAGGTGTTGCCGGACCACATGGTCCCCGCGGCCTTCGTCGTCCTCGACGCGCTGCCGCGCACTGTCAGCGGCAAGCTCGACAAGGCCGCCCTGCCCGCGCCCGTGGCGACGGCCGCACCGGTCGGCCGACGGCCACGCACCCCGCGCGAGGAGCTGCTGTGCGAGCAGTTCGCCGCGGTGCTCGGCGTCGACCGGGTCGGCCTCGACGACGACTTCTTCGCCCTCGGCGGCCACTCCCTGCTCGCCATGCGTCTGGTCAGCCGCGTCCGAAGCCTGCTGGGCGGCGAGCTGTCCCTGCGGACGGTGTTCGACGCGCCCACCGTGGCCCGGCTGGCCGCCCGCCTCGACGTCGGCCGCACCGACAGCCGCCCGGCCCTGGCCGACCCGCGCCCCCGTCCGGACCGACTTCCCCTCTCCTCCGCCCAGCGCGGACTGTGGCTGCACCACCAGGTCGCCGGACCCGACCCGGCCTACAACATCCCCGCCGCCTGGCGACTCACCGGCCCACTGGACCGCGCCGCGCTGGAAGCCGCCGTCGGCGACCTCGTCGCCCGGCACGCCCCGCTGCGCACGCTCTTCCCGGCCGAGGACGGAGTGCCGTACCAGGACGTGCTCGACCCGCAGGACACGGTCGTACCCGTACACACTGCGCCGTACAAGGAGTTGGCCCGCGAGGCCGCGCACGCATTCGACCTGAAGCGCGAACTACCGCTCCGCGTCACCCTGTTCGCGACCGGCCCCGACGAACACGTCTTGCTGCTCCTGCTGCACCACATCGCCACCGACGAGTGGTCCGACCGGCCGCTGCTCGCCGACCTGGGCTCCGCGTACGCGGCCCGCGTCGAGGGTCGTACCCCTGACTGGGCCCCGCTGCCCGCGAGTTACGCCGACTACACCCTCTGGCAGCGCGACCTGCTCGACGCGACCGAGCCCGATCTGCTCGCCCACTGGACACGTGCTCTCGGCGGTCTGCCCGAGGAGCTGAACCTGCCCACCGACAGGCCGCGTCCGGCGGAGTCCAGCGGGCGCGGCGGAACCGTGGGCTTCACCGTGCCCGCCTCACTCACCCGCGCACTGCGGGAACTCGCCCGTCTGCACGGCGTCAGCATGTTCATGGTCGCCCAGGCGACCGTGGCCACCCTGCTGCACCGCCTCGGCGCCGGCGACGACATCCCGCTCGGCGCCCCGGTCTCCGGACGCGGCGACGAAGCGCTGGAGGACCTGGTCGGGTTCTTCGTCAACTCCCTTGTGCTGCGCACCGATCTGTCCGGCGACCCGAGCTTCGCCGACCTGCTCGGCCGCGTCCGCGAGACCGACCTCGCTGCCTACGAACACCAGGACCTGCCCTTCGAGCGGCTGGTCGAGGCCCTCAACCCCGAGCGGTCCCTCGCCCGCCACCCCCTCTTCCAGGTGATGGTCGTCCACCTGGCCGGACGCGGCGACGCACCCACCCTCCCCGGGCTGAGCGCGCGTCATGAACCGGTCGGCCAGGACACCGCCAAGTTCGACCTCAGTTTCGACTTCGTCGAGCAGGGCGACGGCGAGGGCATCCAGGGCTGGATCGAGTACAGCGCCGACCTCTTCGACCCCGCCACGGCCGAAGGACTCGCCCGCCGGACGGAACACCTGCTCGCCCAGATCGTCGCCGACCCCGAACGGCCCATCAGCACAGTGGAGTTGCTGCGCGACGACGAGCGCACCCTCGTACTGGACACCTGGAACGCCACCGCGCACCCGGTCCCGCACCTCACCCTGCCCGAACTCTTCCGTGCCCAGGTGGCCCGCACCCCGGACGCCACCGCCCTCGTCTTCGAGGAGGGAGCCGGGGACAGCTCGGAGCACGGCTCTGGGGACGGCAGCCTCACCTACGCCGACCTCGACCTGCGCGTGGAGCGACTCGCCCACGTCCTCGCGGCACACGGCGCCACCGCCGAGACCACCGTCGCCGTCGCCCTGCCCCGCTCGGCCGCACTCGTGGTGACCCTGCTCGCCGTCCTCCGCGCGGGCGCCGCCTACCTGCCCCTGGACCCGGACCACCCGGCCGACCGGCTCGCGCACATGCTCGCCGACGCCCGCCCGGTCTGCCTGGTCACCACCGACGGCGTACGCCTCCCGGACACCGACGACACACCCCGCCTCGTCGTCGACGCGGAGGGCACGCCCGAGAGCACTCGCCGCTCGCCGCTGCCGACGGCCTACGACCCCGCCCACCCCGCGTACGTCATCTACACGTCCGGCTCGACCGGCCGCCCCAAGGGCGTCACCGTCCCCCACGAGGCCATCGCCAACCGCCTCCAGTGGATGCAGGGCGCCTACCAACTCGACGCGGACGACCGGGTGTTGCAGAAGACCCCGGCCGGATTCGACGTGTCCGTCTGGGAGTTCTTCTGGCCCCTGGTCACCGGCGCCACCCTCGTCGTGGCCCGGCCGGAAGGCCACAAGGACCCGGCCTACCTAGCAGCGCTCATCCAGCGGACGGGTATCACCACCGCGCACTTCGTACCGTCGATGCTCCGCGCCTTCCTGGACGAGCCCACCGCCGCCCGCTGCACCGGACTGCGCCAGGTCGTGTGCAGCGGCGAGGCGCTGCCCGCTCCGCTGGCGGCGCGCTTCGGGGACCTGCTCCCGGACACCCGGCTGCACAACCTGTACGGCCCCACCGAGGCCGCCGTCGACGTCACCGCCCATGAGGTGGGCACGGCCCCGAGGACCGTCCCGATCGGCCGTCCGGTCTGGAACACCCGCACGTATGTCCTCGACGCCGGCCTGCGACCGGTCCCGCCCGGTGCGGCGGGCGAACTGTACCTGGCGGGCGTCCAGTTGGCCCGCGGCTACCTGAACCGCCCGGGCCTGACCGCCGAGCGGTTCGTCGCCGACCCGTTCGGCGCCCCCGGTGAGCGCATGTACCGCACCGGCGACCTCGCCCGCTGGACGACGGACGGAGAGCTGGAGTACCTGGGCCGGATCGACGACCAGGTCAAGCTGCGCGGTTTCCGCATCGAACTCGGCGAGATCGAGACGGTCCTGGCCGCGCACGAGTCCGTCGACCACGCGACCGTCGTCGTCCGCGACGAACGTCTTGTCGCCTACGTCGTCCCGGCAACCGCCGGTGCCCCGGACCCGGCCGCGTTGCGCGCCCACACCGCCGCCGTCCTGCCCGACCACATGGTCCCGTCCGCCGTCATCGTCCTCGACACGCTCCCGCTCACCCCCAACGGGAAGCTGGACCGACGGGCCCTGCCCGCACCGGATTTCGCCGCTGAAGTCTCCGACACCCGACCCCGCACCGCGATGGAGGAGACGGTCTGCGCGCTCGTCGCCGACGTCCTCGGCCTCGAACGCGTCGGCCCGGAAGACGACTTCTTCTCCCTCGGCGGGGACAGCATCGTCGCCATGCAGCTCGTCGCCCGTGCTCGTGCGGCCGGCCTCGCGTTCAGCCCGCGTGACGTGTTCCGACGGAAGACGGCGGCGGGACTGGCGGCTCTGGCCATGCCCCTCACCACCGACGACCGTCCGGCACCCGTCGCAGGCCTGTTGGACCTCACCGAGGACGAGCGCACGGAGCTCGCGGGGTGGCCCGCCGGCACCGAACTCCTGCCCGTCTCCCCGCTCCAGGCCGGCCTCCTCTTCCACGCCGCCCTCGACTCGGGCGACGAAGGTCCCGACGTCTACACCGTCCAGATCTCCTACGACCTCGAAGGACCCCTCGACGCCGAACGGCTGCGCGCCGCAGGGCAGTCGCTGCTCGACCGGCACGAGAACCTGCGCAGCGGCTTCCGGCACCTGGCCTCCGGACGTGCCGTCGCCGTCGTACCGCGCACGGCCACGCTGCCGTGGCGGCAGGTCGACCTGACCGGTGACGGGGACGACACCGACGCGTGGGAGCGGCTGCTCGGTCAGGAGCGGCGCCGTTTCGACCCGGCCGAACCTCCGTTGCTGCGCCTGCTGTTGGCCCGCATCGGGCCCGACCGGCACCGGCTCGTCCTGTCCCACCAGCACCTCCTCCTCGACGGCTGGTCCCTGCCCCTGCTGACCGATGAACTGTGGGCGCTGTACGACGGCCGCGCCCTGCCCGTGCCCGCGTCCTACCGCTCCTACCTCGGCCTGCTCGCCGCCCAGGACCCCGCCCTGGCAACCGAGGCCTGGACACGGGCACTTGAGGGTCTGGCCGAGCCCACCCGGCTGGCACCGGCCGACCCGGCCCGCCCCTCCGCCGTCCCGCACACCCACACCGTCGAAATGGACGCCGAACGCAGCGCCGCCCTCGACGCGTTCGCCCGAGAGCACGGCCTCACCCTCAACACACTCGTCCAGGCCGCCTGGGGCGTGCTCCTGGGCCGGCTCACCGGCCGTGACGACGTGGTGTTCGGTGCCACCGTCGCCGGACGTCCGCCGGAGCTGGACGGTGCCGAGTCGATGATCGGCCTGTTCATCAACACCGTTCCCGTGCGTGTCCGTATCCGTCCCGAGGAGACGGCGGCGAGTCTGCTGGCCCGGCTCCAGGACGAGCAGTCCGGGCTGATCGCCCACCAGCGCCTCGGCCTCGCCGACATCCAGCGGGCCGCCGGACTCGGTGAACTCTTCGACACCCTGGTCGTGTTCGAGTCCTACCCGGTCGCCGACTCCGCCGAGGAGACCTCACCCCGGGTCGTCGTGCGCGACCACGAGGACGCCACGCACTACCCGTTCGCCTGGGCCGTCGAGCCAGCCGAACGGCTGCGGCTGACCGCCGAGTTCCGGCCCGACCTGTTCGAACCGGCCGTCGTACGCCGGATCACGACCGCCCTGGTCGCCCTGCTCGACACCATGGCCACCGAGCCCGAACTCCCCGTCGGCCGCCTCGACCTGCTCGGGCCCGCGGACCGGCACACCGTGGTGGAGACCTGGAACGACACCGCGCTGCCCGCCGCCGAGGACCGACCGGCCACCGTGCCCGCGCTCTTCGCCGCCCAGGCCGCGGCGAGCCCCGACGCCACCGCCGTCACCGACGGCCGGACCACCTGGACGTTCGCCGAACTCGATGCCCGCACCGACCGGTTGGCCAGGATCCTCGCCGGTCATGGCGCCGGACCGGAGCGGACCGTGGCCCTCGCGCTGCCCCGCACCGCCGACCACATCGCCGCCATCCTGGCCGTGATGAAGGCGGGCGCCGCCTATCTGCCCCTCGACCCCGACCTCCCCGAGACCCGGCTGCGCGACCTGCTCGCCGACGCCCGTCCCACCCTGGTCCTCGCCACCCGGCAGACCGCCGCCGGACTGCCCGACGCCGAGGTGCCCGTGCTCGACCTCGACGACCTGCTTGCCGCCGACCACCTGCCCGAGGCCGACCCCACCGCCCCCGACCCCGACCACCCGGCCTACGTCATCTACACCTCCGGATCCACCGGTCGCCCCAAGGGAGTCGTCGTCACCCAGCGCGGTGTCGCCAACCTCTTCCACAGCCACCAGCACGACCTGCACGCCCTCGCCCGGCGCCGCACCGGCCGCCGCCACCTGCGCGTGGCGCACGCCTGGTCGTTCTCCTTCGACGCCTCCTGGCAACCGCAGTTGTGGCTGCTGGACGGGCACGCCCTGCACATCGCGGACGACGAGACCCGCCGCGACCCCGAACTCCTCGCCGCCTTCATCCGCGAGCGGCGGATCGACTTCATCGAGGTCACCCCGTCGCTGCTCGCGCAGATGGCGGACAGCGGGCTGATCGGCCCGGACGGCGACTGCCCCCTCGCCGTCGTCGGCTTCGGTGGGGAGGCGGTGCCCGACGCCCTGTGGACCCGGCTCGCCGCGCTCCCCGACACCGAGGCGTTCAACCTCTACGGCCCCACCGAGGCCACCGTCGACGCCCTCGTCGGCCGCGTCCGCGACAGCGCCCGCCCGATCGTCGGCCGCCCTGTCCACCACTCCCGCGCCTACGTCCTCGACCAGGCCCTGCGCCCGGTGCCGCCCGGCGTCACCGGCGAGCTCTACCTCTCAGGACCCGGCCTGGCCCGCGGCTACCTCGACCGGCCCGCTCTGACCGCGGAACGGTTCGTCGCCGATCCCCACGCGACCGAGCCCGGCGCCCGGATGTACCGCACCGGCGACCTGGCGCGCTGGACCGAGGACGGGCAGCTGGAGTTCGCCGGCCGCTCCGACGACCAGGTGAAGATCCGCGGCTACCGGGTCGAACTCGCCGAGATCGAGGCCGCCTTGGACACCCACCCGGCCGTCGACCGGACCGTCGTGACGACCCGCGAACAGCGCCCCGGCGTCCGACAGCTCATCGCGTACGCCGTCGTCCCCGAGGGAGACGCCGACCCGGCCGGGCTGCGCGCCCACGCCGCGTCCGTGCTGCCGGAGTACATGGTCCCGGCCGCCGTGGTCGTCCTGGACCGGCTGCCGCTGATGTCCAACGGCAAGCTCGACCGCACCGCCCTGCCCGCACCGGACTTCACCGCGGCGGGCGGCGGCCGGGCACCT
Organism: Streptomyces sp. NPDC088794; assembly: GCF_044750545.1. Classification (NCBI taxonomy): domain Bacteria; kingdom Bacillati; phylum Actinomycetota; class Actinomycetes; order Kitasatosporales; family Streptomycetaceae; genus Streptomyces; species Streptomyces sp. NPDC088794. The sequence continues at coordinate 457,194 of NZ_JBIVKB010000003.1, read as the reverse complement.
GAGAACGACACCGAGCGCACCCTGCGCGACGTGTTCGCCGACCTCCTCGGTCTGCCCGCGGACGCGGTCGGCACCGACGACGACTTCTTCGCGTTCGGCGGCGACAGCATCGTGGCCATGCAACTCGTCGCTCGTGTAAGGGCGTTGGGCCTGCGGATCACTCCCCGCCAAGTCTTCCAACACCGTTCCGTCGCCGCCCTGGCCGCCGTCGCCACCCCGTTGGCGGCCGGTGAGTGGATCCCCGGTCACGACAACGGCACCGGCACGGTCTCGCTCACCCCGATCATGCACGCCCTACGCGAACGCGGCGGACCGATCGCCGGATACCACCAGGCCGCCCTGGTCCAGACACCCGCCGACCTTGACGAACCGGGCCTGCTCGCGGTCCTGCGAGCCGTCGCCGACCGCCACGACATGCTGCGGGCCCGCCTCGACCGGGGCCCGGACGGCACCGAGTGGACCCTGCGGGTGCCCGCAGCGAGGGAGACCGACATCGCAGCCTGGCTCGCTCGCGTCGACGTGCGCGGTGCCGATCGATCTCGGTTGCGCGAGGCGATCGCCCGCCACGCCGAAGCGGCCCGGGACGGACTCGACCCGGACGCGGGAGCCATGGTCCGCGCGGTCTGGTTCGACGCCGGCCCCGGGCAGCCCGGCCGACTCCTGCTCCTGGTCCACCACTTGGTCGTCGACGGCGTGTCCTGGCGCGTCCTGCTCCCGGATCTCGCCGCCGCCTGGGCCGCCGAGCGCCAGGGTCGTACCGCCGAACTCGCCCCCGTGGAGGTGTCGTTCGCGCGCTGGTCCCGGCTCCTCACGGCCCGTGCGGCCGACCCCGTCCGTGAGGACGAACTCCCGTTGTGGAACTCGGTCCTCGCCGAGGGCGCCGGACTGCCGCTGGCCCGGCCGCTCGACCCGGCCCGGGACACCGTCACCACCACCCGCTACCTGTCGCTGAGCCTGCCGACCGACGTCACCGGCCCCCTCCTCGGGCGCGTTCCCGCGGCCTTCGACGCCACGATCAACGACGTGCTGCTCACCGCGTTCGCGCTGGCCGTCGCCGACTGGCGGGCCCGGGTTCTCGGCACCGCGCCCGGCGGCGCCGTCCTGGTCGACCTGGAGGGCCACGGCCGCGAGGAGGAACTCGCGGGCAACGCCGACCTGTCCCGTACCGTCGGCTGGTTCACCAGCGTCGTCCCGGTACGGCTGGACACCGGTGACGGGGACCCGGCCGAGGCGTTCGCCGGCGGACCGGCCCTGGACGCGGTGCTGGCCCGCGTCCGCGACCACCTCGCGAGCCTGCCCACGGCCGGCGTCGGCCACGGGCTGCTGCGCCACCTCAACGCGAGCACCGGCGCCCAGCTCTCCGAACTCGCCGAACCCCAGATCGAGTTCAACTACATGGGCCGCTTCGACCACCCCGAGGCCGCCGACTGGTCCTACACCGAGGACGACGACGCCGCCGACCTCGACGCCGACCCGGCCATGCCCATGTCGCACGCGCTGACCCTCAACGCCCTCACCGAGGACCGCCCCGGCGGCCCCGAACTCACCGCCCACTGGGCCTTCGCGGCCGACCTGCTGACCGAGGAGGCGGTCCAGGACCTGGGCCGCACCTGGTTCAGGGCCCTGGAGGCCCTGGTCCGGCGGGCGGGCGCCCACGAAGCCGGCCCGGGCGGGTCCGCAACCACTCCCACGTCCGGCACCACTCCCACGAAAGGTATGAACCCCGCATGAGCAACCCGTTCGAGAACCCCGACGGCGTCTACTCCGTCCTCGTCAACGACGAGGAACAGCACAGCCTGTGGCCGGAGTTCGTCGCCGTCCCCGCCGGCTGGCGGCCCGTCCACGGTCCCGCGGGCCGACAGGAGTGCCTGGACTTCATCGAGGCCAACTGGACGGACATGCGGCCCAAGAGCCTCGTGGACCGAGCCTGACGTTCGCGCGACGCGAGAGGGGCGAGCCCACGTGGGCCCGCCCCTCTCGCATGTCCGCCGTGCTCAGGACGCCGGCTGCTCGACCTTCGTCGCGGGCTTGCCGTCCACCGCCGCCGCCAACTGCGGCACGAGCCGGTCCAGGACGTAGGGAATGCTCAACACCGTGGACAGGGACACCGCGTTGCCGTAGTCGCTGGTCTCCTTGACGAACACCTCGCGCCCCTGCTTCACGACGTCCAGATCGCCGTACACCTTGTTGCCGTGCAGCTTGGTGACCGCGGTCGTCAGATCCGGCACGATCCACACGGCCACGTCCTGATCGAGCAGGTCCACGCGCTCGTTGCTGATGTTGGCGCCGAACTGGTCCCCGATCAGCTTGTCCAGGTCCGTCGGCAGCGAGAAACCGAGGCCGGACAGCAGCCGGGAGCGCGGGTCCTGGCTGCCGTAGACGAAGGTGCCCTCGTACGGGGTCGCCATGACCGCGGTCGCCCCCGCGAAGGCGGGGTTGGCCTTCTTGGCGGCGGCGAACTTGTCCTCGACCCCCGTCACCAGCTTCTTCGCCTCGTCGGGTTTGCCGAGTGCCTTGCCGATCTCCTCGGTCTGCTCCTGCCAGGGAATGCCGTAGTCGTTGAACTCCTTGGGCTGTGCCACCACCGGCGCGAACTTCGACAGGCTCTCGTACTGGGACTTCGTCAGCGCCGAGTACAGAGCGAGGATGAGGTCCGGCTTGAGCGCGGCGATCTTCTCCACCTGCGGACCGGTGCCGGAGTCCGTGAGCAGCGCGGGCGCCGCCGAACCGCCGAGCTTGTCCTGCGCCCAGGGGCCGACGGCCCCCTTGTAGTCACCGAGCCACTGCGTGGTGGCGACCGGCACCTTGCCCAGGGCGAGTACCGCGTCCTGGTCGGTGAGACCCACGGTGACGATCCGCTTCGGCTCGGACTTGATCGTCGTACTGCCGTACTTGTGCTGGATGGTGACCGGGTACGCGTCGGCCGACACCGTCGACTCGGAAGTGTCGGAGGAACCGGCGGAGCCGGACGAGTCGGAGTCGCTTGAACCGCAGGCGACCGCGCCGCCCAGGAGCAGGACGACTGAGGTGAGAAGTCCGGTCAGCCGGACGGCGGTTCTGGGGCGGGCCATCGAGTGATCCTTCTGTTCGGTACGAGGAGGACGTGCGCGGGGGGTGTCAGTGGGCGGTCCCGGAGGTCCCGTCGGACCGGTTGTCGGACCAGGCACGCCACAGGACCGCGTACGGCCCTTCCGCGGCGAGGAGTTCGGTGTGCGTGCCGTTCTCCACGACGCGTCCCTCGTGCAGGACGACCACGCGGTCGGCGGACGCGGCCTGGCTGAGGCGGTGGGCGACGATCAACGCGGTACGGCCGTCCAGGACGCGCAGCGCGGCCTGTTCGAGCTGCCGCGCGCCCGAACTGCCGGCCTCGGCGGTGGCCTCGTCGAGCACCGCGACCGGCGGATCCGCCAACAGCAGCCGAGCCAGGGCGAGTTGCTGGGCCCGGTCGGCGGTCAGCCGGTGGCCGCCGTCACCGACCACCGTCTCGATCCGCTCGGGCAGGGCGTCGACCCACTCGAGGGCGCCGACCGTGGCCAGCACCTTGCGCAGTTCGTCGTCGTCGGCCTCGGGGCGGGCCAGTCGCAGGTCCTCGGCGAGCGGTCCGGCGAAGACGTGCACCTCCTGGGTGACCAGGGCCACCGAGCGGCCCGCCTCGTCGGGCTCCGCGCCCCCGACGTCGACCCGGCCGACCGCGGGCCGGTGCAGGCCCGCCACCAGCTTGGCCAGGGTCGTCTTGCCGGCCCCCGTCGCGCCGACGAGCGCGACCCGCTCGCCCGGCCGGACCGCCAGGTCGACCTCGTGCAGCACCGGACGGCCCGGCACGTACGCGTGGGAGACCCCGTGCAGGGTGACGGCGGCGGAGTTCGGGGCCGTTGCCCGTACAGGCGCCGTCGGTGTCGTGGGCTCGTCCACCACGCCCACCAGGCGGGCCAGCCCGGCCGTCGCCGACTGGGCGTCGTCAAGGAGCACCAGCGCCGTGTTGACCGGACCGAAGAGGCTGTGGAAGTAGAGCGCCGCGGCCGTGGCGGTGCCCAGGGACACGGAGTCGGCGCGCACCAGCAGGAAGCCCGTCGTCAGCACGGCCGCCAGTCCGGCGTACTCGGCGATGTGCAGCCGGCCGTAGAAGCGCAGCACCAGGCCCACACCCCGCATCGTCAACTCCACGGTCGCGCGCGACCGTTCGGTGACGCGCTCGGTGTGCTCGGCCTGGGTCCCGTAGGCCCGTACGGTCGCCGCGCCCCCGATGGTGTCGAGGAGTTGCTGCTGCTGCGCGCCGGTGGCGATCCGCTCGCGGGCGTACAGCGGCACGGCGTGGCGCACGTACCAGCGGGCCGTGTACGCCTGCACGGGCACCGCGAGGAGCGCGGCCAGCAGGAACCGCCAGTCCAGGACGGCGAGGGCCACGAGGGTCAGCACGATGGACAGGACCGAACGGGCCAGCTCCGGCAGCGCGGTGCGCACCGCCTCGGCGACCCGGGACACGTCCCGGGTGACCCGGGCGTTGAGGTCACCTGACCCCGCCCGCTCCACCCGCTCCAGGGGCAGCGACAGCGCGCGTTCCACGAACCGCTCGCGCAGCCGGGCCAGCACCGTCTCGCCGAGTCGCGACACCAGCGTCATGCCGAGCGCCGTCGTCACGCCCTGGACCACCGCGACGACGGCCAGCGCGACGACGGGGAAGGTGAGGGTGCCGGGCGCGCGGTGCTGGGTGACCAGGTCGACGATGCGGCCCAGCAGGGGCTGGGTGAGCAGTCCGACGGCGGTGGCCAGCACCATGAGCCCGAAGGCGGCCACGGCCAACGCCCGGTGCGGGCGCACCAGTTCGCGTACCGCCGCTCTGGTGCGGGCCGGCGTGGCGGTGGGCAGCAGGGCACGGCCGGTGGCGGGGGAGGGGCCGCCGCCGGTTTCCGTGACCGTCTCCACCGGTTCCGTGGTGGTCGTGTCGGGGATCATGTCAGCACCGCGGTCCGGTAGGTGTCGTCGGTCCGCACCAGTTCCGCGTGCGTGCCCTGGGCGCCGACCCGGCCGCCGTCGAGCAGGATCACCCGGTCGGCGACGGCCAGCAGGGCCGGGCTGTTGGTCACCAGGACCGTGGTGCGGCCCTGTCGGAAGTCCCGGATGCCCTCGGCGATCCGCGCCTCGGTGACCGCGTCGACGGCGGTGGTCGGGTCGTGCACCACGAGCGTCGGCCGCCCGGCCCGCAAGGCCCGGGCGAGCAGGACGCGTTGACGCTGGCCGCCCGACAGGGACCGTCCGCCCTCACCGACGTCGGTGGCCTCGCCGTAGGGCAGCGACCGGGCGACCTCGTCGGCACGGGAGGCGGCCATCGCGCGCAGCGTCTCGGCGTCCAGGGCCGGTTCGGGAGAAGCCGACGAGGCGGAATCCGGGTCTGCCGTCGAGGCGCTGCCCGAAGTCGTCGCCGAGACAGCGATGTTGGCCCCGAGAGTGCCCTCGAACAGGGCCGCGTCGTGGGCGGCGATCAGCACGGCGCGGCGCAACTCCTCCGGGGCCAGGCTGGTCAGCGCCACACCGTCGAGTTCCACGTGACCGGACTCGGGGTCTGCGTCCCGGCCCAGGCAGCGCAGCAGCGCCCGCGCGTCGGCCGGGTCGGTCACCGCGATTCCGGTCAACTGCCCGGCCGGCAGGTCGAGATCGACACCGTCGAGTCCGTCGAGCCGGACGCCCCGCAGTCGCAGGGCGCCGCGCAGCGGGCTCGGCAGCGGCGCGTCCCCGCCGACGACCGCCGGCTCGGCGGCGAACACCGCGGCGATCCGGGCCGCGGAGGCCCGGCCCTGGGCGAGTTCGGTGTTGACCCAGGCGAACACCTCCAGCGGGCCGAGCAGGAACAGCGCGAGGCCCACGGCGGAGACGAGCTGGCCGAGCGTCAACGAACCGTCGAGCGCGAGGCGTCCGCCCACGAGCGCGATCAATGCGATGAAGCCGCCGGTGAGGGCGAGGACGAGGCCGGTCTGCCAGGACTCCGCCCGCGCGGCGCGCAGCGTGGCGACGAGCGAGGCGCGGCTGGTTCGGCGGTAGCGCTCGACGGCCGCCTGCTGTGCGCCGATCCCCTTCAACACCCGTAGCCCGGCCACCAGATCGGCCGCCACCCCGGAGGCGTGTGCGGCCTTCTCCTGCTCCGTCTCGCTGCGGCGTTCCAGCGGCTTGCTCAGCAGATGCCCGCACCACAGCAGGGCGGGCGTCCCGAGCAGGACGATCAGGCCGAGCGGCACGGACATCACCAGCAGCGCCACCGCGCTGACGACCATGCCGACGATCGCCCAGACGCCGCTCATCACGGCCATGGTGACCGCGCCGACGCGCTTCGCGTCCTCCGTGGCCACATTGGCGAGTTCACCGGGCAGCCGGTCGGCCTCGGCACCGCCACGAGGGTCGAGCACTCGCTGCAACAGCGCGACCCGCAGCTCGTGCGCCGTCTCCTCGGCGGCCCGTTCACCGGCCCCGGCGCCGAGCCGGAAGCTCCAGGACAACATCACGTAGACGACGGCGAGTACGCCGAGCCAGAGCGCGAGGAGACCTCCGTCGCGCCGGGCCACCGCCTGGTCGACGACGACACCGATGAGGACCGGCACGAGGGCCTCGCCCACCTGGTGGAACGCGCCGATCGTGCAGGCGTAGGCCAACCGGCGTGCCTGCCCTCTGAGCGAGCGTCTCAGGACGTCCCGCCCCGATGAAACCACTGTCCCCACCAGGCCACCCTCCGGAACCAGCCAACTTAGGCAAGGCTACTCTAAGTAAAGCTGGCCGAGTCAATGCCTGCGGGGCTGACGTGATCAGGCCGAGAGGAGCGGCGCGTTTGGACCGAGGAGGGCGGAGCGGTCGGGCTGAGGGGGAGCGGCGCGCTCAGGCCGAGAAGTCGCAGGCGCTCAGGACGTGGCGGTACGGATGCGCGCCAGGAGATCCCTGAGCTGGGCACGATCCTCCGGGCCGAGCGGGGACATGGCTTCCCCGAGGGCGATCCGGTCCACCTCTTCCGCCTCGCGGTGGCATTCCTCACCCTTGTCGGTGAGGCGCAGCAGGAACGCCCGGCGGTCCTGCGGGTGGCGTACGCGCTCCACCAGACCGTCCCGCTCAAGGCTGTCGACGATGGCGGTGGTGGTGCGCGCGGCGACGCCGGTCATCTCGCTCAAGTCCCGCATCCGCAGCGGCTGTTCAGCTCGGGCGAGCATCCGCAGGGCGCGCAGCCGGGCGACCGAGGCTCCACCGGTCCGCAGCCTGGCCTCCACGAACCGGCGCAGCTGATGGGTCGTCTCGTACAACTCGTCGACCAGTGCGTCGCTGCTGCCCTGCACTGCCATGTCACTCCCCGTTCGCCGAAAACCCAATTCTATGAGCACGCACATAGTGAGTATGCTCAGCATGTGCTGCTGTACCGACACCCCCGTCTGCCCCGCCCCTCCTTCCACCTCAGCCAACGCCTGGTCGTACCGATCATGTGCGTCAGCGTGACGTTCATCGCCATCGTCGACGGAGCGATCACCACGGTGGCGCTGCCCTCGATCGCCCGTCAGTTCCAGTTGACGACGGCCGCGCTGGACGGGGTGGTCGTCGTCTACCCGGTCTGTCTGGCCATGGCCATCCCGGCCTCCGCCTGGCTGGTCGAGCGGTTCGGCGCCAAGCATGTGCTGCTGACCGCGCTGGTCGCCTTCCTCGGCTCGTCGTTGCTGTGCGGCGCGGCCGTCGGCCTCGGCCAACTCGTCGCGTACCGCGCGGCCCAGGGACTGTCCGCCGGAGTGCTCTTCCCGGCCTCGGCGGCCCTGCTCTTCGCGACCTTCGACTCCGGCGAACAGGTGCGGATATCCCGCTACATGATCGTCCCGCAGCAGATCGCCCCGGCCGCCGCCCCGATCCTCGGCGGCCTGCTGGTGGACCACCTCTCCTGGCGCTGGGTCTTCTACGTCAACCTGCCCTTCGGCGTGCCGGCCGTGCTGTTCGGGGCACTGTTCCTGGCCCGGCACCAGGGCCACCGGCCGGGCCGGTTCGACCTGACGGGGCTGCTGCTGAGCGCCGCGGCCCTCGGATCGCTGATGTTCGGGATCTGCGAGGGGCCCAACCGCGGCTGGTCCTCCGTCGGCGTGCTGACCGGCCTCGTCCTGGGCGCGGTCCTGCTCGCCGCCGCCGTCGCCTTCGAACTGCGTACGTCCCAACCGCTCCTGAAGCTGCGTCTGTTCGCCGACCGGCTCTTCCGGGACACCAACCTGATCAACCTCGTGGGCCTGGTGCCGATCCTCGGCGCCATGTACCTCGGCCCGCTCTTCCTCCAACAGGCGCAGGGCCGCAGCGCGGTGGAGTCCGGCACCAGCACCTTCCCCGAAGCCTTCGGTGTCCTGCTGACCGTCCAGGTGGTCGGTGTCCTGTACGCCCGGGTCGGCCCCCGGATCATCGTGGGCTGCGGCCTGGCCGGCGTCAGCGGGGTGCTGCTCCTCTTCGCCGGCTGCCACGCGAGCACGAGCCTGTGGACCTTCCGCCTCTACATGTTCCTGCTCGGCATCGCGATGGGCGGGGTCTTCATGCCGACGACGGTGGCCTCGCTCGCGACCATCGACCGGAAGGACCTGGCACAGGCCTCCATGCTCAACACCGTCGTCCGCCAGACCGGCGGAGCCCTCGCGCCGGCGGTGGTGACCACGGCCCTGGTGCTGAGCACCCCCGCGGCGGCGGTCGCGAACCCGCCCGTGGCCGCCTACCAACACGCCTATCTGGTGCTGGCGGCGATCGCGGCGGTGACGGCGGCCTTCGCGTTCACCATCCCGGATGCCGCTGCCCGAAGCGCCGCAGGTGGTGGCACGAAGACCTTGCGCAGGTCACCTGCTCGTCCGCGCAGGCGGCAGGAGAGCGTGCACTGACGGCTGGCGGCTGGCGGGGCGCCGGCGGACGGCGCTTCCGCCTCAAGCGTGCGCGCGCCCGTCGGCGGCGATCGAGGCGAGTCGGAACTTCGTCTCGTCGGGGCTGCCGGGCGCGGTCGTCATGATCACGATCTTGAGCTCGGAGTCCGTGTCGCTGAGGATGTCGCAGTCGACGGTGACGGGTCCCACCGAGGGATGCTCGATGATCTTGTGGTCCTCGCGGTGGGCGGCGACGGTGCCGGTGGCCCACAGGTCGGCGAACCGCTGGTTGCGCGCGCTCAGCGCACTGATCAGCCCGGCCAGCCGGGCGTCGTGCGGATAGCGCCCGGTGGCCCGGCGCAGGTCGGACACGACGGCGGCGTCGGTGGCCCCGCTGTCGGTCTCGGTCACCGGCCACAGGGCCAGGTGGGCGGGACCCGCGTCCGTAGGGAACCGATCACGGGCGAAGTTGCGCAGGCGGGGCGGAGCGGAGGACGGGTCGCCCAGCAGTGCGGCCCAGCTCCGGTTCCACCAGATCAGCTGCCAGTCCGCCGCGAACACGGCTACCGCGACGTCCCCGAGCCGGCTCAGCACCCGATGGACGCCAGGCGTGATGTGGTCGCGGATCACGCCGTCCGCAGGGGGCGCGAGCCGGGCCAGCCGGTACAGGTGATCCCGCTCGGCGGAGGACAGTTGGAGGGCGCGCGCCAAGGACGCCACCACCGACGCCGAGGGCGTGGTGGCCCGGCCCTGTTCCAGACGTACGACGTAGTCGACCGACACCCCGGCGAGTTCGGCCAGTTCCTCGCGCCGCAGCCCGGTCGCTCGACGGGCCCGGCCCACGGGCAGCGCCGCGGCCGACGGGGGCAGCCGGTCCCGCCAGGTGCGGATCATCGCCCCCAGCCCGGCTCCGGAAGTCGTGGTCATGAAACCCATACTGCTGCACCGCACCCCTGTGGGGGGGAGTCGACGGTGGTACTGCTGCTCCTACCGTCGAGGCGTCCCTGGCCGAGTGCCGTGCACGGGCGAACAATCGACCGCATGACGATCATCTTCATCACCGGAGCCAACAAGGGGCTCGGCCGCGAGACCGCCCGCCGCCTCACCGAACTCGGCCACACCGTGCTGCTCGGCGCCCGCGACCCCGAACAGGGCGCGGAGGCCGCCGCCGCACTCGGCGCGCGCCACGTCCCCATCGACGTGACCGACGACGCGTCCGTCGCCGCCGCGGCCGCGAACGTCGCCGAACACGAGGGCTCGATCGACGTCCTGATCAACAACGCCGGCGTCCACGGCCCCTACGGCGATCCCACCACCCTGACCGGCAGCGACGCCCTGGCCGTCCTCGACGTCAACTTCGCCGGTGTGGTCCGCACGACCACCGCGTTCCTGCCGCTGCTGCGGCGGTCGGCGGACCCCGTCATCGTCAACGTCAGCAGTGGAATGGGCTCGCTCGCCCTCACCCACGACCCGACACGTGTCGAGTCCTCCGTCGTCGCGCCCCTCTACACCGCGTCGAAGGCCGCGCTGACGATGCTGACGACCCAGTACGCGAAGGCCCTGCCGGACATCCGCGTCAACGCCGCCGATCCCGGCTACACGGCGACCGACCTCAACGGCCACAGCGGGCCCCAGACCGTGACCGAGGGGACGGACGCGATCGTCGGCCTGGCGACCGAGAAGCCCGGTGCCGGTTCCGGACGCTTCGTCGACCGGGTCGGCGAGATCGCCTGGTCGTGACCGGGAAGCGTGCGGCCCTGGCCGACGGCGGCTCGAGAACGGCCCGATCCCGTGGCCACCGACTGAACGGCGGACACGGGATCGGGCGACCGGCGGACTGACTCCGGCCGTTGATCAGGGCCTGATGGTCAGGCGTGAACGGTCAGGGCTGGGCGGTCAGTTGGAAGCTCTGCGCGGCGGAGCCGTCGCATGTCCGCTGGGTGAGCTGGACGCTGTTGGTGGCGGCGGTGGAGGCGGTCAGGCACTTTCCGCTGTGCCGCGCGGCGAAGTGGTAGTTGCCGCTGGCTTCCTTCACCGGCTGCCACTGCTGGTTGGTGCCGCTGGAGTAGGCCCACAGTTGCAGGGGCGCGTTGTCGGCCGTGGAGCGCTCGGCGACGTCGATGACCTGTGCCGGATTGCTGCGGGCGTTGATCCGCACGTATCCGCTGTCGGTGCCGACGAACTGGAACTGCTGGGCCGCGGTGGAGTTGCAGGCGTACTGCTGGATGACGGTCCCGTTGGCCGTGGCGGCCGCGCGGGCGTCGACGCAGGTGCTGTTGCCGCCGTTGCGGACGCTGTACCAGTTGGTCGAGGGGATCCCGTCCCCGGGCGGTGTGGTGGACGACGAACCGCCCAGCCACTTCAGCCCGTCCAGCAGGAACCTGTTCTGCGTCGCGCTGGCGAACGTCGACGACAGCGTGGTGTTGGTGTCGTAGTTCATCGCGTTGTGGCCGAAGTTGGCGTACAGCATCTTGTAGTTCGTGTTCGTCCACAGGATCGGGTAATACCCGCTGTACCAGGTCTGGTTGGGGTCGGTGCCGAGCGGGAAGCTGCTGGGGTCGATGGACGCCAGGATCTTGATGGCGGGGTTCGTGCGCAGGTCGTTGGACCAGCTGTACCACTCGCTGACGGACGAGGTGAAGGTCGTCGGCAGGTTCACCGTCGAGGGGTGCGTACGGTCCTCCACCTTCAGTACGGCGGTGGTCGGCCCCCAGGTGTTCGAGCGGAAGTTGCCGCTGCCCAGGAACGTGTTGTGGTACCACGACCAGCTCGCCGCGTTGGTGGTGAAGGCCGACACGTGGAAGCCCATCCACGCCCCGCCGTTGCGCATGTAGTTCTCAAAACCCGTGCGCTGGGCGGCCGTCTGCGGCAGGTCGTCGAGGAAGAGGACGACCTGGTAGCTGTTGACGCCGCCGTTGGCGAGGAGGTCCCAGTTGTTGCTGGACGTGTAGGTGAAGCCGTTCGCGGCCGCCTGCTGCGGGAACCAGGTGTTGGCCTCGTGGACGAAGCTGATGTGGGCGGCATCCCAGGTGCCGTTGTAGAGCGCGAGGACGCGGAACGGCTCCGCCGCCGGTGCGGCCTGCGCGGGCGGCTGTGCCAACAGGCTGGTGAACGCCGTGAGGAGGAAGGCCAGCCACAGCGCGACGCGTGCGGTACCGGATCTCACCTGTTGCATCGAAGTTCCCTTCATGAACGGCCCGGAGGCGGGGGGTGTGCCGCCGCTCGGCGGCATCAGGGCGTGAACGAAGGGGTTCACATATATGAGTGCTGGATGTGTCCGTAGAGGTCGCTGGGCCGTGAACCTAAAGGTCTGAACCAGACACGTCAAGAGGTGGCACCGGGAAACTCCTCTGCTGGGCAGGGGAGTTCAGCACTTGAAGGCAGACGGTTCGCCGCTGCGGGTGTGCGCGCGGTGCCGGCGGGTTCCGCGCGTCAGATCGCGCCCGGGCCTTCGTGGTGCGCGCCGACGGCCGTGCGCGGCAGGGCCAGGCACAGCACGGCGCAGACCACCAGAGCGCCCACGGCCCATGGACCGGCGTGGTGGATGCCGTCCGTCAGGCCGGTGGAGATGTTCGAGAGGAAGACGTTGCCGATGACCGCGACACCCAGCGCGCCGCCGAACTGCTGGGCGGTGGAGAAGACGCCCGAGGCGCCGCCGGCGATCCGCTCGGGCACGGCCGACAGCACGATGTTCGCGAGTGGGACGACCAGGAACCCGAGTCCCGCGCCGGCGACCAGCAGGCCGGGTACCAGCGGCCAGGCGCCGGTGTGGGCGGAGGCGGCGTGCTCGATGGCGTACTGGACCCAGAAGAACCCGCCCGCCATGACCAGTCCGCCCACCGGCAGGACGACTCGCCCGAACTTCACCACCAGGCCGTCGGCCATCGGCGCGGTGATGAAGGTGCCGCCGCTGAACGCGACCATCAGCACCCCGGCCTGGGCGGGGGAGTAGCCCTGCCCGGACTGGAGCCAGATGGTGAACGTCAGCATGAAGCCGGACATGGCACCGTAGAACAGCAGTCGGATCAGCAGGCCCGCGCTGAACGCCCAGTTGCGGAACAGGCTCGTCGGGAGCACCGGGTCGGGTGAACGCCGTACCGACTGCACGACGCTCGGCAGCACAAACCCCGCCACCCCGCCGGCCAGGCAGAACCAGCACCACAGCGGCCAGCCGTTGGCGCGGCCCTCGACCAGCGACAGCACGACGGCCACCAGCGACGCGGCCGGCACGAGATTGCCGAGGAGGTTGACGCGCCCGGGCGCACGCTCTCGGGAGCCGGGGATCCACAGCGCGCCGAGCACCAACATCAGGGCGGCGAGGGGGAGGTTGACCGCGAAGATCGTGCGCCGGCCCCAGCCGAACAGGTGCCAGTCCGTCAGTACGCCGCCCAGCAGGACGCCGGTCGCCACCGCGATCCCGGCGATCGCGCCGTAGATCGCGAACACCTCGCCGCGCTCGGCGCCGGTGAACATCGTCCGCAGCGACCCGAGGCATGATGACCGCCGCCGCCACGCCCTGCACCGCGCGAGCCGCGACGAGTTGACCCGGGCCGGTGGCCACCGCACTGGCCAGGCTTGCTAAGGCGAAGCCCGCGACGCCGGTCAGGAACAGCGCCTTGCGCCCGAACCGGTCTCCGAGATGCCCCGAGATGATCAGGATCGCGGCGAAGCCCAGCAGATAGGCCGACACCATCCACTCCAACTGCGCCGGATCCGCGTGCAGTGACTTGAAGCTCGTGTATCTCGACTATCGAGCTGTCTCTGGTATGGAGGGAGATGCCTCGATTGTCAAACGAAATGGAGCGGGTCCTCGCTGACCTGGGCGAAGTCATCCAGGGCTACCAGTCCGCAGTCGATGACTACGACCGCGAGACCGCCCGGCTCCTCGGCGTGAACGAGACCGATCTGCGCTGCCTGGAGCTCCTGCTCGGCGCCGGCGAACTCTCTCCGCGCGAACTCAGCACCCGCCTGGGCCTGACCACCGGCAGCGTGACCGCCATGCTCGACCGCCTGGAGAACCTCGGCCTGCTCAACCGCACCCCGCATCCGGTCGACCGCCGCAAGACCGTCGTGCGGGTGACCCCGGAGGGCGCCCGGCGCTGCTACGAGCTCATCGCCCCGCACAGAGAGGACAGCACGAAGGAAATCAGCGCGAAGTACAGCGTCGAGCAGTTGCGGCTCGTCATCGACTTCCTGCGCGCGAACACGGCCATCCAGACCCGCCACATCGAGCGTCTGCGGGCCATGGTCGCTCCCAAGCAGCACCGCGGGCGCCGGGGCAAGTAGCGCCGCGCGTCGGTGGGGGCGGAGAGTCCCCCTGGGTCGGGTCCTCCATTACGGAGATGTTGCGCGAAGTCTTGACGCCTCCCTCCTCGTTGCGTAGATATGACTGCGCAGTCATGACAGCGCAGTCATACACCGGACTGGGACTAGGATTCGACTGCCGAAGATCGGGAGACGCCATGGCACCAGGGGCAGGGCGCGGCGCGGGGGCCGCGCCGCGCAGTGTGGATGTGGCGCGCCTCGCTGGCGTGTCGCAGAAGACGGTGTCCCGGGTCATGAACGACGAGCCGTACGTCTCAGAAGACGTACGCCGTCGGGTCCTGGCGGCGGCCGAAGAACTCGGCTACCGCTCGAACAACGCGGCCCGCGCCCTGGCCTCCGGCCGCACCAGGTCCATCGGCGTCGTCACGCTCGGCACCGCCCTGTACGGTCCGGCCTCGCTGCTCATGGGCGTCGAGCGGGCCGTGCGGGACACCGGCTACGCGCTCCGCGTGGTCAACACCATGGAGGGCGAGACGGCAGGCATCGCCGGAGCCGTCGACTCGCTCCTGGACCAGGGCGTGGACGGCATCGTCATCTCCGAGCCGATCGACGAGGAGGGCGGCGCGGTTCTCTCCGCCCGGCTCGACGTACCGGTCCTCGTCCTCGGCGCACCCCCGCCCTTCGCCGCACCCCACGTCGTGACGGCCGGCATCGTCTCTCACCAGATGGCGCGCGCGGCCACGGATCACCTGTTGGAACTGGGCCACACCACGGTCCACCATCTGGCGGGTCCCCAGCGCTGGTACTCGGCGCGGGATCGCCTTGAAGGCTGGCGTGCCGCGCTCGCCGCGCGCGGGCGGGCGGAACCGGCGGTCGTGCAGGGCGACTGGTCGGCGGCGTCCGGCTACGCGGCCGGTCGTGAACTGGTTGCCGACCCTGCGGTGACCGCCGTGTTCGCCGCCAACGACGACATGGCGATCGGGCTGATGCGGGCGCTGGCCGAAGCGGGGCGGCGTGTTCCGGAGGACGTCAGTGTGGTCGGTTTCGATGACACTCCGGTCGCCGCGTATGTGACTCCGCCGTTGACGACTGTGCGGCAGCCGTTCGATGCGATGGCGCAGGACGGTTTGAAGCTTCTGGTTCATGCCATCGAGAACCTTGATGCGGATCCGTTGCCGATGGCTGATCCGCCTGTTGAGCTCGTCGTCCGTGCCTCGTCGGCGGCGCCGCGCTAAGAGCTCCGGTGGGTCTGCTGTTCTTCTGCAGGCCGGTGGGGGCTGGTCGCGCAGTTCCCCGCGCCCCTGAGGGGCGCCTCCCATCACGCCACTTTCAGCACGCCGTCGGTCGGTGTGCCGGTTCCTCGTACCCTCTCTCGGGAGTTCAGCATGTCCGGAATCCTCTCCAACTCGTCCTCCTCTCTCAGTCGTCGAGGCTTTCTCGCCGGCACCGGTGCGTTGTCGCTTGCCGTCACTCTGTCCGGCTGTGGTGGGGACGGCGGCGGTACTGGTGGCTCGTCGACCAAGGCGGTCAGCCAGGCCGACATCGACAAGGCCATGAAGACGCCGACCCAACTGACGTTCTGGACCTGGGTTCCGAACATCGACAAGGAGGTCGCGCTCTTCGAGAAGAAGTACCCGGCCGTGAAGGTCAAGGTCGTCAACGCCGGGCAGGGCACGCCCCAGTACACGAAGCTGCGGACCGCGCTCAAGGCGAACAGTGGTGCCCCGGACATGGTGCAGATCGAGTTCCAGGCGATCCCGACGTTCACCATCACCGACAGTCTGCTCGACCTCCGTCCGTACGGCGCCTCCGCGCTCAAGTCGACGTTCGTGGACTGGACCTGGGGGCAGGTCAGCGGCAGTGGCGGTGAGGTGTGGGCGATACCGCAGGACACCGGTCCGATGGGCATGCTGTACCGCAAGGACATCTTCGACCAGCACGGCATCCAGGTCCCCACCACCTGGGACGAGTTCGCGGCCGCCGCCCGCAAGCTCCACAAGGCCGACCCGGACGTCTACCTCACCAACCTCGCCGCCAACCAAGTCGCCGCCTGGCACGGCCTGTTGTGGCAGGCGGGCGCCAAGCCGTACGTCACCTCCGGCAGGAGCGACATCACCGTCAGCGTCGACGACGCGGTCTCCCAGAAGCTCGGCGCGTACTGGGGCGGACTCGCGAAGGACGGCGTGATCGGCGTCGAGCCGGACTTCACCGACGCCTGGTACGCGGCCCTCAACAAGGGCAAGTACGCCACCTGGTTGACCGGCGCCTGGGGTCCCGCCTTCCTCTCCGGCTCCGCCAAGGCCACCGCCGGCAAGTGGCGTGCCGCCCCGCTGCCGCAGTGGGACGCCGCCAAGCCCAGCTCGGGCAACTGGGGCGGCTCCACGACCGCCGTGATCCGCTCCACCAAGAACCCCATCCAGGCAGCCGTGTTCGCGCAGTTCCTCAACAGCGATCCCACCAGCGCCAAGATGTTCGCCACCGAACAGTTCTTCTTCCCGGCGACCAAGACCCTGCTCGGCGAGGCGAGTTTCCTCGGTGACGCGCCCGCGTTCTACGGCGGCCAGAAGGTCAACCAGGTCTTCGCGGACATCAGCGCCCAGGTCGACCCCGCCTTCCAGTGGCCGCCGTTCCTCGACCGGGTCGCCACCGACTGGACGGAGACCGTCGGCAAGTCCCTCGCCGACAAGTCCGACACCGTCCGCGCGCTCGGTTCCTGGCAGTCGCGCATCACGACCTTCGCCAAGAGCCAGGGCTTCACGGTCAAGGGAGGCTGACTATGGCCACCACCACGGCGGACGCCCGCACCAAGGCCCCACCTCGCCCCCGCCGGCGGCACGGCACGGCTGGAGCCCTGTTCATCGCCCCCTTCATGGCGCTGTTCCTGCTCCTCTTCCTGGCTCCGCTCGGCTACGCCGCCTACCTGAGTCTCTTCCAGGAAAAGCTCATCGGCGGCTCGACGTTCGTCGGCCTGGACAACTACGTGACCGCCCTCAAGGACCCCCAACTCCTCAAGGGCATAGGCCGCGTGGCCCTGTTCTTCCTCGTCCAGGTCCCCGTGATGCTCCTGCTCGCCCTGTGCTTCGCCCTCGCGCTGGACAGCGGCCTGCTCCGCCTCGCCCGCGTGATCCGCCTCGGCATCTTCGTCCCGTACGCCGTCCCCAGCGTGATCGCCACCCTCATGTGGGGCTACCTCTACGGCCCCGACTTCGGCCCCTTCGCCCAGATCAGTCACGACCTCCACCTGCCGGCCCCGCACTTCCTCTCCGACAGCTGGATGCTCGGCAGCCTTGCGAACATCGTGACCTGGGAGTTCGTCGGCTACAACATGATCATTCTGTACGCCGCCCTGCGCACCATCCCCGCCGAGCTGTACGAGGCGGCCGCCATGGACGGCGCAGGCTCCTGGCGCATCGCCTGGTCGATCAAACTCCCGGCGCTGCGACCGGCGTTGACCCTCACCCTGCTCTTCTCGGTGATCGGCAGCTTCCAGCTCTTCAACGAGCCGAACCTGCTGATGAAGGTCGCCCCGGACGTCATCTCCAGCTCCTACACCGCCAACCTCTACGCCTACTCCGTCGCCTTCATCAGCCAGCAGACCAACTACGCGGCCACGGTGTCCTTCATCCTCGGTCTGGTCATCGTGGTCGTGTCGTACGCCTTCCTGCTCACGGCGAACCGCAGGAGGACCTCATGACCACCGTGACGCGCACAGCCTCAACAGCCGGGGCGGCGAAGCGACTTCCCGCCGAGGCCCGCCCACGCCACCGATCGGCCTCCGGCCGCCGCCGGAGCACCCCGCTCACGATCGCGATGCTGGCCGCCCTGGCGTACTTCCTGCTGCCCCTGTTCTGGCTGCTGGTCGCCTCGACCAAGAGCACCCAGGACCTGTTCAACACCTTCGGACTGTGGTTCTCGCACGCCCCGCAGCTCCTGTCGAACGTCAAGGCCACCTTCACGCAGGACGACGGCGTCTACGGACGCTGGCTTCTCAACACGGTCCTGTACGCCGGGGTCAGCGCACTCGGCGCCGCGCTGCTCGCCGCGGCCGCCGGCTACGGCTTCGCCAAGTACCGCTTCCGCGGCCACGGCGCCGCCTTCAACCTGGTCCTCGGCGCCATCATGATCCCGACCACCGCCCTGGCGATCCCCACCTACCTGCTCTTCGCCAAGGCGGGCCTGGTCAACACCCCTTGGGCCGTCATCCTGCCCTCCCTCATCAGCCCGTTCGGCCTCTACCTCATGCGGATCTACGCCGAGGACGCCGTCCCCGACAGCCTCATCGAGGCCGCCCGCATGGACGGCGCCGGAGAGTTCCGGATCTTCTGCACGATCGGGCTACGGCTGCTCGCCCCCGGCCTGGTGACCGTCATCCTCTTCACGCTGGTCGCCACCTGGAACAATTACTTCCTGCCGCTGATCATGCTCAACGACCCGAACCTGTACCCCATCACGGTCGGGCTCGCCCGCTGGGCCGACCAGGCCCAGAACGGCGGCGCCGGAGCCAGCAGCGACATGCTCGCCCTCGTCGTGACCGGGTCCCTGATCTCGATACTCCCGCCCGTCCTGGCCTTCCTGCTGCTCCAGCGGTACTGGCAGAGCGGCCTGGCCACCGGCGGCGTCAAGCAGTAGCCCCTCCCCGGTATCACCCCAACACCCCCTGCGTTCCGGAGGTTTGTCCATGGCGGATCTGCCCGCCCGCGTTCTGTTCGGCGCCGCCTACTACCACGAGTACCACCCCGCCTACGGGCCCGACGTACGGCCCGACGAGCAGCTCAAGACCGACCTCGACCTCATGGCCGACGCGCACTTCACCGTCATCCGGGTCGGCGAGTCCGTCTGGTCGACCTGGGAACCCGAGAACGGCCGCTTCGAACTCGACTGGCTTCAGCCGGTGTTGGACGGCGCCCACGAACGCGGCATCTCCGTCATCCTCGGTACCCCCACCTACGCCGTACCGCCGTGGCTGGCCCGGCAGTACCCGGAGATCACCGGCGAGCGGCGCAGCGGCGAGCGCATCGGCTGGGGCGCCCGGCAGGAAGTCGACTTCACCCACCCGGCGTTCCGTTTCCACGCCGAGCGGATCATCCGCGAGATCGTCGCCCGGTACGCCGACCACCCGGCCGTCATCGGCTTCCAGGTCGACAACGAACCGGGTCTGGAGCTGTTCCACAACCGCGGCGTCTTCCAGCGCTTCACCGATCACCTGCGGGCCAAGTACGGGGACGTGGAGACCCTCAACCGCGAATGGGGACTGGTGTATTGGTCCCATCGCCTCTCCACGTGGGCCGACCTGTGGACGCCCGACGGCAACGTTCAGCCCCAGTACGACGTCGCCTGGCGGGAGTTCCAGGCCCGCCAGTGCACCGAGTTCATCGGCTGGCAGGCCGACATCGTCCGCGAGTACGCCCGCCCCGAGCACTTCGTCACCACCTGTATCTCCTACACCCGCCCGGCGGTCGAGGACGACGAGCTCACCGACCGCCTCGACATCGCCACCGGCAACCCGTACTACGACATGCAGGACGGCCTCCTCCTGCCCGACCCCACCCCGGACTCCCACGAACAGAAGTGGAAGACCACCGGCGTCTGGTCCCTCCTCCAGACCGCCGACTGGATGTTCTCCTCCCGCCAGGAGCCGTTCCTGGTCACCGAGACCAACGCCAACTCCATCGGCATGGCCTGGGACAACCGGCCCGCCTACGACGGCCAGTGGCGCCAGGCCGCCTGGGCCCTCGTCGGCCGCGGCGCCCGCATGATCGAGTACTGGCAGTGGCAGACCCTGCGCTTCGGCGCGGAGACCTACTGGGGCGGAGTCCTCCCGCACAGTGGCCGACCGGGCCGCACGTACGCCGAACTGGCCCGGCTGGGGGAGGAGTTCGAGGCCGCGGGCCCGCTCGTGGCGGGGCTCGATCCGGACGCCGACCTCACGATCGTCTACTCCACCCCCAGCAAGTGGCTGATGCAGAAGCACCCGCCCCTCGCCACCCCGGACGGCGAGCCGGACCCCGCCGCCTACCACCGCATCCTCGACCCCTTCTACCGCGGGGCCTTCGACGCCGGCCGCCAGGTCCGTATCGTCCACGCCCGCCAACTGCACGACCCGCGCGGCGAACGGGCGGGCCTGCCACCGGAGGAGGCAGCGAGCCGCCACCCCGTTCTCGTCGTCCCCGCCCTCTACCTCGCGGACGACTCCACGCTCGACTGGTTCGCCGCCTACGCGCAGGCCGGTGGCCACCTGGTCCTTGGACCCCGCACCGGCTACGCCGACCACGAGGCACGGGCCCGGCACGAACCGGCGCCCGCGCGCCTCACGTCCGCCGCGGGCGTGTCGTACGACGAATTCAGCAACCTCACGCAGGCGGTGCCCGTCCGGTCCGCGCCCAGCAGTCCCCTCCCGCTGCCGGTGACCGCGACGGCGACGCACTGGGTGGACGGGCTGACCGTCACGGACGCCCAGGTCCTCGCCGCGTACGAGCACCCGCACTTCGGCCGCTGGCCTGCCGTGACCACTCGCCGCCATGGGGAGGGCCGGGTCACGTATGTCGGTACCGTTCCCGGCCGCGATCTCGCTCGTGCTCTGGCCGAGTGGCTGGTGCCGATCGCCGGCAACGGGTGGGGCGATCTGCCGGTCTCGGTGACGGCGACGACCGGCACCTCGCCAGACGGCCGCAGGGTGCACATCGTCCACAACTGGAGCTGGGAGCAAGCCCGTTCGGCGGTGCCGGTCGACCTCGTCGACGCGCTGAGCGGCACGTCTCTGCCCGCGGGCACGGTGCTGGACCTCGGCCCGTGGGACGTACGCGTACTCGTTTCCCCGATGGACCCGTCGCAGTCAAAGGAGTAGCTGTGCGAAGAAGCAGAGCGGTGAAGGTGCTGGGCACGTTCGTCGGGGCCGGCGCGATGCTGGCGATACCGATGACGGCCGGCGCACAGGCCTACAACCCGACGGGCGGAATCCTCTATCAGCTCGGGAACGAGCCGTGCCTGAAGGGGCGGGGCAACTGCGCCGTGTACCCGAAGTCCGCGCAACTGCCCAGTGGACGTCTGGTGGCGTCGTTCGAGAAGTCCACCGTCGTACCGGCCACCGGCAGCGCCGATGGACAGACGCTCCCGGTCTACAAGAGCGACGACGACGGAACGAGCTGGCAGCCGCTGTCGGAGGTCAAGGCTCCCGCGTACCTCTCCAAGGACCCCAAGTACGCGAAGTACACGAGCAATTGGACCAACCCCTACCTCTACACGCTGCCGCAGAACGTCGGAAAGCTGAAGCGGGGCACGCTGCTTCTCGCGAGCGTCGTGTCGGGCGACGACCAGTACTACAAGGAGCACAAGGCGGCCGACCCCAACTGGACGCCCAACAACGACGGTGACCGCAGCGACCTGGCCATCGCGCTGTACTCCAGCACGGACCAGGGGACGTCGTGGAAGGTCGTCAACGTCATCGCGACCGGCGGCCGGCAGGGCGGCAGCGCGGGCGCGATCGGACAGAACGTCGCCGCGGCCAACACGACCAAGCAGGTGGATCCCCTCTGGGAGCCCTATCTGATGGTCTACAAGGGCAAGTTGGTCTGCTACTACTCCGACGAGAACGACTACACGGGCTTCGACCCGACCACCGGCGCCCCCACCCTGGACCCCGCGAACGACACCGCCCCCGACTCGCACGGCCAGATCCTCGCCCACAGGACCTGGGACGGCCGCAGCCCGCACTGGAGCGGACCCGTCGTCGACGTCGCGGGACTCACCCAGACCATGGGCGGCGGCAAGACGGAGATCGGTGGCGGCCGGCCGGGCATGACGAACGTCGTCGGGACCACGGACGACAAGTGGCTCCTCACCTTCGAGTACTGGGGCGGGGGAGCCAACACGCGGTACGTCGTCGCCGACAACCCGCTGAAGTTCTACCGCAGTTCACCGACCGGCGACGCCATCACCTCGCTGCCGGTCGACACCGGTTCCCGTGCGCTCGCGACGGGCGGCAGCCCGGTCGTCATCGAGCTTCCCGACGGGCGCCTGGTCTACAACGCGGCGGGCAGCGGCAACGTGTGGGTCAACAAGAGCGGTCGCAGCGACGGCGTCTGGAAGGAGTACCAGACCACCTCACGCGCCGGCTACAGCCGCGACCTGCAATACGTCGCCGGCACCGGCCGTATCGCGATCCTCAACAACCAGGGCACGTCCACGATCGCCTTCGCCGAGGTCGACCTCGGGCGATCGAAGGGCGCCTACCACCGGTTGGTGAACCAGAAGACCGGCCAGGTGATCGGCACCGGGAGCAAGACCAACGACGCGAACATCGGCAACGCGGACGTACCCGATGTCGTCCTGGAGGACCGCGGTTCCGCCTCGGACCCGGACACCCAGTACTGGCACGTGGTGACCGAGCCGAACGGCGGGGTGTCGCTGCTGAACAGGTCGGGCGGCCGTGCGGCGGCGATCTGGACCGGCAACGCCACGGTCGGCCAACGGATCGGCCAGTGGGTCGACAACAGCGCCACCGGCAGCTGGAACCTGGTGGCCACCGGCCACGGCTTCTACAAGCTGCAATCGGTCAAGAACACGGGCCTGTACCTCACGGGCGCCTCCGAGGACGCACCGCTGACCCTCCAGAACGCGACGACGGACGGCTCACAGGAGTGGAGGCTCGTCCCGTAGCGAGAAGACCCCGCACTGTGGTGACACGCGGGTTCGCTCGCTACGCTGCGAAGCAGAATCGGGATCGTCAACGCGCCGGTGGCTGGGTAGCGCGTCTCTCTGACGTGCTCATTGGAGACGCCCATGGCGTACCGGTCCCTTCTGCGTGTCCCCGGTGCGGGGTTCTTCCCCTTGGGATTCCTGGCCCGGCTTCCCTACGCGACGTCGACCCTCGCGACACTCATCCTCGTCCGGGCCGCCTCCAGCAGTTACGCCTTCGCCGGCCTCGCCGCGGCAGCCCAGGGCATCGCCACCGCTGTCGGCGGTCCGGTCCTCGGAGCGCTGTCCGACCGCCACGGTCACCGCTCGGTCGGGGTGGCCGCGGCAGTCGCCAACATCGTCGCCCTGACAGGCCTCATCGCCGCGAGCCACGCCGACCGCGTGAGCATGCTCGCGGCAGCGGCCCTGGTCGGCCTGACCCAACCGCCGGTCGGTCCTTTGGTACGCGTGCACTGGTCACGCCTGCTGCACGCACGCGACCGGCACGCACTCATGCCCACCGCGCTGTCGTACGAAGCGACCGCCGATGAGACGAGC
The DNA here is from genome assembly GCF_044750545.1 of Streptomyces sp. NPDC088794. NCBI lineage: Bacteria > Bacillati > Actinomycetota > Actinomycetes > Kitasatosporales > Streptomycetaceae > Streptomyces > Streptomyces sp. NPDC088794. The sequence goes on along the minus strand of NZ_JBIVKB010000003.1, from coordinate 433,855 downwards.
TTCGTCGTCGGACCCGCGATCGTCGGACTGCTCACCCCGATCGGACCGGCGGCGCCGACCATGGGGGCCATCGCCCTGCTGGCTCTGGCCACCCTGCCGTTCGCGCTGTCCCTCAGCCGGCGGGACGGCACGCGGCCGACGACACCGAAGGCGACCAGAACTCCCTTGCCGCGACGCCCACTTGCCGCCATGTTTCTCGCCATGGCCGCGATGGGCGCCGTGTTCGGTGCGGTGCAGACCGGCGTCACCGCCTACGCCGACGGGAGCGGGCGCCCCGGCACCGCCGGACTCCTCTACGCCGTCTTCGGTATCGGAAGCGCTCTGGCCGGCGCCGCCTGCGCCTGGCTGCCCGCGCGATTCGCACCGCGCCATCGCTATGCGACCTTCGCGGCCACCCTGTTGCTGGGCGGGCTGATCCTTGTCGCCGGGGACGGACTGCACGCCGTCCCCGCCGCCGTGGCCGTCGCCGGCATCACCGTGGCGCCCTACATGATCAGTCTCTACACCCTCACCGAACAGCTCGCGCCGCCTGACCGGGCCACCGTCACGATGACGATCGTGTGCGGCGCCGGACCCCTCGGTACCGCGGCCGGACAGGCGGTGGCCGGGTCGCTCGCCGACGGTCACGGAAGTGCCGGAGCGTTCTTCGTGGCGCCGATCGCGGCAACAGCGGCACTGCTGCTCGCACTTGGACTGCTGTGGGCGGACCGAGGGCGGGGCGTGTGGCTCGTGGCTGGTTCAGGTGCGAATGCGGGGGAACTCGAAGTGCACAAGCAATCGGCATCCACATGAGCAATCGGCAGCTATGACCAATTCAGGCGGCCGCAACGGAAGCGGTGGTGTTCTGGCATGGTTCTTTTCCTGCTTCTCGTCCTGATCGCCGTCATTCTGGGAATTGTCGGCGTCGCCGCGAGCGGGTTGGGCTACCTGCTGGCGATCGGCGTCGCGGTCCTGGTGGCCGCGCTCGCCCTTGTCGCCGTGCGCTGGTCCCGGCGCGTCGGTCGCCGCCCCATCCGATAGAGGGCTCCGTCCTTCTGGGCAGGATCCCCTCGATGGCTAGGCGGGCTTGCCCAGGGACCAGCCCGACACGTCCGTCAGGCGGCCGCGCCACAACGGCATGTGCACGGGCTCGCCTGCGGTGACTCCGGTGGCATCACGCAGATGGATCCACTGAGGCAGCCGCTGCGGGGTGTCGTGCCCCTGCCTGTCGACGACCGCTTGGTCCACTTGTTGCGGAAAGAGCTCGAGCAGGTCGGCGCCCGGGCCGTCGATACCGCGCAGGCTGCGTGCCCACTCGGCCGTCCAAGCCTCGTGGGAGATCAGATCGCCGTAGAGGAAGCCACCGCCGACGACCAGCGTCAGCGGCAGCGTCGCCCGGTCGTCCTGTCCGATCAGCCGTATCAGCATCTGCAGTTGTAGATCCGGTACGGGCTCGGTCACGACCGGCGCGGCCGGCTGGTGCAGGGGGTCGTGCTCAGTGGTCATGTGCGGTGGTCCTTCTGACGCTGCGTGAGGGGGCCCGGTGCGGTGGCGGGGAACTCACGTGTCCAGGAGGCCGGTGCGGAGTTTGGCGAGGGTGCGGTTCAGCAGGCGGGAGATGTGCATCTGGGACACGTGGAGTTCGCGGCCGATGTCGGCCTGGGTCATCTCCTGGCCGAAGCGCATCTCGATGATGGCCCGCTCGCGGTCGTCCAGCTTCTGGAGCAGGGGAGCGAGCGTGTGCAGGTCCTCGAACAGGTCCATCGCCGGATCCACGTCGCCGATGGTGTCCGCGTACTTCGGACCCTCGCCGCCTTCCTCGTCGCCGCCCGGGGTGTCGATGGAACCGGCGACATAGCCGTTGGCGGCGATCAGGCCCTCGATGATCTCGTCCTCGCTCAGGTCGAGATGATCGGCGAGTTCCTTCACCGTCGGCGGCCGGTTCAGCGCGGTGGCGAGAGCTTCCTGGCTCTTGGCGAGGTTGACGCGCAACTCCTGAAGGCGCCGCGGGACATGGACGGCCCAGGTGGTGTCGCGGAAGAAACGCTTGATCTCGCCGACGATGTAGGGAATCGCGAAGGAGGTGAACTCGACCTCGCGGGACAGGTCGAACCGGTCGATGGCCTTGATCAGACCGATCGTGCCGACCTGGATGACGTCCTCCATGTCGCCGCCGCCCCGGTTGCGGAAGCGGCGCGCAGCGAAGGACACCAGGGACAGGTTCATCTCGATGAGGGTGTTCCGCGCGTACTGGTACTCGCGGGTGCCCTCCTCAAGAACCTGAAGCCGGTCCAGGAACAACCGGGACAGCACGCGTGCGTCCTTGGGCGCGACCTTGCCGCCGTCCTCGATCCAGGGCAGATCGTCGGCGGCCTCGGATGTTCCCGTCGTGCAGTCGATCGCTTCGCGAGCGTTCACGGAGGAAGTCACTGTGCCGCCTTAGCTGGAAAGCAGGGTAGACGTCTCCTGCCCGCTCTCAGCACAACCATGTCCATGCGGACCCCACCAGTTCTGGAGCCTTCAGATCCTTCCGAGGAGAGCCGGGTCCCTTCCTGCTAAAGCCGTTGAACCGCACACCCCGCTCTGGGCATGATCCACGCCGTGGACACCTACCTAGATACCGAGCGCCTGACCCTGCGCCGCTTCACCGCCGACGACGCGGACCTGCTGATCGAGTTGGACAGCGACCCCGCGGTGATGCGCTATCTGACCGGGGGAAGCTCGACAGCCCCGGAGATCGTCCGGGAGCGCCACCTGCCGAACATCATCGCCGGGTACGAGAAGTGGCACGGCGATCTCGGACTGTTCGCCGCGTACGAGAAGGACGGCGGCGCGTTCATCGGCTGGTTCTGCCTGCGCCCGGAGCCGGAGGGTCCGCTGGACGAGGCGGAACTCGGCTACCGACTGCGGCAGGCTGCCTGGGGCAAGGGTTACGCCACCGAGGTCTCGCGGGCCCTGCTGGGCAAGGCGTTCGCGGGGCTCGGTCTGCGCATGGTCTGGGCGGAGACGATGACCGTGAACCGAGGTTCGCGCAACGTCATGGAGAAGCTCGAAATGACCCTCGCGGACACCCTCTCCACCCCTCCCGACATGCAGATGGTCGAGGGCGCCGAGCACGGGGGAGTGCGGTACGAGATCACCAAGGAACAGTGGGAGCAGCGGCAGTAGTCACTGTCGATTCGTCGATTCGTCGATTGGGTGATCGGTGGTGGACGGGCCGGGGCCGTACCTACTTGTGCGCCGTGTAGACGGTCGCGGACATCGGCGCCGTCACCGGACCGGTGCCGAGGCGGTCCGTCATCTTCCGCGTGACGGCGGCCCGCAGGGCCTGCGCGTCCTCGCGGTCCTGCACCGCGGCGCTCACCGGTGTGCCGGTGAGGAAACCGGTGGCGACGGAGGCCGCCGACTCCGCGACGCCTTCCAGGGTGACCTCCTCTGCGGTGGCCAGAGTCAGTCCGGCGGCCGCGAGATCCGCTGCGACCACGGCCGGATCGGAGTAGCCGTGGGGCACGTCCTTCAGGAACGGGGGCGCCGCGCCGGACACGGACTCTTCCAGGGCGGTCTGGAAGGCGGCCCCGAACCCGTGCGAGGCCAGCGGACCCCAGCTGTTGAACAAGAACCGTCCCTGCGGGGCAAGGACCCGACGCACCTCGGCGTAGGCGGCCGGCCTGTCGGGGAAGAACATCACCCCGAACTGGCACAGAACGAGGTCGAAGCCGCCGTCCTCGAAGGGCAGCTCCTGGGCGTCCGCCTGCCGCCAGTCCGCACGCGGTTCGCGCGCCGATCCCGCGGTGACCATCGCTTCGTTGAGATCGGTCGCCACCACCGAGGCCGTGGGCACCGCGGTGAGCAGTGCCGAGGTCAACGCCCCGGTTCCGGCGGCTAGCTCCAGGACCGTTCCGGGCCGCAGCGCTGCCGCCCGCGCGGCCAGGTCGGCGGCGAAGGGCCGGAAGAAGACCGGCACCAGATGGCGTTCGTAGGCCTCGGGCATGGACCGTGTCCAGCGCCGGTTCGCATCGTCTGTGCTCACCGGACGGACATTAGTCCTGTGGGGCCGACGGCGCGCCCGCCCATCGGCGCAGGACGGATTCGAGTCCGGTGGTGGCGGTGCCGTCGATGGTGTCGCAGGCCCAGGCGACCACCCCGTCCGGGCGGACCAACACCCCGGCGGGCATCGCCTGTTCGTCGGTCACCACCTTCACTCGTCCGGCCCAGGCTCCGGCGAGTCGGCCGAGCGCGCCGTCCGGACCGCGGTCGAGCAGCAGGAACCCACCGCCGTGACCGTGGTCGACCAGCCGGGACTCGTCCTTCAGCCACACGTCGGGGACGAACCGACCGACCAGCGGATGGTCACCGGGCAGGTCGATGCGCTGGTCGACTCCGGCGATCTTCTTGACCGTGTACGTCGTACCGTCCCGAGTGCCCAGCAGCTCGGCCACGACCTCGCGCAGCGCGGCCGACTTGGCGTCCCCGCGCAGCACCCCGATCTGGGCCCGCGTCCAGTCGAGGACCCAGGCGCCCAGGGGACGACGTTCGGCGTCGTAGGTGTCGAGGAGCCCTTCGGACGCCCACCCGGTCACCACGGCGCCGAGCTTCCAACCGAGGTTCATCGCGTCGCCGAACCCGAGATTGAGCCCCTGACCGCCGAACGGCGAGTGCACGTGCGCGGCGTCACCGGCCAGCAGCACCCGCCCCGCCCGGTAGGTCGCGGCCTGACGGGCGTTGTCGGTCCAGCGGGTCGCGGCGCCGCGCATCCCGGTCAGCGTGACGTCGGTGCCCGAGACCCGGCGCAGAGTGGACTGCAACTCCTCCAGCGTCACGGGCGCCGACCGGTCGGCCGGCGGGGTGCCGAACTCCACCGTGACCACCCGGCCGGGCTGCGGCCCGCAGCGGTACGCCCCTCGGGTCGACCACGTCCATCCGTCCGCGAGCTTCTCCGGGTCGGCGATGTCGACGAGCGCCAGGTGCCCGGCGAGTTCGGGGTCGGTGCCGGGAAACCCGATGCCCGCGAGACGGCGCACGGTGCTGCGCCCGCCGTCGCACCCGACCAGCCACCCGCTGCGTACGGTGCCGGCGGTGGTCCCTGCGAGCACGCCGTCGCCGGTGTCCTCGAGCGCGGTGACCTCGACCCCGCGACGCACCGGTACGCCGAGTCGCGCGAGGTGTTCGGTCAGCAGCGCCTCCAGCTCACGCTGGGGCACCATCCGCGCTCCGTCGGCCGCGGTGTGCGCGGCGAGGTCGGGATCGGACCAGTCCACGAGGTCGGCGTCGAGGACGATCCCCGCGAAATGCCCGGTGAACCGCGTCTCGGGTGCCGGCCGGGTCGCCCGGTCGTCGGCCATGCGGGCGAACGACCCCGTCCGCTCAAGGATCTCCCGCTGCACCTTCTCGGCGGCGGGCAGCAGGCCGCGGCGGTCGAGAGCCTCGGCCGTCGGCACGTTGATCGACCCCGCCTTCATCGCCACGCTCGGCTCGGAGAGTCGCTCCAGCACCTGCACCGTCGCCCCGGAGAGCGCCAGCTCAGCGGCGAGCACGAGGCCAACCGGCCCGGCGCCGACCACGGTCACGTCCACGTCCTGGCTCAGGTTCACGTCCTGGCTCACGCTCATGCTCAAGTTCGTATTCACGAACACCGTTCTAATAACGAACAGCGTTCGTGTCAAGTTATAGTGGTCGGGTGAATCCGAGAGAGCGACGCGCGGCGCGCCACCAGCCGCCGAACCCCGAGGCCGAGACCGCCCCCAGGCCCCGGCGCCGCAAGGCCCCGATCACGGTGGAACAGGTCGTCGACACCGCGCTGGCCGTCATCGCCTCGGAGGGCTACGAGGCACTGACCATGCGCCGCCTGGCCGGCGCGCTCGACACCGGACCCGCCTCGCTCTACGCCCACGTGGTCAACAAGGCCGACCTCGACGAACTGCTCATCGGCCGACTGTGCGCGGGGCTCGTACTCCCCGAGCCCGACCCCGCACGCGATCCCGCACCCGATTCCACGGCCTGGCGGGAGCAGATCCGCAGCGTGTGCGCCCAGCTGCGCGACCAGTACCTGAAATACCCCGGCATCTCCCGCGCCGCGTTCGCCATGGCCCCCACCGACCTAGAGATCCTGCGCGTCACCGAAGGAATGCTGGCGATCCTGCTCGCCGGCGGAGTCGCCCCCCAGACCGCCGCCTGGGCCATCGACGCCCTCCTGCTCTACGTGGCCGCCTACTGCCTCGAGACATCGATCGCGCACCAACGTGCGGCGGACGACGACATCGCCTGGGTCGTCGACCGCGACGAACTCGTGCGCCGGTTCACCGCTCTGCCCGCCGAGACCTTCCCCCACATCACCCGCCACGCCACCGAACTCACCGCCGGCGAGGGCCACGACCGCTTCGACTTCACTCTCACCCTGATGATCGACGGCCTCGCACACCGCTAGGGCCTGTCCGGCGGATCAGCCCGGCGTCGCGGGCCCTGGCACGCACATCTGCCGCGTTGTCGTCGGTCGCCGACTCCCCCACGCTCGGCTTCGCTCGCGCGGGGGACCCCCATCGCGTCGACTCCCTCCTCCGCCTTGCAGCTGCACGCACCAGACCCCGCTCGGCTCGGCCAAGAAGCACCGCACCTCACAGCCGGCCTGATCCGCCGGACAGGCCCTAGGACGCTTCCTTTCGCGCCACATTCGGCACCGGCGATTTTCGGCCGGAGCCCGGGACCGGCCGAAATCCCTGTCCGGCCGTCCGGCTTCGCAGGCACGACCGGTCTCGGGTGGCAGGGACCGCTCCTGCCAGGCCCGTACGTGGCACGAGCGACCGTCGGTCACCGCTCGTCCGGGCGAGGCTGTCCCGTGGATCGGTGTCTTATCCGCCCTTCTTCGCCCGGGCGTACGCCTCCGCCCCGGCCCGAAGGAGCGCCGAAGACGGCGGATTGACCCCGGTTCGGTCCGCACCTGAGGACGCGCCGTGTTCCGCCGTACCGGATACGGGCACTTGGTCCGTTGGCCGCGGGGAGCCGGCTGCCGGAACGTGACAGCCGCCGACAGGGGGATGGAGAAGATGGTTCGTACTCTCGTGGTGCATGACGAGAAACTGCTGAGCTCGGCATTGGTGCAGTTACTGAGATCGGACGACACGCTGGATGTCTCGTCGCTGTGTCCCGACGCCGACGGCCCGGATCGCGAAGCGCTGTGCGCCGACGTCTGCGTCGTGGACGGCGAGTGCCTGCGGGGCCCGGACCGGGGGTGCGGCGAGCGCCTGCGGATCCGGTGCGGGGACCGGCTCGTCGTCCTGACGACGGCCGAGCGGCCGGGAGTGCTGCGCCGGGCGTTCGAGGGGGGAGCCCTCGGCCTGGTCGACAAGAACGCCCCGGCGCATCGGCTGATCACGGCGGTGCACACGGTCGCCAGGGGTGAGCGCTTCCTGGACGAGTCGCTCACCGTGGCCCTGCTGAAGGGCTCGGAGATGCCGCTGACCACGCGCGAACTGGGCGTACTGACCATGGCGTCCCAGGGAGCGCCGATCGCCGAGATCGCGGCGGGCCTGCACCTGTCCCGAGGAACGGTCCGCAACTACATGGCCACGGCGATCCGGAAGGTGGGCGCCCGCAACCGGGTCGACGCGATACGCATCGTCCAGAACGCCGGCTGGACGTGACCGGACGCGCACGTGGCCACGATCTCGACACCGCCCGGTGCGCGCCGGGCCGCGGTCACAGCTGTCGAGAGGAGCCCGCCCGCCAGTGACCCGTCAGGTCGCGATAGAGAGGCGACCGGCTGAGCACCTCGTCGTGCGTGCCACACACCGCCCGTACGCCGTCCAGGACCAGGATCCGGTCGGCGCGGACCGCTGAGGACAGCCGGTGGGCCACCACGAGCAGCGTTCCGGGCCGCGCCGCGAGAGCCTCCTCGGCGCGGGCCTCGGACGCCGGGTCGAGATGGCAAGTGGCCTCGTCGAGCAGGAGCAGGGGGGCGGAGGACAGGTACGCGCGGGCCAACGCGATCAACTGCGCTTCCCCCGGGGACAGTTCGGTGGGCCGCACCGGGCCGTCGAGTCCGCCCAGGCGCTCGACCAGTGGGTCCAGGCCGATGACCCGGACGGCGGCGGCGACTTCGCCCCGGCCCACGTGCGTGCGCAGATACGCGAGGTTGTCGCCCACGCTGCCGGAGAACACGTAGGCCTCTTGCGGGACGAGCACGCGCAATGCGGAGAGTTCGGCGACGGCGCGTCCCGTCACCACGTGTCCGGCCACGCGTACTTCGCCTGCGCTCGGCGCCAGTGTCCCCGCGACGAGGCGGGTGAGGGTCGATTTGCCGATGCCGCTCGGGCCGACCACGGCAAGGTGTTCGCCCGGGGCGACGCGCAGGTCGAGCGCGTCGAGGACGGGCTCGGCGTGCACGCCGTACGACAGGGTGACGGATCGCAGTTCCACCGCCGGGGCCGTGGGGCCGCTCGGCACCGAGCGGGCCGGAACGGCTTTCGACACGTCAGCCAGGACCGTGACTCCCGGCGCCGCGTCCGGCATCGGGCCGAGGACCCGGTCGAGGACGACCAGTAGTCGGGCTCCGGCCGCGCCCAGCGCGGTCATCAGCGTGTGCAGGGCGGGCAGCAGGGACTGGACGAGGTAGGTGAACGCCCCCAGCAGGGCGCCCGTGCTCACTCCTCGGCCGCGCAGCCAGGGCACCGCGATCAGCAGGGTGAGGACGGGCAGGTCGGCCGCGACACCCAGGGCCGCCGTACGCACCGCCGCCCAGTTGGACAGGGTCCGGGCCTGCGCGGCGGCATCCGCGACCAGGTCCGCGCCGCGCCGTTCGGCGTCGGGCGCCGTCCCGCAGGCGGTGAGGTCGCGCAGCGCCGCACGGGACCGCGCCGCGTGATCGCCGAGGGCTTCGTCGGCCGCCAGGGCGCGGCGCTGGGCCGCTGCCATGGGCCGCAGTGTGCAGAGGAAGAGCGCGAGACCACTCACCATGGGCGGCAGGACCACCACGAGCAGGGCGGGGTGGAGCGACAGCAGGCCGAGCAGGGCTCCGGCGGCGGTGAAGACGAAGGAACGCAGGGTGAGGACGAGACCGGCGAAGCTGTCCCGGGCGATCTCGACCTGGTTCGTCAGCCGCGAGACGGCCGCCCGGTCCGTTGCACCGGGGCCGCCTCCGGCCGCCCCGGCCATGGAACGGCCGACCGCGTGTCGCACCAGCCCGTCGCGCAGCGGCTCCGTCAACCCGGCGAGCTGTGCGAACACCCCCCGGACGACCCGGGCGCCGGACAGTACGCCGACCAGGGCGACCGCGAGCCACAGAAGTCCCCGGCGCGGGTCACCGACGAGGAACCCCTCGTCGACGGAGCGGGCGACCCCGTAGCCCACCAGGAACGCCTGGCCCGACTCGGCCAGCGACCAGAGCGCGAGCCGCGCCAACACGCCCTTGCGGCGGGCGAGGAAGCGACGCGCGCGCGGCGTGAGACGGCTCAGCGCACCGGACCCGTCGTCCCGGCACCCGTCGGAGTCCGAGACCCGCACGCCGCGGTACCCGGCGGACGTCACGGCCGCACCTCCTCGGGTTCATGACGGCGTACGAGCCCTTCGTCCGCCGGTGTCAGGGCATCGGCCCCGCTCCCGTCGACCCCGAAGACCGCCCGGTAGCCGGCCGTGTGCCACAGCTCGCGGTGTGTCCCGACGGCGCGCACCTCGCCCGCCTCCAGCCAGAGCACCAGGTCCGCGCGGTCCGCGACCGACGGGCGGTGGGCGACGAGGAGCCTGGTGCCCCGCCGCACCGAGCGGCGCAGTGCCTGGTTCACCTCGTGCTCGGTGGCGGTGTCCAGACTGGACGTGGCGTCGTCCATCACCAGCAGCCGCCCGGCGTGCGCGAACGCCCGCGCCAGTCCGAGACGTTGGTGTTCCCCGCCCGAGAGCGGCGCCTCCGGCAGCGGGGTGTCGTAACCGCGCGGCAGCCGTCGTACGAAGCCGTCGGCGCCCGCCGCGCGGGACGCTTGCCGTACCTCGTCGGGTGCCGGGTGCCGTGCCCCGCCGGCGACGGCTTCGGCGACCGTGCCCTCGCCCAGGACCGGACGTTCGAAGGCGTACGCCACCTCGGTGCGCAGTGCCTCGCGCGTCAGGGAGTCGAGCGGGACGCCGTCCAGCAGTACGTGCCCCTCGTCCGGGTCGATCAGTCGTCCCGCCACGGCCGCCAGGACGGACTTTCCCGCCCCGCTGCGGCCGACCACCGCGACCGTGCTGCCGCCCGGCAGCCGCAGGCGGTCGGCGCGCAGCACCTGTCTGCCGTCCCGCACCACACGTACATCGCGCAGTTCGAGCTCGCCGGCGCCGCCGGGAGGCAGCCGCCGTGATCCGTACGTCAGCGGGGGCATCGTCTCCAGCTCCCGGGTGCGGCGCCGGGCCTCGCGGGCGCGTACGAGCGCGCCGAGCAGCGCTGCGGCACCGCCGACGCCGGCCGCGAGTTGCGCGTACCGGCAGGCGGCGAGCAGGTCACCCACGCTCAGGTCGCCGGCCGCCAGTCGCAGGCCGCCGACAGCGGTGGCGGCCAGCGTCAGCAGCGGCACGAGGACATTGCTCCTGCCGAGCGCCCGACCGTGCAGCGCCCACATGCGCCGGCCCTGAGCGGCCAGTTCCGTCAACGGCGCCAGGATGCGGGCGCGTTCACGGTCGCCGGTCCCCGCGGCGCCGATCGTGGCCGCTCCCTCCAGGGCTTCCAGCAGCCGTGAAGCGATCAGGGACTGCGTGCGCTGGTAGGCGGCGACCGAGGCGCCCGTGTCGCGGGCGAAGGACCGCAGCACCAGTGCCAGCGCGGGCAGCCCGGTCAGTACGCAGGCGGCCACCCACAGGTCGACGAAGGCCAGCGCCACGAGGGCGCCCAGCGGGGTGATCAGTGAGGCGCCGAGCGCCGCCCGGGCCGCCGGGGCGCCGCCGGCGTCCGTGGCGTTGAGGGTCAGGCGGGTCCCGACGTCCCCCGGCGGGTGGGGGCGCGCGCTGTCGGGCACGGCGCGCAGCAGTCCGCGCAGGGCACGGGAGCGTATCGACGCCGTCCATGTGGCGTTGCAGCGTCCGGCGAACAGTGCGGTCAGACTGTCCAGCAGCAGTTCGCCCAGGAGCAGACCGGCGCTCAGCGGAAGCCAATGGCCCGCTTCGCCGTCCCGCAGCAGCAGGTCCAACGTGCGGCCGAGGACGAAGGGTTGGGCCACCGTCGCAGCGGCCGCGGCGACCGAGCACAGCAGCACCAGTGCTTCCAGCGCGTGTCCGGGGGCCGGAGCGTCGGTGGCCTCCCGCGTGATGGGCGTCCGGCGTCCCCAGGGCCTGGTCGTTCGCACCGGCGCATACCTCCGTCCGTCCCTGGGGACACGGGTCGTGGACTCGGCGGATTCGGCCCCCGCTCGGCCGCGGTGACCGCGCGGGCAGGCGTCGGCGCCCCGGGAGTGGACCCGGGGCGCCAATGCCCGGCGACATGGCTCACCACGTCACCGTGATCGGCGACTTGGGCGTCAGTTACAGGTGGTGACGCTCAGGCTGCTGTCGCCACAGAGCAGGAGGCTCGCGCGGCTACCGCTCTCGACGTCGCCCATGGCCTCTTCCTTGGGGGTCTCCATGGACTGCAGGTCGAAAAGGTTCATGACATTTCCTCTCGTGGGGGAGTGGATGTGCTTCTTCACGACCCCTGGTGGGGCCGAGTCTGTGGGCCGCCGCTGGGGCGCAGCGGCGGGAGGAACGGCAGCCCGGCGGGGGCGTCACCGAGGACGGAGGCGACAGCCAGCAGGCATCCGGCCGTTCCGGTGGAGAGGTCCATGGACAGGCGCATCATCTGCTCACCGGGAAAGGCGAGCCGGTCCGCGTAGGACATGGCGTGCCAGGAGAGCGCGTCGAGTTGGCGCCGGACGGCCTCCGGGCCCGTGCCGGGCACCGTGGCCGTGGTGCGGCCGAGGTACAGCACCATGCCGGCCACGCCCCGGTAGAGACCGGGCTGGGCGTAGAACATCGCCTGGGCCGCGGCCACGATCTCTTTCCTGGCCCGCGCGAACTCCGCGTCCTCGCGGTGCGTCAGGTAGTCGTCCAGCACCATGCCGATGCCCACGCTGCCGGCGCCCAGGTAGGGCATCGTGCGCCAGCCCTCGTCGACCTGGAGCGCGCCGCCCGCGCCACGGACACAGCGGGCGAGGTCCTGGCGCAGCGCGTCGCGGGCGAGGTCGAGGAGGGCGCTGTCGCCGGTGCGTTCGAAGAGCCGCAGGAAGAGCAGCGCGCGTCCCGTGGCGCCGTGCAGCAGCCCCGCGCGGGGGCGGGCGGGTTCATCGCGCCCGCCCGGCAGGCCGGCGGCGGCGAGATCGGCGCAGCGCACAGCCGCGGTGTGCAGCGCGGCCTCCCCGGTGGTGGCGGCCAGCGAGTCCAGGGCCAGGCCCAGTCCCGCGGTGCCGCTGTGCAGGTCCGGGGCCAGCTGGTCGAAGGGCTGGTCGAGCAGCAGCTCGGCGAGGTCGAGGGCGCGGTCGCGGTGGCCGAGCCGGTCGAGCGTCCAGGCGATCCCGGCGAGCCCGTCGTGGAAACCGAGCGGCATCCCCGAGGGCGGTTGCTTGGTCCGCTCCAGCAGCCACTGCTCACCTTCCTCGTCCCGTCCCGCCCCGCTCTCGGCCAGGGCGTACAGCACGCCCGCCGCTCCGTGACCGAAGGCCAGCCCGCCACCGGCCGTGGCGAACTGCGCGATGTCGCCGGGGAAGAGGCGGTCCGTGCGGGAGGGCGTCGCGGAGGCGCGAACGGCCTCGGCCATGGAGTCCCTGCTGCGGGGCCAGTCGTCCGGCCGCACCGGAACCACCGGGCCGATCGGCCCGCGCACCGCGGGGGCGCCGTCGACGCGCGTGATCTCGTCGACCGCCGCGTCCAGGAAGGCCCGGTCCACCGGGAACCGGTCCGCCACCACGTCGGCGAGGTGCGCCGCCTTGCGCCGGTCGACGGCCAGCAGACTCGTGAGCGGGAGGAACAGCGCGAGCCGCAGACACGCCAGCGCGTACCGGTCCACGGCCATGCCTCGCCGGTCACGAGGCGCCACGAACCCCGGGTTCGCCACGGTCTGACGCCCCGGTTCGTCGACGTGGTGGGCCGCCTCGAAGTCCAGGAGGGCGATGCTGTCGTCGTCCCGGATCATGATGTTGAACAGGTGCAGGTCGTTGAAGACCACGCCCCGGGCGTGGACGTCCGCGACGGCGCGCTCCACGCGTGCGTGGACGTCGAGGGCCCAGGCGGTGTACTCGGCCAGGGTCCGCTCACTCGGGTCGGCCTCGATGAGCGGGTGCCGGCGGGCGAAGAAGGTGTTGAGCGGCTTGCCGTCGATGTACTCCAGGACGAGGAAATGGTGTTCCCCGATGGTGAGGTGGTCGAGCACCTCGGGCGTGCAGTCGAGGCCCGACAGCGTCTCCAGCGCCCGGCGTTCACGGTGCAGCCGGGGCACGGCGTCGGCACCGTCGGCCGCCAGCCCGGCGTGCGGACGGGCCTCCTTGAGGACGACCTGCTCGCCGGTGTTGTCGTCGCGGGCGAGGTAGACGCCACCGCCGTTGGAGAAGTGCAGGGCCGACTCGACGGTGTAGGGCATGCCGGCCACGGTCACGGCCGAACGGGCGTCGAGGTGCGGGCGCAGGAAAGCAGGCGGATCCACCCAGTCCGGCAGGCGGAAGACCGGACCACGAAGGTCGGGCACCAGCACGCCGTCGGGACCGGTCACGGCTGGCCGCAACTCCCCTTCCGCGTCATAGCAGTTGCGGCGGGTGAAGCTGCCGTAGCGGACGTGGACGGGGCCGTCGCCGATTCTCAGGTCGCTGAGGATGTGCGGTCCCGGCTCACCGGCCAGCAGATCGGACAACTCCCTCACGAGCCGTTCGAACTCCGCCTCGTCCGCCGGGTACACGGTGATGAACTTGCCACTGCCGGCCCGGTCCGCGTACTTGGCGTTCCGCTGGTGCAACAGGTAGCGACTGGGTACGAACTTGAAGGCCGTGCCGTCGGCGACGCAGTACCGCCACACACGGTCGAGCACGGACTCCGCGTTGTCGAGGCAGGCAGAGACGTGGATCTTCCACCCCTGAACGGGCAGTTCGGCGTCGACCGGACGCAGAGCGAGCCAGTCCCCGCTCTCGTTGCGCTGCCATCCCCGCGGTACGGGCGAGGAGGCCGTGGCGTACCGGGAGCGACCGGCCCCGCTCCGGAAAGCCGTGCGGTGCGGAGCGTCGTAGAAGTACGGGTCCGCATCGCAGTACACGGCATAACCCTTGTTCATGCCATCTCCCTCGCCCCGTTCGCCGACGAGAACGACGCTGTCACGCGGGCCACGGCCCTGCACAGTTGCCGCTGTCATCACTCCGATGTGCGGAACGCATGGGTAACTTGGCGGCCGTCCACTCAGAGCAGCACCTGGGTGCGCGTCGCTGCTGATGGCCCCACCGGGGATGACTACGACCGGTTCGCCGGAGGTTCGATCGCTCGGGGGCCGGGCCCACCGGATTCGAGTGCGCCGCGTTCCGGGGCCTGGGACTTCACCTCGTCCAGGACCTGCTTCACGGTGGCGCGATGCCCAGCGTGTGCCATGTTCTCGCTCGTGAGCACCCTCGTGAGTTCCGCGACCGCCCGTCGCTGGTTGACGCGACCGAGGAAACGGGCGGCGTCCATACGCGTGTCATCCGGGGCGAAGCGATCGCGGACCAGCTTGACCAGTGCCTTCTCCCCGGCTCGGCGGTCGAGTTTGGACAACGTGTACGCGTAGTGCGCCGGTGTGTGGATGCTGTCTCGGCCCAACTCGCGGCGGAGCGCCTTCTCGGCCCTCCGGGGACTCAGTTCCACCAGGGTGTCGACCAGGACGGGTGCCGTGCCGAACGACTCCTCTCTGATCCGCTTCGCCAGGGCACGCGTGGCGCGGCCGCTGTCCAGCTCCGCCAGCAGCAGGGCGACCTGGACCACGTGGGGGTCGTGATTCAACTCGTCCTCGCCGATCAGCTTTTCCAGAGTGGCCCGGGATCGCCACGCGTTGTGCAGGACCAGGGCGTGAGCGACGGTCACCCGTTCTTCTCCCGAACGGGTCCGGTCCAGCGCCCACTTGATCAGCGGCCGGGCCGGATCCCAGCGGTTCTCGGCTCTGGCGACCTCGACGAGGAAATCAGGGCCCCGGAGCTCGGCCACGTCTCGTCCCGCGACGAACGGCGGAGCCGGGAGAGTCCGCAGCTCCGGCAGCAGTTCGGACAGATACACGGCCGCCCTGAGGCGGTCGCCCCACGACATGGACTCGTCGGACGCGAGGGAGGTGAACGCCTCCACGCCCAGGGCGTGGTCCAGCAGGCCGAGGGTCGAGGCCGCGTCGAACCGGGAGCTGACGACAGCCTGGGCCGCGGGCACGGGATAGACGTACGTGGTGGTGTCGCACACCTCACGCCACTGCGTGGTGCTGTCGGCAAAGGTCATGCCGGCCGCCACGGCTTCCCGGAGCAGCGTGACCGCCCGGTCGCGGTCCCAGGCGGCCAACTCCCATACGGCTGCCAGGCGTTCGTGCACCGCGAGCCGCCCCGAGGCCGCCATCTCCTCCAGCAGCGCGAGGCCGTCGGCCCGATCGGCGTAGACGAGAGCACCGGCGGCCCAGGCGCAGCCGTGTCTCAGCGCGGCGGTACGGAGCCGGGTGAGGATCTTCGGCCGGACATGGTCGGGAAGAGAGCCCTTGTCGTGCAGCAGGCGAGCCACCAGCCCGGTCGCCCGACCCGGTCCACGCGATTGCGCCGAGGTATCCGTGAGCCCGGCCACGTGCGGTGCCGTCCCATTTCGCGCCCGCCGCGCGGACTCCCGCATGCGCTCCAGACCGCTCGGCTCGAACAGGCTCAGCACCAGGTCGCCCGCGTCCTTGCCGAGTTTCGCCCACAGCCCGAACACGAACTCCACATAGGCGTTCTCCTCGGGAAAGCCGTACACCAGCCGGCTCTCGCTCATCCCCGACACCACGTCGCGGCCCTCGCGCGTGTTCGGCTCCGCGGTGCGTGCCGTGACCCGGGCCGCCAGGAACTCCTCCACTGTCTGGTGCAGGAATCTCAGGTCGTCGCCCTCGTCGGTCACCAGGCCGGTGCCCCGCAGCAGTTCGCGCAGTACCTCTCGCCACTCGTCCGCCGGCAGATGCCCGGGCCGCAGTCCGGTGGTCCCGTGGACGGCCAGCTCCAGCACCGGTTCGGGCATGATGCCGGTCCGGCGTTCCCACGCGATCTGCTCCATCAACCCCCGTACGCCCTTGACGAGTTCGCTCACCGCTTCCGGGGCGTCCGGGTATCCCTCGACACGGGCCCGCAGTCCTTGGAGGGCCAGGGTGGGCCGCCGGTGCATCTTCTCCAGGAGACGGTCGATGAACCGCTCGTACAACTCGATCCGGCCACGCGGCAGTGGACTGTCGGGGCTCTCGGCGAAGATCACCACAAGCATCGTCGCCAGCAGGGGGATGCCGGCCAGGTGCAGCATGTGGCTGCGTTCCGTCGCCTGGAGGAACCGGTCGGCAAGCGCCTCCGCCTCCGGCAGCCGCAGACTGTGGAACCACTGGTTCGCGAACTCGCGCAACGCGTTCAGTCCGAAGGGCTGGATACGGAAGACGGGTACCTCCTCCCTGAGCAGGGGCTCGAGTTCGTCCCGGGGCAAGGGCCGCGTGGTGACCAGGACGCGGAAGTCCGGTGTCCGGCAGAGCGACGCGGCGGCGCCGAGCACGGCCCTGCGCAGCTCGGGGTCGAGCACCTCGTCCACCCCGTCGACCAGCACCAGCCACGGCACTCCCGGCAGTGGCGGGCCTTCGAACAGATCGGCGGGCAGCGGCGTCCTCAAACGCATGGCCGGATCTCGTTCCACGGCGCCGCGCAGCAGGTGGGAGAGGTATCCGGGCTGCGCGAGTGCGTCGGCCCGGATCCGAATCGGCACCACAGGCGGCTGTCCGCCGGCCAGCCAGGCGTCCGCGAGCCGCACGGTGAGCCGCCGGGCAAGGCTGGACTTTCCCGCGCCGGGGCCGCCCAGCAGCACTACGCTCCGGTGCTCCGTGAGCAGCGATTCGGCCGGCAGCAGCGGTACGTCACCGAGATCCGCGTGCGGCTCGACCTCCGCCCGGAGGGAGACATGCTGACTGACGTAGACGTCCGCCAGCGGCGGCGTCCCGGCGCCCGGCACCCGGACCGCGTACGGATGGTCGTCGGCCGCCGCCCCAGCGGCCGACAGGTATGCGCGCAACGCCGGGCCCGCGTACCTCCAGCCGCCCGCGCGCAGTTGAGCGTCGTCCAGCAGCTCCAGCCAGGCACAGCGGGCAGGGGTCACGGCGACGGGCTCGTCGAGGAAGTCGTAGGCGTCGAGGATCGTGCGTACGGGGACGAGCCGCGCGCCGGGCACACCACGCTCCAACGAGTGCGCGAAGCGGAGGACGCCGCACACGGCCCCGGTGCGCCAGTTGAGGACCGGAGCGCCGCTGAAACCGGGGGCGGCCCGGCCGTGCGTCGCGTGGTAGAGGGCCACCGATTCGCCTCTGTGAACCCGATGCGAGGGCCCTTGGGCGCTGAAGGAGACGGAGTCGCCCTCCCGGTAGGCCCCTTGAGGGTGTCCGTACGACCACAGGTCGTCACCCGGCTCGATCGCCTCGGCCAGGCAGGCGACCCGATGGTCGAACTCCTCGGGTACCCGCAGCAGTGCCAGGTCGGCGCCCGATCCGTCCGCACCCGCCGGCCGAAACCACTCCGGCACCGCTCGGAGCGACACCTCCCGGCCCTGCCGGCGCGCGACGACCGGCGCGTCGACGGAACCCACCACATGAGCGCAGGTGAGCACCAGCCCTGGCGCCACGAAGAAGCCGGAGCCCTCGGCGCCGTCCGCGCCCGTGAGCGCGAGTACGACATCGGACAGCGCAGCCACGAGACCGGACCTTGTCACGTGCCGATTGTGACCGCGAACGTCCCGCCACGCACCTAATATGCGGGCATACATCAGGAGTTGGGGGAGCCCATGACGGACGAGATGATTCCGGTGTCGCTCCCGGACGGGAGCAGACTGCTGGTTCGGGCCGAACGGACCGAACAGGCGGCCGGGGGCGGGGACGACGAGCGTGAGATCGCCGCACGCCCGCCGAGCATCGACCAGGTCACCGCAGCGGTCGGCGGCTTCGCCGAACGTATCGGCGACGCCCTCAGGAACTCCGGGCCCACGCGATTCACCGTCGAGTTCGAATGCGAGATCGGCTTCGACACCGGGGGGCTCATCGCGGTCCTCGGAAAAGGCAGCGCGAAGAGCGCCTTCCGTGTCGTCATGGAGTGGGACCAGAAGGACCAGGCGGATCAGCGGAGTTAGGGCTCGTCGCCACGATGTCGATCGCGACACGAAGCGGTGTCTCCGCGTGTCCGAGCAGCTCCCGGGTGATCGCTATCGCCTCGATGGTGCCCACACCCCGCTCGGCCAGCAAGATCTGGACAGCCTCCATGCCCTCGCCCTTGAGGACCGGTCGGGCCTCCTCGACCAGCGCGGTCCAGCGTGCGGCCTGCTCGGGGCGTAGTCCCGTGATGTGGTCGAACATGACCTCATCTTCCCGCTCCGAGTCGACGGGGTGCGGTGGGGGTGGGGGAAGGGAACGGGAGCGCGGCCACCCGCGACGTCACCCCGCCGTCATACGCAGCCTGATCGTCCGCGACTCAGGGCGCAGCGCGAACTCGGGCCACACGTCCGGTCCGCAGGCCCGCGAGCCGAGCCCGTGCTGGGCCGCGTCGATGATCAGGTGACTGCTCGTCGACTCGGGCAGTTCGAAGGGGTGTTGGGCCCGGGCGATCTCCTGTGGTGTGTGTCGGCTGAGCGTGAATCCGGGGCGCCGTCCATGCGTGTCGGGGATCGCCACGATGCGCAGCACCACGCCGGCGCCGCTCGCCAGTGTCAGCTCGCGCAGTTTGGAGCGGTGCCCGGTCTCCTGCGGGCGCGGGTAGTCGACGGCGAGGTCGCCGATGCCGTCGGAGAAGTGACCCGTACGTGCCGCGCGGAGACTGTCGGGATAGGACTCCAGCGGACCCAGGCCGAACCACGCGGCACGGTCCACGGGCGCCGCCCCGTCGGGCAGTTCGAAGCGGACCCCGATCCGGGGCCAGACCGTACGCCAGCCGCTCGACGGCTCGATCTCCACACGCAGTTCCAACTCGCCGTCGTCCAGCGTCCAGTTGGATTCCACGGTCACCGACAGGGCGGTGTTCGCGGCGGAGACCTTGTCGACGGTGCGCAGCGCGTCCGCGGTCTGCTCCACGCTGACGCGCCGCGTGGTCAGCCGGTCGAGGCCGTCGGCACGCCACAGATCGGCGTTGGACACCCCGGCGATGCTGGCGTCACTGTTCTCGACCCCGTCGGACGGGCTCTCGTCGTTGTCGGTCGGCGCGCGGAACAGCTCAAGGCGCGGGCCGGTCACGGCACGACCGGCGAGACGCGTGAGGAACCCGTCGACGAACTCGGCGATCCCGAGCGAGAGCGTGCCAGCTCCCGGCCGCCAGCCGGTTCGTGGCCGGACGGCCGGGACGGGACGGCGTATCGAGCAGTCGAGTTGAGCGGTCGCGACCACATGCCCGGCCGGCGCCCAGGCGGTGTCCGTGGCCAGTACCGCGTCGACCGTGAGCCAGGTCTCCGCGTCCGGGGCCACCGCGATCCGCGGCATCGCCACCCGCCCCGCCTCTCCCGCCGTGACGACGGGCACGTCCAACGCGCCGGAGTCCACCGGTGTTCCGTCGTGCTCGACGCACCAACGGAAGTGCAGGTCCGCCGTGTCGGCCGAGTGCCGCAGGTTGGTGACCGCGACCTTGTCGCCGTCGAAGGTGAAGCGGACCGGCTGTACGACGGCCTTGTACTCGTAGAGGCTGGGCGAGGGCACGTCGTCGCTGAGCAGCATGCCGTCCATCACGAAGTTGCCGTCGTGGACGACCTCGCCGAAGTCACCGCCGTACGCGTAGTACGGAGTTCCGTCCGGGGCGGTGGCCAGGATGCCGTGATCGCGCCACTCCCAGACGAAACCGCCGTGCAGCCGCGGATACTCGTGCACGAGTGCCTCGTACTGGCCGAACGCGCCAGGACCGTTGCCCATCGCGTGCGCGTACTCGCACAGCAGGAACGGCTTCGTGCGCTGCCGGGCGCCCTGCGAGGGGGTGCAGCCGAGCAGCGGGGTGCGTGAACCGTCGGTGCCGATCTGCTCGGCCTCCGGCACGGAGGCGTACATGCGCGAGTACACGTCGGTGTACTCGCCCGTGTAGTCACCCTCGTAGTGCACGGGGCGTTCCGCGTCGCGGGCGTGGACCCAGGCCGACATGGCGGCGAGGTTGGCGCCGGTGCCCGCCTCGTTGCCGAGCGACCAGATCACGATGCTGGGGTGGTTCTTGTCGCGTTCGACGGTGCGCTCGATGCGGTCGAGGTAGGCGGCGCGCCAGGTCGGGTCGTCGCTCGGGTTGCCGACCCAGCCGACCTTGTCGAAGCCGTGTGTCTCCAGGTCGCATTCGAGGACGACCCAGAAGCCGAGTTCGTCGGCGAGGTCGAGCAGCCGTGGGTGCGGCGGGTAGTGGCTGGTGCGGATGGCGTTCACGTTGAACCGCTTCATCCGGGCCAGGTCCTCGCGCGCGTGCTCCTCGTCGAAGACCCGGCCGCGCTCGGGATGCGCCTCGTGACGGTTCACTCCGTGGAACACGACCCGGCGGCCGTTGACCAGGAACTGGTCGCCCAGGATCTCGACCGTGCGGAAACCGACGCGCAGCGCGATGCTCTCCGCGGCTGTGGACACAGTCGCGTCGTACAGGCGGGGCCGCTCGGCGGACCAGGGCTCCACGAAGGCGATGTCCAGGGCGGCCACCTCGGCCGGCGTCGCCCAGACCTGCTCGACGCCGAGTTCGGGGATGCGCAGGGTGACCGGGAACGCCGACGCGTCGGCGGTGACCTCCGCGTCGACGCGCCCGCGCCCGTCGTCGAAGCCGGTCCGCAGCCAGACGTCCTCGATGCCCCCGGCCGGCCGGGCGAGCAGGGTGACGTCACGGAAGATGCCCGGCAGCCACCACTGGTCCTGGTCCTCGACATAGCTGGCGGCCGACCACTGGTGCACGCGGACGGCGACGACGTTGTCGCCCGCGCGCACGGCGGTCGTCACGTCGAACTCGTGGGCCAGCCGGCTGCCACTGGCACTGCCGATCTCCACGCCGTTCACCCACACCCTGAACAGCGACTCGACCCCGTCGAAGCGCAGCACGACCCGCTCGGCGTCCGACCAGTCGGCGGGTACGTCGAAGTGGCGCCGGTAGTCGCCGGTGGGGTTCTCGTCCGGGACGTGCGGCGGGTCGATCGGGAACGGGAACTGGATGTTCGTATAGATCGGACGGCCGTAGGCACCGTCTCCCTCGAGCACCCAGTGGGAGGGCACGGGGAGGTGGTCCCAGCCGTGGTCGTCGAAGCCCTCGGCCGCGAAGTCCTCCGCCGCCGATGCCGTGGGGGACAGACGGAAGCGCCAGGGCCCGTTCAGCGAGAGCGAGGGGGCGTCGGAGTGCAGCCACGAGCGCGCCGGGCGCAGTGCGCCACGCGCCGGTGCGGTGTCCGAAACATGGGGGGAGAGCTCGGGGAGCAAGAGGTCACGACACTTTCTTCGTTGCACGATGCGGAGCGAGATTCGGGGTCATGGCCGGCTACCGGAGCACGACGGTGCGGATCTCCCATGGCCCGAGGGCGAGTTCGAGCTCGTCCGTGGTCTGGGTGCGGGAGATCGGGCGGCCGAGCAGATCGACGGTGGTGGCCTCGGTGAAGGTGCCCGACACGCGGACGGTCGTCGCGTCGTCGCTCATCGCGGTCAGCCGGACCTCCGTACCGGGCCCGTGCTGTTCGTCGGTGACGCGGCGGATGCTCGACACGAGGACGTCCTTGCCGTCGACCCGTACACCGGTCTCGTCGGGGGGCAGTTGGCCTCCGGCGTCCCCGGTGCCTCGGGTGACGAGGACGTCGTTGCGGAACCGCTCGGCGAGAGCGACCGCGTCGGCGCCCTGCCAGCCGGTCGCCGAGGGGACGACCGCGAAGCGGTTCTCGACGCGCATGCCGAGATCCTGCGCACCGGGTACGGGGATCTCGCTCGCCGCCGGTTCGTCGCGGAGGGGATGGATGTTGACGCTGATCGAGCCGATCGCGCGCAGCAGCGTAATGGCGAGTTCGCTGCCGCCGTCGACGAGTTCGTACTCGCCGGAGTGGTCGAGCAGGACGTTGGCCGGTCCGGCCGACACGAACGAACTGGCCGGGAAGGTCGGCAGCGGGTACTCGCCCCAGCCGCCCTCGGCGGTCAGCCCGCGCTCGGTGACCGCGAACTGCCCAGCGGACGCTGACGTGTTGACCGGCTCGGGCAGCGGAACGTGGAAGCGCAGCCGGTGGTCGGCCGACTGGTTCAGGAAGGACGTGGACACGCGCACGAACGGCTCGCCCGCGCGGACCTCCACGACCGTCTCCACCGGAGTCGCCACGCTCCGCTCGCCGCGCAGGTCACGGTCGGAGGAGAGAGCGGTCGGCCAGTCGTAGACGCGGGTCACGCGCAACCGCGCACGCAGGGGGCCGGTTTCGAGCAGTTCGACGCTGACCTCCGACGGCTCCGACACGAGGAAGTCGCGCGCCGGGGGAGCGTAGTTGTAGCTGTCGCCGCGGTCCCCGCCGTTGACGAGTCGGCCGACACCGCGCAGCACGGTGCCGTCGGACCCGGCCAGGTCGAGGGTGCCGTCGGCGGCGACCGCGACCTCGACCAGCCCGTTCGCCAGCCGCAGATCGGTCGCCGTGGCGGGCGCGTACGGCAGCAGCGCGCCGGAGGCGTCCGAGCTCGGCGCGACCCGGAAGGCGGCCAGGCCGGAGGCGGGAACACTCACGGGCACGAGCGCGGTGGCCCGCGCCTCCTCCAGCGTCAGCACCCGCCACTCACCGGGATGCGCCGCCGCCGCGGCGGCGACCTCACGGCGCAGGATCAGCAGGTCGAACGGTCCACTGGTCGGCACCTCGGCGAGGTGGAACACGAGCGAGTTCGGGGTGATTTCGTAGTGGTCGATCAGCCGCCCGAACAGCTCACGGCGGTGGATGCGGCGCAGCACCCGCTCCAGCTGCGAGGCGTCCATGCGCTCGTCGCTGAGGACGGTCGGCGCCTCGGAGACCAGCTGCACGGGGTACGTCGATCCGTCCGCGCCGGTCGCGATCAGCGCGGTGCCCTCCGGCGGCGCCACGACGTCCACCTCGACCAGTGCCGTACGCGCCGACGGCAGCGGATTGGCGACCAGATGACCGTCGCTCGGCACCAGGGCGGCGGGCTCGGTGAGGGCCGCGTCCCGGACGGCACGCGCCGTCTGCGCGGCCTCGGCGAGCCGTGCGGCGACCTGGTCGCAGGTCTCGTCGGTGCCGGAGCCGACCACCGAGTCATGGGCCGTCGACTCGATGATCTTGTGCCAGGCGAGGGAGAGGAACGGCGAGTCGTCGCGCCCGGACCACAGCGCGTTCATCCGCTCGGCGTGGTCGATGACGCGCTCGGCGGCGGCCATCCGCTGCTTGAGCCCGAGCCGTACGGACAGCACACCGGGAAGGATGTTGCCTCGCACATGACTGCGCAGTTCACCTGTCACGGTGGCCGTCACCTCGTCCCGCACATGCTTGCGGATGTACTCGTCGAGCGTCGCCACCGTGATGGGAATCCCCTCGCCGGAAGCGGTCCGCAGCCACGACACCAACCGCGGGTCGGGCGCGTTGTGGTCGGTGCCGGCCATCGCCAACACCGGGTCCGTGCCCCAGCGTTCGGCGGTCATCCCGGCGTACTCGCCGAGCGCGCGACCGATCTGGTCGGGCACCAGCAGGACGTCGAGGCCGTTGTCGTAGCCGTCGAAGAGGAACTCGGTACGCACCTCGGAACCGTCGGGAGCGCGCCAGCGGAAGGCGTGGCCGTCGACGGAGCCGGGCACCCCGCGCCACAGCGCCGCGTGCTCGATCCCGGCCCGCGCCAGGATCTGCGGCATCTGCGCGACGTGGCCGAACATGTCCGGCAGATAGCCGATGGGCATGGCGCCACCGAGGCGCTCCGCGGCCGCCCAGCCCATCTGGAGGTTGCGCACGATGGTCTCGCCGGAGCAGAGGAACTCGTCGAGCAGGATCAGCCACGGCCCGACGGCCAGCCGGCCCTCGCCGACCAGGGCCACGACACGGTCGCGGTGCTCCGGCCGCATCTCCAGGTAGTCCTCGACCGCGGCCATCTGCCCGTCGACGGTGAACCGGAAGTCAGGGTTCGACTCGGCTGTCTCCAGCACGGTGTCGAGGGCGGTGACCAGTCGGTGCCGGAAGACCTGGAAGGGCTCGTACCATTCCCGGTCCCAGTGGAAGTGGGGAACGAAGACAGCCGAGTTGGGCATGGCGTGGGACACCTTCTGTGTGGGGGTCACTTGAGTGAGCCGGCGGCGAGGCCGGTGCGCCAGAACCGCTGCAGGAGCATGAACAGGATGATCACCGGCACGATCGACACCAGCGAACCGGTGATCACGGACTCCTGGAGGAGCGGCGAGCGGGCGGTCTGCCCGTTCCAGGTGAAGAGGCCGAGTGTGATCGGGAACAGCGATTCCTTCTGGAGCATCACCATCGGAAGGAAGAAGTTGTTCCAGATGCCGACGAACTGGAACAGGAAGATGGTCACCAGGGCCGGCGACATCAGCTTGAAGGACACCGAGAAGAACGTGCGGAACTCCCCGGCGCCGTCGAGGCGCGCGGCCTCGATGAGTTCCTGCGGCACGGCGGCGTTCGCGAAGATTCTCGCGAGGTAGACGCCGAACGGGCTGACGATGCTGGGCAGGAAGACCGCGAAATAGGTGTTGACGAGTCCGGTCTCGGAGAACAGCAGGAACAGCGGCAGCGCCAGCGCCGTGGAGGGGACCAGCACACCGCCGAGAATGACCGAGAACAGGAATTCACGGCCGCGGAAATGGAACTTGGCGAGCGCGTAGCCGCACAGCGCCGAGATCAGGGTGCCCACGGCCGCGCCCAGCACCGCGTAGATGACGGTGTTGAGGATCCACCGGCCGAAGATGCCGTTGTTGAAGGAGAACAGGTTGCGCAGGTTCTCGAACAGGTTGAAGTGCGAGAACACCAGGCCGTTGGTGGAGGCCAGGTCGCCCTGCGGTTTGGTCGCCGCGACGATCAGGAAGTACAGCGGCAGCAGGAAGTAGATCGCCAGCAGGAACATCAGGGCCAGGACGGCCGGACGGCTCACGCGGCTGTCTTTGACAGCGGGTCGGTTGCTCACAGTCCCGCCCTCTTGGAGGTCAGTCGCATGAACCCGAAGCTCAAGACGAAGGTGATGACCGCGATGACCACCGAAATGGCTGCGGCCTGCTGGTAGTTGTTCCCGACCGCCACGGTGTACGCCAGCATGTTCGGAGTGAACGTGCTGGAGATGTTCGAGGAGATCTGCCGCAGCACCGCGGGCTCGGAGTACAGCTGAAGCGTCCCGATGATCGAGAACACCGTGGTCATGACGATGGACGGGGCGATGATCGGGACCTTGATGCGCCAGGCGATGGCCCAGTTGCCGGCCCCGTCGATCCGCGCGGCCTCGTAGAGCTCCTGCGGGATGGACTGCAGGGCCGAGAACATGATCAGCATGTTGTAGCCGGTCCACAGCCAGGTCGAGATGTTGGCCGCCGACCACAGCACGGCACCCGGGCCGAGGAAGTCGGGGTGCAGACCGAGGTTGTTCAACAGGTCCACGACCGGGCTGAGTTGCGGCGAGTAGAGATACGACCACATGATCGCTGCGATGACGCCGGGCACCGCGTACGGCATGAACGCGGTGATGCGGAAGAAGCTCTTGAGCTTCAGCAGGGGAGAGTCCAGCAGCAGCGCCATGATCAGCGCGAGGAACAGCATGACGGGCACCTGCACGATGCCGAACAGTCCGATGCGGCCGATGCTGGACCAGAACTCGTCGTTCTGGAACACCTGCGCGTACTGATGGAAGCCGCCGAACGTCGTGTACGAGGTGCCGTACTGGCCGCCGGAGCGGCGCACCACGCGGAAGCTCTGCCACAGCGCGTAGCCGACGGGCACCAGGTAGAACAGGATGAACGGCAGGAAGAAGGGCGTGAGGAACGCGACGATGGTGCCGGCCCGGGGGCCGCCGACGTCCAGACGTGGACGTCGGCGGCCCCCGGACGGTGCTGACACCGCGTCGGCGGGACGGGTGGTGATCTCGGTCATTCCGGCGTCACTTGCCCGCCGTGGCCGGGATCGCCAGGTCCTTCATCGACTTCAGTGCGGCGGCCTGGGCGGTCGCGAGCGCGTCGGACAGGGTGCCGTCGCCGCCCGCCGCCTTGGCGATCGCGTCCTGCAGCGCCAGGTTCACCGTCTTCTGCGTGGGACCCCAGGAGAAGTCGGTGTCGATCTTCTTGGACGAGTCCGCGAAGACGTCGAAGATCTTCTGGTTGTTGTAGTACGGCACACCCTTGGACAGCGCCGGGAGCTTCAGTCCGTCGTTGGCCGCCGGGTACAGGCCGCCCAGCTCGTTCTCCATCGCGAGCGCCGCGGGGTCGGTGTTGAGCCAGTTGTTGAACTCGGCCGACTCGTAGAGGTGCTTGCTGCCCTTCATGAACGCGACGGTGGAGCCGCCCCAGTCGCCGGACGTACCGTTCGTTCCCCAGGTAGGCATCGGCACGATCGACCACTTGCCGGCCTGCTTGGGCAGGTTGTCCCGCAGACCCGTGTAGCCCCAGGCGGCCCCGATCTGGGTGGCGATCTGGTTGTCCTGGTAGGCGGCGTACATCTGCGTCGACCCGTTGGCGACGTCGGTGCGCACGAGCTTGTCGGAGATCAGCTTCTGCCAGTAGTCGGCGACCTGCTTGCTCTTGTCCGACTCCACGGTGACATGCCACTTGTCGCCGGAGTAGCTGTACATGTTCGCGTTGTTCTGCCAGAGGAGCCCGTTGAACCACTCGGCGTTGTTCGGGTCGAAGAACGTGACGGTGAGCTTCGGGTCCGCCTTGTGCAGCTTCTGGGCGGCGGTGAGGTACTCGTCCCAGGTCGTCGGGACCGCGACGTCGTACTTCTTGAAGAGGTCCGTGCGTACGTACATGGCCATCGGACCGGTGTCCTGCGGGAGGGCGAACACCCCGGTGTCACCGAAGCTGGCCTGCGACCAGGTCCACGGGACGAACTTCGACTTGGCGGCGGCGGCCGTCTTGCAGGCCGAGGCGTCCACGAAGGCGTCCTGGGAGCGCAGGGTGGGCAGCTCGTCGTAGCCGACCTGGGCGAGGTCGGGCGCCTTGCCGGCCTTCAGCGCGTTGCCGATGGCGCCGTACTGGTCGTTGGAGATGTTCTTCGTCTGGACCTGGATGTTCGGGTGTGACTTGTTCCAGAGGTCGACGACCTTGTCCATGCCGTTGACGGTGTTCCAGTACTGGAGGGTGACCTTGCCCTTCGCGGGCTCACAGGAGGCCGCGGACGACTTGTCCGACGAATCGTCGGAGGACGAACATCCGGCGAGAAGGACGATGCTTGCGCCCGCGGCGACGACGGCGAGGCGGGTACGTGTGATTGTGGTGCTCATATCTTCCGTTCCAGAGAACGACTAGCGACGGTGCTAGGCGGGTCGACGTTGACACCTCAGGCGGATGCCTTCTGGTTGGAATCCTGTTGGAATCAGGGACCGTGAGCGGTAACGTGAGCGCTCACGGGAGCGGTAACGGGAGCGTTCACGAAGCACTTGTTCTGAATTGATTGGGAGTGTGCGCTTCGGTACCACCGAGTGTCAAGACTCTGGAGTGACACGGGCGCCCGTACACACGGTCGCACCACAACTTGAGCCCGGGGCATACTCGGTGCCCCTGCCGAGGCACGCGCGTCGGCAACAAGCGGAGGTGAGAGATGGCGTCGTCGGGGAGTGGACCCCGCAGGGTCACGATCGACGATGTGGCCCGGAGCGCCGGAGTCTCCCGGCAGACCGTGTCACGGGCACTCAACGACAAGGACGAGATCGGCGTCTCCACCAAGCAGCGCGTCCTGGACGCCGCCCTCGCGCTGGGATACCGCCCGAGCCGCTTCGCCCGCGGCCTCGTCCGCCAGGACACGATCAGTGTCGGACTCGTCATCCCCGACCTGCTCAACCCCTTCTTCACCGAGGTCGCCGCCGCCGCACTGGACGCGGCCCGGGCGCGCGAGTGGCACGTCGTCGTCTACGACACCGGCGACCGCGTGGAGGAGGAGCGCGGCACCCTCGAGGTGATCGCCTCGCAGGTGGACGCCGTGGTCGGCTACCTCAGCCTGCCGGAGGACGAGATCGACAAGCTGACCCGAGGGCTGCCCGTGGTGCTCATCGACCGCGAACACCGCACCGAACGCTTCAGTTCGATCCGGATCGAAGGCGAGGACGGCGTCCACGCCGCGATCAGGCATCTCGTGAAGACCGGGCACCGGCGCATCGGCATGCTCGATCACGCCGAGCGGTCCAAGCCGAGCATCCGGCACCACTGGTTCGACGCCGCGATGTCCGCCTGCGGACTGGACGCCGACGCGGTGAGCCGCGCGGACCAGAGCGTCGAGGGAGGCGAGGCCGCCCTGCGCGAACTCCTCGCCGCCCACCCCGACGTCACCGCCGTGTTCACCTTCAACGACATCATCGCCATCGGCGCCCTGCGCGCCGCCCGCCGCCTCGGCCGGGAGGTCCCCCGGGACCTGGCCGTGATCGGCTTCGACGGCCTCCGCCTCGGCTCACTCGTCGAACCGCCCCTGACGACCGTCGCCCTGGACACCCGCGGCCTCGGCGCCCTGGCCGTCGAACAGGCGGCCCGGCTGCTGACCGGAAGCGGTCCGCTCAGCCATGACGAACTGGCGGTGGGGGCGGAACTGCGGCTGCGCGAGTCGGCGTAGCCGGCCGGGGAGACCGCGGGCCCGGCCGGCGTTCGGCGTGCGCCCTCGCTACTTCAGGAAGTCCCGCAGGACACTGACCATCTCTTCCGGGGCTTCGAAAGGCCAGAAGTGGCCGGAGTCGAAGAGATGGACACCGCTTCCTGGCGGGAGCATCGCCGCGATGTGCGGATCCGTGTAGAACTCGCGGGGCTGCAGCGGGTCGTCCGCTCCCTGGAGCAGCAGGACGGGGCACGTCCACCGAGGAATGAGCCGGGTGCGCCGCTCGATCCATTCCTGGCGGAACGACGAGGAGTTGAAGTAGCGGGGGACGGCGGTGCTGATGCCGTCGTAGCCGAACTCCTGCACGGTCCGGACCAGGTCCGATGTCTTCACCGCGCGCTCGGCGAGCAGGGAGTAGGCGGTCACCACGAACCGACGGGCATCGGCGAGGGTGGCCGGAGCCTCGGGCGAGGTGAACATGGCCTGCTGGGGGTGCAGGTCGGGGTGCAGATGCCAGAGGTGCTGCTGGCCCCGGCCGTAGCGGACGACGCGGTGGCCCGCCCGCGCCACGAGATGGTCTCCCACCGGAGTTCCCCGGTCGTGCGTGATCAGGCTGAACCGACCGATCCCGAGCTGGTCCAGCAGGGCTTCGAGCTGGATGGCGACTCCTTCCTGACGGAAGTCCCCGGTGCCCTTCTCCGACTGGCCGTAGCCCTTCAGGTCGATGGCCAGGCAGCGGTGGTCGGCGCCCAGGGCCTCAAGGGCGTAGTGCCACTGCCACCAGGAGTCGGGCACGCCGTGGAGGAAGACGACCACGGGGGCATCCGCGGGGCCGGCTTCGACGAAGTGCCAGCGCACGGTCTCGCCGTCACCGGGAGCGTCGACGAAGCGGTGAGTGACGGTGACGTCTCCCAGTCGCTCTTCGCGGCCGTCCTCGTCGGGCACGCGTGGCGGAGTCTCGGGTAGTTCGGCCACGAGTTCGTCCACCTTGGACAGTCTGCCGACTGCCTGGTCCATCACCGTACGGATACGGGCCGGCGGCGCTGTGTAGTCGTACGGAATCGCGTCTTTCGACATCGCGAAGCCCTCCAGAATGATCCGGCTCGGGTGGCTGCCCGGCCAAGGCCGCAGCTCCTGAACGAAGCGAGCAGGGCAGGCGCGGGCGTCGAGCGCCCGTCCCTGGGCACTCGAATTGACCACTGGATCAAAGTTGATGAAAACATCAGAATGGTGCGACGTCAAGAGGTCATAGTTGCCCGCCGGTGTGCAATTATCGGACTGTGCTCCTCGCTGCCGCGCCCTGCCGGCGGCCCGAATTCCGACCCTCCGTGGAGAAGCGCAGTGAACCTCGGCGAATCAGACGACCTGACCATTCCCCACCAGGGACACCCGACGGCCCTCCTCGGCGGCCGGTACGAGCTGCGCTTTCTCCTCGGCTCCGGCGGTATGGCCGAGGTGCATCTCGCACACGACCTACGGCTCGACCGCGGCGTGGCCGTGAAGACCCTGCGCGGCGACCTGGCCCACGAACCGGTCCTCCAGGAGCGGTTCCGGAGGGAGGCGCAGTCCACCGCGTCGCTCAACCACCCGTCCATCGCGGCGGTGTACGACACCGGCGAGGACATGACGCTGGGCGGTCAACTGCCGTACCTCGTCATGGAGTACGTCGACGGGACCACCCTGCGGGAAACCCTGTACTCCGGGCCTTCGCCGACCGTCGAGCGGGCCCTGGAGATCACGGCCGGGGTCCTGCGGGCCCTCGACCACTCCCACCGGCACGGCATCGTGCACCGGGACATCAAGCCGGCCAACGTGATGCTTACCTGGGCCGGAGAGGTCAAGGTGATGGACTTCGGGATCGCCCGGGACGAACGGGACGTCGGCATGACACAGACGTCCGCCGTGATCGGCACCGCCCTGTACCTCTCGCCGGAACAGGCGATGGGGCGGGAGACCGACGCGCGCTGCGACCTGTACTCCACCGGCTGCCTGCTGTACGAACTCCTCACTCTGCGGCCGCCGTTCACCGGCGAGACACCGATGGCGGTGATGTACCAGCACATCCAGGAGGTCCCGAGCCCGCCGAGTCTGTACAACCCCGGCATCGGACCGCAGGTGGACGCGATCGTGCTGCGCGCCCTGGAGAAGGATGCCGCGAGCCGCTACCAGTCGGCCGAGCACATGCTCGCCGACATAGAGGCCTACCTCGGATCGGGACCGTCCGCGGCGGGTATCGGACTTCCGCAGCCCGGGAACGACCTGCCGGACGTCGATGCCGACGGGGAGGAGCGCCGGCGTCGGAGAGGAAGCCTCCCGCTGGTCTCGGCGGGCGCGATCGTCGTCGTACTGGCCCTGATACTGGGCTGGTTCATGTTCGGACAGGACGCGCCCGCCGGCGGCAAGGCCGATGTGCCCGACCTGGTGGGCCGGACGCTTGAGGAGGCCCGGCGCACGGCGGCCAACGTCGACCTCACGGTCACCGTCGACAGACGGGAGCCCTGTGCCGACCAGCCGAAGGGCCACATCTGCGAACAGAGTCCGAAGGACGGGGAGCTCACCAAGGGCGAGGCGGTCACGGTCACCGTCTCGACCGGAGCGCCCAAGGTCGAGGTGCCGGACGTGACGGACAAGGACAAGGGCGACGCGTCACGGATCCTGGAGGACAAGGGCTTCGCCGTGAAGCTGCGGTACGTCGAGTCCCAGGACGATCCCGGAACGGTCCTCACGCAGAGCCCGGGCGGGGGCGAGCGGGCCGAGAAAGGGACTGAGGTGGTCCTCCGAGTGGCGAGAGAAGCGGACCGGGCCACCGTCCCCGACCTGTCCGGCGCGACCGTGGACGAGGCCAGGAAGCTGCTGGCCGAGCAGAACCTGAAACTGGGCGGCACGACCGAGGTGGAGAGCGGATCGGAGTCCGGGACCGTGGTCGGACAGAGCGTCGCCTCGGGCGAGGAGGTCGAGCCGGGCACGTCGGTCGACGTCAAGATCGCCAAGTCGGTGCAGACGGTCGAGATACCCGCCGACATCACCGGCAAGACTCTCGCCGAAGTCCGGGACGAACTGGGCGCACTCGGCCTCCAGGTCGCCGTCGCCACCGGCTCCTCCCAGGCGGACGACGCGGTGGTGACGTCGAGCACCCCGCAGGCGGGCAGCGAGGTGGAGGCCGGCAGCACCGTGGTCCTCTCCATGCAGGACCCCGACACCGGCGACTCGGACGAGGGTACGACCACGGGCGGCGCCACCGGGGGTGCCACGGAAACGGCGCCCCCTCAGTTGCTGCCGCCGCTTCCACTGCCGAGGTGAGGTGAGCCTGTGACCGACAGCGTGGCCCGTACGGCGATGTCGTACGGGCCACGCTGTCGGTCCGCGGGGGTCAACAGGCCGCCGACAAAGCGACGTTCGCCCCCGCCACGACCATCAGCAACGTGGCGGGCAGGGCCCGCACCAGAGGGTCCCCGTGACGCAGGTGCGCCACGGCGGCGGCGCCCATGAGCAGCGCCAGTCCCGTCGCGGCGGCCGCGCCCAGCGGGGACCGGACCAGTCCCACCAACAGCCCGCCGGCCCCGGCGACTTCCAACGTGCCGACGACACGGTAGAAGCCCGGCGACAGCCCGAGGTGAGCCGCCGCCTGGCGCATGACCCGTACGGCCGCGATCTTCGCCACCCCCAGGGGCAGGAAGACCAGGGCCAGTACGACGGCGGTGATGATCTGTGCCGTTCTCATCCCTCGGAGCCTCTGCGACTGCGGCGCTCGGCTCCCAGCCGCGCGTAGTAGTCGATGAGACCGGGATTGTCGATCGCGGCGGGGTTGACGACGTCCTCGGCGGAGGCGCCCTGGAGGAGGCGTTTGACCGGGACTTCGAGCTTCTTGCCGGTCCGGGTGTGCGGCACGGCGGGGACTTCGAGGATCTCGTCGGGGACGTGCCGGGGTGAGGCGCCGGCCCGGATCGCCTCCTTGATCTTCGCGCGGAGGGCGTCGTCGAGGGACACTCCGGCCGCGAGGACCACGAACAACGGCATCCAGTAGCCGCCGTCCGGTTCTTCGGCGCCGATGACCAGCGCCTCGGTGATCTCGGGGAGGCGTTCCACGACGTCGTGGATGTCGGCACTGCCGAGGCGTACGCCGTTGCGGTTCAGGGTGGAGTCCGAACGGCCGTGCACGATCACCGAGTTGTGCCCCGTGACGGTGATCCAGTCGCCGTGCCGCCACACGCCGGGATACGTCGAGAAGTAGGCGTCGTGATAGCGCTCGCCGTCGGGGTCGTTCCAGAAGGACAGCGGCATCGACGGCATGGGGCGGGTGACGACCAGCTCGCCGACCTGGTCGACGACCGCGCGGCCCTCGGCGTCGTACGCGGCCAGCGCCACACCCAGATTCGGGGCCGAGAGTTCCCCCGCCCACACGGGAGTCGTGGGCGCGCTGCCGGCGAAGCCGGAGACGATGTCGGTGCCGCCGCTGGTGGAGGCGAGCAGGGCATGCGTGCCGACGTGGTCGCGGACCCACGGGTAGGCGGAGGCGGGCAGGGCGGAGCCGGTGCAGCCGACCACCCGGATCGCCGACAGGTCGTGCACGGACGGGTCGATGCCGAACTTGGCCATCCCCAGCAGGTATTGAGGGCTCGTGCCGAAGACCGTGACGCGGTGCCGGGCCGCCAGTTCCCAGAGGGTGTCCGGGCGGGTGAGCGGGGCGGGGCTGCCGTCGTACGTACAGGTCGTGGCGCCCGTCAGGAGCGTGGAGGCGACGAGGTTCCACATCATCCAGTGGGTGGTGGTGTACCAGAGGAGACGGTCGCCGGGGCCGAGGTCCGAGTGCAGGCCGAGGGTCTTGAGGTGTTCGAGCAGGACGCCGCCGTGACCATGGACGATGCCCTTGGGCAGGCCGGTGGTACCGGAGGAGAAGACGACCCACAAGGGATGGTCGAACGGCACCGGAGTACAGGCGAGTTGCTCCGTGCGAGTGGCCGCGTCCTTCCACGGGACCACCAGCGACGGGTAGGTCCGCAGGGGCCACGGCAGGCCCACGTGGTCGACCAGCAAGGTGGCCTTCAACGTGGGCAGTGCGGTGGCGAGTTCGAGGGCCGCGTCGCGGCGGTCATGGGTGGTGCCGTTGAAGAGGTAGCCGTCGGCCGTGATCAGGACGGTGGGTTCCAGCTGGGCGAAGCGGTCCGCGGCGGCCTGGGGTGCGTAGTCCTGTCCGCACACCGACCACACCGCACCGAGGGAGGCGGCAGCGAGGAACGCGACGATCGCATGCGGGGTGTTGGGCAGGTAGCCGACGACCCGGTCGTCCTTGCCGACACCCAGGTCGCGCAGAGTGGCCGCGACGGAGGCGACTTCGCCGCGCAGTTGCTTCCCGGTCACCTCGTAGCCGGCGCCGGTCTCGTCGAGGGCGAGGATCGCCGTGTCGTCGTCGGAGAGGTCGCGCAGCGCGTGGTGGGCGTAGTTGAGGGTCGCGCCGGTGAACCAGCGGGCGCCCGGCATCCGTTCCTCCGTCAGCACCTGCTCGTACGGCGTGTCCGCGTCGATGTCGAAGTACTCCCACACCGCACTCCAGAAACCCTCCAGGTCGGTGACCGACCAGTGGTGCAGGGCGGCGTAGTCCGCGCCCGCCGCCACACCCCGGTGCCGGGCGGCCCAGCGGGCGAAGTCCAGGATGCGGCTGGCCGCGGCGGTCTCCGGGGTGAGGGTGAAGAAGGGGTCCGGGTACGGCGTGTTCATCGCGTGGTGCTCCTCAAGAGGCTTTTCCCGACGGACCGTTGGGAAGGCAGGGGGCTTCGGGTGGTGTGCAGCACGGACGCCCAGGCAGCGGCGTCCGTGAAGGTGTCGCCGCCGGCCGGGACGACGTCCATCACGACGCGGTCGGGCCGTAGCAGCGCGGCGCTCGCCCGTCCCTCGCGCAGCCAGGCGGCGAGACGGTTGTCGTCGCCGAGGCCGGTCACCGGGACGATCCGGGCGCCGAGACCGTCGGCGACCGCCCGCAACGAGGGCGAGAGCGGTACGGCGGTCAGCACGGCGAAGGCGTCACCGAGGAGTTCGTCGAGGCGGGCGTGCCGTCCGTCGATGTCCACGAACGGCTGCGGACAGAAGCCGCCCACGAGACCGTGCCGCCCGAGTTCGAGACCGTGTCGGCCGAACCGGACGCGGCGTCGTACGAGCGGCCCGGTGGCCAGTGCCGGACTGAAGTCGCGGGCGGCGGCCGAGGTCAGCCCGGGGATGCGGACGGCCGCGCCCAGGACGCCGCGGCGGAGAGCGGCGGCGCTGTCCTGGCCTCCGGTCATGGCCCAGCCCAGCGTGACCGCGATCCGGATCACATGGCGGGCGTGCGGTGTGCGTTCCGCCTCGTAAGTGTCCAACAGCCGTTCGTCTGCGCCCTGTTGGAGGACCAGGGCCAGCTTCCAGGCCAGGTTGTAGGCGTCGCGCAGACCCGCGCACAGTCCCTGTCCGACGAAGGGCGGGGTGAGGTGGGCCGCGTCACCGAGAAGGAAGATGCGCCCACGGCGCCAGCGGTCGGCAATGCGAGCCCGGAAGGTGTACTGGGCCTGCCGTACCACCTCGAAGTCGGCACCGTCCGCCAGGTCCACCCATGGGGCGAGCAGCTCCCGCAGCCGCTCGTGATCCGGCTCCGCGCCGTCCTCCAGCCGGAACTCCCACCGGTACCGGTCCTCGCCGATGCGCATGAACGTCCCAGGCCGGCGCGGATCACAGATCTGCTCCACGCCTTCCCAGCAGCGGACCGGGAGGCTGGTGCGTACGTCGACGACCGTCCAGCGCTCCTCGAAGTGGAGGTCCTCCCAGGCGGAGCCGATGGCTTCGCGGGTGATGCTGTTGGCGCCGTCGCAGCCCAGGACGGCGGCCGCCCACAGCAGGTGTTCGCCTTCGTCGTCGCGATAGCTCACGCGGACCGGACCGTCGCCGTCCTGCGCGACGCCGAAAACCTCTGCCCCGTCCCGCAGTTCGGCCTCGGGGGCGTCGGCCAGGGCCTCGCGCAGCACGCGCTCCAGTTCGGGCTGGTCGAACATGCTGGTCTGCGGGAATCCATGCACCCCCTGAGCGGCGCGCGGGAACTCGGCCATCACGCGGTGCCGGGCGTCCAGCAGCCGCAGTCCCCGTGCGGGCCGGGCGATCGCGGTGAACTCCTCCTGGACTCCCGCGGCCTGGAGGATCCTGATCACTTCGTCGTCGGTGGCGACGGCGCGCGGCAGGGGATAGACCTCGTGGTGGCGTTCGAGGACGACGGCACGGATGCCACGCCGGGCGAGCAGGAGGGCGGCGGTCACGCCCACGGGTCCCGCTCCGACGATCACCACGGGCAGATGTTCGGGGGCGGTGTCCGGTGGCCCGGCGGCGTGGTCGACAGTCATGTGCGGCTCACTTCATGTCGGGTTCGGTGTGGGTCAGTTGGCGTCGGTCACCTCGGTGCGCTGTTCGCCCAGGTCGATGCGTCCGTCCGGCGTGGCGATGGTCGCGGTGATCAGGTCCCCTCGGTGCAGGTAGTGCGGGTTGCGTGCCTGGGACTTGAAGAACGCCTTCCATTTCACGGCCGGCGGCAGCAGCGCGCCGATCTTCTCGACCGCCTTGGGCGGGGCCTTGAGGGCCGTGCCGCCGGGGGTGCCGGTCAGTAGCAGGTCGCCGGGGTCGAGGGTCTGGAACCGGGCCAGCAGGGTGAGGGCCTGCGCGGGCCGGACGATCATGTCGCTGAGGGTGCGGTCCTGCCGCAGATCGCCGTTCACGCTCAACTTCAGCCGCAGGTCCAGGAGATGAGCGAAGTCCTCCGCCTCCAGCAGGGAGAGGTAGGGCCCGGTGGGCGTGAAGGTGGGGTACGACTTGCTCTCGTAGAACTGCGTCTTGGTCAGCTGCACGTCACGGGCGCTGACGTCGTTGGTGACGACGAGCCCGGCGACGTACGACGGCAGGTCCCGCTCCTCGACGACGGTGCCGATGGGCAGCGGTGCGCCCATGACCAGGCCGAGTTCGACCTCGTAGTCGAGGAACTTCACGTGGGCGGGCCGGACCACGGCGTCGTGCGGGCCGCTGACCGAGCCGGACGCCTTGCGGAAGAAGGCGGGCGGGATGTCGCCGGTGAAGCCCGAATCGCGGGCGTGGCTGTGGTAGTTGACCATCTGGGCGACCACGCGGCAGGGCGTGGTGACGGGGGAGAGGGCCACCATGTCGGCCACCGGGGTGCCCGCCTCGCCGCTGTCGGCGGCTTTCCGGACGGCGGCGCGGTCGGCCAGCAGCTCGGCGGTGGTGCGGGCCTTGGTGTCGACGGGGACGGCGCGCGCGTCGCGCACCACCCACCAGCCGTCGGCGGTACGCAGGACGTTGGTGCTCATGTCGGTGCCTTTGTCGAGGAGTTGAGGAGTCGGGGGATCGAGGGATCGGGCGCCCGGGGTCAGGAGTTGGCGGCCCTGAGGAGGCCCAGGAGGCGTGCCGGGTCCATCTCGTTGTCGCCGCGCAGGGCCTGGATCACGTCGCGGATGCGCGCGGGGGAGGGGCTCGCGCCGAGGAAGTCGCGGGTGGCCGGCGGACCCCACTGGGCCAGACCGCTGGTGGACATGGGCGCCCAGCCGGGTTCCAGGTCGTGGGAGAACAGGTCGCCGTCGGCGAAGTGCTCCAGCATGAGGCGGTCGGGATCGCGCCAGTAGTCGAAGAGCTGGCTGCCCAGGATGTGCCGCCCGATACCCCAACTGCGCTTGTAGCCGCGCTCGTTGAGGTACTCGCCGCCGGCCGCGATCGCGTCCAGGTCGGTCACCTGGTAGGCGGAGTGGACATAGCCGTTGGCGGGGCCGAGGTGCATCGCGAGGGTGTGGTGGTCGACGGCCAGGCTGCCGCGGTCGCAGCGGATGAAGGCCATCGTCGGACCGCGGTCGCGCTGCCCGTCGAAGAACAGGAAGTCGGACACGATCATGCCGAGCGTGTCCAGGTACCAGTCCAGGGCACGGCCGAACACCCGTGTCTCCAGCACCACATGGCCCACGCGCTGGATACGGGCCGGCTCCCGGGGCGGACGCTGCGTGAGGTTCGTACGACGGTGATCCGTGCCGAAGTTGAGCAGCAGGGGCTGCTGCTCGGACAGGGCGGGCAACTCCTCGCGACAGTGCACCACGCGCACGGGGAAACCCGACGGATCAAGGAGGCTCACTGCCCTGCCGCCGCCCGGGACGTCGGCGTCGCGTACCTCCGTCCCGGTGGCGCGGGCCAGTCGGTCCAGGTCGGCCCGCTCCGCCGCGCGGAACGCCGGGCCGATGAAGCCGCTGGTGCGGCCCTTGCGGATCACCATGCACGGTGATCCGGCGAAGGTGCCGCGCAGCCACAGCTCGCTGGGTGTGCGGGCGGCGATCCCGAAGCCGAAATCATGGGCGAAGACCTCGGCACGGTCCAGGTCGGGCTTCTGGAACTCCAGCCAGGCGAGGTCGGCCACCTTGATCACGGGGTTCTGGGAGCGCCCGGGGTGCTCGCCGCGCAGCGCACCGTGTTCGCTGTGGAGGTCCTGGTGGGCCGTCCTGAGATCGCTGGCGCCGACCGCGTCGGCGCGGGTTTCGGACATGGTGTCCTCCAAGCAACATTGTCGTAATGATGAAATCATCAACTTTGACTCTTCGGTCGTCAAGGGGTGGATCGAGTAAGGTGATGAAATCGTCAGAGTCGCGCCGACCTGCGAACCGGCCGGTGGTCTGACTGGTTCATCAGTACTGCGGCAATGTGGAGACCGTTGCTAGACTCGCGCGTATGCCGACGTCAGCCCTGCCCCGCAACCGCTTCGAACGGCGTCGCGCCGAGACCCGTCAGGCCCTGGTCAGAGCGGCCCGGCAGCTCCTGGCCGAGACGGGCGACACCAGCGCGAGCATCCAGGTCATCGCGGAGCGCGCGGACGTGGGCTTCGGCTCCTTCTACAACCACTTCGAGTCGAAGACGGAACTGTTCGACGCGGCGGTGAGCGACGCCCTCGAAGAACTCGGCCAGACGTTCGACGAGCATCTGCGGGGCATCGACGACCCGGCGGAACTCGTCGCGGCGGGCTTCCGTCTCAGCGCGCGCCTGGCCGACTCCCGGCCCGAGATGATGCAGATCCTGCGCCACCGCGGCCTGGGCCACATCCACTCCGACTCGGGCCTGGCCCCACGCGCCCTGCGGGATCTGGAGGTCGGCATCGCCTCCGGCCGCTTCACCATCACCGACCCGATGGCCGCGGTGACCGTCCTGGGCGGCTCCTTGCTGGCGCTGCTGGAACTGCGCTTCGCCCGCCCGGACGTCGCCGGCGACGAAGCGGCCTCGAACCAGGCCGAACTGCTGCTGCGCATGCTGGGCCTGCCGCCACAGGACGCCCACGACGTCGCCCACTCCCCGCTGCCCGACCTGGACTGACGAGGAACCTGACGGCGTTCCTGACGTCACGCTCCCCGCTCACCGCCGTTGACCTCCGTGTCCATCACTCGTCGGCGTACGACGGGGGAGCGGGGACGG
Organism: Streptomyces sp. NPDC088794; assembly: GCF_044750545.1. Classification (NCBI taxonomy): domain Bacteria; kingdom Bacillati; phylum Actinomycetota; class Actinomycetes; order Kitasatosporales; family Streptomycetaceae; genus Streptomyces; species Streptomyces sp. NPDC088794. Next base: position 394,567 of record NZ_JBIVKB010000003.1, on the reverse strand, counting down.
TGGCGGTCTCGGGTATGTCAGCGCACCTCGAAGCTCGCGCCGAGCCCCATGCCGGTGATCCATTCCGGTACCGGCTCGTACGCGGTCCACACCAGCGGTGCCCGTACCGCGGCGTGGCCGATCAGCCAGGTGCGGATCTCGTGGCCGCCGCTGCCCGCCTGTTCCTCCAGACCCGCGTCGCCGAGGGTGGCGACCGGCTCAAGGTCTCCGGTCCCCAACTGCTTGAGGAACCAGCGGTCCCAGGCGCTGTTGACGTGGGCGTGCGGGTCGCCGCCCATCGCCCGCACCCGGGGTTCGCGCGCGGCCGCGAAGGCGCGGGCGTCCTCGCGGCCGTGGATCACCGAGTGCCGTCGGTCCTCGGCCATCGCCGGATCGCGGGGGTCGTTGCTGGGCAGCCAGTGGGAGAGCCCACCGCTCGCGATGACCAGCACCCGGCCGGTGCCGCCGCTGTCGCTGTCGCTGTCGCTGTCGCTGTCGCGAAGAGCGTCACCGAGTGCCCGGCCGAAGGCGATGCAGCGTTCCATGGTCGGCAGCGGGGGTGCGGCGGTGTTCACGACGAGCGGCACCATCGGTGTCTCGGTGCCGCCGCAGACCATCTCGTAACTCTGCACGAGCCCGTGGTCGACGGTCAGCGAGTAGGACAACGACAGGTCGAAGCCCGCGTGGGTGAGCCCGTCGTACACCGACCAGGCCAGTTCGCCGGCGACGGGCAAGGGCCCGGCCCGGCTGCCGAAGTCGCCGAATCCGACGGCGTGTTCTACGCCGATGAGGAACGGCGGCATCGCGTCGTAGAAGTTCGCGTGGAAGTGGTCGGGGCCGATGACCACGACCGCGTCCGGTGCGAGCCGCGCCACCGTCCGGGAGAGGCGGGCGGCCTCGGCGAGGAACCGGCCGCCGGGCTGTTCGGGGCCGTCGGGCGGCAGCAGGGTGGCGAACGGGGAGTGGGACAGGGCGACCAGGCCGACAAGCTCGCTCATACCGGGTCCTTGCAGAGCAGCAGGAAGTCACGGTGGGCGCGCAGGAATTCGGACGGCTTCTCCCACTGTGGCCAGTGGCCCGCGCCCTCGATCACCTGCAGACGCGCGTCGGGCAGCCAGCTCTGGAGCATCGCCGCCTCGTCGAGCCCGCCGGTCGGATCGTGGTCGGTCCACAGGAGGAGCGTGGGTGGGGTGATCCGGCCGACCCAGGCGGGGTCCCAGGCGAAGTCCTTGCGTACGTCGGGGTCTTGGAGCACCAACGTGTTCTCGATCGCGCGCAGGAAACCGGGGCGGCCGTATACGGCGCGGCGCAGGTTCACCAGCTCGTCGGTGACCATTGAGGTGTCGTGGAAGAGGAACTCGACCCGGCGGCGTACGGTTTCGTCGCTGGGGTCCCGGACGGCGGCCAGGGTGCTCTCGCGCATCCGGACCATCACCTCGGGCTTGTTGGCGATGTTCCCGGGGGTGTTGAGCACGAGCCGTTCGACGCGCTCAGGGTGGTACGCCGCCGTCCACGCGGTCACCCAACCTCCGAGCGACTCGCCGGACAGGTGCGCCGAGTCGATCCCCAGCGCGTCCATCAGGCCGATGAGGTGATCGGAGAGCACGTCGATCGTGTACGGCCGGTCCGGCAGGTCGGACCAGCCGTGGCCGACCATGTCGTAGGCGGTGACGCGGAAGTCGGCGGCGAGTCCGGCGATGTCCCGGGCGTAGGCCTCCAGGTGCCCGCCGGTGCCGTGCAGCAGGATCAGGTCGGGGCCGACTCCCGCGCGCAGGACGCGGGTACGGACGCCGGCGACATCGACGAAGCGCAACTCGTGCGCCACGTCGGACAGTTCGCCCCAGATGCCGATGTGGGCGGGCAACGGGCTCATGCCTGCTCCTCCTTGAATCGTGCGCGGGCTTCGGCGATCGTGGCCAGTCCGGCGCTCTGCCGCCGTCCGACGCCCAGCAGGTTCAGCAGGCGGGAGTTCTCGATGGTCAGGAACTCGACCGGCTCGGTCTCCGAGTCGTTGTAGTGGCGGTGCCAGGTCCAGGGCGGGGTGTAGATGAAGTCGCCGGCGGCCCAGGGCTCGGTGTCGTCCTCGATCTCGCTGTGGCCGTTCCCGCTGATGACGAAGTGCACCGTCTCGTGGTGGTGGCGCTGCATGTCCGAGCTGAGGCCCGCCGGGATGGTCTGCCGGAAGAGTTCGAAGGTGGCCGTCGGCAGCAGACCGGCGATCGCCAGCACGGTGGGGTTGTGCACCTGGTCGGCCGGCAGGGGCGCGAGTTCGTCGGCGTGCACGACGACCGGCCGTGCCGCGCCGGGCTGCACGGTGTCGTGGAGCGAGCCGAGGAAATCGGCCATGGTGAAGCGGGATCCCGATGCCGCCATCAGATCGTCTCCGTCCTTCCGCCGTCGACCGTGAGTACGGTCCCGTTGATGTACGCCGCGTCGTCCGAGGCCAGGAACGCCACGGCAGCCGCGATCTCCGCCGGCCGCGCGGCGCGTCCGGCCGGAATGTGCGCGATGTCCTGCGCGTCGAGTTCGTCGAGGCCGCGGTGTGCCGCCCGTGCCCGACTGGCCAGGATCTGCGTACGCCGCTCGGTCGAAGTGGCGCCGGGAGCAACGCAGTTGACGGTGACACCGGCGGCCGCGAACTCCAGGGAGAGCAGCTTGGCGGCGGCCGTGACCGCGGAACGCAGGACCACGGACGCGGCCAGGTCGGGCTGGGGTTGACGCACCGCCGTGGACGTCACGAACACCACCCGCCCGAAGCCCCGCTCCGCCATGCCCGGCATCGCCAGCCGTGCCCACCGCAGCGGGCCGAGCAACAACAGCTCGGACGCCTCCCGCCACCGCGTGTCGTCGAGGTCGAGGATCCCGCCGGGCGGCGGACCGCCGGCGTTGAGCACGAGGACGTCGAGACCCCCGTATCGGTCGTCGACCTCTTCCATCGCCGCCGCGGCCGAGGCCGGATCGGCCATGTCGCTCACCAGGGCGTGTACCTCGCTCACCGCGTCGCCGCCCACGGTGTCGCGGAGTCGGGCGGCCGCGGCTTCAAGGGTGTCGTCACGTCGACCGGTGATCACCACCCGGTCGCCCGAACCCGCCAGGCGCTCGGCGATCGCGTGGCCGATACCGCCGGCACCGCCGCCGACCAGTGCTGTCCGCATGATGGTGGCATCCTCCCGAGACCTCGCCTTGTCCGCCGGGCGGGGACGGCCTTAGCGTGACCGGCATGACCCCCGGGGAACAAGGGACGAGTCCCACTGCGCGGGACGGCAGGGCAGAGGCCTCGGGCCTGGAGCGCGCGGCGGCCATCCTCGGCGCCTTCGACGCGGCACACCGCGAGCTGACCCTGTCCGCGCTCGTGGCCCGCTGCGGGCTGCCCCGGTCGACCACGCACCGCACCGCGGACCGGATGATCCGGCTCGGCTGGCTGGACAAACCCCAGGGCCACTACCGGATCGGCAACCGGCTGTTCGAGATCGCGAGCCTGGCCCCCATCCGGCTCGAACTGCGCGAGGCCGTGCTGCCCTACCTACAGGACCTGCACAGCGCGACCAGGAACACCGTGCAGCTCGGTGTGCTGGACGGCACGCAGATCCTGGTCGTCGAGAAGATCACCGGACACCGCCCCATGCCGATGCTCTCCCAGGTCGGCGGGATCGTCCCGGCGTACTGCTCGGCGCTGGGCCGGGCCATCCTCGCCTACAGCGAGACCGCGACCATCGACGCCGTCCTCGACGCCGGAATGCCGCCGCGCAACCCACGCACGCTGACCTCCAAGGAGGCCGTCATCCGCGAACTGACGGCCGTACCGGCCAGGGGCTGGGCGGTGGAACGCGAGGAGGGCAACATCGGCGTGAGCTGCGTCGCCGCCCCGATCTTCGGCCCGGACGGCGGGGTCGCGGCCGCGCTGTCCGTCACCGGGCCCACCGCCCTGATCCGCGCCGACCGAGCCGGGCCCGCGGTCCGGCTCGCCGCCGCTGCCGCCTCCCGGGCCTACAGCACTCGCCGTTGAACGCGCCTACGGCACCCGCCGTTGAAATCGTCCCAGCCGATGGGACGGTTGATTGCGCATCCGCCGCGCCGAACCGACGCTGATCGCAGCGGACCAGTGCCGCGGTCGGACGGCCGCGGTAGCAACCGGAAGGAGACGACGGTGACTCTAGGCGGTGGCTACATGTTGCCCTCCCGCGAGGGGCACAAGATCGCGGCGATCGGGCTGGGCATCACGCTGAAGGCCGACGGTGCGGCGACACGCGACGCGTACTCGCTGTTCGAGTACACCGTCCCGCCGGAGACCGACGGGCCGCCGCCCCACCTGCACACCCGGGAGGACGAGTCCTTCATCTGCCTGGCCGGACGGTTCGACGTGCACCTCGGCGGCAAGGACTTCGTCCTCGAACACGGCGACTACCTGTACCTGCCGCGCGACGTGGTCCACGCCTTCCGCAACCCCTACCCGGAGGAGTCGCGCGTCATCTCCGTCGTCTCGCCCGCCGGCCTGGAGGGCTACTACCAGGCGCTCGCGGAGATGCCGCCGGGACCGAAGGACATCGGAGTGATGAAGAAGATCATGGCCGACTTCGGCATCGAGCTCCAACTGCCGCCCGAGGTCGCGTGACCATGAGAATCGCCATCATCGGTGCCGGAGTCGCGGGCCTGGTCACCGCGAAGGTGCTCACGCAGGCCGGGCACCGGATCGACGTGTTCGAGAAGGCCCCGGACGTGGGCGGCGTATGGAGCCGCACGCGCCGCTATCCGGGAGTCACGACGCAGAGCCCGAAAGCGCAGTACTCGTTCTCGGACTTCCCCATGCCCGCGGACTTCCCGGAATGGCCCGACGGCGCGCAGGTCCAGTCCTACCTCGCCGACTACACCGCTCACTTCGGACTCGAACCCGCACTGCGACTGAGTACCGAAGTGATCTCGGCCGAGCCGACCGACGAGGGCACCTGGAGCGTCGAGTCCCGTGACGCCACAGGCGCGCACACCACGGAGATCTACGACCAACTCGTCGTCGCCAATGGGGTGTTCTGCGAGCCGTCCGTGCCGACGTTCGCCGGACTGGCGGAGTTCACCGCGGCCGGCGGCCAGGTGTGCGCGGGCACCGAGTTCCACGACGCCGAGCAGGCCCGCGACCGTAGCGTCCTCGTCGTCGGCTACGGCAAATCGGCCTGCGACGTGGCGGTGCCGATCAGCGCCGTCGCCACCCGGACCGACGTGATCGCACGCCAACTCCTCTGGAAGGTCCCACGGAAGATCGGCGGCCGGCTCAACTTCAAGATGCTGCTGCTCACCCGGCTCGGCGAAGCGCTGTTCCGCTACATCCGTCCGCGCGGCCTCGAACGCTTCCTGCACGGCCCCGGCAACGGCCTGCGCCGCCGGATGATCAACTCCATCGGCACGGTGTCGATACGTCAACTCGGCCTCAAGCGCCTCGACTTGGTGCCCGGGGGAGCGATGGAGGACATCGTGCGCGGCGCCATCGGGCTCGCGACCGAGGGGTTCTTCGAGGCCGTCACCGCGGGCGACATCACCGTCCACCGGGACCGCACCATCGAGCAACTCCTCGACGTGGACGGCAAACCCGCAGCCCGCCTGTCCGACGGCACAGTGCTGCCCGCCGACCTGATCGTCTGCGCCACCGGCTTCACCCAAGGCGTCCCGTTCCTGCCCGAGGGGGTACGGGAGCAACTGCTCGACGAGCGCGGCAACTTCATGCTCTACCGGCAGATCCTGCCCCTCGGGATTCCCGGCCTCTACTTCAACGGCTACAACTCCTCCTTCTTCAGCCCGCTCAACGCGGAGATCGCCGCACTGTGGATCGCCGCCGCCCTCGCCGGCGCGGTGGAGACACCCGACACCGAGACCATGAGGCACGCGGTCGTCGAGCAACTGGCCTTCATGGACATCGCGACCGACACGCATCACTGCCGTGGCACCAAGATCATCCCGTTCTCCATGCACAACGCCGACGAAGTGCTGGGAGACCTCGACCTCAACATCAACCCGCTCATCCGCGCGGCGCACTGGCTCGGCCCGGTCGATCCGGCCGCGTACCGACGGTTGACCCCGACGCTGCTCAAGCGCCTGACGCCGGCCGAGCCCGGAGGCCGGGACCGACCACGCCTTCGCCTGCTGTCCGACCCGGGCGGTACGGCACCGGGTTCGGGGCAGACGAGTGCGTCGCCGGAGAGCCATGTGAACGCCGAGGCTTGACGGCGATGTCGTACGGCACTCCGGACTTCGGCGTCGAGCAGCGTCATTCCCGGCACGGGCCACGCCTCCCGCCTGCGACGGCACAGCCGCGTGGTCTCCAGCTCGCTGCGTACACTGCAGGCTCGTTTGCCCGTCTGTGATGGCTACGCGACCATTGCCGGTTTCCCGTTCGACTCGAAGGCCTGAGCCGTGCCCGACCGACCTGAGATCGTCTGCATCTGCGGCTCCACTCGCTTCGTGGACGAGATGAGCGCGGCGAACCGTGATCTGACTTTCGCGGGTGTCATCGTCGTCGCGCCAGGCGTCTTCCCGCGCGCCGAGGATCACGATGCGGACGAGTTGATCACTGATGAGCAGAAGACCGCGCTGGGCACCCTCCACCTGCGCAAGATCGACCTGGCTGACCGGGTTCTGGTCGTCAACCCGGGCGGGTATGTCGGCGAGTCCACGAGCAGGGAGATCGCATACGCCCACGCCACCGGGAAGCCGATCTCGTTCACCGATCCCTTCTGAGCCTCTGGAACATTCGGGCTTGAGAAGTGAGACAACGGGAGGCTTGTCGGTGACGTCACGGACGGTTGGGTCGGCCGGTGGCGATCTGGAAGGTGTTCGGGCCGATTACGTGAGAACCGGCTTTTATCTTGGTCGCCATCTTGGGCGGCCAGGCGGTCGCGTGGTTCCAGACGATCCCCGCCAGCCAGCTCACTTCGGCATCGGTCAGACCCACAGTGGTCAGGTCGGTGTCGGACGCGTCCAGCGGGATCTCTTCGAGGTGGTGGATGATGAGCTTACCGAGGGAGATGAGATCTTCCACGCTCTGTGTATCAAGGTCTCTGCCGACACCAGACATCAACTTGTCCGCTGCGTCGACGGCTCGGCGCAGGGCGCGGAGCAGGGCCGCGTCGGAGAAGGCGCCTGGGTCGCTTCGAGGTACAGGCGCTCCGGCCGCGGCCGCAAGGCTGTCGAGCTTGTCGCTCAAGTCGTCGTCAAGGCAGCGGAGTTCGCTCGCGAGATCGTGCGCGAGATCACGGGCGTAAGCGAACTCGGGATCGCTGCTGCTGATGGCGTCCATGCGGGGGATCACCAGCCCGGAGGCCGTGGTGACCTCCATGCCCTCTTCAAATCGCTTGACCACGACGTGCGCCCACACGCGTACCGTGATGATGTCCCTGGTCAGCCCTGGGTCTCTGACCGCCCTTAGGGTGCTGACGCTGGTCGTGCGGGGCTGCGGATGCGCCGGTTTGGGCGGGGGCTCTTCTGCCGCACCGGTATTCGGGGCGTCCATGGGCGCGGCGTTGCGGGCGAACACCATCCGGCCCGCGTGGCCGGACGCTCGGCTGGTCGGCACCGGCTTGCCGTCCCGGGCGAGCGCCTCGGCGGTCTCATGGAAGATCGGTTCGATCGTCAGCTCCGGTCCGCGACCGGGAATGCCTCGTTCGACGACGTCGGCGAGGTACTTGGTGAAGTAGGTCTGCGGCGCTGTGAGCGCGTGGTCGGTTTCGAACCAGGCACGGGAGAACTCGCCCGCGGCCGCCAGCGTGTAGGCGCCTGTCCCCCGGGTGAGGTCGGACAGATCACCGGCCGACAGGGTGGGCCGGGCGGCCAGTCCGGCGTAGCAGCAGTCGAGGATCACGATCTTCACGCCGGCGCGGCTGAGTCGCAGGGCGTACCGGACGCTGTCGAACGCAAGGCTGGTGGTCCGCCGCAGCTCGGCTTCCGTCCGGGAATCCACGAGGGCCAGGCACAAGCTGTCGTCCGGGTCCACCTGTCCATGGCCCACGAAGTAGAACAACGCGACGTCCTGGGCCGCGAGGAACAGCTCCACCAGGGCGTGCGGGAGACGGCCGGGGTCCCGCTCGTCGGCGAACACCGAGACACTGTCGGCGGGCCAGCCGCACAGGTCGCCCGTCAGCAGCGACCGCATACGCGCCAGGCTGTGTCTCGCCGCGGGTACCGGCGGCAGATGACCATAGTTTCCCGTGCCGATCAGGACGGCGCGCGACCGTGCCAGGTCCAGACCGCCGTCAGGCATCCGGGGTCTTCTCGATGGCCTTCTCGATCACGGGCGGCAGTTCGTCGAGATTCTCGGCGTTGAGCGTGTACTCCGTGCCGTCAGCGAGCTTCACAGTGAGCGTGAAGCTCGAGCGCTGGGACCGGATGAACTCCGGCAGCGTTCGGATCGCCACCGCCAGCACCCCGCCACTGCCCGCCAGAATCGTCAGGACGTCCGCGGCGCCCTGCTCACCAGGCTCAGGCGATCGCGCGGCCTGCTCGACACGCACCCCGGGGACCCGCTCGACCCATCCCCTCAGCGAGCGTTGCTGCGAGGGGTCGGAAAGCCTGACCTCGAAGCCGTGTTCCCGCTGCGCATCCATATCAGCCATCGCCGTCCGTCTCGACCGAACTGCCCCGCCACCCGGATCGTTCCAGGAACGGCCCCTACCGTGAAGCGTGAACTGGCGCCGGCCTTGGTGCGGCGAGTTCGGGGTGTTCGTGCTCGCAGGTGTCGTCGATGCCGTAGGTGTCCCAGGCGGGGAACGGGTCGATGGGCGGGAGGCTCTCGCCGTCGGTGAGGAGGCAGTTGGTCAGTGCGGCGTGCAGGGTGTCCGATTGCAAGTGTGTGCCGATGAAGACCAGTTCCTGACCGTCGGGGCTGTCGAGGTCGCGGGCGGCGGAGGGTTCGAAGCGGGCGACGGAGCCGGCCTGGGACCACAGGCCCGTCACCCGGGGGCGGCTCGACAGGGTGAAGAAGCCCTTGGAGCGCAGGATCTGTCCGTATGCGCCGCTGTCGAGTTCCTCGGTCACGAACGTCCACAACCGGCCTGGGTGGAAGGGCAGTTGGGAGCGGAAGACGGTCGAGGAGATCCCGTACTCCTCGGTCTCGGGGACGTGGTCGCCGTTGAGTTCCCGCACCCAGCCGGGAGCCTGTTGCGCGCGTTCCAGGTCGAAGAGCCTGGTGCCCAGTACGTCGCCGACCTGCACGCGGCCGTGGACGGCCGGGACGACACGCCCGGCCGGGTTGAGGCGGGTGAGGGTCGCCCGCAGCCGGTCGGCCGACGCCTCGTCGACGAGGTCGAGTTTGTTGAGGACGATGACGTCGGCGAACTCGATCTGGTCCATGAGCAGGTCGCTGACGGTGCGTTCATCGTCCTCGTACTGATCCAGGCCGCGTTCCACGAGCTCGTCGCCGCTTGCCAGTTCGGGCAGGAAGTTGGCGGCGTCGACGACCGTGACCATGGTGTCCAGACGGGCGATCTCCCCGAGGGTGACGCCGTCGTCGCGGGCGAAGGCGAAGGTCGCGGCCACCGGCATGGGTTCGGAGATGCCCGACGACTCGATGAGCAGATAGTCGAAGCGGCCTTCGCGGGCCAGCCGGTCGATCTCCTCCAGCAGGTCGTCGCGGAGGGTGCAGCAGATGCAGCCGTTGGTCATCTCGACCAGGCGTTCGTCGGTGCGGGACAGGGCCGCCTCGCCGCCGCGCACCAGGGCGGCGTCGATGTTGACCTCGCTCATGTCGTTCACGATGACCGCGACGCGCAACCCCTCGCGGTTGCCGAGGACGTGGTTGAGGAGCGTGGTCTTGCCCGCGCCGAGGAATCCGGACAGGACGGTGACGGGCAGCCGGTCGTAGGAGCTGTAGGAGCCGTAGGACATGAACGGTCAGCCCTCGGGGCGCAGCAGACCGCGCTCGTACGCCTTCGCCAGCCGCTGGGGCACCAGGTACGCGACGCCGTCGATGGTGATCGGGACGAGCGCCGGCGTGGTCGCCTTCCACTGGGCGCGGCGGTGGCGGGTGTTGCTGCGGGACATCTTCCGTTTGGGAACGGCCATGGGAATCCTCCTGCTCGATGGGTCGCGGGTCGCGAGAAACGCTACATGAAAATGGATACCATTACTAACTTGACCGGCATCGTGGGCAGAGCCCGGTGAGTTCGACGGTGTGCTCGACCTCCGCGAAGCCGGAGATCTCGGCCACCCGCGCGGCCCAGCCCTCGACCGCCTCGGAGTCGACCGGGGTGCTCAACCCGCAGCCACGGCACAGCAGATAGTGCTGGTGCTCGGGGAACGGGCGGTGGCGGAAGAGGCGCTCACCACCCCGGTCGCGTACGACGTCGGCGCGGTCGGCGTCGACGAGGGCCGCCAGGGTGCGGTAGACGGTGTTGAGGCCGACGCGCGCACCGTGATTCTTGAGTACGTCGTGCAGGGCGCGTGCGCCGACGAAGCCGCCGTGGTCGATCAACGCCCTGACGACGCTGGTGCGTTGGGCGGTGCGGCGGCCGATGAGGTCCAGGTCGTCGGCCGGTGCGCTCATCACGCCTCCGCGAGACCGATGCGGGCCCGGGGCCGGCGTACGGCGATGAGGGCGACCGCGTAGACGGCCGTGGCGACGGCCATGATGGCGAAACTGGGCGGCAGTTGGGGGACGTAGTAGCTGAGGGCAAGCCCCGCCCACATCTCCGCCACCGCGAGCCCCGAGGACAGAGTCAGGGCCTGGTAAGGCCGGTCGGTCAGTCGCTGCGCCGCGCCCGCCGGTGCGGCGAGCAGGCCCAGCAGCAGGAGCGAGCCGACCGCCTGGGTGACCTCGGCCGCGCAGGCGCCGACCAGGACGAGGAACGCGTGGCTCACCAGGCGTACCGGCACTCGGCGGGCCGCCGCCACCGCCTCGTCGACGGAGGCGAAGAGGAGAGGGCGGGCGACAGCGAGTACGGCGAGGCAGATGACGCCCCCTATGACCGCCGCCAACTGCGCCTGGCCGCTGGAGAGGCCGAAGATCGAGCCGAAGAGGACGCTCACCCCGGCGGTGCCGTTTCCGGTGTTGCGGGACGTGGTGTAGAGGGTGAGGAAGAAGACGCCCAGGCCCAGGATCCAGGAGAAGAGACTGCCGATGGCGACGTCGTCGGCGCGACCGCGGCGGCCCAGCGCGCCGAGCACCACGGCGAACAGCACGGTGGCCGCGAACAGACCCAGCCGCAGGTCGTAGCCGAGCGCGAGGGCGGCGAGGGCCCCCGTGAACGCCACATGACTGAGCGCGTCGCCGGTGAACACCTGGGCGCGCAGCACCAGGAAGTACCCCACGAGACCGGCCGCCGCGGCGATCGCGGTGCCGGCCAACAGCGCGTGCACGAAGTAGGGGTGGGTGAAGGCGCTCATGCGACAGCCCCTGCTCGTGCCACGCGATATCGGCCGACGGCTGTGGAGAGCGTGCGCGCCGTGCGGGCAAGGGCGTAGACGGCGAACGCGAAGGTGGTCACGTAGAACCCGATCGGGTAAGGCGAGTAATAGGCGGCGATCAGCCCGGTCCACGTCACCGCGATCGCTATGACCACCGACAGCGCCAGGCTCGTGCCCGGCCGGGCCGTGAGTTGCTGCGCGGCCGCGGCAGGCATCACCAGCAGGGCGAAGACCAGCAGGGTGCCGGTGATCTGACTGGCCTCCGCGGTCGCCGCCCCGAGCAGGACGAGGAAGAGCACGGACAGAGCCCGCACCGGCACCCCACGTCCGGTGGCGACGCTCTCGTCGACGGACGCGAAGAGCAGCGGCCTGCCGATGGCCGCGAGCACGCCGAGGGCGAGAGCCGCCACGATCGCCAGCACGGTCACCTGGTCGGTCGTGATGCCCAGGAAGCTGCCGAACAGAAGGGAGTTGACCCCGCCGAGGAAGCCTTTGTAGAGGGCGACGAAGAGGAAGCCGCAGGCCAGCAGGAAGGCCTGGACCGTGCCGGTCAGCGCCGACTCCTGGCCGCTGCCGCCCGGCCCGGAGCGCGGGATCGCGGCGATCACCAGGGCGCCGCCGACGCAGAAGGCGAAGTAGCCGAAGCCCGCGCCGATGCCCAGCAGCGTCGCGCAGGCCGCGCCGGGAAAGCTGACCACGGCCAGGGTGTGTCCGGCGAAGCTCTGCCGCCGCAGCACCATGAACCAGCCCATCACGGCGGCCAGTACGGCCACGACGGTACCGGCCCGGAAGGCGTTGACCATGAAGGGGAACGCCCAGATCTGCTGGAGGTCGGTCACCGGGTTCCACGACCAACCGGCGCTCGTGTCGGCCCAGTTCACGGGACGCCTCCCGCCGCGTGCCGGTCGGTGTGCAGGGCGGGTGCCTCGGGCTGGCCGACGACGACAAGACGCCCGTCGCTGGTGCGCAGGACCTCCACGGGCACGCCGTAGAGCCGCGTGAGCGTCTCGGTGGTGATCACCTCCCGCGGGCGGCCCGCGACCGCACCGCCCTCGGCGATGTACACCACCCGGTCCAGCCACGCGAGGATGGGGTTCACGTCGTGCGCGACCATGACGACGCTGACGCCCGCCTCCCGGCAGATCCGCCCGATGAGTCCGGCCACCGCGCCCTGATGCGACAGGTCGAGACTGTCCAACGGCTCGTCCAGGAGCAGCAGTTCGGGATCGCGTACCAGTGCCTGGGCGATCAGCAGGCGCTGTTGCTCGCCGCCCGAGCACTCACCGATCGGCCGGTGGGCGTACGCGCTCGCGCCGACCAGTTCGACGACATCGGCGACACGGTCCCGGGCGGCCCGCCGCCGGGCGCTGAACCGGGCGGGCACCGGCAGCGGTACGCCCCAGCGGTCGCCGTCCAGGCCGAGCCGCACGATGTCGGTGCCGCGGATGCGCAGGCTCGCGTCGAAGCTGCGGCGCTGGGGCAGATAGCCGATGCGGTGACCTGCCCTGCCGGGCGCCTCGCCCAGCACACGGACCTCGCCGGCGGCGGGAGGCAGGATGCCCAGCAGCATCTTGACCAGCGTCGACTTGCCGACCCCGTTCGGGCCGAGGACGGCCACGAACTCCCCAGCGCCGACGTCCAGATCGACGCCCGACCACAGGGTGCGGCCGCCGACACGCACACCGGCGCCGCGCAACGACACGACGGGGGAGTGCGGCAGTTGCGGTGCGGTCGGCTGCGGGGGGATCCGGTGCCGGACCGGATCGCTCGGTCGGGAGGTGGCCGGATTCACCGTGCTCACCTGCCCGTCGCCTGCCCCAGGGCCTTCTCGATGCCCTGCAACTGCCGTACCTGCCACGCTTGGAAGGACGCCCCGGCCGGGGTGAGGGTCTCGGTCACGGTGGCGACCGGAATGCCCTCGGCCTTGGCGGCCTTGACCTGGGCCTGTACGTCGGGGGTGGCGTTCTGGCTGTTGTAGACGTAGACCTTGATCTGCTTCTGGCTGATCTGCCGGTCGATCGTCTGCTTGTCCTTGGCCGTCGGGTCGGTGCCCTCGCTGATGGCGTCCAGGAAGGACTCCGGGGTGAGCATCTTCAGGCCGAGGCCCTCGGCGAGCGGAGTCACGATGGACTCCGAGGCGCCGATCGGCGTGTTCGCGTACTTGGCCTTGATGCCGGCGATCAACTTGTCGTACGGCGCCAGGGTCTTGGTCTCGAAGGTCGTCTTGCGGGCGTCGAAGTAGGCGGCGTCGGCAGGGTCCAGCTTCTTGTAGTCGGCGGTGATCTTCTCGATGACCTGGTGGACGTTGTCCGGCGAGTACCAGCGGTGCGGGTTGCCGCCCGGCTTGATGCCCACGAGGTCGCCGACCTTCAGATCGGTGCGACCGCTCTCGGGGTTGGCGGACAGCAGCTTGTCCGCCCAGGCGTCGTAGCCGATGCCGTTGACGATCGTGTACTCGGCGCCAGCCACCAACCGGCCGTCGGCGGCGGTCGGTTCGTAGTCGTGCGGGTCGGCGTTCGGGTTGTCGATGATGCTCTTGACCTGAGCGTGAGCGCCGCCGAGCTGGGAGGCGATGCTGCCCCAGAAGTTCTCCGCCGCCACGACCTTGATGGTCTTGCCCGCCGTCGTCGACCCGGAGTTGGCGGTGTCGGCGGACGAGGCGGTGGAGCAGCCGCTGGTGGCGGCCAGCGCCGCGACGGCGACCAGGCCGCCGGCGAACAGTCGGGCGGGGCGGGATATCGGGATGCCGGCAGTACGCACGACGGGGTCTCCTTGACGGGCTGATGGACCTCACACGCAGGACGGGGCCCGGTGGAGCGGAACACTCACGACCGTAAAAGGAAACGATTGTCACTAGTAGGGGGTCGGTTGATTCAAATGAAAATCATTACGGTTACTTGACCCCAAGTCGGCGATTCAGGATTCCCTGAATTCAGGATCGCGTGTACTGTCGGGCCGTGCTGACTGTTGCCTCTGACATCGACGTGCTGGCCAGGTTCGGACGCGCGCTCGCCGACCCGATCCGCTGCCGGATCCTGCTCGCCCTGCGCGCGGCCCCGGCCTACCCCGCCGATCTCGCCGACGCCCTCGGCGTCTCCCGCACCCGCCTGTCCAACCACCTCGCCTGTCTGCGCGACTGCGGGCTGGTCGTCACCATGCCCGACGGCCGCCGTACCCGGTACGAGCTCGCCGACGAACGCCTCGGGCACGCGCTGGACGACCTGCGCGCCGCCGTGGTGGCCGTCGAGACCGACCGCACGTGCGCCGAGGCCGACGAGCAGGGGTGCTGCTGATGACGGCGATATCCCTCGGGCCGTCCCCGGCCCGCCGCGACCTGCTGGCCCGTCGGATACGTCTGCTGGTCGCCGCGACGATCACCTACAACGTCGTCGAGGCGGCCGTCGCCCTGACCGCCGGCACCCTCGCCTCGTCCACCGCCCTGATCGGCTTCGGACTGGACTCCGTCATCGAGGTCTCCTCGGCCGCCGCGGTCGCCTGGCAGTTCTCCGCGCGCGAGCACGCCGTGCGCGAGGCGCGCGAGAAGACGACCCTGCGCATCATCGCCGTCTCGTTCTTCGCGCTCGCCGCCTACGTCACCGCGGACGCCGTACGTGCCCTGACCGGCACCGGTGAGGCCGAACACTCCGTCCCCGGCATCGTGTTGGCCGCCCTCTCCCTCGCCGTGATGCCGTTCCTGTCCGCCGCACAGCGCCGCACGGGCCGTGAACTCGGCTCCGCCAGCGCGGTCGCCGACTCCAAACAGACCCTGCTGTGCACCTACCTCTCCGCCGTGCTGCTGACCGGTCTGATCCTCAACGCCACCCTCGGCTGGTCCTGGGCCGACCCCGTCTCCGCTCTCGTCATCGCGGGCGTAGCCGTCAAGGAGGGCCGTGATGCCTGGCAGGGCAAGGGCTGTTGCGCGCCCTCCGGTGGGGTGGCGGTCGCGGCCGACGACGCTGAACCGAGCGATGCGTGCGGCTGCCGTACCGGGTGCGACTGCTGCAACTGACTTTCCATCGATACGGCGATGGGGAGGGGACGGAACAACTACACGGTGTCGTCAGTGGAGTTGGTCCACGCGCTCTCGCGCAGCAGGCGCAGGCCGTTGAGGCCGACGATCACGGTGGAGCCCTCGTGCCCGGCGACGCCGAGAGGCAGCGGAAGCGTGCCGATCAGGTCCCAGGCGACGAGCGCGGCGATGAACGCGCCGGCGATGGCCAGGTTCTGGACGACCAGGCGGCGGGCGGCGCGCGACAGCCTCACGACGGCCGGGACGGTGGCCAGTTCGTCACGGACCACGACGGCGTCGGCGGTCTCCAGGGCGAGGTCGGAACCGGCCCTGCCCATGGCGATGCCCGTGTGGGCGGCGGCCAGCGCGGGTGCGTCGTTGACGCCGTCACCGACGACCAGCACCCTGCGGCCCTGCTCCTCCCACTCCCGTACAGCGGCCACCTTGTCCTGCGGCAGCAGGCCGGCGCGTACCTCGGTGATGCCGACCTCGGCGGCCAGGTGGCGCGCGGCGCGCTCGTTGTCGCCGGTCAGCAGGACGGGGGTCCGGCCGGTCAGGCGGGTGAGCGCGGCGACGGTGGCGGCGGCGTCCGGCCGCACCCGGTCGGCGATACCCAGCACGCCCACGGGCACACCGTCGTACAGCACGACGACCGCCGTACGCCCGGCCTCCTCCAGCTCCCGCACCACCTTCTCGTAGGGCTGGGCGGAGGCGGAATCGACGTCAGGGTCGGCGTCGGCGATCGGCAGACGGGCGGGGGAGCCGACCCGGACCGTGCGGCCGTCGACCGTGGCGGTGACGCCCCGGCCGGGAACGGAGGCGAAGTCGGCGGCAGCGGCCAAGGGCAGGCCGTGTGCGCGGGCGGCCGCTACGACCGCGCGGGCCAGGGGATGTTCGCTGGCGTGCTCGGCCGAGGCGGCGAGACGGAGCAGCGTATCCTCGTCCGGACAACTGCCGTACAGCGGGCGGACGTCGGTGACTTGGGGGACGCCCTCGGTCAGGGTGCCGGTCTTGTCCAGCGCGACGGCGTCGATCTGCCCGAGGCGTTCCATCACGACGGCGGACTTGGCGAGCACGCCGTGCCGTCCGGCGTTGGCGATCGCGGACAGCAGCGGCGGCATGGTGGAGAGCACCACCGCGCACGGCGACGCCACGATCATGAACGTCATCGCACGCAGCAGGGACGACCTCAATTCTCCGCCGAACGCGAAGGGCACGGCGAAGACGGCGAGGGTCGCAAGGACCATGCCCACCGAGTAGCGCTGCTCGATCTTCTCGATGAGCAGCTGCGTGGGCGCCTTGGTCTGGGAGGCCTCCTCGACCATCCTCACGATCCGCGCGATCACCGAGTCCGCCGGGTCGCGCTCGACGCGTACGCGCAGGACGCCGGTGCCGTTGACGGTCCCGGCGAACACCTCGTCCCCGGCCCGCTTGGCCACCGGCAGTGGTTCGCCGGTGATGGTGGCCTGGTCGACCTCGCTCGCTCCGTCGAGCACCTGGCCGTCGGCGCCGACACGCTCACCGGGCCGGACCAGGACGATGTCCCCGACCGCCAGCCGCTCGGCCTCGACGCTCTCCTCGCTGCCGTCGGGCAGGAGCCGGGCCGTCGTGGTGGGCGTGAGGTCGAGCAGGCCGCGCACGGAGTCCGCGGTCCGCGCGGTGGCGATGGCCTCCAGCGCACCGGAGGTGGCGAAGATGACGATCAGCAGCGCACCGTCGAGAACCTGGCCGATCGCGGCGGCGCCGAGCGCCGCGACGACCATCAACAGGTCCACGTCCAACGTCCTGTCCCGGAGCGCCTTCACCCCCGCCCAGCCCGGCTCCCAACCACCGGTGACATAGGCGGCGGCGAACAGCGGACCCCATGACCAGGCGGACGCGCCCGCCAGGTACAGCGGCAGAGCGAGCAGGAACAGCAACAGTGCCGAAAGTGCCCACCGGGCTTCCGTCAGCATGAGGATGCGGGTGCGCCGTCGTGGAAGGGCCGGTCGTGGACCTGTGAGGGCCGGCGCCGGTCGCCGATCCAGGATAGAAGGCATGACAAAACGACCCTTCACGGGCGGACGGGGGAACGGCTCCTCACCATACAGGAACATATGAACAGGTCTTCAAGTGTCATGAGTACGATGGCCGCATGGGCCACGGAACCGACGCCACCACCAGTGCCACCACGCGCGAGCGGCTCGACGCGGTCGGCACCGCCGACGTCGCCGCCACCCTCCAGGCCCTCGCGACCCCCTCGCGGCTGCACATCCTGGCCCGGCTCCAGGAAGGCCCCTGCTCGGTCGGCGACCTCGCCGACGCCGTCGGCATGGAGGCCTCGGCCTGCTCCCACCAACTGCGCCTGCTGCGCAACCTCGGCCTGGTCACCGGCGAGCGGCACGGGCGCTCGATCGTCTACGCCCTCTACGACAACCACGTCGCCGAACTCCTCGACCAGGCCCTGTATCACGTCGAGCACTTGCGACTGGGTGTCCGCGACGCGTCACCGGCCGATCTGCCCGAGCCGGTCGCCGCGGACTGAGACCGGCGACGGGTCGTGCTCGCGGACATAGACGGTAACTCGCGCTCCGTCGACCCGAGTTGTTCCGTACTCGCGGAAGTGGCGTCGCAGGGTGCTCGCTTTCGCTTCGTCCTGCGGGGTGGTCGGCGAGTGCGCGCCCGCCGGCAGGCGAACCGCGACGATCCGGTCGAACTCCAGCATGCGTGCCGCGATCTCCCGGGCGGGAACCTCGACACCGTCAAGGGTGTTGGACGAAGCGGGGTCCTGTGCCAGGGCCAGATCCGTCAGGAAACGGGTGTCCTCGGGGATGGCCGCGGTCCAGGCCCGGTACCGGTCGGAGAGATAGAGCAGCCCGTCGCCGGGACGCCCGTCGTTGCGGATGGCGGCGCCGACGGCGGTGACGTTGTTGGTCCGGCTCTGGGGCGTCCTCAGCGACAGGCTCGGCTGGACGAGCGTGGCCAGTACGGCGACCGCCGCGATCCAGGCGTAGCGGGAAGTCCACCGTCGCTTCAGGAAGTGGTCCATCCAAGCGCCCATCAGCAACGCGATTCCGATGCTGCTGTAGAGCACGTACCGGTCGACGAAAAGGGGCTTGACCAGTGAGGCGATGAGCAGCAGAAGGCTCGGAAGGACGACAATCGGGACCGCCAGCACGGACAGCCGCACGGGACCTCTCGCCGCCACGGGTGCCAGGGCACATGCCACGCCCACGACCGCCACGGCCAGGACATCGGGAAGCCGCACCGGTCCCTCGATCCAGGACACCTGCCCCGACTGCCCCGCACTGCGGATCGCCAGCGGCAGCAGCCCGGCCACGACGCCCGCGGCAGCCACACCCCACGCCCTCAACACCGCTCGCGGAACACGGGAGATGGCCAGGGTGACGCCGTGTGCGACCAGGGCGAGGACCGCGAACTCATGGAGCAGACAGGCCAGCAGCATGGTGGAGCCGTAGACCGCCCACCGCCACCGGGAGCGCTGCGGGACGCTGACCACGAGCGCATAGGTGGCCCAGGTGACCAACGCGCAGACCATGGCGTACGAGCGGCCTTCCTGTGCGTACTTCTGCACCTGAGGAAGGAGCGCGAACACCAGCCCGGCCAGAAGCCCGGCACGGGGTCCCGCCAGGCGCAGCCCCAGCAGCCCAACTCCGCTCGCGGCCAAGGACATTGCCAGTACGGACGGCAGCCGCAGCGTCAGCAACCCGGCGCCGAAGAGACCGAAGATCTCATGCATCACGGCGTAGTGGAGGGCATGGACCAGATCGACGTGCTGGGCGGTGCGCCATATCTGTGAGAGGTCGCGGTGCGCGAGCTGATAGGTGATGGCCTCGTCCCCCCACATGGTGTTCTTCCGGCGGATACCCCAGAGCCCCAGAGCGATGGTCAGCGCCAGGGGTGCGAGGACGACAACGGCCTTGGCCGGGCCGGGTGATGGTCGACGGGCAGGGACCGGAGGGGAGACCGTCCTGGCCACGACGGGGTGACGTTGATCAACGGACATCGGCGACAGGGCCTTTCAGCAGCGGTGAAGAAGCGCCGCCAGCGTGCCGGGACCTCGGTGACCGGAGGCTGATCCAACCTGACCGGCCGATCAGGAAGGCGGGCCGGTGCTGTGCGAGGCTGCACCGCATGCGCATCCTGGTGGTCGAAGACGAGGTCGACCTTGCCCACACCCTGCACACCGGTCTGACCGCCGAGGGCTACAGCGTCGACGTGGCCCATGACGGCCGGCAGGGACTGTGGATGGCCCGGACCGGTGAATACGCCCTTGTCGTACTGGACTTGATGCTGCCCGGGCTCAACGGCTACAAGATCTGCGCCCAGTTGCGCCGGGAGGGCAACGCGACGCCCATCCTGGTGCTCACGGCCAAGGACGGCGACTGGGACCAGGCGGAGGCCCTGGACACGGGGGCCGACGACTACCTGGCCAAACCCTTCTCCTACCTGGTGCTCGTCGCTCGGTTGCGGGCGCTGGCCAGACGGGCCGCCACGGTCGCTCCGCCCGTCCTTGCCGTGGGCGACCTCTCGTTGGACGTCGCAGGGCGGGTCTGCCGCCGGGCCGGGGCCCGGGTCGAACTCACGCCCAGGGAGTTCGCCGTGCTGGAGCTGCTGGCCCGCCGGGCGGGCCAGGCGGTCTCCAAATCGGATCTGCTCTACCACGCGTGGCCCGACGAAGCCCTGGATCCCAACCTGGTGGAGGCGCGCGTGAGCGCACTGCGCAAGAAGGTGGACTCCGCGTTCGGCCGACGGTCCCTGGAGACCGTACGGGGTACCGGCTACCGACTGGTGGACGACCGTGAACGCGACTGAGCCGCGCAGCCGTTGGCTGAAGACCATGAACGCAACGGAACCACGGCGCCGTTGGTGGCCGCGTTCGGTACGAGCCGTCGCGGCTCTGGCCGCCGCCTCGACCGCCGCCGTCATCCTGGCCGGCATCGGCTGGTGGGTCCACCATGACGTCTACCGCCAGAACATTCAGATCGCCCGAGAACAAGCCCTGCATCAGCTCTGGTCTCTCGCCGACCAGTTGAAGCAAGGTGTGGTTCCCGTTCCCAGCAGCGCCGTGCCGTTCGAGGTCGTCGCCACCGGTCGGCGCGCCGCTGTCGCCTACGGCGGAGGCATGAGTGACTTCGATCCCGGCACCCGCCACGTGCTGCCCACTCCGACCGGGCCGGGCTCGCCCAACTTCGTGCGCCTGCCGGTGAATCGCGACTACAACTCCGGAATCAGAGGCTCGATGGCCGGCGGAACCTATGAGGTCATGTCCGCCGACGTCAGAGCCGATGAACTCAGCAGCGACAAGGTCGCCGCCCTGGGCGCGGCCGCCGATGCGACGCTGCGGGCCTATGTGGTGGTGCTCCCGGAAACGGCCGAGGAAAACACCAGGATCACCGACCGTCTGCTGCTGCGGGCCGGGCTCGTCAGTCTCGTACTGATCGCCGCTGTCACCTACTTCGCCGTCCGCATCGCGCTGCGGCCGGTCGAAGCCATCCGTGTCCTCACCGCCTCGGTCACCGCGAACGACCCCCGCGAACGTGTCACCGTGCCCGCCGCGGGACACGAGATCACCGCCCTGGCCACCACCATCAACACCACCCTCCAACGCCTCGACAACGCGGCCGCCCAGCAACGTCGTTTCGTCGCGGACGCCGCCCATGAACTGCGCAGCCCCCTCACCACGCTGCTCGCCAGCCTGGAAGTCGCGCTCGCCTACCCGGAACGCACCGACTGGCCCGCCGCGGCCACCACCGCCGCACGACAGACCCGCCGCCTCCAGGCCCTCGCCGAGGACCTGCTGCTCCTCGCCCGCCTCGACACCCGCACCCACGCGACCGACCCGGACACCGTCGACCTGACCGCCCTCGCCTCCCGGCTGACCGAGCAACACCCCCTAGGTGAAAGGCCGTTGACCCTCACCTGTGACAGCACCGCCCCCGCACCCGCACACGGAAACCCCGACGAATACGAACGGCTGCTGCGCAACCTCATCGACAACGCCGCCCGCCACGCCGCACACCGCATCCAGATCACCGTCCGGGACCAGGACGACTGGGTCGTCCTCACGGTGCACGACGACGGACCGGGCGTGCCCACCGAGGACGCCGAGCGCATCTTCGAAAGGTTCGTCCGGCTCGACGACGCCCGCTCCCGCGACCAGGGCGGCACCGGCCTGGGCCTCGCCATCGCCCGCGACCTGGCCCACCGCCACCGAGGCACCCTGACCCTCACCCCTCGCACCCTCGGAGCCTGCTTCCAACTACGCGTTCCCCGAGCCCCCACCCCGGCCGAGAAATGACGCGCCTCATTGCGGAAGACCTTGGCCCTACACCTTGAAGGTGACGCCGGTCAGCCCTCGGACACCGGAAAGGCCAAGCGGATCCGCAGCACCCCGCGGGTGACCGTCGCCCCGTGCGACATGAAGGACACGGTTCCCGCCGGAGTTCCCACCTGGCCCTAGGACCGCCGGCCCGGCTCGTCCGAGTCCGTCGTCACAGGTTCAGCAGCAGGTCCCGGAAGGTGGCGGGCTGAGACAGGAACGGGTGGTGGCCCGCGTCGAGTTCGACCACTCTGCCGGCCCGCCGCGCGAACTCGTACTGAAGCCGTGGCGGGGTGCCTCGGTCCTGAGCGCAGACGAGATACGTCGAGGGCACCTGCTGCCACGCGGCCGCACCTACCGGCTGTCCGGTCACCTGCACGCTCTGCCGGGCCAGGTGCGACGCGGCCTCCGCCCGGACCTCGGGGTCGCAGTCCTGGAGGAACGTGTCCACGAGCAGCTCGGGGCGGACCCCGAACGTGCCGGCGATCGGATCGATGTCGAGGAACGGAGCCGGGCCGCCGTCCCCGAACTCCGACAGACTCTGTCCCACCTCGGGCAGGTAGCTGGAGACCAGCAGCAGGTGACGCACCGACCCGATGCCCGAGGCGGCTTCCGCGGTGACGATGCCGCCGTAGCTGTGGGCGACCACGACAGTCGGCTCGTCGCTGTCCTGAAGCACTTGGCGCACAGCGGCGACATCCTCGGGCAGCCCCGGACCGCCGGCTCCGCCGGGCGGGCCCGCCTCGCCGCAGCTCGGCAGCGCCGGCGCCACGCTCGCCACTCCTTGTTCCCGAAGCAGCTCGGCGGTGCGGTGCCACCACCACGACCCGTCCCGCACGCACGCCCCATGCACGAACACGACCCTCATCGCTGCCTCCACGTCCGCCGTGACTACCCGTGCCGACGATAGACGTAGCAACTGTTACGTGAAAAAGTGCGGGCCATGGGGAGACGACCGCAACCGCACATCAGGGAAGGGTTGCTCGACGCCTGCGCCGATCACGCCCTCGCGCACGGCCTCCCCGACCGGCTCGAACCGCTGGCCACCGCCACCGGGACCTCGGCCCGCATGCTGATCTACCACTTCGGCACGCGCGACGCCCTGCTGCGGGCCATTCTGGGGCGCGCTCGGCAACGCCAACTCGACCTGTTCGGCGACCTCCTGCGCGCACGGGACGACGAGCCGTACACGGCCACCCTGAACCGGGCCTGGACCTCCATCACCGGCCCGGACGGACAGCCGTACCTGAGGATGTTCGGTCAGTTGCGCGAGAGTGCGGAGCAACAGCTGTGGCCCAACTTCCGGCGCACCGCGACGACCGACTGGCTCGGCCCCCTGGAGGACGGCCTGCGCGGCATCGGTCGGCCGGATCTGGCGACCCTCGTTCTCGCTGTCATCCGTGGGCTGCTCATGGACCTCGACGCCACGGGGGACGGCACACGTGCCGATCGGGCCTTCCGCGATTTCCTCGACGCGGTCGAGCTTCTGTGCAGCGGCGACCGCTGACCGACGAGGATCCCGCAGGAGAAGAAGACTGGCCGTTCGGGCAGGACTCCCGCGCCGTCTCGATCAGCCGCGTCCGCGACGAACACGAATGCGATGATGCGGCCATGGCACAGACACCGCAGGACTCCTCAGTCACCGCGGACGGCATGACCGCCGCGCAGGCCGTCGACCGGATCGAAGCCGCCGCGCACCCACGTCCGCACGATCGTCGGCTGCACGCCCGCGGAGCCGTCTACGACGCGCGCTTCGTGCCCAGCGGGCAGATCGCGCAGTGGACCACCGCCACCTGCCTGACCGCCGAGTCCGAGGCGGTCATCCGGTTCTCCAACGGCTCGGGCAACTTCGACGCCGACGACCGGGCCCGTGGCGTACGCGGCATGGCCGTGAAGTTCCTCGACGCCGACAAGAGCGTCATGGACCTGGTGGCCGCCAACTTCCGAGTCTTCCCCAGCCACGATCCCGAAGGATTCATCGACCTCGTCGAAGCGCTGGGCAAGGCGGGAACAGAGGGCGGATTCGCCGACCGCGCCAAGGGCAAACTGGCCGCGGCCGGCAAGTTCGCGACCGTCCTGGCCCAGCACCCGGAAAGCCGGGGCGCGCTGAAGTCCTTCGCCGGCCAGCAGGCCCCCACCAGTTTCGCCACCACCCGCTACGACGGCCTGCACGCCTTCGTCCTGGTGGACGACTCGGGTGTGCGCCGGCCCTTCCGCTACCGCCTCGTGCCCCAACTGGGCGAAGTCGAACTGGATCCCGCGTACGCCGAGACACTGGCCCCGGACTTTCTCATCGGCGACCTCGACTCCCGCCTCGGGACCGGACCCGTCACCTTCACCGTGGTGTACCAGTTCGCGGAGCCGGGCGACCCCACCCACGATCCCTCGCAGGCGTGGCCCGAGCACCGACCGCTGATTCCGGCCGGCCATCTGCACGTGACGGCCCGTTCGCCACGTGAGGACCACTGGCAGCGGCAGGTGTTCGACCCCACCCGACTCGCCCCGGGCGTGGAACCCTCCGACGACACCATGCTGGCCTTCCGCCGCCACGCCTACTCCGTCTCGGCCGAACGCCGGCTCGCTCCCTGACCCTCGCCATCAAGGTGACTGGTTGGTGTGCGGCGGTCCGGATCAGCTCCTGCGGACCGCCGCCGCACGTTCCTTGAGCGCGTCGAGCAAGGCATGCGACGCGTGGTGGGACGGTGTGCCCGGCGCGGTGTAGACGCCGATGTACCGCTTCGCGGTGGGGGTCAGGACCAGCGCGCGGGTGTCGGGGCGGTCCTCGACGGCCAGGGCGGGGATGAACGCGATGCCGACGCCTGCCGCGACGAGCGCCTGCATGAAGGGGAAGTCACCGGCCCGGCACGCCACTTTGGGCCGCAGACGGCCGTGGAGTCGTGGGCCCTGGCCTTCCTCGCCCTCGGCGTGACCGCTGTCGTCTTCCTGCTCTGGTACGCGGCTGTCGAGCGCCTCGGGGCCGGGCGGGCGGGGTTGTTCAACGGCCTCATCCCCTTCGCCTCCCTCCTCGCCCTTTTCGTGACCGGAGCGGGCGGCGCCGAGACGAGCCAGATCGCCGGAGCCGCCCTGGTGCTCGTCGGTGTCGTCATCGGGCTCCTGGCGGCGAAGCGCGACAACGAACCGTCAGCCGACGGGAGTTGCCGCGCTCGCCGATGGCCGCGCCTGGCCGGCAGCCGTGATCTGCCCGCGCCGCAGCACTACTGACGGTTGGTCAGACGCCAACCCTGGGCACGTTCGTAGTCGTGCCAGAGGGAGGCGTAGCGTCCCTCGGCGGCGAGGAGGTCGGTGTGCCGGCCCTGCTCGACGATGCGGCCGCTGTCGAGGACGGCGATGTGGTCGGCCGTGGCGATGGTGGACAGACGGTGGGCGATCACCAACAGCGTTCTACCGGTGCCGAGTTCACGCAGGGCCTCGTGGACCGCGTTCTCGTTCTCCGCGTCCAGGGCCGAGGTCGCTTCGTCGAGCAGCACGATCGGAGTGTCCTTCAGCAGCGTGCGGGCGATGGCGACGCGTTGGCGCTCACCGCCGGAGAGCAGCGAGCCGCCCTCGCCGACGCGGCTTGCGAGGCCGTCGGGCAACCGCTCGGCGATGATGTCGACCCGGGCCCGGCGGGCCGCGTCGTGGACTTCGGCGTCGGTGGCGTCGGGGCGGCCGAGGCGGATGTTCTCCTCAATGGTGGCGTCGAGCAGATGCACGTCCTGGAAGACCAGGGACACCATGTTCATCAGGTCGTTCCCGGCCAGTTCGCGGACGTCGACGCCGCCGATCCGCACGGTGCCCGCGTCGGTGTCGGCGAAGCGGGCGATGAGTTTGGTGACGGTGGTCTTGCCCGCTCCCGAGGGTCCGACGAGGGCGGTGGTGGATCCGGCCGGGACGGTCAGGTCGAGACCGTCGAGGACGGGGGCGTCGGAGCCGTCGTAGCGGAAGCGGACCGAGTCGAGCTCGATCGACGCTTCGAGATCGGCGGTGGGGTGCGGGTGTTCGGGCTCCGGCAGGGGCGGGGTGCCGAGGAGGGTGTCGATGCGGTCTATCGCGGCGCGGGTGGCACGCAGGGCGGAGGCCGCGGAGGCGATGACGGCAAGGGGCTGGAGGAAGTGGACGCCGAGCACCAGCAGAGCGGTGATGCGCGCGGGGGTGATCTCGTTGCCGGTGGCCAGCAGCAGACCGACGACGAGGACGGCGGTGAAGGCGAGTTGAATGGCGAGCTGCCCCAGATGCAGGCCCGGCAGGGCGCCCATCACCTCACGGCGGGCCGCGCGGTGCTGACTCTGGAGGGCCTCCTCCAGCTGCCGATGACCGCTGGTGGCACGGCCGTTGGCGCGCAGCACGGGCTGTGCGCCGGCGAACTCCACGAGCTGGGCGCTCGCTTCGGCGGCGGCCTTGTCGTGCTCGGCCTCGGTACGGTCGGTGAGCCGTCGGGCCAGCGCGAACACCAGCAGCACCACGGGGACGGTGACCAGCACGGCGACAGCGATGCGCCAGTCGTAGCAGAGCAGGAAGACGGCGATGGTGGCGGGCGTGAGGACCGCCCCGAGCAGTGTCTGGGCCAGGTGCACGATGCTGGTGACGGTGTTGACACCCTGCCCGAGCAGGCGCTCCAACTGCGCGGTACGGGTGGCGTCGAACCAGCCCAGCGGCAGCCGGACGGTGTGGGCGCCGATGCGTTCGTACAGGGCGCGGCGCCAGGCGGAGGAGAGCTGTAGCGCGCGCAACTCCTTGTCGTAGTGGGCGTACCAGCCCACGGCGACGGCGCCGCCGAGCGGCAGGAGCCACCAACCTGCTTCGCCGGTACGACCGTTGAGCAGGGCGGACAGGAGCGGCACGAGCAGTCCGAAGGCGGCGCCCTCGCTGATCGCGTAGAGGGCGGTGGCCAGCAAGAAGCGGATCAGCAGCGGACGCCCGGCGCCGCCGACGATCCGCAGGAGTGCGGTGGTCATGCCTGGCTGCTTCCGTGTTGGGCGCGCCACATGCGCGCGTAGGTTCCGTCGGCGGCGAGCAGATCCTCGTGCCGTCCGCGTTCGGCGATCCGTCCGTCGTCCAGGACCAGGATCTGGTCGGCGGCGGCGATGGTCCGCAGCCGGTGCGCGATGACCAACAGGGTGCGCCCGCCCGCGAGTTCGGCGAGAGCGTCCTGCACGGCGGCCTCGGACTCGGGGTCCGCGAAGGCCGTCGCCTCGTCGAGCACCACGATCGGTGTGCCGGCGAGCAGGGTGCGCGCGATGCTCACACGCTGCGCCTCGCCGCCGGACAGCCGCGCGTCCTCGCCGACGACCGAGTCGTAGCCGCGGGGGAGCGCGGTGATCCGCTCGTGGACGGCGGCGGCCTTCGCCGAGGCGTGTACGGTCTCGTCGCTCGCGTCGGGCTGGGACATCGCGATGTTGTCGCGGACGGACCGGCGCAGCAGGACGACGTCCTGGAAGAGGAAACCGAGGGTGCGGTACAGCTCGTCGCGGTCCAACTCCCGTATGTCGATGCCGTCGAGGCGGATCGCGCCGCCGGTGACGTCGTAGAAGCGGGCGAGCAGCATGCCGAGCGTGGACTTGCCCGCGCCGGAGGGCCCGACCAGGGCGGTGACCGTGCCGGGGGCGAAGTGGGCGTCCAGGTCGTGCAGCACCTCACGGTCGCGGTCGGCGGAGGGGTAGCCGAAGTGAACACCGTCCAGCTCCAGGACCGGGGGAGTACCCGGCGCACGGGGTGGCAGGACGGTCGGACGGGACGCGGCCTCCTGGACAGGTTCGCGCAGCAGGCCGGCGATGCGGTGTGCGGCGCCGAGGGCGGTGCGGCGCAGACCGCGCGCCGCGTAGATGGGGGTGATCTGCTCGAACAGGCTCAGCCCGAGCAGCGTGAACGCCAGGATGTCGACCGGGTCCGTCCAGCCGAGCGCGACCAGCCCCACCCCGCAGCCGGTGATCAGCAGCAGGATCGTCGCCGGCGCCACGGTGGCCCGCGTCAGGCTGCGCTGGCGGATGAAGAGGCGCTGCGCCTCGTCGTTGACGTCCGCGTAGGCGGCGGCCGCCTCGCTGAAGCGCCGTGGCGTCCGGCCTCCGCCGAAAGCCTTCGCCACGCTGATCCCGCGCACCAACTCGATCGAGGCGGCGGTGAGTTCGAGCTGTGCGGCGGCGATGCGCCGCACCGGCTCGACGGACCGGGCGGCCATCCGCATCCGTACGCTCTGGGCGCCCGCGATGACGGCGAAGGTGAGCAGGGCGAGGCGCCAGTCGGCCCACAGCAGGTAGACGCCGATGACCGCGGGCCCGGCCACGGCGGCGGCGAGATCACCACGGGCGTGCGCGACGGCGTGGTGCAGCGCGCCGACGTCGTCCTGCACGGTCGTCTTCACCTTCGCCGAGACGCCGCCGGCGAACCAGCCCAGCGGCAGCACCGCGAGATGGTTCGCCAGCCTGCGCCGCAGGCCCAGGGCGAGGTCGGCGTCGGCGAGATGGCTGAGGGTGCCCGCGAACAGATAGAGCAGCAGCCGTACGGCGAGCAGGGCAACGGCGGTCCAGGCGATGGCCCACAGATGGTCGTCGCGGCCGTCGAGGAGGCGTCGGCCGATCTCCACGACGGCGACCATGGGCGCGATGGACAGGGCTGCCGCGAGTGCCTGAAGTGCGGCGGCGGTCGTGACCCGGCCGACGACCGGGGCCTGCAACTCGGCGAGATCGCGGGCGTCTTCGTCCTGCCCGGTACGAGGTTCAGGCACTGCGCTTCGCCGCCTCGGCCGGCTTGGGCACGACCGCGTCGAGGCCGTAGGGGAGGCTCAGCACCGACGGGAACCCGAGAGCGATCGCGGTGGCCATGTCGAGGCCGATGTAGGACTGGCGGCGAACGGCCGTGAGTTCCTTGAAGAGTGGCTGTGCCTCGAACTCCTCGCGCCCCTGCGGGGTGTCGAAGGCGAGGAGGACCACGTCGGCGTCGAGGAGATCGAGCCGTTCCTTCGCGATGGAGGCGCGGCCGGCGGTGGCGCTGTCGGGCAACGAGGTGACCTTCGGGGAGAGCATCATGCCCAACTGACCGAAGAACTGGGCGCTGGCGTCGTCGGCGCTCTTGATGGTGGACACGTCGCCGCCGACCACGGCCCCGAACGTGAAGGTCTTGCCGCGGAGTTCGGGGTGCTGGTCGCGTACGTCGGCGATCTTCTCGTACGGCATACCTGCCGCCGTACCCACGAGCACCGGCGGCGATGCGGGCTTCTGCCACGGGGCCAGGCCGCTGGGGAAGACGGCGTTCTTGGTGGCGAGGACGAGCGGGGCACCGAGGGCGAGAGCCAGGTCGGTGTCGCGGAGATAACCGCAGGCGGCGACCCGCTCGGGCGGCGAAGTGACCTTGGCGGCGCCCTCTTTGCCGCTCACGGTGACGGGGAAGCCGGCGGCCGCGGCCTGCGCCGTCCTGACGGAGTCACCGCTCTTCTCGTCACCGTCACTCGCGCCGTCCTCGCCCGACGAGCAGCCACTGAGCGCCAGAGCGGCACCCGCGGCTCCGAACAGAAAGCCACGCCGTCCCGGCGAAGGGCTGTCGGCGACGGAACGCATGCGTGGAGTCACGGGGTTGGGCCTCTCCGGACATGGATGCCTGTACGTTCCAGCAGTGTAAGTAAGGTTAGGCTAACCATGTAACCCGGCGCACCGGTCTCGTGATCGCGCTAGTCGGCCTGCGTCGCACCGCCGGAAGCGTCGACACGTTCCGCGGTGCGCGCGATCGAGCGGGCCATGCCGTTGAACACGGTGGCGTGGAAGGGCGCGACGCTCCACCAGTAGAGGTGTCCCGCCAGTCCGCGCGGGTGGAAGAGCGCGCGTTGCCGGTAGCGCACGTCGCCGCGTTCGTCTCGTTCCGCGCGCATCTCCAGCCAGGCGAGTCCGGGGAGGCGCATCTCCGCGCGCAGTCTGAGCAGTTGGCCTCGCTCGATCTCCTCGACGCGCCAGAAGTCCAGCGCGTCACCGACCCGCAGCCGGTTCGCGTCACGGCGGCCGCGACGCAGGCCCACCCCGCCCACGAGCCGGTCGAGCCAGCCGCGTACGGCCCATGCGAGCGGGAAGGAGTACCAGCCGTTCTCGCCGCCGATTCCCTCGATCACCCGCCACAGGGCGTCGAGATCGGCATGGACGTCCTGGGTCCGTTCGTCGGTGTAGAGGCTGCCGCCCGCCCAGTCGGGGTCGGTGGGCAGCGGGTCGCTGGGGGCTCCGGGCAGTGACGCCGAGGACCAGCGCGTGGTGACCTGGGCCTGACGCACGCGCTGGAGAGCGAGTTCGAGAGCTCGGTCGAAGGGCAGCGGGGACCCGGGCGGGTCGGGTACGTGGTCGGCGATGTCGTGCTCGGCGCACACGACCTCGTGCCGCAGGGACTCGGCCAGCGGGCGCGCGAGTGCGGCGGGCACGGGGGTGACCAACCCGATCCAGTGACTGGACAGCCGTGGCGTGAGCATGGGCACGGGCACGATCAGGCGGCGGGGCAGGCCGGCGACCAGCGCGTACCGTTCCATCATCTGCCGGTAGGTGAGGACGTCGGGGCCGCCGATGTCGAAGGTACGGTTCACGTCCTCGGGCATGCGGGCACTGCCCACGAGATAGCGCAGCACGTCGCGGACGGCGATGGGCTGGACGTGCGTGCCGACCCAGCTGGGGGTCACCATGACGGGCAGGCGTTCGGTGAGATAGCGCAGCATCTCGAAAGAGGCAGAGCCGGACCCGATCACGACGGCGGCGCGCAGCACGGTCGTCGGGACACCCGAGGCGAGCAGGATGCGACCGACCTCGGCGCGGGAGCGAAGGTGCGGGGAGAGCTCGTCCTCCGGGACGTCGGCCGGGTTGAGGCCCCCGAGGTAGACGATTCTCCGGACTCCGGCGGTGCGGCACTCCGCGGCGAAGGTCTCGGCGGCGAGGCGGTCCTTCTTCTCGAAGTCCCGCCCGGAGTTCATGGAGTGCACCAGGTAGTAGGCCACCTGCACGTCGTGCAACGCGGAACGCAGGCTCCCGGCGTCCGTGACGTCCGCGCGCACCACCTCCACCCGGTCCGCCCACGGGTAGTCGCGCAGATTGGCCGGGGTGCGGGCCAGACACCGGACGGTGTATCCGGCGTCCAGCAGCTCCGGCACCAGCCTTCCGCCGATGTAACCGCCGGGGCCGGTGACCAGACACCGCTCACCGGCCTTGGTGGTACCTCCGTCACTGACCATGGAAAGTCACTCCGATGCCCGACGGACGCTGCGTGGACGTGTTCCGAGAAAGACGCGATCACTCACCATTCTGACCCTCGTGACGCAGGTCGGCAGGTCGGGTGCCACGAGGGCCGGGAGCTACGAGGGTCAGGCGACGGGAGCCGGCCGTTCGCAGGTGGTGGTGACCGTGAGGGTACGGCCCTGGTGCGCCGCGTCCAGCAGCGTGAGCATCACGTCCAGGACGTGCTCGGCGAGTTCGGCGGAGGCCAGGTGGGGGCGGCCGGCGGCCAGGGCGACGGCGAGGTCGGCCAGGCCGACACCGCGTCCGGCGTGTGGGTGACCGGCCGACACCGGAAGCGGCCGCCAACTGTCGGCGCCCGCCCTCCACAACCGCACCGGGCCGTCGAAGTTGTTGGGGTCCGGCAGGGACAACGACCCCTCGGTGCCGTGCACTTCGATCCGCGGCAGATCGGCGCCGTGGATGTCGAAACTCATCAACAGCGTCGACAGCGCGCCGTTGGCGTGGTGGAGGATCCCGGTGACATGGGTGTCCACCTCGACGGCGAAGCGCTGTCCGGCACGGGGCCCACTGGCGATCTCGCGCTCTGCACGCGGTGCCGAGGCCGCGCCGGTCACCGCGGCCACCGGACCGAGCAGGTGGATCAGCGCCGAGAGGTAGTAGGGCCCCATGTCGAGCAGCGGACCGCCGCCGGGGCGGTAGTAGAACTCCGGATCGGGGTGCCACGCCTCGTGGCCGGGGGAGGTCATGAACGCGGTCGCGGCGACGGGCGTACCGATCAGTCCGTCGTCCACGGCCTTGCGTCCGGTCTGGACACCGGTACCCAGCACGGTGTCGGGTGCGCAGCCGACCCGGACTCCCGCGCCGCGTGCGGCGGCCAGCACGGCGGCGGCCTCCTCGCGGGTGGTGGCCAGCGGCTTCTCTCCGTAGACGTGCTTGCCGGCCGCGATCGCGGCCAGTGCCACATCGGCGTGTACGGCGGGGATGGTCAGGTTGAGCACGGCGTCGACGTCGTCGCGCGCCAGCAGGTCGGCCAGGCCTCCGACGGCCAGGGCGCCGGACGCGGCGGCCGCCTCCTCGGCCCGGGCGGTGTCCAGGTCGGTGACCGCGGTCAGCCGCAGGGCCTCGGTCGTGGCCAGTGTCGACAGGTACTGGCCGCTGATCCGGCCCGCGCCGGCCATGCCGATCCGCAGCGGTGTCATCGGCTCGCCCACAGCAGCCCCCGTTCGGTGAGCGTACGGACCTCGGGTACGTCGAAGTCGTCGGGCTTGTGGCCGATCGCGGACACGAAGACCTTTCCACTGCCGTAGGTCCTGGTCCACACGGTCGGCATGACGACGGGATGGTCCCGTTGTTCGTCGGCCGGGAAGGTCGTCGTGGCGAGGACATCGATGTCGGGGTCGGTCGCGACCCAGTACTGCTCGGTGTGGACGGCGAAGTCGGCCAGGCCCTCGATGACCGGGTGGCTCGCGCGTTCGGGCACGAGCCGGACCGTGTAGTCCACGAAGTCGGCCGGATGGAACAGGAATTGGCCCCCGGTCAGGAGGTGGTAGTCGAGGTCGCCGCGGAAGGAGTCGATGACGCCGCCGTGCCAGCCGGCGAACCCGGTGCCTGCCCGCACCGCGGCCGCGAGCGTGCGGGAGAGTTCGGGGGCGATCGTGTCCATGGTCCAGCACTGGACGACGAGGTCGGTGGCGGCGAGCCGGTCCGCGTCACCGTAGACCTCGAGGGACTCGGCGGTCTCGACCGTGAATCCGTGTTCCTTGAGGAAGGGTATGAACCGTTCGGTGATCTCCACCGGTGAATGGCCTTCCCAGCCGCCGCGCACGACGAGGGCCCGTCGTCCGGGAGTTGAAGAGGGGGTGGTCATGGACCTTGATCACTCCTGTCCGTTTCGCGGGTGCAGCCTGGCGTCCGCCAAAAGCGGCACTTGTACCCCATACACTGCCGCTGCGTGTCCGTTGCACACAATCATGTCGGGGGAGAGCAAGAGATGAGTGCCTGGAATCCGCAGGGTCCACAGCCGCCACACCACCCACAGGGTCCTCCTGGTCCTCCGGTGCCGCCGCAGCCGTACCCGTACAACGTCCCCCCTCACCAGGGCGGCTATCCACCCCAACCGCCCCCGTACCCCTACCCCTACCCGCCGGGGTTTCCGCAACCGGTGCCACAACGCGTGGGAGTGTTCCGCAGAATGTGGCGGGCCGGCGGTCCGATCGCCATCGCACGCAGGGTGTTCAGGCCCTCGCGCCCGGACCGGGTGGAGGACGCGGTGGTCGCCAAGATCCAGAAGATCCGGACGTACGTGGGTCTCGGCGCCGTGCTCTGGGTGGCGTACTCCTACAAGCTGGTCGACTCGGCGAGCGACGCCGCGAGCGATCGGCTCAACGACTCCTGGATCAGCATCCTGGTCCTTGCCGTGACCTTCCCGGTCTTCATCGGCTGGTTCGTCCTGCTGGCACGTCCGCCGGCCCGGCGGCAGTTGCTGCGGCGCGCGGCGAAGCCGTCCGGCGCGGTGCTGGCGATCATCGGCGGTGTGGCCGTGTTCCCCGCCGCCGTTCTCTCCGGTCTCGTCGACGGAAAGCTGGCCGTCAACCCCGTGATGTCCGTGGTCAGTTGGCTGCTCACGGTGGCGACTCTCGTGTGGGTCCTGCCGTTCGTCATCTACGGCATGGGGCTGTCCCTGCTCCACGTCTTCCGCACCGTGGACATCCACGAGACCGTGCCGCCGCTGCTGACGATGACACTGGTGTGGGAGATGGCACTGGTCAACCTGTTCACCGGCTCCTACGCGGGCGTGCCGGCAGGCGTGCGGATCGTCCTTCTCCTCGGAGGCCCGCTGTCGGTCACCGCGGTCGGCTACTGGGAACTGCGCAGACTGCGCGCCAACTACGGTCTGACCGTGCGCGGTGCGCTCATGCGTTGACGGTTCTCCTCGGCCATTTCCACCGTAACTCGGGGAGTGGGCGAAAAACGTCAGACCGTGGTTCGTTCTTTCGCGCTCCTGCCGTGGTTACCGTCCTGGCCATGGCAGAAGCGACAGCACACAACGTCGGCCCGCCCGGGATCGAGATCGCCTACGAGCGGTTCGGTGACCCGGACGCTCCGGCGGTCCTCCTGATCACGGGGGCCGGCGCGCAGCTGATCAACTGGCCGGAGGGGTTCTGCCAGGCCTTGGTGGGCCGGGGAGTTCAGGTGATCCGGTTCGACAACCGCGATGCCGGCCGGTCGACGCACCTGCACGACGCACCCGTACCGGACTTCGCGGCGGCGCTCTCCGGAGACCTCTCGTCGGCGTCGTACACCCTCGCGGACCTGGCGGCGGACTCCGTCGGCCTGCTCGACGCGCTCGGGCTCACGGGCGTCCACCTCGTCGGCTCCTCGATGGGCGGAATGATCGCCCAGATGATCGCGATCGAGCACGCGGAGCGGGTCCGCTCGCTGACGTCGATGATGTCGACGACCGGTGAACCCGGCATGGGGGAGGCCGACTTCTCGCTCTTCGCCGCACTGGGTCCACCGCCGCAGGACCGGGAGGACTTCATCGAGTGGCAGGTGCGTGCCCTGCGGCTCGCCGCGTCCCCGGGCTTCGCCTTCGACGCGACCGCGGCGGCCGAGCGAGCCGGACAGGTCTTCGACCGGGGATACGACGTCCTCGGCATGCAGCGCCAGGGCCTCGCGGTCGTGGCGACAGGGGACCGCACCGAGCGACTGCGCGGTGTACGGGTGCCCACGCTGGTCGTGCACGGCGCCGCCGACCCCGTGTGCGACATCAGCGGCGGTCGCGCCACGGCCGGCGCCGTGCCGAATGCCGACCTGTGGATCGTGGAGGGAATGGGCCACAACCTTCCGCACGAACTGTGGCCCCAACTCGCCGCCCGCATCGCCGAGCACGTCCATCACGCCGAAACGGTGACGGCGTGACCTGACCTCGCGGCGCGGTCGCCGAAGCGGCGACCTCCCTCGACTCCGCTGTCGGCACGTTCGGGTCAAAGAATCGACCGGGTATCCGCAAAAGACTGTCCTCCTGCGCCCGCCCTCACCCCCTCGGCCCTAGTGTCGCTGGCCGGGCGAAGTCGGGGGACCTATCGGTGGACGTATACGCACAGCCTCACCCTGCGCTGAGAGAACTGCTTCAAGGCGCCTATCACGCGGGAACGGAGACTCTCCATCCAGGTGAGGTCATCGCGGTGCCGGCGAGCCTGTCGGTGTCGTTGAACCTGAACGTCGGCGAGCCCCTGGCTGGTCTGCCCGCCGCGTACGCGGCCGGCCCCGGCTTTCTCTACCGGTATGGCGGGGGCGAGTCGTCCTCGGTGCAGGTGGCGTGGATCGGGCTGCGGTTGACGTTGCTCGGCGCCTACCGGCTGCTCGGCGCGCCCCCGGCCGAGCTGGCCGGGCAGGTCGTCGACCTGGCGGGGGTGTTCGGGCCTTCAGGGCGCGTCCTGGCCGAGCGGTGCCGGGCCGCACGCAGCCACCGGGAGCGGTTCGCCCTGCTCGACGCGTTCCTGCTGCGCCGCTCCGCCGAAGGGCCGCGGCCCCGAGCGGAGGTCGTACGGTCGTGGCAGTTGCTCTCCCGCACCGCCGGGCGGGCCCGGATAGCGGAACTCGCGGCGGACGTGGGGTGGAGCAGCGACCATCTCGGGCGTGAGTTCCGGCGACAGGTGGGGCTGCCGCCCAAGACGGCGGCACGGTTGATGAGACTGATGAACCTGCTCGCGTGCGTCGGCGCGGAACGCACGCGCTGGCCCGAGTTGGCGGCCGACCACGGATACAGCGACCAGTCGCATTTCAACCGCGACATACGGGAGTTCACCGGCATGTCCCCTTCGGAGTACGTCTCCCGGCTCCGGCCGTGCGGCTGCCTGGGCGCGGACCCGAAGCCCGCCCGCTCGTCCGGGTCCGCGAGCGGGGCATCGGATTCGTTCAAGACGGCGGCATCGGCGCGTTCGTAACCTGCGGCGGAGATTCCACTCGCCACGAAGGACGCCCACAGAGGACGCCATGCCTTTCGCACACATCAGTCTGCCCCTGCGCCGGTGGGGCATCGCCGTGACCGCGCTGTTCACCCTGGCCTTCTACTTCTCCGCCCCGGCCCCGCCGGCCCACGCGGACATCGTGCTGGGAGACGTCCAGAGCATCGCCGACATCGCGCGCGGCCAGACCCATCGCTTCGAGAGCCTCGGAGAACCGGGGCGGGTCTGCGATCCCGGATATCTGACGAGTTGCAGCGGCAACGGCGGCAAGGGTGAATACTGGTGCGCCGACTTCGCCCGGTGGGTGTGGGACCGGGCCGGCTTCCACACCGAGTACCTCAACGCCGCCGCCGCCAGCTTCAAGACGCAGCGCGCCAGATACGGCGGTGAGCATTCTGCGCCGCGGGTCGGCGACGCGGCCCTGTTCCACGACGTCTACGGAAACCAGAAGGGCGTGGTCCACCACGTGGCCATCGTGGTCGCGGTCGACGGCGGTTCGGTGACCATCGTCAGTGGTGACGCCGGAGGCGAGGAGAACACCAGGGGCCCCGAGGGCGACGAACAGGCCCACTTCGCGCACACCTCGAAGGTCCGTGAGGACACGCTCGGCTCCGCACCGGGGACGATGTTCGGAGACTCCGAGGCGATCGACGGCTACGTCAGCCCCGTGCCCAAGAGCCAGCCACTGAACGGCGGCGGGGGAGGCGGGGGCGGAGGTGCCGGCGGCGGGGGCGGCGGCTCCGACAAGCTCTGGATGAAGACCTTCGCAACGGCCGCCGGACGCGATCACGGCGGCAAGCTGTACGCCGGACGCAACTACGTGTTCTGCCGCGAGTGGGGCACTCAGGTGGGATCGGGAAGTGCGTACAACCACTGGTGGCTGTACACCGACATGGACACCGGCGGCCGGGACTTCGTCTCCGCGTACTACCTCAGTGGCCAGGGCAACGACGTCGCCAAGGACGTCAATGGCCAGGACATCCATACCTGTTGACGCCGAGCATGTGTTGCTGATGCCGGTCCCGCCTCTTCTCCGCCACGGTGGAGAGTTCAACCAGAGAGCGGGGCCGGCGCTCGTTTCTGGGCCACGCGGCCGGTCGAGCGTGCTCCGGGCGGGGTCACGCGTTGGGCGGCGAGCACTCGATGTCGGCCACCGTCGTGGTGGCCGAGGACGCCTCGCCGGGCGCGGCGGAGGCAGCGGACTCGTCGAGCCCACGGGCGGCGTGGATCCGTACGAGCCCGTCGATGCCGCGCAGCAGGGTCTCGCCGGCCAGGACGGGGTCGCCGAGGTAGCCGCCGCTCATCGCGCCGTCGCGGACCATGACGAAGTGCCGCCCCGCGTGCTCGGACTCGGCGACCGTGATCTCCGCGAACAGCCCGGTGATCGTCCGCAGGAACCATGCGCGGTGTTGTACGACGGCACGGTGGACCGGGTGGTCGGGATCGGGGAACTCCGTGGCCGCGTTGAGGAAGGCGCAGCCGCGGTAGCCGGGCGACCGGATCTGCTCGACCAGGGACGCGCCGATGCCCCGCAGGATGCCGTCGGGCGGCGCGTCCGTGGCCGTAAGGGAGTCGATCTGGGTGCGGATCGCCTGGTCGACGCTCGCGATGTAGGCGACGGCGAGGTCTTCCTTGCTGCGGAAGTGACGGTAGAAGGTGGCATTGGTGACCTTCGACTCGGCGACCAGGCGGTCGACGCCCACCGTGTGGATGCCCTCCGCGTAGAAGAGCTGCCCGGCCGTCCTCAGGAGCCGCTCCCGGGCCTCGGAGACTCTCCTGCCGGTGCCTGTGGCGCCTTCTGTCTGTGTCATGTCACCCATCCTAGCGGGTAGAACGCTCTCTCTTGTTTTGAAGGGAGACGTATGTCAGGCTGCGAGGTAGAGAGACCGTTCTCTCTTCCATCTACTCGCAGGAGAACCCCATGGCATCCGCCACCTCCGCCGCGCACGTCGGCGCCACGCCCGCCCTGCGCCGGCTGTACGTCATCCGCTTCGTCTTCGCCGCCGCGTGGGCGGTGCTCCTGCTGCTGTCCGGCTCGGACCTCACCGTCGCGGCCAGGGTGCTGCTGTTCGTCTATCCGGCCTTCGACGTGGCCGCGGCCGTCGTCGACGCCAGGTCGGCGCGCACCGACGGGCCGGTGAAGGGTCTGTACGTCAACATCGCCGTCAGTTCGCTGGCCGCCGTCGGTGTCGCGGTCGCCGGCGCCTCGGGCGTCGCCGACGTGCTGCGCGTCTGGGGCACGTGGGCGGTCGTGTCGGGGCTGATCCAGCTCCTCGTGGGCGTCGCCCGCAGGCCGATGGGCGGCCAGTGGGCCATGATCGTCAGCGGCGGCATCTCGGTGCTGGCCGGCGCGAGCTTCATCCGGGGTGCGTCGCAGGACGACCCGTCGCTGACCTCCCTCGCCGGATACGCCACCCTCGGAGGGATCTTCTTCCTCGTCTCGGCGTTCCGCCTGACCCGCTCCACCCGCAGGGGCTGACCGGGGTCACTCGCACTCCCGGTGCCGCTTTCCGCAGGAGACGCCCTGCTAAGCTCCTCTCAATCAAATCGATTTATTATCGCGATGCGGGAGGGGCTGTGCCAGAACGCCCGAGCGGGGAAACACCCATCCACATCGACGCCGACGCGGCAGCGGAGGGCGAGCCGCTCGCCCCCTTCTGGCGCAGGGTGGTCGGCGCCGGACGCGCCAACGAGGGACTGCGCGCGGACTGGCAGCGCCAACTCGTCGCGGCCCGACGCGACTGCGGGTTCGAGTACATCCGCTTCCACGGCCTCTTCCACGACGACATGTTCGTCTACACGGAGCGTGCGGACGGCACGCCGGTCCACAACTTCCAGTACGTCGACGCGCTGTTCGACTTCCTGCTGGACACCGGCGTGCGCCCGTTCGTCGAGTTCGGCTTCAGCCCACGCGCCCTGGCCCGCGAGACCGACACCGTCTTCTGGTGGGGAGCCCACGGCTCACCGCCCGTCGACCTGGACAAGTGGGCCGGCCTGATCGACGCCACCGTCCGCCACTGGGTGGGGCGTTACGGCATCGAGGAAGTCCGCCGCTGGTACTTCGAGGTGTGGAACGAGGCGAACCTCCACGGCTTCTTCCGCGGTACGCGCGCGGAGTACTTCGAGCTCTACAAGGTCACCGCGCGTGCCGTGAAGGCGGTCGACGCGCAGCTGCGCGTGGGCGGTCCCGCCACCTCCAACTTCGTTCCCGACGGCCGCTTCTCGGGCGAGCAGGAGGACGTGGACCTGCGGATCGTCGCGGGCCGCGACGACATCGACGAGCTGGGGTGGCGGCCGGTGTGGGTGGAGGAATTCCTCGCTTTCTGCGCGGCCGAGGAACTGCCCGTCGACTTCGTCTCGACCCACCCCTACCCGACCGACTGGGCGTTGGACGAGCACGGTCAGGGGGAGAAGCTCACCCGCGGCAGGAACGCCACGCCCACCGATCTGCGGCTGCTGCGCGACCTGGTCGCCAAGAGCCCCTTCCCGGAAGCGGAGATCCACCTCACGGAGTGGTCGTCCTCGTCCTCGCCCCGCGACCACACGCACGACACCGTGCCCGCGGCCACCTACGTCGTCCGGTCCGTGCTGCACTCCGTCGGGACCGTCGACTCCCTCGCCCACTGGACCTTCACCGACGTCTTCGAGGAGGGCGGCGCGGGGGACGAACTGTTCCACGGCGGGTTCGGCATGCTCACCCTGCCCGGGATCCCCAAGCCGACCTACCACGCCTACCGCATGCTGGGCGCGCTCGGCGACCGGCTTCTCGACCTCGGTGAGGACCACGTCGTCACCAAGGACAGGGACACGGGCCGGATCGTCGTACTGATCCACCACTACCCGCAGGAGGAGCCGAAGTCGGTCCCGGCCTCCTTCGACGACCGGGCGCTCGCCGAGGCCACGCAGGCCAAGGGGCGTCCGCGCCCTCTCCGGGTGCGCCTGACCGGGCTGCCGCCCGGGGCCTGCTTCGAGGTGGAGAGCCTCGAACCGGGGCACGGAGACGCCCTGGGTGCCTGGCGCGATCTCGGTTCGCCCGCGGCGCCCACCCGCGAGCAGCTCGCCCACCTGGACCGGCGCGCGCACGCGACCCGCCTGGAGGCCGTGTGCGCCGACACGGAGGGCGTGGTGGACTACGGAGCGCAGGTGCGGCCCTGGTCCGTCATCATGGTCCGGCAGGTGTCGTGATGGCCGCCCGTCGAGCGGGTGTCCGGGGGAGCGCGGGGCTTGAATGGCCGTCGGGTGCCGCGTGCCGCTGTGCGGCGGGCGCGCACCGTCGTGAGGGGGACAGGTAAGACGTGAGCGCGAGAAACACGGCGATCCGGCGGGGCACGAACCTGCCGCGCATGGGCGACTTCAACGAGTCGGTCATCCTGGACGCCATCCGCCGCCATCCCGAGGGGCTCAGCCGCGTCGAACTCGCCCAGTCGACCGGCCTGTCGGCGCAGACGGTGTCCAACATCTGCCGCCGGCTGATCGACCAGGGCCTGGCCGAGGAGTCCGGCAAGCAGTGGAGCGGCGGTGGCGGCAAGCCGCGTACCCTCCTGCGGGTCGTACCCGGAGCCTGCTACGCGCTCGGTGTCCACCTCGATCCGGCCGTCATCACCTACGTCCTGCTCGACCTGCTGGGCACGGTGGTCGCCCAGCACGGCGAGCCCACGCCCCTCGGTGTCGACACCGACCAGGTCATGACCGAGATGGCCCGGTCGGTGACCGCGCTCGCGGAGGGTTCGGGCGTCGACCGCGACCGGATCCTGGGGCTCGGCATCGCCGCTCCCGGTCCGCTCGACGCGCAGCACGGGTACGTCGTCGATCCGCCCGAACTGCCGGACTGGGGCAGCGTTCCGCTGCGCGAGCGGCTCGCCGCCGAGACCGGGTTCCCCACGCTGCTGGACAAGGACGTGATCGCCGCCGCGGTGGCCGAGCGGTGGGTCGGCGCGGCCAGCCAGACCCGGGACTTCCTGTTCTTCTACCTGGGCACCGGCTCCGGCATGGGCCTGGTAGTGGAGGACTCGGTGCTGCGCGGGGTGTCCGGCAACGCGGGCGAGGTCGGCGGCCTCGGTGCCGCCTGTTCCACCAAGGCCCTGGTGGACGAGGCCATCAAGGAGGGCGCGCTGGGGCACGAGTTCACCCCGATCGGCCCCCAGGACGCCCGCCGCAGCCTCGACGAGCTGGCCAGGCGGGCGAGAGCGGGGGAGGAGCCGGCCGCCAGCGTCGTGCGGCGCTGGGCGATCCGTATCGGGCGGGGCGTGTGCGCCGCCGCGACCCTCGTGGACAGCGACACGATCGTCTTCGGCGGGCCACTGTGGCCGCAGATGTCCGGGCCGTTCCTGGAGGTCATCGAGCCGATGGTCGCCTCGTCGCCGTTCGTGAAGGCCGTGCACCCGACCGTCGTGACCACCACGACGATCGGTGAACACGTGGCCGCCGTCGGGGCGGCCTGTCTCGTCCTCGACCAGAGCCTCTCCGCGCAGCCGAAGAGCCTCCTCCTGCGCTGACCGGACGCCGGCCGGGGACGATCGCCCCGGCCCTCGGCGGACGGCGGGTCAGGGGCGATGGGCGCTGCCGTCGGTGGCGCGCAGCAGGGCCCAACGGTCGTGCTGGAGCGGTGCGGTGACGGGGTGGCGGGCGGCCGCGTTCTCGTCGAAGTCCACGCCGAGCCCGGGCGCGGTCCAGGCGTGCAGGGCGCCTCCCTGGGGTACCGGAGCGCCCGGGAAGACCTCGCGGGTGGCCTCCGTGAAGGCGGCCGCCTCCTGCACGCCGAACGCGGGAGAGCTGAGGTCGAGCGCCAGGTTGGCGGCCATGCCGACGGGGCTGACGTCACCGGGGCCGTGCGGGGCCGTACGCACCCCGAACAGCTCGCAGGCGGCCACCAGTTTGCGGGTCGGGGTGAGGCCGCCCAGAGTCGGGATCCTGATCCGGGCGAAGTCGATGAGGCGTTCGGTCAGCATCGGCAGATACGCCTGCGGCTCGCTGTACAGCTCGCCGACCGCCAACGGCACGGTGCCGGCCGCACGCAGCTGCGTGAAGTGCGCCGCGTCCTCCGGGGTGAGTGCGTCCTCCAGGAAGAACAGCTGCGCCTCTTCGACGGCACGGACCAACTCCCGTGCCTGCGAAGGCGTAAGACGCTCGTGGGCGTCGTGGAGCAGTTCCACACCACTGCCCACCCGCTCGCGTATCTCCCTCAGTACGGGCGGGACTTGCCGCAAGTAGCTCAGCGAATCCCAGCTGCCCGAACGCAGTTCGCGCCGGCGCGCCTCGGCCGGGTCGGCGGGCGCGGTGCCGTAGGTGTCGGTGCCGGGCACCGCGACCTGCACGCGCACGTGCCGCCAGCCCTCCTCCGTCGCGGCCAGGACCCGGTCGGCGATCTCGCCCGCTTCCTGTCCGTCCACGTGCGTGTAGGCGTCGGCGGCGTCCCGAACCCGTCCACCGAGCAGGGAGTACAGGGGCAGCCCCGCCGTCTTGCCCTTGATGTCCCACAGGGCGACGTCGATGCCGGCCAGCGCGTTATGGGCGATCGAACCCCCGCGCCAGTAGCCGCTGTTGAGCAGCAGCCGGTGCAGGTCCTCGATGTCGGCCGGATCGCGGCCCAGCAGCAGGGGGCCCAGATAGTCGTCGACCACGGCACGGATCGCGGTGGTGCGCTGTGGATCGCTCGCGCAGCCCAGCCCGTACAGACCCGGCTGGTTGGTCTCCACCCGGACGATCACGTACGGGCAGCCCTGCGGGGCGCAGGTGAAGGTGCGTACGGCGGTGACGCGGACCCCGTCCGCCGCGCCGGCGGACCAGGGAGCCGGAGCCAGCACGGGTCGCGGTGCGGTCGGAGCGGGCCCGGGGCGCGGTGCGGGGGAAGCCGGAGAAGGAGACACGAGCGAAGTCCTGTTCAGTCGTGACGGCCGCGGCGGCCGGGGACCGTGCGCGGATTCTCGGGTTGTGACAAGCGTTGACACCGTACATCAACTCGATTTAGATACCCGTGGCTGAGCCGCCCCGCCCCTTTGTGCGCAGAGGGCCCAGGCAGAGGGCCCAGCACACTCCGGCACGTCAGCGGGCAGCGATTCGCCAGCGCGGACCGCGAGCCCCCTCGAGAAAGGGCCGCTTGCGTGAGTCACAGCCCTCCGTTCCGGCGCGACCGCCGCCGTCTCCTCGCCCTCGCGCCGGCCCTCGCCCTGGCCGCCGCGGGCTGCGGGCGCGGCCAGGGAGCCGGTGACGGCAACACCCTGACGATGTGGACGTTCAAGCAGTCCCACGTCAAGGCACTCCAGAACGCCGCCACCCGCTTCACGGCCGCCACCGGCACCAAGGTCGCGGTGCAGGCCATCACCCCCGACGACGCGTTCCTGACCAAGGTGCAGGCCGCGGCACGGACCAACGACCTGCCCGACGTCATGGAGGTCCACGCCAACGGCGACGACCTCTCCTTCGGCGGCGCGGGACTGCTGGAGGACCTTCAGGACACCGTCGACGACACCTGGCTGGCCCGCTATCTGCCGCAGGTGCGGACAGACGGCACCGTCACGAAGCAGCAGTACGAGAACTCCCTCGTGGAAGGCGCCAAGACCATGGGCGTCAAGGAGGGCCAGCGCTTCAGCGTGCCGCTGACCGTCGGCACCTTCGGCATCGTCTACGCCGACCGCGCCCGCCTGTCCGCCGCCGGTGTCACCGAACCGCCCTCCAACTGGGAGGAGTTCATGGACGCGCTGGCCGCCGTGCACCGTACGGACCCGGGCACCGGCGGCATCACCATCGGCGTCAAACAGCCCTCCACCGCGCTGGAATGGCTGATGCAGCCGATGGCGTACGGGATGCTCGGCAAGCAGCGCTTCGAGGCGCTCTTCGGGCGCGACGCGGCCAAGGGGTTCACCTCTGCGGACGGACAACGCGTCCTGGAGACCTACGGGCAGATCACGCCGTACTGGATGCCGGGCACCGCGGCCAAGGCCATCGACGAGGCCGACCTCTCCTTCGCCCAGCAGAAGTCGTCGTTCCTGGTGGGCGGTACCTTCACGCTCGCCTTCCTCGCGGAGAACGGGCGCGACACCAAAGGCATCATGACCTTCCCGGTGCCCTCGCCCCGGCGGGCCGTGATCCCCGGTCTCCAGCTCGCGCCGTTCGCCCTGACCGGCCTGTCGGTCACCCGCACCTCCCCGCGCAAGCGGCAGGCCCTGGAGTGGCTGCGCTTCCTCTCCCAGTCCGATACCGCAGCCGCCTTCGGCCGTACCGCGCTCGACGTGCCGCCCAACACCCTCACCGGCGCCGACCGCACCGCCCTCGGCCCGTTGCTGACCGGCATGCTCGACACCTTCGGCACCGGCGACGACGCCTACAACGCCGGCTACACCGCCTACCGGCCGAGCCTGTACGACGCGGGCAAAGTCGGCGCGGTCCTCGCCGAGTTCACCCCGCTGAAGGAGGCGAACGCCCGGCAGACCGGCAACCGCATGGGCTC
This sequence comes from Streptomyces sp. NPDC088794, assembly GCF_044750545.1. Lineage (NCBI taxonomy): Bacteria > Bacillati > Actinomycetota > Actinomycetes > Kitasatosporales > Streptomycetaceae > Streptomyces > Streptomyces sp. NPDC088794. The sequence continues at coordinate 350,265 of NZ_JBIVKB010000003.1, read as the reverse complement.
CATGATCAAGTCGAACTGGGCGGAGCAGTAGCCATGACCCTCGACCTCCCGGCCTCCACGACCGGAGACCTGCCCGGCCCGACCCCCGCCCGCACGCGCCGCTTCACCACCCGGGCCGAAGGACCCCGCAGGTCGGCCCGCCTGCGCGAGACGGCTTGGGGCTACGCCTTCATCGCCCCGGCCCTGGTGCTCTTCGGCGTCATGGGCGTCTACACGATCGTCTACGGCTTCTCGCTCAGCTTCGCCCAGTGGAACGGCTTCTGGCCGCACTGGCGCTGGGTGGGCCTGAAGAACTACACCGACCTCCTCGGCAACAGCCCCACCTACGCACCCATCGTCAGGACCGCGGCCGTCAACACCCTGTACGTGATGATCGCCGTACCCGTCCTGACCGTCCTCGTCAGCTACCCGCTGGCCCTGGTCCTCAACTCGGTGCGGCGCCTGCAAGGAATCCTGCGCTCCATCTACTTCCTGCCCTACGTCACCAGCGGCATCGCCGTGTACTTCGCCTGGCAGTACATCCTCCAGCCGGACGGCGCGGTCAACCTGCTGCTGAAGTCGGTCGGCATGGGCTCGCTGTCGCAGCCGCAGGGCTGGCTCGGCAACCCCGACACGGCCCTGCCCACCCTCATCGTCGTCATGGTGTGGTCCGCCGTACCCGTCGCCACCCTCCTCTACCTCACCGGCCTCCAGTCCCTGGACGGTTCGCTCCTGGAGGCCGCCGCCCTCGACGGAGCCGGAGCACTGCGCGTGGCCACGCACGTCGTCTGGCCGTTGATGCGCCCCATCACCCTCGTGATCACCCTGCTGAACCTGCGCGACGCGCTCCAGGGTTTCCAGCTGTTCCTGATCATGACCAACGGCGGACCCGGCAACGCCACGGACGTCCTCGGCCTGGAGACCTACCGGCTCGCCTTCCTGTCCGAACTCTCGCCCACCCTGGGGCTGGCCAGCGCCCTGGGCTGGCTGCTGTTCGTCGCCGCCCTCGTCGTCGCCTTCATCAACCAGCGGGCCCTGCGGAGGCTGGGATGACCCTCACTCTGACCCCACGACCGGCCACCGCCCCCACGACCCGGGCACCCCGGCGCGGAAAACCGGCCGGAGCCCTGGCCGCGCGTATCGTCGTGGTCCTGGTCCTCGCCGCCTACGCCGCGATCAGCCTCTACCCGTTCCTGTGGATGGTGTCGGCCGCGTTCAAGACCAACGCCGAGGTCGTCTCCGGCGGCCACCTCATCCCGCACCACCCCACCGGCCGGACGCTCGCCGATACCTGGAACAAGCTCGACTTCTTCCACTACTTCACCAACAGCGTCAAGGTCACGGTGCTGACCACGGTCCTGGTCGTGGTCGTGTACGCCGCTGCCTCCTACGCCTTCGCCGTGCTGCGCTTCTCCGGAAAGCGCCTGTTCTACCGGCTGTTCCTGGCTCTGCTGTTCGTGCCCGGAGTCGTCACCCTGCTGCCGATCGTGCTGCTGGAGAGCAAGCTCGACATCCTCGGCACCCACTGGGGCCTGGTCCTGCCGTTCGTGAACGGCAGCGCGCCCCTGGCGGTGCTGATGCTGACCAACGCCTTCACCACCGTCCCCACCGAACTGCGCGAGGCCGCCCGTATCGACGGAGCGGGCGAACTGCGCATCTTCGCCCGCGTCTACCTCCCGCTGGCCCGCCCCGCCCTGGTCACCATCGCCCTGCTGACGGCGATCCCGACCTGGAACGAGTACCAGCTCACGCGGATCTCGCTGAACGACCCGCACACCTACACCCTCCCGATCGCCCTCCAGGCCATGCAGTCGGAGAACGTCGTGCAGTACAACTCCCTGATGGCCGCCGCCCTGATCATGGTGGTCCCGGTGATCGCCATCTTCCTGTGCGCCCAGCGGTACTTCGTGAACGGACTGATGGGAGCGGTCAAGGGATGACCTCGCAGAACAGGACCGCCGGCGACATTCCCCGCACCGCACTCGTCACCGGCGCCGCGGGCGCACTGGGCACCGCGGTCACCGCTCATCTCGCCGCCCGCGGCTGGACCGTGGTCGGGACCGACGCCCGCCCGGTCGAGCACACCGAACACCTCGCGGCCACCACGCAGGGCGACCTGAGCGACCCGGCAGCCGTCGAGGCCGCCTTCGACGCGACCGTCGAACTCATCGAGCCCGGCGGCCGGTTGGACGTCGTCCACCTGGCCGCCATCCCCGCACCGGGCATCGTCGACGAGTACGAGACGCTCCGCAACAACACCATGAGCGCCTACACGGTCTTCCAGGAGGCCGGCCGGCGCGGGGCCCACCGGATCGTGGGCGCCTCCAGTGCGGCCGCGGTCGGCCTGGCCTGGGCCGACCGCGACCAGGCCCCCCGCTATCTGCCGATCGACGAGAACCACCCCGACCTGACCATCGACTCCTACGGACTGTCGAAACAACTCAGCGAACAGGCCGCCGCGTTCACCACCCGCCGCTGGGGGACCACCACGGTCATGCTCCGGTTCCCGTTCGTCGGCGAGGGCCCGCGTCTTGAGGCACGGCTGGCGGAAGTCGCCGACGACCCCGCCGTCAACCGCCGTGAACTGTGGGCCTGGCTGCACACCAAGGACGCCGCGGAGGCGGTACGAGCCGCCCTCGCGGCGCCGTTGACCGGCCACCATGTCGTGAACGCCGCCGCCCCGGACACCTCCGCCCGCCTCCCCACAGGCGAACTGCTCCTGGCCCACTACCCCGACACCGCGATCCTGGCCGGCATCGGCCGCCACGGCTCCCTCTTCGACAGCACGCGCGCGCAAAGGCTGTTGGGCTTCACACCTCGCCATGGCTGGCGAACTCCGGTGCGCAGCGCACCGGGTGCGCCGGGCGGCGGGCAACCCTGACCCACGTACATCTGCCTCCGGCCTCACTCCCCCCACCGCACCGAGAGGACCCCCACCCATGGCCATCACCCGCCGCCAGGCACTCGCCCTGGCCGCAGGAACCGTGTCAACCGCCGTCCTGCCGACGGCCGTTGCCCGAGCCACCACCCGGACCGCGCCGCAGACCGACGCCAGCCCGGTCGGCGACGTGGTCGGCAAGGTCACCGTCGGCTACCAGGGCTGGTTCGCCTGCACCGGCGACAGTGCCCCCATCAACGGCTGGTGGCACTGGAGCCCCGACATGTCCAAGGCTCCCGCCCCCGGCGCCAACAGCGCCAAGTCCTGGCCGGACGTGCGCGACTACACGGCCACGTACCGAACCGACATGCCGAACCTGAACGGCGGTTCCCCTGCCACCCTCTTCTCCTCCTGGGACCAGCAGACCGTCGACACCCACTTCCGCTGGATGCGGGAGAACGCCATCGACACGGCGGCGCTCCAGCGCTTCAACCCGTTCGGCTCCGAAGGCCCCACCCGCGACGCGATGGCGCAGAAGGTCCGCTCCGCCGCCGAGGCCAACGGCCGGAAGTTCTACATCATGTACGACGTCACCAACTGGACCACGATGGCGAGCCAGATCAAGGAGGACTGGACGAGCAAGATGTCCGCGCACACCCAGTCCTCCGCCTACGCCCGGCAGAACGGCAAGCCCGTGGTGTGCGTCTGGGGCTTCGGCTTCAGCGACGACGCCCGCCCGTTCGGCGCCGCCGAGTGCCTCGACGTCGTCAACTGGCTCAAGGACCAGGGCTGTTACGTCATCGGAGGCGTCCCCACCCACTGGCGCACCGGCACGGAGGACTCACGGCCCGGCTTCTCCGACGTCTACCACGCCTTCCACATGCTGTCCCCGTGGATGGTCGGCCGCATCGGCACCGCCGCAGACTCCGACAACTTCTACCAGAACGTCAACCAGCCCGACCTCGCCGACTGCGCCGCCCACGGCATCGACTACCAGCCCTGCGTCCTCCCCGGCGACCTTCAGGACCGCCAGCGCGCCCATGGGGACTTCATGTGGCGGCAGTTCTACAACATGGTCCGCCTCGGCGCGCAGGGCATCTACATCTCCATGTTCGACGAGTTCAACGAGGCCAACCAGATCGCCAAGACCGCCGAAACCGCGGCCGACGTGCCCGCCGGGTCGGGCATCTACGCCCTCGACGAGGACGGCACGTCCTGCTCCGCGGACTACTACCTCCGCCTGACCGGAGACGGCGGACGGATGCTCAAGGGGGAGATCGGCCTGACTTCTCAACGCCCGACACCCGTACGGGTCTGAGCGCGCAGGGGTGTGGAGCGGGGAGGCCGGCACGGCCTGACATTCGACGATCCGGGTAACCTGCGACCGAGTCGTCACGGGGGAGATGTCAGCACATGAACGCGCCGTCAACGGCATCCGGAACGGAACCGACCGACGGATCCGCCGTCAGGATCGGGGCGCTCGTTCCGCTCACCCGGCCCGGCTGGGTCGAGGCGGGCCGGCATCTGCTGGCCGGACTCGAGCTGGCCGTCGACGAAGTGAACGGCGCCGGCGGCATCGCAGGCAGCCCGATCGAGCTGGTCGTCCGGGACACCGCGGCGGATCCGCAGAAGGCCACGGCCGCTGTGGACGAACTGGCTCGCCTGGGCGTGGCGGCCCTGGCGGGGGAGTACCACAGCGTCGTGGGTCGTGCCGCTGCCGCCCGGGCCGACACCCTCGGCGTGCCGTTCCTGTGCTCGTCCGCGGTGCTCGACGCCCTCACCGACGAGCCGACGAACTGGGTCGCGCGCCTGGCCCCGCCGCAGTCGCGCGGCTGGAAGGTCTACGCGGACTTCCTGCTCGACGCGGGTCACAGTCGTATCGCCGTGGCAGCCCAGCCGAGCGTCTACTGGGCGTCCGGGATCCGCATCCTGCGCGACCACCTCGCTCCACGCGGCGGCACCGTCACCGAACTCGACATGAGCGTGCTCAGCCCCGCGGAGGTCTGCGACGCACTCGTCGACCATCACGCGACAGCCCTCCTGCTGCTGACCGGCTTTCCAGAGCCGGCCGTCTCGATCGTCAAGGCCGTCCGCCGCGACCAGCGCTTCGCCGAGGTGAGGATCGGTGCTCCGGCCGGACAACCGGAGTTCGCCGAGTGGGCGAGGCTGCTGGGCGACGACGGCGCCGCGATCCCGTTCCTGCGCTACCTGCCCGAGACCCTCAGCCCTCTCGGCGCACGAGTCGAGAAGATGCTGGGCGGGCGGTTGGGCGAAGCGCCCTCCTTCGTCGCCTTCGAGGGCTACGACACGATCACCGTCCTCGCCGAGTCACTCCGTTCGCACGGCACGGACCGGACACGCATCGCCGAGTCCTGGGGGCGCGTCGCGGTCGAAGGGACGCGCGGACAGATTCGGCTCTCCCGCGTGGAGGGCATCGGCGTCTGGCAATGGGTCTCGGCGCCGGTGCAGGTCGTCGACCGTGATCCGGCGGAACCCGGTCGCCTGCGGATCCTTCGCGTCGACTGAGGGGTGGGGGAAGCCCGACTGTCGGCACGCAGGCCTTCTTCCGGGGGCGAGTTCCCTCGATCCGGCGTACCGGGAAGACGCTCACGCTCCGCTCAGGTCTTGACGCGCGGTTCACCGCTCTGTACGTACACAGACAGAGCTTTGGTATGGACCAATCAGATGCAGTCTCTTGCGCCCACCCGGCGCCCAACCCCCCTGGAGACAGCAATGCGCAGACCCTCGGCACTCCTCGCCCTGCTCGTAGGGGTGCTGCTCGCCGTTCTGGCCCCACCGGCCTCCGCCGCCACCACGCCCACGGCGACCTTCGCCCAGACCTCGACCTGGTCCGGCGGCTACCAGGGCGCCTACACCGTCACGAACTCCGGCAGCACCACCCTGTCCACCTGGACGGTCGAGTTCGACCTTCCCTCCGGCACGACGGTCGGCTCGTACTGGGACTCGCTGCTCACCCAGAGCGGCAGCCACTACACCTTCAAGAACCGTGAGTACAACGGCAACCTGGCGCCGGGCGCGTCCGCCACCTTCGGCTGGGTGTCGGCAGGCACCGGCACCCCGACGAACTGCAAGCTCAACGGCGGGTCCTGCACGGGCAGCAGCGGCACCGACACCACGGCGCCCAGCGTGCCGGGCGGAGTGACCGTCGGCTCCGCGACCGGTTCCTCGCTGACCGTGCGATGGAGCGCGTCGACCGACAACTCCGGGTCCGTCGCCGGATACGAGGTCTCGCGCGACGGCGGAACGCCGGTCGCCGTCACCGGCACGTCGTACACGGCCACCGGGCTCCAGGCGAGCACCGGATACGCGTTCCGCGTACGGGCCCGGGACGCCGCGGGCAACCTCTCCGCCTACAGCACGGCCGTCACCGGCACGACCACCGCGGGCGGCGGCCAGCAGCCGGGCGCCGGGCTGTCCACCGCACCGTACGTCGACATGGGCGCGTGGCCCACGCCGAGCATGCCGGCCATGTCCTCGGCGAGCGGGATCAAGAGCTACACGATGGCCTTCATCACTGCCTCTGCCTGCAAGGCGATGTGGTTCAACGCCTATGACCCGCGCGATGGTTGGGCCAAGGACCAGATCGACGCCATCCGGGCCGGCGGCGGTGACGTCAAGGTCTCGTTCGGCGGCGCCAGCGGCATCGAACTGGCACAGGCCTGCTCCACCGTGGACGCGCTCTACACCGAGTACGACGCGGTCGTGAACGCGTACGGACTGAAGTACGTCGACTTCGACATCGAAGGCGCCGCCACCGCCGACCCCACCTCCGTCGCGCGTCGCTCCCAGGCCATCGCCCGCCTCCAGCAGGCCCATCCCGACCTGCGGGTCTCACTGACCCTGCCGGCGCTCCCGGAGGGACTGACGACGGACGGCCTGAACGTGGTGCGGTCGGCACGCGACGCGGGTGTGAACCTCGACGTCGTCAACGTGATGGCCATGGACTACTACCGCAACGTCGACTACGGCGACGCCGCCGTGCAGGCCGCACAGAGCACCTTCGCCCAGCTCAAGACGCTCTACCCCGGCAGCAGCGACGCCCAGATCTGGGCCAAGGTCGGTGTGACGCCGATGCTCGGGCAGAACGACGACGGTCACATCTACGACCAGGCCGACGCCCGCCAGTTGGTCGCCTTCGCCAAGAGCACACACCTCGGTGAACTCGCCTTCTGGGAAGCGACCCGTGACCGCAACGCCTGCACGGGCGCGCTGTACATGTGCACCAACATCGCGCAGTCGCCGTACGAGTTCGCGAAGATCTTCGCGGGCTACACCGGCTGACGAACCGAACGTCCCCGTGTGCGGCCGACGAACCGTCCCGTGCACGGGGACACGGTGGGGGACATCCCTCTGTCGTCCGCCGAACACATCGTCCTGAGCCGCGGTTCGCGGCCCGGAACGCCGCCCCCGCGAGCTGCCGCCTTCGGTGTCACTGATCCGCCTCAGGTGACGAGGCCGTGCCGGTAGGCGTAGACGACCGCCTGGACACGGTCGCGGAGGCCGAGTTTGGCGAGGATGCGTGACACGAACGTCTTGACGGTCTCCTGGCTGATCACGAGCGTTCCGGCGATCTCGCTGTTGGACAGGCCGTCCGCGATGAGGCGGAGGACCTCCAGTTCGCGGGGGGTCAGCGGGATGTCGTGCGAGGTGCGTTCGGTGGGACGGATCCGGGCGGCGTACCGGCCCACGAGTTGGCGCGTCACCTCGGGGGCCAACAGGGCCGCGCCCGAGGCCACGGTCCGTATGCCGTGCAGGAGTTGGGCCGGTGGCGCGTCCTTGAGCAGGAAGCCGCTGGCCCCCGCGCGCAGCGCCTCGTAGACGTACTCGTCCAGGTTGAACGTCGTCACCACGAGGACCTTGACGGGATGCGCGACCCCGGCGCCGGCCAGAATTCGGGTGGCCTCGATGCCGTCGAGCAGCGGCATGCGGATGTCCATCACCACGACGTCCGGGCGCAGTCGGCCGGCGAGATCGACCGCGGCCTGCCCGTCGCCGCACTCGGCCGCCACCTCGAGGTCGGGCTGGGCGTCGATGATGGTCACCAGGCCGGTGCGGATCAGTATCTGGTCGTCGCAGACCAGGACCCGGATCGGCGCGGTCCGCGCGGTCGGGGCGGGGGACGCCTCGGATGTCACGACGGGCTGCCCGAGGGGATGCGCGCCCGGACGACGAAGCCCCCGTCCGGCTGCGGTTGTGCGCTGAAGTCACCGCCGAGGACGTCGACCCGTTCGCGCAGGCCGACCAGACCCCGCCCGCTGCCGCCCGGGAACGCCGCCCGCGGACCGGAACCCGCTGTGCTGACCGCCACGGTGATCTCCTTCGTCCCGTGCCGCACCTGGACCGAAGTGCGGCTTCCGTGGGCGTACTTGAGGGCGTTGGTCAAGGCCTCCTGCACCACTCGGTAGGCCACGAGGTCGGCGCTGCCGGTCGACTCGGACGGCGTGCCCTGCTCGGTGAACTCCACCGGTTGCCCGGCCCGGCGGGTCTGCTCGACGAGCGTGAGCAGCCTGCCGACGGGCGGTGTCCTCGCGTCCTGGCCGGCCTCGGTCCCGTGGTCCGGGTTGAGCAGGTCGAGCAGGTGCCGCAGGTCGGTGATGGCCCGTCGGCCGGTGTCCGAGACGGCTGTCAGGGACTGGTCGAGGCGGTCGGGCGAGGCGGTCAGGTAGCGGGCCGCCTCGGCCTGTACGACCATCGCCGTCACATGGTGGGTCACCACGTCGTGCAACTCACGGGCGATACGGGTGCGTTCGGCGGTGCGGGTGTCCTCGGCGAGACGCCGGCCGCGTTCCGACTCCGCGATGCGGGCGGCGCGCAGCCACGCCCCGGCGCCCCAGGCGAGCGTCAGTACCAGGTAGAACGTCACGAACTCGCTCGGCGGCTCGCCCGAGCCGAGCCGGGAGAGCGCGACCGCCAGCAACACGTACGCCGCCGAGAACAGCAGCGCGGTCGCGTGCCGTCTGCGCCGCAGATGCAGTCCCGTGCTCACCAGCGCGACCAGCAACGCGGTACCGGCGACCAGGTGGTAGCCGCGCAGTTGGTCGGCGGCGAAGCCGAGTGACACCAGGGCGAGGCAGCAGGCGGGCCACCGCCGGCGTACCGCGAGCGGGAGGCATTCGAGGACGATGACCGCCGCGGTCCACGCGTCGAAGGGGCGCTCCGGCACGCCGCCGAGCCGCGTCCCGTGCCGCTGCCACACCGGCAGGAGCGCCACGCCGAGGAGCAGCAGGCCGAGCGGGAGGTCCCGGGCCGTGACGTCGAGTCGTCGCCAGCCGTCCTGGAGCCGCCGAAGAGCGATCACCGGGAAACTGTATCGGTCGCCTGTGTCCGGGCCACCCGCCCGCGGCGGGGCACCAGTTGGCCGCGGCGGCGTGCCAGCCACAGGAACGCGGTCATCGTCAACAGGCCGACCAGCACCGCGTACACGCTTCCCTCGGGGCCGAAGTCGCCGCCGGTGACCAGCTTCGACCCCGACAGAGAGGCGTCCAACAGTCCCTGCTTGGTGTCGTTGCCCGACACCCCGGTGCTGAAGATGCCGGACTCGGCGAAGTTCCAGCCGAAGTGCAGGCCGATCGGCACCCACAGGCTGCGGGTGGCCGCGTACGCGGCGGCGAGCATGCCGCCCGCCTCGATCGCGATGGCGAGGGCACCCCACAGGCTGGCGTGCGGGTTGGTCAGGTGGGACAGGCCGAACAGCAGACCGGTGAGGGTGAGCGCGAGCCATGTGCCCAGACGCTCCTCCACGATCCGGAACAGGACGCCGCGGAACAGCAGTTCCTCCGTCACCGCGGCGGCCGCCATGAACCCGATCAGGCCCACCGCGCCCGACACCGAGCCCAGACCGTCGACTTCGTAGTCCCCGAGGAGAGCGAGGTTCACCACTACGACGGTGAACAGCGCCCATCCGATCAGGGTGCCTCGGCCCATCGCCTTCGCGGCCCCTTCCCGCGCCACCTCCGTTGCCTCGCGCCGCTCCGTCCGCCGTACCACCCACCGGTAGACGAACACCGCGAGCGCGGCCGTGGCGCCGCCCAGCAGGAGCGTGAGCACCGCGTTGTCCTGCGCCGCACCGACGGCCAGGCTGCCGATGAAGGCGACCGCCGCGACGGCCGCCAACTGCCATACCAGCCTCATGAGATGTCCCTTCGTCCGGAGCCGCGACAGGAGTTCCGCGGCTGTTCCGAACGCTAGGGATCCGGCGCTCCGAGATCGTCACCGCACAGTGGACACCTGCGCGTAGCTCGCACGGGGGACAAGGCGGAGCCGCTCGTCGATATGAGATGGTCCGTCACGGCGTCACCACAAGCGCTGTCACAAACGGGATCGGCGACCAGGCGGTCTCCCGCTTCCTCGCGACGGGAGAGCGGCCCGTACACGACCTCCACTGCCTATGAGCCCGGGCAGGTCCGTCAATCCGCCACCGCCCAGTTCAGCTCGGTACGTAGGTCACGCGGGTCCATGTCCGGGGACGGCTGCGTGACGTAGGTCTCCCACCTGTCCTCTCCCGCGGGCAGGTCCTGCGCGCGCATCCAGGAGTGCAGCCGTTCCCAGGAGGACCCGAGACCGTCGAACGATCCGAAGTGCGTCAGCCGCGCGATCCGCCCTCCAGGGAGCGAACCGACGACAACGCCGTCCTCCGGCTGCACCGCGCGGTCCGTGACAAACCCGACCTCCAGGTCCAAGGTCTCTCCCGGCGACCCGTGGTAGAGGCCGAAGGCAGGACTGAGCACAGTGATTCCCTGCGCCCCGATGGTCCGCGCCAGGGTGCTGAAGGAAGCATCGAAGAAGTCGCGGAGGCCGGCCGTCGAGACGACGCCACGGACAACGGCTGTCGCCACCGGATCCAGATGCGCAAGTTCCGGCTCCGAGGTACCGCCCACGCTGTCAGATCCCATACGGTTCACGTCGCTCCCATGCAGTTCCAGGATCAGTCAGGACCTGTAGACCTGACGCACGCCGAAAACTCATCGTCCCGACGGGCGGCCGCCCGGAAGCGGCCGGGGCAGCGCATGCGCCTCCTGACTGATCCCCCTGGATCAGCCGGCACGACTCGCCCGACTCATCGACGAGTTCACGCACACCTCCGACCACTCCGACAAGCCCGAACGGCCCCCGCGACCCCCGTCGTCCCGACGCGGGACACGGCCGGATTCCGTCCCCGCCTTCGACGACGGCACGGGAGAGTCGGGCAATCTTCGTGTGGCCTTCACCTCGGGGAGCGGGGACACGTTTCCCCGTATGGGCTGTGATCGGTTCAAGCGGTCAACGAGTCGCGTCCGTTGCGGCAACCGGGAGGATCCATGAACGAGAACGGGACCAGGCGCAAGACCATGGGAATCGCGACCGCGGTGCTGGTCGCCGTCGCACCGTTCGTGCTCTCCGGCCCGGCGTCGGCGCAGGCGGAATCCCGTGGCCCGGTGAGTTCTGAGTGGACGACGCAGACCGTCGCGCCCGGTGTCCAGGTGCGGACCGGCACGATCCGCAACGCCGCTGCCGTGCCGACGTGGACCGTCACGGTGCAGGCACCGACGACCAGCCGTCTCACCGGCGCCGCGGCCTGGGCCGAGGTGGGCCCGCGCTCCTGGGCCGACGAGACCGGCGCGCGGTTGAAGGCAGCTGGATTCCAGCCGCGTACCGAGACCGTCCGGTGGCCGCGGTACGCCGACACCCCGCACGGCACGATGGGGCTGCGCGTACGTGTGGGTTCCTACGCCGACCGGCCCGCGGCGCAGGCTGTCGCGACCTCCGTCAACGCGGCCGGGTTTCATGCCGTCACCGAGTGGACCGGCTACGAACCCGAACAGCCCGCGGACGTGGAGAACATCCATGTCGCGGTCGTCGACCCGCGGACGTTCTCCGGCACCGTAGCGGGCACCCATGACGGCAACGTGGCCCAGCGCGAGACCACGTCGTCGGTGGCCGGGAAACTCGGCTCGCTCGTCGGCGTCAACGCCGGCTTCTTCGTCATCTCCGGCTCCGACGGCGTGCCGGGCACCCAGTCCGGCATCGCCGCCTACGACGGGGAGTTGGAGTCGATGGCCGTAGGGTCCCGCGCCGCGCTGATCGTCGAGGACGGAGGGCGGCGCTTCCGGGTGGCGGACCTGACATCGACGGTCACCGCCGGCTCGGGCGCGTCGCGTTACGCCGTGGAGGGCATCAACCGGGTCCCCGGCACCGTACGGGACTGCGGACGTCCCGGACTCACGCCGAGTTCGCTGCCCTGGCAGGACGTCACCTGCCACACCAATGACGACCTGGTCCAGTTCACCCCCGCCTTCGGCGCGAACCTGCCCACCGGCGCCGGCACCCAGGTGGTGCTCGACGCCACGGATCGGGTCGTGTCCACCGGCGCCCGGGGCGGCCGTGTCCCGGCCGGTGACACCGTCCTGCAAGGCATCGGCACCGCGGCGGACTGGCTGACCTCGCACGCCACGGTCGGGCAGCGCGTCCCGGTCACCGAGGTCGTACGGGACACCGAGGGCCGGCGCGTCCGGCTCGGGCGGGGCGACAGCATCGTCAGCGCCGCGCCCACCCTGGTCGAGGACGGCCGTCTCAGCATCGACGCCGCCACCGAAGGCACGCTCGACCCGAAGGACCTCTCGTTCGGCTACGCCTGGTCCAACATCCGCCAACCGCGCACCATGGCCGGCATCGACGCACGCGGCCGTCTCCTCCTGGTCACCGTCGACGGCCGTCTCACCGGCGGCAGCGAGGGATTCACCTTGCAGGAGGGCGCCGAGTTCATGCGCTCGCTCGGTGCCGTCGAGGCCCTCAACCTGGACGGCGGCGGCTCTACGGCGATGGCGGTGAACGGCAAGCTCGTCAACGCCCCGTCGGACGCCACCGGTGAGCGCGCTGTCGGTGACACTCTCCAGGTCCTGCCGCAGCCACGTATCCGCTAGGGGCTGGTTGGATTCCCCGCTGTCGGCCCCTGGCCGGCCCTGCCTGTGCTGCCCCTCCGTCCGGCCGCGGAGGAAAATTCGGCGTGGATGTCGAGAACGGGATGACGGCTCCGTCCCAGGGGCAGAGGCGGCCATCGTGGTCGCACGGCTCTCAGGAGGCCCGCCATGACGAACGACCGGATCACCGAGATCCTCCAGCGCCCGCTGAGCCAGGAGCTGCTGGCCCGTGACCTGTGCCGCCTGGCGTACGTCGCCAAGGACGGGACACCGCGGAGCATCCCGATCGCCTTCGCCTGGAACGGCAGGGAGGTCGTGATGTGCACGTCGAAGAACGCTCCGAAGCTGGCCTCGCTCCGTCACAACCCGACCGTCGCCATCACGATCGACACGGAGGTGCACCCGCCCAAGATCCTGCTCGTCCGCGGAACTGTCGAACTCGACGAGGTCGAGGGCATTCCCGAGGAGTACCTGGAGATGAACGGTTCCTACGGCATGACGGCCGAGCAGCGGGTCGTGTGGGAGGCCGAGGTCCACTCGCTGTACGACGGCATGGTGCGCATCGTGATGACACCGACCTGGGCCAAGCTGATCGACTTCGAGACGACCCTGCCCAGCGCGGTCGAGGAACTCGTCCAGCAGCGTGCGGAGCGTCAGCAGCGCGGTGGCGACGGTGTGCGGTCCGACGAGCCGGACATGTCGACGTCATGACGGTCCAGTGCATGGAGTGAGCGGCCCGGCCCTCGACCGGAGAGGGGTGCGTGCAATCCGGGCTGGATTCAACCCTGTTGGGCGATGGCGACGCGGCCCGAGCGCAGTGCCGTACGGCCTTGCGCGCTGGACTCCAGGCGATGCGCGATGGCCAGCAGGTCTTCGTCGGAGACGACGCGCAGCCCGTACTCGGCGAGGAGAGCCGCCATCTTCCGCGGCTTCCACAGCGAACGCCACGGCTCGCCCGCCGTGACCGAGCTGCTCAGGACACGCGCGACCAGTCGGCCCGCGGACGCCTTTGCCGACGGGCTCTGGTAGTTGAGGACGAGCGTGCTCCCTTGCGCGGAACGGTCGGCGAAGGCACGCACCGTGGCCCGCACTTCGTCGCTTGTCAGGTAGGGGACGACCCCCTCCCAGATCCAGGTCGTCGGCACGGACGCGTCATGACCGGAGGCCTCAAGTGCGCGGCCCAGGTCGTCGGTTGCGAAATCCACCGGAGTGAAGCGCAGGGAACGAGCCGCGACGGGCGGTGCGTCCGCTGTCGCCAGGCGTTCCTGTTTGTCCCGCTGGGAGGCCGGGTGATCGACCTCCCATACGTCCGTGTCCGCGAGCTCGGGCAGCCGCCACGCACGCGAGTCCAAGCCGGCGCCGAGCACGACCAGTTGGGGAGTTCCATGGCTGCGTACCGCGTCGTCGATCGCGACCGTGCGCGGCACGACGACCTCGGCGCAGGCGCGCACACTCTCGTAGGTCGTGCGTGCCTTCCAGCCGGTGGGGGGAGTGCCTGCGCGGACCTCGTCCACGGGGGCCCGCTCGGGGTGCCGTAGCAGTCGTACCGCCACCGGGTCCGTGAACCGGCCCACCGCGAGCCTGCCGTCGGCCGCTGCCCGCCCCTGGCAGACCAGGATCGCCGTTCGGCTCGCCGTGCGCTCGATGTCAGTCATGAGCGGTAGTCAATACCATCCTCGTGGGATGCGAGGTGCGCGCGTGTTCTACGGGGGCCGCCTGGCAGCGGTCGATCGGCAGGCGATGTACTCACCCTTATGCTCTTCACCCCAGACCCTGTCGTTCCGGACTGGCCGCACTGCGGTGACGGTGTCACCGGCGGGGACCGCGCCGGCTGCAAGGGGCGCTCTGTCGCCCCGCATTCGGCCTGCCTGGCACACCTCTCCGATGTCGACCGCGACGTTCACCTTGCGAGCCTCGACGCGGGCCACGACATCGACCACCGGGGTACCACGTTCACCGGCGAACTGCTCTGCCGACTGCTCGACGCTCTCAAGGACACCGCCACGAACCACCCACGTCTCGGCGACGTGCGCTTCTCGTCGGCCACCTTCGCCGACGACGCGGATTTCGAGTCAGCCGCATTCACCGGCGACGCCTGGTTCGACTCGGCCACCTTCTCCGGTTTCGCCTGGTTCGAGGCGACGAGTTTCGCCGAGGACGTCGACTTCCGTGCGGCGGTGTTCGAGCGAGCGGGGGAGGTGGGGCCGCTGGTCTGCGGGAAGACGGTGCTGCTGTCGGGGGCGCGGTTCAGCGAGCCGGTGACGCTGTCGATCGCGGCCCGGCGCCTGGAGTGCCTTCGGACGCGCTGGACCTCCGAGACGACGGCCGCGGTGGCGTCCTTCTCGATGAGAACCGGCAGTCCGGTGGCGAGTTGGAGTGCCGTGCGCAGCTCCACCCGCTGCCAGCCGGGCAGCATCGGGGGGTTGAGCACGACGCCGGTCTCGGGATCGAGCGGTCCCGGCGACGCCACGCCGACGCCGAGGCCCTGATACGTAAATCGAGCCGCGGTGGCCCTCGTGTCGTCGTGCCGGATCCCTTCAGCCCTCGGTGCTTTCGTCCCGCGGTTGTCCGACGGGACCGTCTGCCGCCGGTGCCTTCGCCACCGCGTCGAGCGCGGCGTGCAGATAGGGGATCAGCCGTTCCGTGTCAGGGGAGTTGAGGGCTGTGTGGCCGAGCAGCACCCGGTTGAGGAGGACGCCGGCGCAGATCGCGATGAGGACGGCGGAGCGGCCGGTGGCGTCGGTGCCCGGTAGCGCGTCGGCGAGCCTGCGCTGGTAGTTGCGCTCGATGCTGTCGCGCATGATCGCGGCCGCGCGGGGGTTGGAGACGGAACGCAGGGTGAGGAGCAGTCCGTCGCCCTCTTTGCCTCCCTCGCCGGTGAGGAGCGTGCGCGCGGCGTCCGCGTTGTGTTCCGGCGTCATCATCATCGACTTCTCGTAGGCCAGATCCACGACCTCGGCGAACAGGCCCTCCTTCGATCCGAAGTACCGGCTGATCAGCCGGGTGTCCGCGCCGGCCGCGCCGGCGATCTCCCGCAGTCCCGCTCCGTCGTATCCCCGCTCGGTGAAGGTCTCCAGCGCGGCCTTGAGGATGGCGGCGCGGGTGGCGGCCGAGTCCCGTCGGCGGGCGGGGGCGGGCGCGAGGTCGTCCTGGCTCATGGGGCCCAGAGTACGAGGTCCGGCGCGGGTCGCGATCGACCGGGCTTGCATGTCCACGGCTGTGGACATACTGTTGTCCACAGCTGTGGACATGAGTGTCCGCGCTGTTCCCGACCATCGAACGTCAAGGAGCCGTCATGCCCATCTCCCAGCGCACTCTCGGATCAGAGGGGCTGTCCGTCGGCGCCGTCGGATACGGAGCCATGAGCTTCGCCCGCCCCTATGGGCAGAGCGCCGATCACGCCACCGACGACAGCGCGGACGCCCTTCTCGGGCGAGCCGTCGAGCTCGGCACCACCCTCGTCGACACCGCCGACATCTACGCCGGCAGCGAGGTGGCCATCGGCAAGGCCCTGCGCAGCCGCCGCGAGAAGGTGGTCCTGGCCACCAAGTTCGGCATCGTGCGCCCGCTGACCCCCGCCGGCCCGCCGGTCATCGACGGCCGCCCGGAGTACGTGCGTGAGCGCATCGAACGCTCGCTGAAGCTTCTGGGCACCGACCACGTCGACCTGTACTACCAGCACCGAGTGGACCCCGATGTCCCCATCGAGGAGACGGTCGGCGCGATGGCCGAACTGGTCAAGGAGGGCAAGGTGCGCCACCTCGGCCTCAGCGAAGCCGCGGCCGACACCATCCGGCGCGCCCACACCGTCCACCCCATCAGCGCCGTGCAGACCGAGTGGTCGGTGTGGGAGCGCGGGATCGAGCGCGAGGTCTTCCCGCTCACCCGTGAACTGGGCATCGGGATCGTGCCCTACAGCCCGCTCGGCCGCGGCATGCTCACCGGGCGGATCACCTCGCGCGACGACCTCCCGGAGGGCGACTACCGGCGCAAGATGCCGCGGTTCGCGCCGGAGGCCTTCGAGGCCAACCTGGCCGCCGTCGAGACGGTCCGGGAGATCGCCCGGGCGCACGAGGCGGCCCCCGGTCAGGTCGCCCTCGCCTGGCTCCTGGCCAAGGCGGACGACATCGTCCCGATCCCCGGCACCCTCCACGTCTCGCGCCTGGAGGAGAACAGCGCGGCGGCGGACCTGCGGCTCACACCGGAGGAGATCTCCCGCCTCGACACCCTGCCCGTCGTCGGCGAGCGAGAGGGCGAGGTCGGCCACAACTGGTTCGACGGCGTCACCCCGCCCCAGGGCTGACGCCCTGTCGCTCACCGCGGTGCGAGGACTGCGGCAGCCGGAGAGCGAACACCGTGCCCGTGCCGAGCTCGCTGCGCACCGCCACCGTCCCGCCGTGGGCCTCCACCAGCTTGCGGACGATGGCCAGGCCCAGCCCGCTGCCGCCGGTGTGGCGGCTGCGCGACTTCTCCGCACGCCAGAACCGCTCGAACACGTGGGGCAGATCCTCGGCCGCGATACCCGTGCCCGTGTCGGTGACCTCGATGAGTGTGGTCCCCGGAACCGCCGTCACCCGCAGCTCGACCGAACCACCCGCCGGAGTGTGCCGGATCGCGTTGGACACCAGGTTCCCGACGGCCTGGCGCAGTCGAAGCGGGTCGCCGTCGATCCAATGGTCCGGCGGTGAACTCGACGTGAGGCGGATGCCGGCGGAGTCGGCCCGGGTGCGGTACGCGGAGGCGACGTGGGCGACCAGTTCGCCGACGTCGACGCTCTCGGGGTGCAGACGCAGCTCGCCCGCGTCGGCGGCGGCGAGGTCCTGGAGGTCGTCGATCACGTGCTGGAGGAGCACCGCCTCCTCGTGCAGCGAGGCGAGGAACTCCTTGTCCGCCGGCACATGACCGTCCTGGGCGGCCTCCAGCCAGCCCCGAATGTTGCTCAACGGAGTGCGCAGTTCGTGCGCGACGTCGCCGACCATGGCCCGGCGCTGGTGTTCGAGCCGGCCGCGGTGGGTGACCATCTCGTTGAAGGTCTCCGTCAGCCGGCCGATCTCGTCGGCGGTGGTGACCGGCACGAGCGCGGAACCGTCTCCGTCCCGCATGCGCTGCGCGGCGTCGGTCAGCGCTCGCAGCGGTCGTATGAGCCGCATGGCGGCCATGACGCTGACGCCGATGGCGAGAGCCAGGACGAGACCGGTGGCGCCCGCCACCTTGGCGGTGTTGGCGGCGGAGAGGTCGAACGCGCGGGCGTCGGTCTCCTGCGAGGCCATGAGGAGTCGGGCCGGGGGCGCCACCGAGGATTTCAGCAGGGTCTTGCGCGCCGAGGTGATGCAGGGCGGGATCTGGCGTTCCGCGCCCTGCCGCAACGGCGCCGCCTCCGATGCCGTCAGCCGCCAGGAGAAGTCGGGCAGCACCTCGACGTTGCTCAGCCCGGTCTTCTTGAGGCAGCCGGCCACGAGTGCGGAGAGCTGACGCAGCGGGGTCCGCTCGGTGGGCATCGGCTGTTCCAGCCGTGAGCCGGCGCAGGCAGCGGCCCGGCGGTCGCCGGTGCCGGTGAACGTACGGATCGAGGGCCGGCCGCTCGGCCCGTGCGTCATGGACGCCTCCACGCCGTTCGCCCGCAGACACCGGATCTGTTCCACGGCGTAGCCGTCGAGGGTGTGCCGCTCGTCGGCCGTGAGCCGGAAGGGCCCGGTGGCCCGCGGATCTATGGGGTCGGAGCGGTTGGCCGACAGCGGGTCCACGACCGCCCAGGCCCGGTCGGACAGCGAGGCCGAGCCCGCTGTGTCGCCTGCGAGGGGGATGCCGTTCTGCGTGGTGAGGACGATGCGCCGACCGCTGCTCCTGGCCAGGTCACGGACCAGGGGACCCACCTTGTCCCAGTTCGGATGAGTGGCGGCATAGCCGGTGAGGGTGTCGAGGAGCAGGTTGTCGTCCGCGTGGTTCTGGCCCTGCTGCTTCTTGATCGCGCCCGAGGTGGTCTGTACGGCGATCCACGCGGTCGCGGCGACCGAGCAGGCGGCGACGAGCGCGGAGACGAGAAGCAGCCGGATCATCAGACCGTGGCGACGAGGCCGCCGCACCTTCCGCCATCGCCGCGTCGGGACGGCGGAACGGCTCGTGTCCTCACTCATGGTCCGGGCCCGCGGTCAGCTTGTAGCCCACGCCGTACACGGTGATCAGCCGCACCGGTCGCCCCGGGGTCGGCTCGATCTTCCTGCGGAGGTTCATGATGTGCACGTCCACGGTCCGGGCGGAGACGAACCGGTCGATGCCGTGCAGCTCCTCCAGCAGCTGCTGTCGGCTGAACACGCGCTCCGGCTGGCCCGCCATCGCCGCCAGGAGGCGGAACTCACCCGGCGTGCAGTCCACCGGGCGCCCTTCCACCGACACGAGGTGACGGAGCGGATCCAGCGTGACCGCTCCGACGGCCAACATGGCGCTGACCGGACCAGGGGTCTGCCGCCGGTTCGTGCGGCGCAGCAGAGTACGAACCCGGGCCACGAGTTCGCGGGGACTGTACGGCTTGGTGAGGTAGTCGTCCGCGCCGAGGTCGAGCCCGAGCAGCAGGTCGTCCTCGGTGGACCGCGCCGTCAGCATGAGAACGGGCAGTTCGTCGTCGGCGGCGCGCAGGATGCGGAGCACGTCCAGACCGTCGACCCGCGGCATCATCACGTCCAGGATCAGCAGGTCGGGTGCGGTGCGCCGGACATGCTCCAGAGCGTCGCGCCCGTCCTTGGCTACGAGCACGTGGTGCCCCTCGCTCTCCAGATAGATCCGGGCGAGCCTGGCCTGCTTCTCGTCGTCTTCGGCGACCAACACATGTGCGCACACCCTGGTGAGAATAGGCAGCCGGGGCGGATGCGAGGAGAGTGCACAGGGATGCTGTTGGGACGCTGACCGCACCACTACAGGTTTCTGACATTCCTGTACGAGCGTGCGGCCATGACAAAGAGCACCCTGCGGCGTCGCCTCGCGCCGTTGTCCGCCGCCCTCGCCGTGACCGCCGTTCTCGCAGGCTGCGGGTCCGGCGGTGGCAGCGACGACGACGGCTCGGGCAAGGACGTCGCCTCCGTCGCGACCTCGCGGCCCACCGAGCAGACCGGCGGGAAAGCGGCCAAGGAGGCCTCCGACTCCGGCCGCCCGCAGTGGCGCCTGGACTCCACCTCGGAAGAGATCGACGCCCTCTGGTCGCGCTACTACGGCTGCCTCAAGGAGCACGGAGTGCGTTTCGTGCCGGCCAACGAGGCACAGCACGCCGGTCCCGCGGGGGAGGGGGAGGTCATCGCCGACCCCGACAGCCGGGAGCCCAAGGCCGCGTACGACACCTGCGAGTCGAAGATGCCGCAGATGCCCGACGCGCTCGACCCGGACAAGAATCCCCAGTACAAGAAGCAGCTCGCCGACGAGGTGACCTGCATGAACGACAAGGGTGTCCCGACGGAGATCGCCGCCAACGGCGTGGACTGGACGTACAGCGGGGACGCCGGTTCGGCGCTGTCGGAAGAGCAGCAGCGCAAGATCGAGAACGACTGTCAGCTGGAGGCGTTCGGTGGCGGAAAGTGAGGCGGAGCGCCCTCGCCGGCGCCGCCCCCTGATCGCTGTGGTCACCGTGCTCGTCATAGCCGGTACCGCCACCGGCACGGTGGTGTACAGCCAACATGACGCCGACCGGTCCGGTCCGGCCGGCGCTCAGGTGAAGACCGCCACGGCCCGGGTCACCCGCGCCGACCTGGCCGACACACAGGAGATGACGGGCACGCTCGGCTTCGGCACCGAACAGCCCTTCACCGGCACCAAGCCCGGCACGGTGACCTGGCTTCCCGCCGGCGGCGCCACCATCACCCGCGGCAAGACCCTGTACAAGGTCGACGACCGGCCCGTACCTGTCTTCTACGGCGCCACCCCTCTCTTCCGCACTCTCGGCACGCCAGGACAGGCCGGAAACGACGTGACCGTCGTCGCGGAGAACCTGCGGGCACTCGGCTACGACATCGACCGCATCCCCGGTTCCGGCGGCGCGGCCGTCGACGACGGAGCCGACCACGGACGTTTCACCAGCATGCTGGCCGCAGCCCTCAAGAGATGGCAGAAGCAGGTGGGACTCAAGCCCACCGGGCGCCTCGACGCGGGTGACGTCGCCGTCCTGCCCGGCGAGGTACGCGTCGGCGCGCTCAGCGCACAGCTCGGCGCCGATGCCAAGACCGCGCTGATGACGCTGAGTTCGACCGCGAAGTCGGTCACCGTGCCGGTGGCGGCGACCGAGATCGGCCTCGTGAGGAAGGGCGCGCGCGTCACCGTCGTCCTGCCCGCCGGCAAGGAGACCCGGGGCCGGGTCGACCGCGTCAGCCGGATCGCCGTCTCGGGCGACCAGAGCACCGGCGCGCAGGACGGCACCCCCGCCAAGCTCGACGTGCGGGTCCAGCTGGGCGACAGCGACGACGTGCGGGGACTGGACGCCGCCACGGTCCGGGTCCGGTTCACCACCCGGACCCGCAAGGGCGTGCTCACCGTCCCGGTCGGCGCGCTCCTCGCCCTCAGCGAGGGCGGCTACGCCCTCCAGCGACCCGACGGGACGCTCATCCCCGTACGGACAGGCATGTTCGCGCGCGGCCTCGTCGAGATCCGGGGCGCAGGGCTGAAGTCCGGCACCGTGATCGTGGTCGCCTCGTGAGACGGCACGCGGGCGCGGACGGCGCTCCCGTGCTGAGCGTCGAGCACGTCGGCCGCAGCTACCCCGGGGGCGTCCGCGCCCTGGACGACGTCTCCCTCACCATCGGACGCGGCGAACTCCTCGCCATCATCGGCCCGTCGGGCTCCGGCAAGTCCACCCTGCTCAACCTCATGGGCACCCTCGACCGGCCGACCACCGGCACCCTCCGCATCGACGGACAGGACATCGCCGCGCTCGGCGACCGACAACTGTCCGCGCTGCGCGGACAGCGCCTCGGATTCGTCTTCCAGCAGTTCCACCTCACCGAGGGCCTCACCGCCACCGAGAACGTGGCGACCGGCCTGCTCTACGCCGGCACACCGCGTCGGCGTCGCGAGCCACTGGCCCGTGAGGCCCTGGCCCGCGTCGGCCTCGCGGACCGCGCCCGTCACCGGCCGCACGAACTGTCCGGCGGCGAGAAGCAGCGGGTGGCCATCGCCAGAGCCCTCGTCAACGCACCCTCCCTGATCCTCGCCGACGAGCCGACCGGCGCCCTGGACAGCGCCAACGGAGAGGTGGTGCTGAAGCTCCTGACCGATCTGAACGCGGAGGGCACCACCATCGCGGTCATCACCCACGACCGGGACATCGCCGCCCGCATGCCGCGCCGCGTGGAGATGCGCGACGGCCGCGTCGTCGCGGACGACGGTCCGCAGGCGATTCCGGGCGGCACCGCGCAGCTCACCCGCCCCACCCTGAGGACTCCCTCATGACCCGCTCCGGCCGCGCCCACTCCGTCCGGCTCGCCCCCGGCGACATCCTCCGGCTCGGGTTGCTCGGCATCAGGACCCGGCGGCTGCGTGCCGCGCTCGCGGCCCTCGGCATCTCCATCGGCATCGCGACACTCGTCCTGGTCGTCGGTATCCCGGCAGCCAGCCACCGAGCGCTGGCGGAGGAACTCGACGCCCTCGGCCCCAACCTGCTGCGCGCCGAACCCATGCCGGACCGCGACCCACCCGTACGCCTCGACCCCGCCGCGGAAGCATCGGTACGCCGCATCGGCCCCGTCACCGACGCCACCGCCGTCGCCAACACCCACGCCGCGATCCGCCGTTCGGACCGCGTACCCGCCACCGACGGCGCCGGACTTTCCGTCCTGGCGGCCCGCACCAATCTGCTGCCGACGGTCCGCGCACGGCTGGCCTCCGGACACTTCCTCGACCACGGCAACGAACGCTTCCCGGTCGTCGTCCTCGGCCACACCGCGGCCCAACGCCTCGGAGTGTCCAAGGTGACGCCCGGACAACCCGTCCAACTCGCCGTCGGTGACACGTGGTTCACCGTCATCGGCGTCCTGCAACCGGTCCCGCTCGCCACCGACCTGGACAGCTCCGCCCTGGTCGGCTGGGACGCGGCACGCGACAAGTTGGGCTTCGACGGCCACCCCACCGTGATCTACGTACGGGCGGACGAGCGCCGTCTGGAGGCGGTACGCGACGTCCTTGCCCCCACCCTCTACCCGCAGGCGCCCGGTCTCGTCGACGTCAGCCGGCCCTCCGACGCACTGGCCGCCAAGCGGGCCACCGACAGCGCCTTCTCCGCGCTCTTCCTCGGACTCGGCGCCGTGGCCCTAGTCGTGGGAGGCATCGGCGTCGCCAACACCATGGTCATCTCCGTACTTGAACGCCGTCAGGAGATCGGCCTCCGCCGGGCCCTGGGCGCCAACAAGGGGCAGATCCGCGGCCAGTTCCTCACCGAGTCTGTGGTCCTCAGCGGTCTCGGAGGCACCGCCGGCATCGTGACGGGGGCAGCGGTGGCCGTTGGCTACGACCTGTGGCGCGGCTGGCCGACCGTCATCCCCTGGGGCGCGCTGGCCGCAGGACTCGGCGGAGCCCTGCTGGTCGGCATGGCCGCCGGCGTCTACCCGTCGATCAGAGCGGCCCGCCTTCCCCCGACCGCGGCACTCACCGCGTGAGGCATCCCCTGCGGAGGCACCCGCGGGGAGCCTCCGCCCGACCCGACCAGTGGAGAATCAGTGCACCACCGCAAGAACACCACCGCCCTGCGCCGACGGGTACGCCGCTACGCGCTGTTGACCACCGCGACAGCGCTCGTCGCGGTCGGCGGCACCCTGGCGACAGCTGCCCCGGCACACCACAACACGCCTTACACAGGCCGGAGTTCGTACTCCGTGGGTGCCGTCACCTACAACCTCGGCGACCGGGCGTACGAACTCCCCGGCACCGCGGAACCAGTCGAACTGGCCGCCACGGTCCACTATTCGAAGAACCTCAACGGCGCCCCGCACCCGCTGATCGTCGCCCTGCACGGCTGGCACGAGACCTGCGCCGACGCGGCGGCGGAGACCGCGCGCGACGCAGCCGAACAGGCCCAGGACTGGGACGCCTACGCACAGGCCAGCCAGCGGTTGTTCAGCTGGCCCTGCCCGCCCGGGGTCAAGCCCATCGCGAACGATCGCGGATACGACTACCTCGGCGAACAGCTCGCCGCGCAGGGTTTCGTCGTCGTCTCGATCCGCGCCAACGGCATCAACGCCTCATCCGTCTCGGGAGACGAGAACGCCTCCGCCCGCGCCGACCTCATCAACAGGCACCTCGCCCTCTGGCAGCGCCTCGCCTCCACCGGCACAGGTCAACTGGCGGGACACTTCAAGGACATCAGCACCGGCAAGCCTGTCGACGTCGACTTCGCCCACCACGTCGACATGCGAGAGGTCGGCACCCTGGGGCACTCACGTGCCGGCGCGGGAGTCACCTGGCAGGCCGCCGACAGTCATCGCCGGGACTGGCCGGCCGGCGTGCGGGTCAGAGCCGTATTCGCGCTCGCCCCCGCGTACAACGTCATGACCGAGGACATGTCCGCGTACCGCATCGACAGCACACCCCTCGCGGTGATGCGCGGTACCTGCGACGGACAGGTGGGTGAGGAGGCGTTCTCCTTCGCACGGGACGCGACCGCCGCGGGGAAGGCCGACACCTACGAGTTCGGTGTGCACGGCGCCAACCACAACTACTTCAACACCCAGTGGTCCCCGCAGAGCGGACAGGTGGCGGCCGGCGACGACGCCGGGCACCCCCAGGACCAGCCGGGGAAGTGCACCGACGCCTACGGGTCGACTGTGGACACCCAACTCACCGAGGAAGTTCAACGGCGGGTCGGTGCCCTCTACGTGGGGGCGTACTTCCGCCGCTACCTCATGAACGACACCCGGTCCGCGCCCGTCCTGGAGGGACGGACGCATCCAGCGGCCGGCACGGTGACCGTCGATGTGAAGGCCACCGTGCGGCGCTGAGTCCCGTTGGACCTGTCAGCAGTAGAGGTTGGCGCCGGGGGTGACTCCGAGGATGGACGTGATGCGGTTGTAGGCGTCCACGCGGCTCTGGACCTGGGCGGGGTTGCGGCCGTCGCATTCCAGAGAGCCGTTGATGGAGCGGATGGTCTGGCCGAAGCCGGCGCCGTTGACCATGGCGTTGTGGGGGGTCATGGTGCCGGGGCCGTTCTGGGTGTTCCAGTACCAGAGGCCGGTCTTCCAGGCGACGGCGGAGTCGTTCTGGACCAGCCAGGGGTTGTTGAGGAGGTCGATGCCCAGGGCGTCGCCGGCTGCCTTGTAGTTGAAGTTCCAGGACAGCTGGATGGGGCCGCGTCCGTAGTAGGCGGCCTGTCCGGCGGGGCAGCCGTAGGACTGGCTCCAGTCGCAGTACGTGGGGTAGTTGGCGGTGTTCTGCTCCACCACGTACACCAACCCACCGGTCTCGTGGCTGACGTTGGCCAGGAAGGCTGCGGCTTCCTGCTTCTTGGTGGTGTCGGAGCCGGTGTTGGCGAAGCCGGGGTAGGCCGACAGCGCGGCGGTCAGGCCGCTGTAGCTGTAGAAGGAGTTGCGGCCGGGGAAGATCTGGTTGAACTGGGCCTCACTCACCACGAATCCGGAGGGGTTGGTGCCGCCGCCTCCGCTGGCGGGCGCGCTCCACTTCTGGTTGGCGGCGCCGGTGCAGGTCCAGATCTGCAGGCGGGTGCCGTTGGCGGAGTTGTTGCCGGTGACGTCCAGGCATTTGTTGGCCTGCGGGTTGACGATGTCGTTGGCCGAACTGACGGCCCACTGCTGGGCGGCGGTGCCGTTGCAGTCGTAGAGCTGGACGGTGGTGCCGTCGGCGGTGCCGGCTGCGGTGACGTCGAGACACTTGCCGAGGGCGCGCAGGGTGCCGTCGCCGGGGTTGGACCAGGTCTGGGCGGTGGTGCCGTTGCAGTCGTAGAGCTGGATGGCGGTGCCGTTGGCGGTGTTGGCGCCGGCGACGTCGACGCACTTGCCGGCGAGGCCGGTGATGCGGCCGTCGGCTGCGTGGGCGGGCATGACGCTGAACAACGTTGTCATGGTGGCGGTCAGCACGAAGGTGAGCACGAGCCAGACCAGAGATCTGTGTCCGTGACGGACGTTCGCGAACTGGGGAGTGGACACGAGTGCGAGCTCCTCGGGGGTGGGGGACAAGCGGGGGCTTGGAGGGTCGTGCAGAGGGCGAACCGGGGTGTCAGTTCAGGACGGTCTGCGTGACGACGATGTGACCGGCATCGGGATTGAGGACCCCTCCCAGACGACCGAACGCGCCGTCGGTCAGGTCGAGGCACTTGGGTTCCTGCGGGGTCTGGGCGAACGTGCCGCGGTCGTTGATCCGTACGGTCAAGGAGCGGCCGTTGGCGACATTGGTGACCAGGACGCGGGTGCCGAACGGCAGTTGGGGCTGCCGTGAGAGCGAGGTGGCCGCCGTGTCGGCGTTGTTGTCGAAGACCTCACCGCTGGCCGTCAGAGCGCCCGCGGGCTGAGGGCCGTAGTGGGTGGCCCAGCACTGCCCCTCGCCGCCGCCCGAGGAGGCGGGGGCGTTCCACTTCTGGTTCGCCGCGCCCGTGCACGTCCAGATCTGGGCCCTGGCACCGTTGGCCGACGAATTGCCGGTGACGTCAAGGCACTTGTTCGCCGCCGGATTGACGATGTCGCGGGCCGCTGTCACGGTCCACCGCTGGTTCGACCCGCCCGTGCAGGTCCACAGCTGGAGTTGTGCGCCGTCGGCGGTCGAGTTGCCGGTGACGTCAAGGCACTTGCCCAGTGCGCGGATTGTGCCGTCCGCGTTGACGTCCCACTGCTGGGCGCCGGTGCCGTTGCAGTCGTAGAGCTGGACGGCGGTGCCGTCGGCGGAGCTCGCGCCCGCGACATCGAGGCACTTGTTGGCGAGACCGGTGATCTGCCCGGTGGCCGCCGCTGCCGGCGCGGTGGCCAGAGCGGTGGCGAACAGGGCGAGCAGTGCACCGAGGGTCAGGTTTCGCAGGACTAGGAGCGGAGTGGTACGACGAGCGGCCATAGGTGGGGTAGCTGCCTTTCGTGCCGGACTGCGCGCTTGCCGGTCGGCACCTCAACTGGCAGCGCACAAGCGGAACTTGACGCCCGTAACGTAAAGGTCTACACCAAGCCCGTCAAGCGTTAAACATCACGGTGGCTCGCAGTGGTCCTAGGAAGGGTCGGACTCGCCGCGCGGTGGCAGGCCGGCCGCGCGGTAGATGTCGTCGATGATGCTCATGGTCACGACGGCGTCCCTGGCCGACGTGAGCACGGGGCCGCCGTCGAGAACCGCCGAAGCGAATGCGGACAACTGGCAGGCGTAGCTTGAAGGTTGCCGGGCCACCCGCTCGCGCCGCAGCGTACGTCGACCGGTGTCGCGCGGACCGCGGATGGTCAACCGGTGATAGAGCTGCGGCATCAGGAAGTTGGTGACCACCAGCTCGCCCTTCGATCCGATCGCTCGCGCCCGGATCGACAACACCCGCCGCGACCACATCGACGCCCGGAGGTGCCCGGTCGCTCCACCGGGAAAGACGAGTTCGGCCTCCATGGCGCGGTCGACCCGCTGGTCCTTGCGCAGCGTCGCCATGTGCGCGGCCGTCACCGCCGGTGTCTCACCTCCGAGGAGCCGGGCGACGTGCACGGTGTAGCAGCCCGCGTCCATGGTGGCGCCGCCCGCCAGGCCGTGGTCGTAGCGGATGTCGCCGAAGCGGGGGAGCGGGAAGCACACCTCCGCCTCGACATGGCGCAGTTCGCCCAACTCCCCGCTCCGCACGATCTCCTGCATGCGCGAGGCCAAGGCGTGGTGACGGTAGTGAAAGGCCTCCATCACCACCAGGCCGCTTCGCGCGTGGGCGGCGTCAGCGGCATCGGCGACCCGTTCGGCCTCGGCGCGGTTGGCGGTGAACGGCTTCTCGCACAGGACGTGCTTGCCCGCGTCGATGGCCTTGAGCATCCATTCCGCGTGCAAGCCGTTCGGCAACGGTACGTAGACGGCGTCGATCTGCGGATCGGCAAGCAGCGCTTCGTAGTCGGGGTGCACTACGGGTATGTCGTGCTTGCGGGCGAAGGCTTCGGCACGTTGCCGGTTCCGGGCCGCGACAGCGGTCACGGTGGCCCGGGGCTGCTGCTTCGCCGGTTTGATCAGCGCGCTCGGCGCGATGGCCGCTGCGCCGAGGAGGCCGATGCGGAGACTGGTCGTCATGCGGGTGAGTGTGGCGCACCACCTGGATGTGTCTGTCGGCAGGTTCCGGATGCAAACCGCAGGTGAGCGCCGTGACCGTCCCTTCGGCAGGAGATCGGGGTCCGCCTCGCACAGGGCGAGGAGGACCCCTTCATCACTTCAGACCCACCGCACGCGTGATCGTCTGCTCGACCTTGTTGCCCGCGGTGTCACGCGCGTTGACGCGCAGCGACACGAAGGAGGCGTGGCGAGGTGCGTCGATCCTGAAAGACCCGTCATGCCGCGACGGCAGCCGTTGCCATGTGCGGCCGTCGTCGTACGAGGCCTCCACCCGGGGCGTGCCGGCGTGCCCCGCGCCCACCGCACCGGTGAGCTGCTCGATCCCGACCGTGAACCGGGTCTCGCGGCCTGCCCGGCCCGCTGTGTCCGTGGCGAGCGTCCACTTCGGCTGGAGCAGCGGCAGCACGTCCTGCCCGTCCCCTTGAGGCGCTCGCGACGTGAAGGTCCACTCCGTGGTCGTCGCCGACGAGTACGGGCTGAACGAGGCATCCCGGCTGGTGTCCACCACCAGTCGGTACGGCAGGGCGTCCGCGGACGGGGCGGTCGCGCCGACGATCGTGCCGGTGCCCTGCGCGAGCCGTGTGGATCCCTGATACAGCGCCAGCGTCTCCTTGCTGCGGTCGTAGTCCATCGACATGCCGACGCGGTCACCGCCGCCGTAGCCCGGGATGTCGAAGCTGAGCCGGCTGCCGCTGCGGGTGGGCGGCCGGTAGTTGTCGTTGAGGTAGGGGCGGGTCACCGGCTTGAACCACTCCTGCGCGTCGGTACTGCCCGGCCGGTAGGAGGTGCGCGGTGCGATCTCGTACAACAGGCCGTCCACGTAGGCCTCTTGCCCCCATCGGTAGGCGCCCTCCGTGGAAACCCAGTCGGTGCGCTCGCTGTTGACCGGCAGTCGCACGGTCGTGCCGATGCCCCATTCGGAATACGTGGGCCAGTCGAAGCGGAACTCCCCGCCACCGCGCGTGGGATCGGGACTGACGAAGGTCTCGTCGACCCGGGCGAGGTTTCGTGCGGAGCCCTGGACGAACAGGTCACGCGGCACCTCGTTGTGCCAGGTGCGCATCAGGTCGTACACGTACGGAGTCGTCGTGGACGATTCGACCGACACCGTCGCCCCACGGGCCTGGGCCTGGCGGGCCAGGCGATCGCCCTCGTCCGGACTGAGCAGTCCCACGTCCACCGAGGCGGGCTCGGTCGGGTCGTCGCTGTAGTCGAGGTACTGGCGTCCCTTCCGGTCGTTCACCACCAGCAGCAGCCTGGCTCCGGCGCGTGCGGCGGCCGACGCCTGGGCCGCGTCGCCGACATCGGCGGTACGTCGTACCACCACCGCGGCACCGTGGGCCGACAGCCCTTGGTACGAGGCGTCCGTGCCGTCGCCCGCGTAGACCAGCGGGAGGCGGTGACGTCCCGTCGGCAGCGGGGTCACCCGGTGTTGGCGCAGGACGTCCGAGAACGCGCCGCTCCGCGTGGCGACGGTGAGCGCGGGCTTCTCCTTGCGCCAGCGGGCACCCAGGTAGAAGTCGCCGTGGCGGACCTTGCCGGCCAGGGGCTGCGCCCACAGGCTGTCGTAGGAGGTCTGCGTCTCCATGAAGTCGCGCCAACTGGCTCCGCCCATGGAGCGGTTGTACTCCAGGCGCTGATAGGTGGCCTCTGTCGGCTGCGGCGTCGTCATCTCGACCCGTGTCGCCTTCGAGGCGTCCAAGGTGACCGTGCGGTCGCGGTCGAGCGCCACGTCCGGGTCTCCGAGCAGCGCCATGCCCAGTGAACGCGGTCCGTGTACGCCTTCCACGTCCTTGAAGGACAGCACGGAGTACACGGTGTCCGGCAGGTAGGTCTGGGCGGTGCCGGAGGCGTCGACGAGGTAGAAGTCGGGCTGGTACTGACCGGACTGGAGCACCTCCACCACGCCCGACATCGGCTTCCCGTGCCCGTCTTTCAGGACGAGGGCCAGCCTGTGCGTGATGTCACCGAGGCCGACGGCGGTGTGTGCGACGGTGCTTCCGTCCGGGCGGGCCGCGAGGATCTGGGCACTGAACCGGCCGCTGTCGACGGTCGACGGGTCGACGGCGACGGAGACCTGCGCGGTGCCGTGCGCCGGGACGACGACACGGCCGGCCGAGAGCCGGAACAGGCCGTCCGGTGCGCCGGAGGCGGCCACCGACAGGTCGAGCGCGATCGGGGCGGCGGCGAGATTGGTGTACGTGACCGGACGGCTCACCGATCCGGCCTGCTCCCGGCCCACGGACACGACGGCGGTGGCGAACAGAGTGGAGTCCACGGAAGCCGCCGCGTCCACTCGGCCGCTGCCCGCCTGGAACGCGTCGTACTCGGGTGTCCGCGCGGACGTGCTCGTCAGGAGGTCCTTGACCTGGGAGCCGGTCAGTTCCGGGTGGGCGGCAAGGGCCAGTGCGGCCGCACCGGCCACATGAGGAGTCGCCATCGAGGTGCCGCTGAGCGTCTGGTAGTCGCCTTCGCCCTCCGGGGCGAGGTGCGAACGCGCGGCGAGGATGTCGACACCCGGTGCCGAGATCTCGGGTTTGAGGGCGCCGTCGCCGACGCGCGGACCTTGGCTGGAGAAGAAGGC
Organism: Streptomyces sp. NPDC088794; assembly: GCF_044750545.1. Lineage (NCBI taxonomy): Bacteria > Bacillati > Actinomycetota > Actinomycetes > Kitasatosporales > Streptomycetaceae > Streptomyces > Streptomyces sp. NPDC088794. Next base: position 319,664 of record NZ_JBIVKB010000003.1, on the reverse strand, counting down.
AACGTTGTCATCGCGGTCCACGGCGCCGACCGTGAGCGCCGCGTCGGCCGCGCCGGGTCCGCCGATGGCGCCCGGCGCGCCGGCATTGCCCGCGGCCACCACGAACAGCGCGCCGGTCTGCGCGCTCAGCCGATTCACGGCGACGCTCTCCGGGTCGGTGCCGTCCGAGGGGGAGTCGGTGCCGAGGCTCATGTTGACGACCCTGGCGTGCTGTTCGACCGCCGCCCATTCCATGCCCGCGACCACCCAGGAGTCCTGCCCCGAGCCGTCGTCGCCGAGAACCTTGCCGATGTGCAGCGCGGCCCCGGGCGCCACGCCCCGCTCCTTGCCGCCGGATGCCGTGCCGTCGCCCGCGACGGTGGAAGCGACGTGTGTGCCGTGCCCGTTGCGGTCCTCGACGTCCTGGCCGGGAACGAAGCTCCTGGTGGTGGCGATGGAGTGGGACAGATCGGGGTGGGCGGTGTCGATTCCGGTGTCGAGCACCGCCACGTCGATGCCCTGACCGGTGTCCCCGCTCGACCAGACCTCGGGGGCGCCGATCTGGGAGGTGCTCTCGGAGAGGTCGGCGTGGACTTTTCCATCGAGCCAGACCCGTGTGACGCCCGCGCGGAAGGCGGGCGTGGACGGCGCACGGAGCGCGGGTCCCGGGGAGGCGGACGGCGCGGTGATGGCGGCCCAGAAGTCGCCGGCGTCCTCGTGGGACTCGGTGAGGGCGGCACCCTGGACGCTGTCGAGGCTGCGCCGCACGGTGACTCCCGGCAGCGAGGACCGTGCGCGCAACGCGGAAGCGCTGCCGTCGGTGGCCACGATCAGGGGGAGGTCGTCCCGGTGGGCGTCGTCGTAGCCGTCGCTGATGAGCTGGGTGACGTCGAACAGGCGCCGGTCCAGCACCTTTTGACCGACGTAGGGGAGGGCCGCGTCGGGATAGACGTAGAGATGACCTCCCGCCTCGATGACCCTGGCCCGTGCGGGAGAGCCGTCGGGGCCTTTCACCGTCACCGTCCCGCCGTCGCCGGTGCCGCGGGTGGTGACGACGGCACCGGTGATGAGAGTGACCGTGTGAGTGCCCTCGGGCACGTGCGGGGTGGGCGCGGGCGCCGCTGCGGCCGCCGTGCCTGAAGGGATGGACGTGGACAGGGCCAGGAGCGACAGCGCGGTGATGACCAGGCCGCGCCGAGGTCTGTGACGTGGATTCAACGGAGTGTCATGTCCGATCGTGATCTAGGGACGGTGGTCCCATGGATGAGTGGCCGCCCTGCGGAGTCTGTGGGTCCGCTGAGGGTGATCGCGATGAAGATACGGTCACGCCGCAGAGGTTGTGAGCGGTTGGTGACCCACGTCACATTGTCCCACCGGCGTGCACCCGACCTGCGGTTCTCGACAGTGAACAGACCCTGTGAACCCGGGAGTTGAGGGTGCGGCACGTACCGCGCGGACAACGGGAGGGCTCCTGATTGGCGATGGTGAACCGCCACGAATGCCCGAACGAGGCGTCGGCGCGGTCGTGTTCAGGGGCACCGGGTGGACGGCCTCCGGTCGAGCCGGAGACCGTCCACGGTGGACGAGGCGGCGGACCTACGGTGTGATGCGCAGGGCGTCCACCATCCCCACCGAGGTGCTTCGGTTGACGATACGGATGGTGTGCGTGCCCCGCGTCAGCCCGGTGCGCTGCCAGACGGTCTGCTGCACCTGGCGCGCGCCGGTCACCCGCAGGTCCACCGTCGCTTGAAGGGTGCCGTCCAGGTACACGTCGACGGGTCCCATGTCTCCGTTGCGTTCGGAGAGGTAGGCGACTCCCGTCCCGGTGAACGTGTACTGGGCCACGGCGTTCACCGTCGTGCTGTGGTGCGTGTCGTCGTTGTAGTCGCCGTACCCGCGCCCGCTGGTGGCGTGCCAGTTGCTGTCGTAGGTCAACTGGGTGTTGTTCACCATGGGGTTGGGGGCCTGGGCCATGCCCAGCGTGGAGCTGGTGCCGCTGAGGCTCTTCTCGCTCTGGTTCGCGGATCCGGTGAGTCGTACGGGGGTGTAGGAGGACAGCGGCTTGGCGGTGCGCTCCACCACGTACACCGCGCCGGAGGTCGTCGCGAGGTCGAACTCGGCGGCGCTGGTGGTGAGTACGATCGCGCCGTCGGAGACCCGACGGACCCTGAGCTGGGTGCCCCACGGGTTCACGACCCGTGTCGAGTTGCCGTACTGGCTCTTGATCCCGATGTACTTCACCTCGCCGGCCTCACGCTCCGAACTGACCGTGAAACCGCCCTTGGCCAGCAGGGTGAACCGCCCGACGAAAGAGGAGTCGGTCGGCGGTGCGGGGAAGACCCGGATCTTGTCGTTGTAGGACTGGAGGAGCGACTCGTTGAGGGCCGTGAGATGCACGCCGAGGTACTCGAAGACGCCGTTGGTGTTGTCGGTCATGCCGTTGGGATAGGTCTGGTACTTGCGGAGCATCGTCTTCATGCCCTGGTAGGCCTGGTCGCCGAGCCCCAACCGGGCTGCCTGTACGGCGTCGTTGGCCCACACGTTGTCGTACGGGAAGGGGCGGGCGTTGAAGGTGTTCACGGCCTTCTGCTGGTCCGGGAAGCCGATGCCGGTCCGGTCGTAGGGCCAGATGATCTCGCTGGCGACGTTCTCGCCGTTGCGGGTCTGCGCTAGCGGCGGGGTGTGCGGAAGGTAGACGTCCGCGGTGGACGGATACGCGATCAGGTTGTCCACGATCCGCTGCCACTGGGGGCGCAGGTCGGCGTCCACACCGAGGGATTGGGACGTTCGGATGGCGAGGGGGAACAGCGTGCGCACCGCCGCGAGGTCGGTGATCGCGTTCGGCACGTTCCAGTACGTCTCGTGCGCGTTCGAGGTCGCCACGTAGTACTTGCCCGCCGAGTCGACGGAGAGCTTCGCCGCGTAGAACTTCACCACGTCCCGCATGAAGGGGTAGACGGTGTCCCGCAGATAGGCGGAGTCATTGGTGTACGCGTACTGGAGGTACATGTTGTACGCGGCCTCGGTGCCCGTCGACCAGATGTTCTTGGTGTAGTCGCTGTTGACCGTGCCGCGGGCGTTGCCGTCCCAGCCCATGGTCTCCGGCACCCACAGTCCGTCGACGTTGTACCGGGTTCGCGTGTACGCCTTGAGGGCCGCCGCGTTGCGGCTGTAGAGCCGGTTGAAGCCGGCCAGCAGGTCGGCGTGGTTGGAGGCGAGGAAGGAGTTGTACACATCGCGCTGGTTCCAGTACCAGTAGGCGTTGCTCCACTTGGTCTGGTCGCCCGTGGCGCGGAAGACGCCGTTGATGAAGTGGAACGGGTTCGTCCCGTACCCGCCGGCGGCGATCATGTAGGTGCTCAGGTAGTAGACGTTCTCCAGGTAGTCCGCGTCGCCGGACAAGCCCGAGTACTGCACGAACGACTTGCCCCAGAAGTCGTGCCACCACGTGCGGAAGTCGCTGAGCGTCGCGCTGTAGCCACGGCTCTTGGCCGCTGCCAGCGCGCGTTTGGCCTGGGCCACCGAGTCGTGCGAGGGCGCGTTGAGCCGGCTGCTCGCGGTGAACCAGATGGTGTAGCTGCTGGAGGGGGTGATCGTCAGCCGGACCGTACGGCCGTCGACGACTCGTGCGGTGTACGGCGTGCCCTCCACCGACGCGGCGAGCGTGTAGCCGAAGTTCTGTGCGTCGGTCTGTCCGCGGCTCAGTCCGGCCCCCGTGGAGTCGGCGTAAGTCGCCACCGTCTTCCAGGTGTTGAGATCGGGGACATCCCCGCTGTTGCCCAACTGCGAGGTGTCCCACAGGCTCAGGTCGAGGGTGACCGCGGAGACTCCGGAGCGTGAGTCCTCGACGTGGACACCCATGACCTCGGAGTTCGGCGCGCCCATCACGGTCACCGTGCGGTTGGCGTCGTACTTGGTGGTCAGAGTGCCGTCGTACAGCGACAGGCGTTGCTGGTAGGTGCTGTAGCCGCTCTCCAGGGCGGGGGAGGTGGAGAGGTTGAGCAACCCCGCGCCGAACGCGGTCTGTTGTGAGGTGTCCACTCCGGAGACCTGCATGGTCAGCCCGTTGTTCTGCCACGCCATGGCCCCTGTGCGGCCGTTGCCCACGGTCAACCCGTGGAGCGGGTTGGTGGTGGGCCGGTTGTAGACGAGGTCGTGCTTGGACAGGTAGGCGGCGCGGTCCACGTTCAGTTCTCCGGTGGTGGAGTTGAACGCGGCGTCCGTCGGAGCAGCCACAGCGGGGGTCGAGAGACCTACCGCCGTTCCGCTCATGATGCAGACGGCTGCGAGTAAGGCTCGGACAAGTCTTCGTTGTCTCATCGAGTGCCCTCCCTGTTGGTCATGGGTCTTGAATGATCCGATGACTTGCAGCGGGACAGGCCGGTGAGTCGCAGACCTTGGATACCGAAGAATCTGCGCCTGGCAGGGGTGATCCGTTATCGACATGTCCGCGTCACTTGCAGTGAACATCGGATGTCTGGCTCGGTCAACACTCTCTGCGGGATCTGGTCAGCAGGGGGTGCGCGGGGGGAGGGTCTGATGAGGATTCAGGTTCCCGGGCCGGTATGGGGGGCCGGCCCGGGGGTCTCACTGAACGTACGTGTAGTGCGGACTGTCGTACTGAGGGCCGTTCTTCTCGTAGGTGAACCAGTACGTCAGGGTGGAGCCGGTGGCGATACTGACGTTCTGTGTCCAGGTGCCGCCGTTGTTGGTCATGCGGAAGTTCTGCTGGTTGGCGCCGTTGATGAGGTAGTGCACATCGACATAGGCCGCGGGCGTTGTCGGGTGGAACGTGATCTGCGCCTGACTGGCGCTCACCCGCGTCACGCCGGCGGTGTAGTCCGGCGTCTGGGTGCTCCCGCCGGTGGTTCCGCCGGTCGTGGTTCCGCCGGTCGTCGTACTGCCGGTGGTTCCGCCGGTCGTCGTGCCGCCGGTCGTGGTCCCGCCCGGACTCTGCTGGTAGACCGCGAACCAGTCGACGCTCATGGCGGCACCGGAAGTGATGCTGCCCGCCTGGGCGGCCGAGTTGCAGCCGCAGACCTTGTCAGGGTAGGAACCGGCGATCGCGAGGTCGAAGATGGCCATGAAACCGTGGTCGATCGCGGCCTGCCAGGTGGGCACGGAGACCTGGTTCTCATTGACGGTGAAGGTCAGATTGCCGTCGAGGTAGAAGCGCAGCTGCTCCGCGGAGGTGTTGGTGCGGTCGATGGTCGCGGAGTAGGTGTGGTAGCTGGTCTGGCAGCCCGCGCACGGCTGAAGATCGCTGGTGATGCCGTCGGGATCGTGGCACTCGCCCGCCCACACTCCGCAGTGGAAGGTGGTGGAGTGCTTGCTCAGGGCATTGACGTCCTCCATGATGTCGAACTCGCCGATACTGGGCCAGTTGGTCGCGCCGACCGGGCGGGCGGCACCGCCCATCGCCCAGAACGCGGGCCAATAGCCCAGTCCGTTCTGCGGGTTGGGCTGGAGGATGGACGCGCTCATCTGGAGCTGTCCGCCGGCGGGGGCGGCGAAGTCGGTGCGCTGGGTCTCGATGCGTCCGGAGGTCCAGTGGCCCGACCCGTCCCGGATCGCGCGGATGACCAGGTGGCCCTGCCCGTCCTGGTACACGTTGTTGGTGGAGTCGGTGGCCGTCTCGATTTCGCCCGTTCCCCAGTTGGGCGCTCCTCCGGGGTATCCGGTGCCCAGGTCGTACAGCCAGTTGGTCCGGTTCAGCGCGCTGCCGGACGAGCCGGTGAAGTCGTCCGAGAAGAGGGTGGTCCAGCCTGCCGGAGGAGCCGGTACGGCCGCCGAGGCGCTGCCGCCGGTTCCGACCAGGCCTACGAGCACACCGATGACCAGCAGCAATGCGCTGCCTAGAGCGAAGAGGATGGTTCTCTGATTGCCCGCCGGCGTACTGGCCGGTGGTGAGGTGGTACTCATCGCATGGTTCTCCCTGTCGACGTTCGTGGAACGCGGGGACCAGCTGCCCTGAGAGCTGCTGGATGAGAGCGCTCTCAGGGCGTGTCGCAAGCAGGAGTGTCCGGCGCGACCTTTCATGCGTCAATGGCTTCAACGTGATCGACTGAGGACAGGCGATCTGGCGACGCTAGATGGAGCTTCGAAAAAGGTCCGAACCAAGGGCAGTTGAGCTGGGGACACGCCTCCGGCGAGCGGACGGACGCAGCCTCGCTGCCGCTGAGCTGCGGTTCTGCGATGAGGGCGGCAGGAAAGAAGCTCCGTCGCCACGAGTGCGGTTCTGGATGTCCTTCGCCGAACTCGCACGGCGACTTCAGGAGTTGAAGACGAAGGCGCGGCGCCGCGCGCTGGATGCGGCCGTCGGCCATGCCTGCAGGTTCATTCAGAAGGTCCCGCGACAGACAGGCCCGGAGAGTGCGTCAGTCGAGCGGGCGGCGGCAGTGGTAGACGAGAGCGGGCGGCACGTTGTCCCAGACCGTGCGGCCGACGACGACCTCGTCGAACCGTGCACGGAGGGACTGGTTCAGGCGCCGTGCCGGGCCGGTCCAGCGTGCGTGGATGTACGTGAAGGTGGTGAAGACGCCGTGCGGCGGCAGTGCCTCGACGACGGCGTCCAGGACGTCGTGCTGGTCCTGCGGAGAGAACACCGCCCACGGCAGACCGCCCACGACGACGTCGGCTCTGTCCAGACCGCGTTGGGTCAGGACGGACACCAGGTCGCGGGCGTCGGCACGCGCGACATCCACCCCAGGGTGAGCGAGCTTCAGCAACTGGGTGAAGCGGTCGTTGAGTTCCACCGCGACATGGCGTCCTCGGCCCGCGAGCCGTCGCTGGATCGTGCCGGTGAACGCACCTGTGCCCGGGCCCAGTTCGACCACCACTGGCTCGCCGGAACTCGGCACGGGCGAGGTCACGACCCGCGCCAGGGACCGGCCGCTCGGTGCGACGGCCCCCACCGTCAGTGGATTTCGTACGAACTCACGGAGGAATGACACCGGTTGAGGACCTCTCTGGTTCAGGGCTGGGGCCGACGACGACGGCAGTGGTCGGCGCGCACGGTCGTCGGACTCCTCGCCGGAACTGCCGTCCAGGACCTGAACTCGTCCGCCGCGACCGCGCTTTGACGCTAGGTCCGGGCCGCCGGCCGAACGTCCTGCGTGAAGCCGGATCTCCGGCCGAAGGGAGGAGTCGGGGTGACCGGAGGGAGGACCCGGCAGTCTTCCCACCGGACCGAGGGTGAGGGAGTGAGGCTATTTCCAGGGCGCCGCCCGTGGCTGGTGGACGCGTTGATCGCGGCAGGGGCGGCGGGGACCGGCGCGGTCAGCATCATCATCGGGCCGCCCTCGGACCGGCCCGCCGCCCAGTGGGCCCTCGTCGAGGCGGCGGCGCTGACTCTGGCACTGGCCCGCACGCTCCCGGTGGGCGTGCTCGCTCTCAACGTGGTCCTGAGCGTGGTGACCGGTTGGACGTTGCCGGACTCCAGCAACGCGGCGGCTCTGGTCGCCGTTCTGACGCTCGGTGTGATCGCGCACCGTCTCGGCACCGCCGTCACGGCTGTGTCCTGGGTGGTCACCTTCGCCGCCGTGCTGACCAGCATGGGCCGGGACGAGGGCGGACTGTTCGCCGGCACGGACAGCGTTCTGATGATCCTGTCGACAGCACTGGCGGTCAGCGCCCCGGTCGCCTTCGGCCGCTACCTCGCCGCCCTACGGCAAGCCGCTGCCGTCGCCGAGGAACGGGCCCGCGAGGCGGCGGAACACCGACTGGTGGAGATACGCGCGGCACGCATGGCCGAACGCGCCCACCTCGCTGGTGACCTGCACGATCTGGTGGCCCACCATGTGTCCGCGATAGCCCTCACGGCCGGCTCGGCCCAGTACGCGGCCACGCACGCCCCCGACCAGCGCCGGCGATTGCAGGCGGCGTTGGAGGGCATCGACTCCATCCAGACCGCCGCCCGTCAGACACTGGTCGACCTGCGCGGCCTCCTCCACGTGCTGCGCGACCCGAGCGCTCCGGACGTACTGATGGACCCGCGGCAGATGATCGACGATGCTGTCGAGCGCAGCCGGTCAGCCGGTCTCCACGTGAACCTCGCCTACGACGAGGCGATCTCTCGCGTGCCGCTCGCCGTGCGCGTCACCGCAACCCGCGTGCTACAGGAAGCCCTCACGAACGTCCCCAAGCACGCGGGATCCGGATCCGACGTGACGGCCGCGGTCGCTCTCCGCGACGACTGGCTGTTCGTCGACGTCACCAACACCGTTCTGACCGCGAGTCCCGTCGATCTTCCGTCCTCGGGGCACGGCCTGACAGGAATGCGCGAGCGCGTCGAAGTGTCCGGCGGAACCCTGACCGCGGGTCCGTGTCCGAAGGGATGGCGGCTGTCCGCCGCCCTGCCTGTGGCGGTGGCGCTGTGATCCGGGTTCTCGTCGTCGATGACCAGGCGCTGGTGCGGGCAGGGGTCACTCTGCTGCTGCGCACAGCGGGGGAGAACGTGATCGGGGAGGCGGCCGACGGCATGGAGGCCGTACGCCTCGCGGAACGGTTGCGACCCGACGTGATTCTGATGGACCTCCGCACGCCGCGACTCGACGGGATCGAGGCCACCCGCCGCATCCTCAACTCCCTGCCCTCGACGCGTGTGCTGATGCTGACCACGTTCGACGACGACGCCGACGTATACGGTGCGTTGCGCGCCGGGGCGGTGGGATACCTCCTCAAGGACGGTGCCCCCGACGCGATGATCGACGCGGTGCGCAAGGCCGTCCAGGGCGAACCGCCGCTTGCTCCCGCCGTGCTGGCCCGTGTCCTTGAGCGTGCGGTCCAGGCCCACAGCGACAGCTCGGCGCGTGCCGGGGACAATTCGGGGACCACACGCGGCGATTCCCTGACCGAGCGAGAGCGAGAGGTGCTCGCCCTGGTGGGTGCCGGTCACTCCAACGCGGAGATCGGTGCGGCGCTGCACCTGGGAGTGACGACCGTCAAGTCACACATCGGAGCCATCACGCGGAAACTGGATCTGCGAAACCGGGTTCAGGCAGCGGTCGTTGCGCATCGGCTCGGTCTGGTGGACGACGAATTCCGTCCGGTCGGAAGCGACTGACGGGTGTTTCGTTCATTAAGTTCGCAACCTCAACTCGGTGTGCCCATGATGGCTCTTCCACGGGGTAGGTGTCGTTGCTGAGCTGCGCTTTTCGACCGCACGAACGGTCAGCAGAGGAGATCGTCAAAAGGCTTTGCTTTCAAGAGACGAAGGCACACGGTGGGAAAGGCGTGTCCGGGGCGTATTGCGTGGCCATGAAGTGGCGCTAAGGTCCCGGCCGACGGCCCCTCGCGAGAGCCGCCGTCGACACGATCGACGCTGTGCTTCATGCGCTCCACCCCCACCCGCATCGCGCCGCCGGGCCCAGGCCTGGGCCGGCGCCTCCGGCCCCGATCGGAGAGCACATGTCCCGCCACGCCCGGATGATCGCCACCACCGCGGCCGCCGTCCTCCTGAGCGCCGCCGTCTTCATCCCCACCGCCTCGGCAGCCCCGTCCCAGCCGGCCGCGGCAGCGGGCTGTTCCGGCCCCAACTCCCAGATCCCACCCGGCAGAACGACCAGCCGCACCCTCACCGTCGGCGGCCTCCAGCGGACCTACCGGGTCCACATCCCCGCCACCTACACCGGTACCAACCCGCGCTCCCTCATCCTCTCCTTCCACGGCCACGGCCGTACCGCCGCCTTCCAGGAAAGCCTCACCCAGCTCTCCACCGTCAACGCCCTCCTCGTCTACCCGCAAGGCGTCACCGGCACCGACGGCGACACCGCCTGGCAAGGCGCCCCCTACTCCGCCCCCGGCGTGGACGACATCGCCTTCACCCGAGCCCTGATCACCCAGCTCCAGACCGACCTGTGCGTCGACCCGCGCAAGATCTACGCCTCGGGAAAGTCCAACGGCGGCGGCTTCGCCGCTCTCGTCGGCTGCCGCCTCGCGGACCGGGTCGCCGCCGTGGCCACCGTCGCGGGCGCCTTCTACCCGCAAGGCGGCACCTGCCAGCCACAACGCCCTGTCCCCGTCCTCGACTTCCACGGACAGGCCGACACCACCATCCCCTACAACGGAGACGCCTCAAAGGGTCTGCCCTCCCTCCCTACCTGGCTCGCCGCCTGGGCGCAACGGGACGGCTGCACCCCCACTCCGCAGAACACCCGGGTCAAGACCAACGTCGTCCATCAGGTGTGGCCGTCCTGCGCCGGCGCGAGCACGGTCGAGCACTACCGCATCGAGGACGGCGGCCACGTCTGGCCCGCCACCACACCCAACGGCGACACGGCCACCCCCACCACCATCGACGCCACACCGCTCATCTGGGACTTCTTCCAATCCCACCTCAAGCCGACCGCATAAGCACTCCACGGCACGCCCCAGCCTCAACGCCTCGACCCCCACGCACTGGAGCACTCATGCCGGCATCACGGAGCCACCCTTCTCCCGTCCGCGTCCTGGCCGTACTTCTCACGGTGCTCGTCGTCCTTCTGGGAGCCGCTCCGAACGCATCGCCAGTCACGGATACGGGCCGTTCACTCGTGCTGCGCACAGCCGAAGGGTCCTTGCGGGGTAACGCCCTGGACGGCACCGACCAACTGCTCGGGGTTCGTTACGCCGCCGCCCCCACCCACCGCCTGCGCTGGCAGGCACCCACGGCTCCTCCGACCTGGACGGGTACCCGCAGCGCCGGAGCGAAAGGGGCGGACTGCCCGCAGCAAGGTCGCTCCGGCTCCGAGGACTGCCTGTTCCTCAATGTCTACCGCCCTCACCACCCGCACAGCGGAGGGGCACTTCCGGTCATGGTGTGGCTGCACGGTGGCGGCTTCACCGGCGGGGCGGGCAACGACTTCGACCCGATCGAGCTCGTCACTGAGAACGACCTCATCGTGGTCACCGTCAACTACCGGCTCGGAGCCCTCGGTTTCCTCGCGGCGCCCGCGCTGAACCCCGGCGCGGCTTCGGGCAACTACGGCCTCATGGACCAGCAGGCCGCACTGCGCTGGGTACGGGCCAACATCGATGCCTGGGGAGGGGACACCTCACGCGTCACCCTCGCAGGCGAGAGCGCCGGCGGCGGCTCCGTGTGCGCGCAGCTCGCATCGCCCCGAGCGCGGGGCCTGTTCAGCGCGGCGGTCATCGAGAGTGACGACTGCGTCCATGACGTCGACACCTACGAGGAAGCTCAGGCACGCGCCTCGACGATCGTCACCGCTTTGGGCTGCGACCGTGCCAACCCCACGGAAACCGCCGACTGTCTGAGAGACGCCGACAGCGGCCGGATCGTCTCCGCCACCGGATACATGGCCCCCAACATCAGCGGCATCCTTCCCTTGCTGCCGGCCACCGCCATCGCGACCGGACGCTGGAACAAGATGCCGGTCCTCATGGGCAGCAACCGTGAGGAAGGGCGAGCCTTCGCCACCGACCATCTCCGGGACACCCAGGCCGACTACGACCGATGGCTCACCACCGCGCCCGCCTGGCCCCCGCTGTCGACAGGCGCCCCCGTGTTCGGCAACGCCGAGACCGCTCGCGCCATCGCGAACGCCTACCCGATCGGCGACTTCCCCGAGCCCTACCCCGCCGCCTACGCCATCGCGGCCGTCATCACGGACAGCGGCACACGGGGTCTCGGCGGCTGCACCTCCCTGCGGACCGCCCGGACCATCAGCACCCAACAGCCCCTCTACTACTACCAGTTGGAGGACCCGCACCCGCCGCGCATGGCCGACGGACCGGCCGGCTACGACTACGCCGCCGCCCACGCCTACGAGTTGCCCTACCTCTTCCCAAGGCTCACCGACTCCCACGGCGTGCCGTACGCGGACCGGATGACACCGGAACAACTCCGGCTGGCTCACGACATGCGCGGTGCATGGGCCGACTTCGCCCGCAGCGTCCGTTCGGCGCGCTCCCTCAGCGGCGGATGGGCGCCCCTCGGCCACGGCGACGCCTACCTGCCCTTCCGCGCCGGCGCCATGAATCCGGCTCCGGTGACCAGGTTCGCCCAGCAGCACCGATGCGATCTCTGGGACCGCATCACTCCCTGAATCCACTGTCGTGAAAGCCGGATGCGGCGAGCACTTCGAACAGAACAGGAAGTAGCGAAAATGATTCTTCGTGGAATGCGCAGTCATGGAGTCGCTGTCGCCGCGTTGTGCGCGCTGACCGCGAGCGGTGTGGTCACTCTGGGGGGCGGCGCCGCCTTAGCCGCGGATGCGCCCCCTGCCCGGATCAACTGCCCGTCGGTGGACTGCCAGAGGGTGACCGGCGCGCTCGGCAGTTCCCCGGTCTCCGTGGCACTCGACGGCCGCGGGAGCGCATACGTGACGGTCATGAGTGGCGAACTGCGCAGAGTGGACCTGGCCGGCGGCTCGACGAGCACCGTCGCCGCGGGGCTCGGCAATCTCCGTGGACTTGATCTGGACGGACAGGGAAGCGCCTACGTGGGCTCGTTCGAAGGCGTTCTGCAGAAGGCGGATCTACTTACCGGCGCCAGAGAGGAGATCGCCAGAGGGCTCGGCCCCGTCCACGGCGTCTCCGTCGCGGGCGGACGCGTCTACGTGGCCAGCGGCGACGGCAGCATCTACAAAGCGGAAAAGGGGCAGCAGACCGAACGGGTCGTAACCGGCTTGGGCCTGCCCCTCGACCTCGTCGCCGACGGCGACTCGGCCTACGTCGCCGACGTCATACGGGGCACGGTAGGGAAGGTCGACCTGGCCGACGGCTCGGTCACGACCCTCGACTCGGGAGCCTATGAGCCCCAATCACTGTCGCGGGGCGCGGACGGGGCGGTCTATTTCCTGGCCGGAGGGGAATTCCACAGAGTCGACCCGGTGACCGGGCGCAAAACGACAGCGGCGCGCCTCACATCCCTCTCGGCCTACGACTTCACCCTCGCCGCCAATGGCGATGCCTACGTCACGAGCTCCGACGGCTCGCTCTGGCGGTTGAACGGCCTGGCTCGCTGAAGCGAAACCGAGGAACTGCGCATGAAAACGGCCAGTCCTGCACGCACCGGGGGGATGGGCGCGCAGGACTGGCCAAACCGACACCAAGCCTCTTCGGCGGGTGTCGGTCGTCTCGGCGAAAGGAGGGAACCGTCCCCACGTCTTCCCGCCTCCACAGTCGAGCCGCCGCTCCGGTCCGACTGCCGAGCAGAGCCGGAGGCCTCTCCGGTTCGCTTCGAACGTTACCGGAGGCCTCTCCGCAAGGCAAATGGGGTCACGCGAGGCGGCTCAAGGCGATCGCCGTCCGGCGCTCGGATCCCGGGGGCTCCGCCTACTGGTGAGTGCGGACGCTCTCCACGGCGAGGTCGAGCAGGCGTTGTGCCTGATCCTTGCCGGCGGAGTCCTTGGGTACGCGCCAGACGCTGCTCATCAGCATGAGGACGTCGTCCGGGTCCAGGCCCGGACGAATGGTGCCGTCCGCCTGTCCGGCCTCCAGCAACGTGCGGATGGCGCCGGTCACCGGGCCGTGGGACTCCCTGGTCACGGCGTCGTGGACGGTCGACGTCAGGGCGTCGCCGAGGCCCTGCTTGATCGTGATGTGCGCGGCCAGCCGCTCGAACCAGAGGCGCAGTGCCTGTAGGGGCGGCTCGGTGAGCAGCAACTCCGAAGCCCAGTCGACGAGTTTCTGCACTTCGGTGCGGAACACTTCGAGAACGAGGGCCTCGCGGTTGGGGAAGTGCCTGTAGAGGGTCCCCGGTCCGACACCGGCCCGCTTGGCGATGGAGTTCAAGGACGCGGACTCGTCCTCGGTGAGCGCCTCGCGAGCGACGTTGACGATCCGGATGCGGTTCTGCTGCGCGTCGCTGCGCTGGCCCATGACATCCCCCAATCTGTCGCCCGAACGTACAGCAGATTCAAACATGAGACATGCGGCGACTGTTAACCGGCGTGAACCGCGGCTGGGGGAAGTCGTCTCATGGGAGTGGCGTCCCTGGGGCCGTCGCGCGGGGAACCGGTGAGCGCTCAGGCTGATCGACACTCCTGTTGAGGTGGCCAAATCTCGGAATCGGAGAGGTCTCCATTCTTGCTTGACTAAGCGGAGAGCTCTCCGTTAAGTTTGGTCCGTCGACGCGGACGGTCCTGAAATACGTCAGTGACCGGATGGGCGTAACTCCTGATTTCATCGATCACCTGAGGAGAGTCATGTCTGTTTTCGGCACCGTGCGGCCTGGCTATGAAACCGTGCGTGAGGCATTCGCCATTGGCCAGGAAGAAGACGAGGGTGACGCACAACTGGCCGTGTACCGCGATGGCCGGCTCGTCGTCGATTTGTGGAGTGGATCCTGGTCGGGAGATTCGGCCGTAATCCTGATGTCGTGCACGAAGGGCCTTATGGCCACCTGCGTGCACATGCTGGCACGGCAGGGGCGGCTCGACATCGACGCCGCGGTTCAGGCGTACTGGCCGGAATTCTCTTCACCGGACGTGACCGTTCGCCATCTCCTGACGCATTCGGCCGGTCTGCCCGGGTTCGCCAAGTCGACGGGCATCGATGCTCGGAAGATTCTGGACTGGGGAGCGTGCACAGACGTCCTCGCCGCGTCCGAGCCCCTGTGGAAGCCGGGCACGGCCTATCGCTATCACGCGCTGACCTTCGGCCACCTGGTCGGAGAGGTCATCCGGCGCATCACCGGCCAGACGCCCGGTGAATTCTTCCGTTCCTCGGTGGCCGAGCCGCTCGGACTCGCTCTGTGGGTGGGACTGCCGGCCGACGAGGAACACCGGGTCGCGCCGATCTTCAGTACGAACCCGCTGCCCGGTGTCGACGAGACTCTCGCGCAGCTCGCCTCGCTGGGGATCGATGTCAACGAGCCGGTGCTGCGCACCGTGATGGAGGACCGTCAGGCCGGCGAAGGGGCCGAGTCGCTGTTCAACCGCCGGGAGGGGCATGCCGCGGAGATCCCGGCCGCCAATGGCATCGGCAACGCACGGTCGCTCGCGCGCATGTACGCCGCGCTGATCGGCGAGGTGGGCGGGGTCCGGCTCCTCGACCCGGACCAGGTCGCGATCGCCGCCACGCCCCAGACCGACGGCCTCCCCGCCGCGGGCGCGTTCGCCGCGATCCCCACCCCCAATCCCCTTCGCTTCGCCCTCGGCTACGAGGCACCCCGCCCCGGCAACCCGATGCTGGGTTCCACCAGTTTCGGGCACTCCGGCCTGGGCGGCAGGCTGGCGTTCGGCGACCCCGCGAGCGGGATCGCCATCGGCTACACCTGCACGAACGGATCGTGGAACGTCTACGAGGGGGCGGACCCGCGCTGGCTTCCTTGGCTGGCCGCCCTCGGCGACCTCTGACGGACGGGCGTCCGGGGTTCATGATCGAGTTTCTCGACTCCGAGGTATCGCATGCCTGGCTGCGAGGGGCGGCGGGCGCGGTTGCGAAGAGGAGAGCTCTCCGTTACTGTCGCCGCTAGACGGAGGACTCTCCGTTTATCGCTTGGGCGGCCGTGCGGGTCACCGTCTGTCGGTCCTGCTCGCGGACACCACCGGTGCCCGCTGCCCCGACCCGCGGAGGCTTCGGCTGCCGCTCGCCGCGATACGTCCGACCGCGGACGCACTGCCGACAAGTAGTCGGCACCGAATGGCCGACATGACCTTCTCCCACGAAACGCCAGAGATCCGAGGACGCAACCCATGCAACTCGACAGCTACCGCACCCTTGGCCGCTCCGGACTCCGCGTCAGCCCGATCACGCTCGGCACGATGGCCTTCGGCGACCCGGCCTGGGGGTCGGACGACAAGACGTCCACCGACCTCATCGAGGCCTACCTGGAGGCCGGCGGCAACGTGATCGACACGGCCAACGGATACACCGAGGGCGCCTCGGAGCGGATCATCGGGGATTATCTTGCCGCGCACCCGGATCTGCGGGACCGGGTGGTGATTTCCACGAAGTTCGCCCGTGGAATGTTCCCAGGTGACCCGAACGGCGGAGGGGCAGGACGCAAGGCGGTGATCCAGCAGGCGGAGGCGTCGCTGCGGCGTCTCCGTACCGACTACATCGACCTGTACTGGCAGCACTGCTGGGACCGGCACACGCCGCTGGAGGAGACCCTCACCGCGCTCGACGACCTTGTCCGCAGCGGCAAGGTCCGCTATGTCGGCCTGTCCAACACCCCGGCATGGGCCGTCGCCCGTATGGCGACGATCGCGGAGTACCGGCACCTGGCTCCCGTCGTCGCGCTGCAGGTCGAGTACTCCCTGGTCCGCCGCACCGTCGAGGGCGAACTCTTCGGCGCCGCCCGTGAGTTCGGCCTGGGTGTGCTCGCCTACAGTCCGCTGGCCAGTGGCGTGCTCTCAGGCAAGTACTCCCGTGAGGACCGCAACCCGCAGGACTCGGGGCGGGGCGCCCTGGCGGAGGCCCAGCTGGGCGACCGGACCTTCGACATCATCGACGTACTGCGCCGGGTGGCCGACGCCAATGAGTGCAGCGTGGCCGCGGCCGCTCTCGCGTGGGTGAGGCAACAGCCGGCACTGACCTCGACCATCCTGGGCGTCCGCTCGCTCAAGCAGCTTCAGGCCAACCTCGACTCACTGGCCGTGACGCTGCCTGACGAAGCGCTCCAGGAGCTCGACAAGGTCAGCGCACCCGACCTCAACTACCCCTTCCCGTGGCTGGACACGATCGCCACTCCGCTGCAACAGGGCGGAACCGAGATCAACGGCATCGGTGCGGCCGTGTACCGACGCAATGTGAAGTAGCCGAAGGTCGGAAATTCGCCATGGTGCGCGAGCGCCGCCGGCCCATCGGCCGGCGGCCTTGTCTTACGCGCACTGGAGAATCCCGAACTGTTCGCCCGCTACGCGGATTTGACGTGGGAACGCGGTGAAGTGGTCGCCCAGCAGCTGGACGACCGCACTGACCAGTTGTCCCTGATCTGGGGGCGGGCGACCAGTCGGGGGCATTCGCTGGCACCGCCCCTTGATCGCAGCTCGCGCCTTCCTCCGAGCCACCACCTCGTTCCACGTCCCGGTTGCGGGCTCCGGGTTTACTAAACGGAGAGTTCTCCGGTAGCTTCGACTCAAGCGGAGAGTTCTCCGATTCGTTTCGGCAAGGAGGCAGGGATCATGGCAGAAGTACTGGTGACAGGCGGGTCCGGATACATCGGCAGCTGGTGCATCCTCGCGCTGCTGGAAGCCGGACACTCGGTGCGCACCACGGTTCGCAACCTGTCCCGTGAACCCGAACTCAGGGCGATGCTCAAGCGCGGCGGTGCCGCTTCCGACGCGCCGTTGCAGGTGGTGGCCGCCGATCTCACCAAGGACGAGGGCTGGCCGGAGGCGGTGCGGGGATGCGACTTCGTCCTGCACGTCGCGTCACCCACCCTCACCAGCGTCCCGCAGTCCGACGACGACATGGTCAAGCCGGCCCGCGACGGAGTCCTGCGGGTCCTGCGCGCCGCCCGCGACGCAGGCGTCCGCCGTGTCGTCCTGACCTCCGCCATCGGGGCCATCGCCTACGGCCACCCCGACCGCGACACCCCCTTCACCGAGGACGACTGGACCGACGTCGACGACGCGGGGATCCAGCCCTACCAGAAGTCCAAGACCCTCGCCGAACGTGCCGCCTGGGACTTCATCAAGGCCGAGGGCGCCGGCCTGGAGCTGGCCACCGTCAACCCCACCGGGGTTCTCGGCCCGGTCCTGGGGCCCGACTACTCTCCCTCTCTCGGCCTCATCCAGCGCATGCTCGAGGGCAGGATGCCCGTCTTGCTCAAGTTCGCCACCGGGTACGTCGACGTGCGCGACGTCGCCGACCTCCACCTGCGCGCCATGACCCACCCCGCTGCGGCGGGCGAACGCTTCATCGCCACCTCCGGACACAGCCTCTGGGTCCGCGACGTCGCCGCGATCCTCCGTGACCGCCTCGGCGAACGCGCGCACAACCTACCCACCCGCGAAATGCCCGTCTGGGCCTCCCGGGGCATCTCCCTCGTCAACCCCGACATGCGGATGCTCCGCAAGCTCCTCGGCAAGAACCTCGACGCCACCTCCGCGAAGGCCCAACGCCTTCTCGACTGGCACCCCCGCCCCGTCGAAACCACCATCACGGAAACCGCCGAGAGCCTCCTGGGTCTCAACGCCACCCAGGCCGCCTGACCATCACCGCACACCACCTTTCCGGCCCCGGTGGACCACCCGAGGCCGTGGCCGGATCAGACACACGGAGCATGGAGTGGATTCCACATGACCGAGCCCATCGGACGCCTGGGATCAGTGGCCCTGGACTGCGACGATCCCCGCGCGCTGGCAGCCTTCTGGGCGACGGTGCTCGGTGGCACCATCCGCATCGAGACCGAGTCCTTCTGCGGGGTCGCACTCGACGGTCTGTTGCTGGTCACCGTGCGCGTTACCGACTACCAGCCGCCGCAATGGCCCGACGGTGAGCCGAAGCAGTTCCACCTCGACGTGGCGGTCGAGGATCTGGACAAGGCCGAGACCCTGACGCTGGCCGCCGGCGCGACCAAGGCCTCCCGGCAGCCCAATCCGGAGAGCTGGCGGGTGCTCCTGGACCCCGCCGGCCACCCGTTCTGCCTGACGACGCTCATCCCGGACTGACGAGATCGCGCGGTGCTCCTCGGCTGAGGGTCACGTGCTCTTCTCCGGACGGCGCGCCCCGGCGCAGTGGCCCTATTCGTGATCGGTGGTAAGCGCCAGTCGCACCGCGGCGAGAAGCTGGTCGTCACTCGCGGCCAGACCGCGTCCGGTGGTGACGAAGACGCGGGCGGCCTGGGCGAGTTGTTCGTCCAGGGCCGGCGTGTTCCGCGCGGCGAACGTCACGCGGGTTCCAGCCCCACGTCGGCTGGTGACGAGGCCGGCCGCTTCGAGCTCTCTGTAGGACCGCGCCACAGTGGCGACCGCCAGACCGAGGTCGGCTGCGAGCTGCCGCACGGTGGGCAGCCTCTCGTCCTGCGGCAGTTGGCCGCTCAGGATCAGGTCGGCGATCTGGATGCGTACCTGTTCGTAGGGAGGAACGGCACTGGAGACATCCACACGCACCAGGACGGGCGTCACGCGGTGACCCCCTGATGGGGCCTGGCCAGATTCGCGAGGCGCGCGAGCAGGTAGACGAGCGCGACGGCGGCAGCTATGGCCAGAGTGAACGTGGTGACCTGCAAGGGCTCCATCCACCACGTCGGACAGGAGTCGTCCAGGCCGCTGTCGAAGAGGGAGAGGGGGAAGGCGCCGGGTAGGGAAGTGCTTGTGTGGAGAGCGGACGTGAACAGGGACGCCGACATCATGCAGCCCCAGGCGTAGGTCACCGCACTGGCGGATGTCACGCGTTGTGCCTCGTCGAGTCCGTGCCCTTCGGGGCCGTCCGTGAGGGCGGGGCGGGAAACGATCTTCCGCAGAACCAGCAGGCACGCCCCGGATCCGACGATGACCGTGGCCACCGTGGCGACGGCGGCGGGCAGGCCGATCCAGCCCGAATCCGTCGAGACGTTGTCTCCGCAGACGAGCCGGACCCCTCGCGAGCTCATCCGCGAAGAGGCGATGGCGGTCGTGATGGCGAGCAGCCCGATGAGCGTGAACAGAAAGGTGCCGAGCAACGGGTTGTGCGCGCGGGAAAGGTAATTCGGGATCCTGCGGGGTGAGAGAGAAGCCGTGCGTACGGAGCCGGCCGGAGGGACGGTGAGGATCTCTCCGGCGAGCACTCCCGTGAGCAGACACAGGCCGAACGCGGTTCCGGCGAACATCACTCCGTGCCGGACCGGCAGATACACGAGCAGGACGGCGACCACGAGACCGAGGGCCAGTCCGCCCATCCTCCATCTCGTGGCTCCTTGGACATACCAATGAGGCCGACCGGCAACGAGGTTGGGGACCAGGAGCAGGAGTCCGATGACAAAGGGAGTGCCTACGAGAAGGCTGTAGATGAGGTTCATGACATCTCCGGCAGCGGAAGCGCGACCGTGTCACCATGTCACGCACTGTGAAGTTGTGTCAATGTGTTAGAACAAGTGCTCATCTTGGAGGTCGGGGTAGCTGCTGAGGCCCTCCGGGCCGTATTCGGAGTCGTTGGCGATCTGTACGGCGTCGACCACCTCGTCGTAGCGTGAACGTGGCGCGAGGATCCGCGACTGGAGGGTGCAGGTCTGGCCGTTGATCATGAAGGAGGCGGCGTCCAGACCGGCGGCGAATGTGTCGAGGTCGGCGTCGTCGAGCACGATCGCGGCGGACTTGCCGCCGAGTTCGAGCGTGCAGCGGCGAATCAGGCGCCCGCATTGGGCACCGATCGCCCGGCCCGCCGCGGGAGGGGGGCGAGCTTGCTCAGAGCGAGTCCGAGGGGGAAGTTCCAGGAGGTGATGGCGGCGACGACGCCGACCGGGTCGCGGCGCACGATCGTGGCCCCTCGCGCGCTCGGTCGCGGCAGTTCCAAGGGGAAGGTCTCGATCAGTTCCGCGTTGCGGCGCAGATGCCCGGCGGGTCCGGGCCCGTTGGTCTGACGCGACAGGGCGAGGGGGCATGCCGTTCTCCCGGCTCACCAGTGTGGTGGCGAGGTCGGCCCGGAGTTCCCGCGCGTCGGCGAAGCGGCGCATGGCCTCGGCCCGCTCGGCTGCAGCGCGTGATGGATGCCGTCGAGGACGGATTCGGACACGCCGGTGGCATCGCCGCGTTCCAGGCGGCCGTAGTACTCGACGCTGATGCCCGCCAGGGTTGCCACCTCCACGCGGCGCAGGCCCTTGACGCGTCGGTTGCCGTCGAGGACGGGGAGCCCGGCCTGCTCGGGCGTCAAGCGGGCACCGCGGGTCGCGAGGAACTCGCGGATCTGTTTCCGTGCCTCCGTCCGGTCCTGCTTGCGATCGCTGATGAACTCCACGGTACGGCGATGGCCACCGGCCAAGGAGTCACGCCTGGTGACCCCTTCCGGGAATCATGGGCTCTCCAGAGGATCTGCCCGCCGGTGCCGGCGCCAGAGGCGGATCACGTTCCGCACGCCCGCGCTGAGGAGAACGGCGAACAAGGCGGCGAGCCCGACGGCGGTCAGGACGCTGATCCACTTTCCGGCAGCGTTTCCGAGGAGCTGCACCGCGGCGACGTTCGCACCGGCCCAGACGGCAACGCCGACAGCCGTCACGGTGAGGAAGGGAAACCGTTTCGTCCCCAGGGTGCCGCACACCGGGGCGATGGTGTTGCGCAGGACGGCGGAGAAGGGAGCCGCGGCCACCACCCACAGACCCAGCCGCGCCGTGACGTTCTCGAGCGAGGCGATCCGGCTCTTGGTGACGGGACCGCGTTCCCTGTCGGACAGTCTCCGGAGAAAGGCCCGCCCCGTGCGGGTTCCGAGTCGGTGGCCGACCGCCCCGCCCGCGACGGCCCCGGCTGCCGCCGCCAGGACGGCGGCCACGGGGTGGACCGGGCCGTCGACCGTCAGCAGTGCGGCGGTGGTCATGGCGATGCCTCCGGGGGCGGGGAGGCACACGTACTGAAGAGCGATGGTCAGGGCGAGACTGACGCAGACGAGAGCCGGGGGAAGCGTTCGTAGCCACTGGTCCATCGACATCTCCTGGAGTGTTCCGGCGGGCTGGTGGACCGGAGGACCGGCAGGCGGGGCGGGATCACATGCCGGCGAGTCTGTTGATGTCCCGGCTGGTCAGAATGGCGGGCTCAGTGTTCTCGGGGCGGCTGAGGGCTACGGCCGCACGTCCGATGGCATCGGTGGAAGTGGCCCAGTCGGGGAACACCCGGCGCAGTACCGGGAACAGCGGGCCGGTGGCCGTGTAGAACGCCCGGGCCGCCGGTGAGGAGGCGCGGGCGCCGTTGCGGGGGCGGATGTAGCCGGGACGCAGGACGTGCGTACGCATGGGGAGAGCAAGGAGGGCGTTCTCGGCCGCGCCCTTGACGCGAGCCCACATCACGGAGCTCTGCTCGCTGCTGTCGGCGCTGCGGCCCGAGACGTAGACGAAGGCGGGCCGGTCGCCCACTTCGAGCAGCGTGTGTGCCGCGGCGAGCGCGTAGTCGAAGGTCACCCTTGTGTAGTCCGCTTCTGTCACACCCCCGGACGAGGTTCCGATCGCGTAATGGCAGGCGTCGATGCCCTTGAGTTCGGCACGGAGCGGAGAGAGATCGGCGAAGTCCTCGTGGATCAGTACCCGGACCTTGGGATGAGTGAGAGTCGGTGTGCGGCGCGCGACGACGGTGACGGACTCGACATCGGCGTCGGCGACGCACGCGTGGAGCATCCCGTGGCCGACCATGCCGGTGGAGCCGAGAAGGAGAATTTTCACGGGGGATTCCTCTGTCCATGGACACTCGGAGGGCGTTTCCCGGCTGTGTCGCCGTGGCGGCCGCTCCGAGAACGGACGCCGTCCCGAAGCCGAGCAGTCCTGTACGGCAGGTGCGGAAGCCGCGTGGGCCCGACGCCCGTCGAGCCCGGAGACGACCGACCGCTCGGCGGTCAGGCGGTGGTGGCAGGTACGACACCGTGGGCGATGAGGCTGCGGGCGCAGTTGATGACGGCTTCCCGCCCGGAGCGGGGCTGCCAGCCGAGCACGCGGCGAGCCTTGTCGGTGCGGTGCAGACTGCGACGTCCGAGTCCCGGCAGGATCTCCCGCATCGAGGAGTCCGTCTCGGCTGCCTTGCGCACGGCCTCGTCGTCGAGCTGAAGGGTCGTCACTTCGGCGGCGGCCGAGCCGAGTTCGTCACGCAGGGCCTCAGCGATGTCGGCCATCCACATGAACTCCCCGGTGGCCAGGAAGCGTTCGCCGGCGGCCTCCGGGGTGGTCATGGCACGGATGTGGGCGTCGGCGAGATCGCGCACGTCGACCACCTCCAGCCCGATGCGGGGGATGCCGGCAATCCTGCCGGTCAGCAGGCCGGCGATGATGCCGACGGACCCGATGGTGGTGTCGGACAGCAGCGGGCCGAACACGGCGCCGGGCAGGACCGTCGTGATCTCCGGGCCGTCCGGGTGGGCGGCGGCAAAATCCCAGGCAGCGAGTTCGGCCACGGTCTTGGAGCGGCGGTAGGGGATCAGGCCGGGGTCCTCCGGGTCGGTCCACAGCGTCTCGTCCGTGACGCCTTCTTCCGCGTAGGACGACGGGCTGGAGGCGTTGGCCGCGGAGGTCATCACGACGCGTCGCACCCCGGCGCGAGCGGCGGCCGCCAGCACGCGCTCGGTGCCACCGCGCGCGGTGTCGACCAGGACCTGTGCGCCGGCGCCGCCCAGGCCCATCGGCGAGGCCACGTGCAGGACATGGTCGACGCCCGCCATGGCCGCGTCCCAGCCCTCGTCGTGGGTCAGGTCCGCGGAAGCGAAGGTCAGGCGATCGCCGGGGTCGGTCTCGGTGGCGACCGCGTCCCGTACGACCTGATGCTTCGCGGCCGTGCGCACCGTCGTGCGCACCTGGTACCGGTTCTTCAGCAACTCGGCGACACATCGGCCGGCCACATAGCCGGTGCCTCCGGTGACCAGGACGAGTTGGTTGCTCTCTGGCATGAGGAGTGGTGTTCCTTCCGGATCTCACATGGAGGGGGTGTGCGAGGGCCGGACTCGCGCTGGGCAAGCGATGCCACCCCGACGAGCGGGCGACGCACCCCGACTCGATGTCTACGACCGTATACTTTAATGTCTACGAGTGTATACATGACGTCGGCCGCTGACCAACCGAGCTGCTCCGCGCGCCGCGCGACGGCTTTGACGGGCAGGGGCGGGCTTTGGATAATCACCGGTGACCAGCGCCTTTGTGCAGGACACAGCAGTGCTCGGCCACGTCCGACCGATGGACCACAGCTTGGAGTCGTTCCGTGCCTGAGGATTCACGTCCGAGACGCCGAGGCGCAGCCGCGACGCGGAAGGCGATCCTGGAGTCGGCCCGCAAAGCGTTCGCCCGCTCCGGATACGACGGCGTCGGAGTACGGGAGATCGCGGCGGACGCCGGCTGCACCGCGATCCTGGTGAACCGCTACTTCGGCTCCAAGGAACAGCTGTTCCAGGAGGTCGTCGTCGACGCGATGAACTCCGCGGAAGTACTGCGCCGGGACGTCTTCGGCGACAAGGACAGGGCGCGGGCACTTGCCGAGGCACTGGTCGACCGCACCGCGTACGGCGAACCGGCCCTCGAGGGGCTGCTGATCGTCCTGCGAGCTCTGTCCAACCCGGCGGCGACGCGGACGGCCCGGGAACAGATCGAGAACCACCACCACCGCCAGTTGACCGACGTCGTCCGGGGGCCGCACGCGGCAGAGCGCGCCGCGCTCATCGTGTCCGTCATCGTGGGATTCCAAGTCATGCGCCAGATGTACGGCATTGAGGCCCTCGCCAGTGCCGACCCGCAGGTCCTCACCGACCTGCTCACCGCCCAGCTGGAGCAGCTCTTCCTCGGAGACTGACGGCACTTCGGGCTGCAAGGCGGAATCTTCTCAGGACGGTCGGGCCTGTGGTGTTGAGCGTGACGTGCCGCGCGTGGGCTTTTTGCGCTGCGTTCGTGAAGCCGTACACGACACCGACGAGTCCGGCCGAGACGGCCAACGTGCTGGGCAGGCCGATGCGCGCGGCTCCGGCGCGTCCGCGAGGTGCGAGAAGGACGGCGAAGAGGATTGCGGGGAGCGCGAAGAGGATGTTGATGTACATCGCCCAGCGCCAGGACAGGTACTCCGTGAGCACACCGCCCAGGATGAGCCCCACTGAGGCCCCGGCCACGCCGATCGCACCGAAAATGCCGAACGCGCGCGCTCGGTCGAGCCCGCTCGGGAACGTCGTGGTCACCGTCGCCAGGGCAGCCGACGCCAGCAGCGCGGCGAACACACCCTGCACGGCGCGAGCGACGATCAGCACGGTGAAGGTTGGTGCGGCTCCGCCGACGGCGGAGGCGAGCATGAACCCGATCAGGCCGATGACGAGCACGTTGCGGCGCCCGATCCGATCGGCCAGGCGGCCACTGAGCAGCAGCAGGCCGGCAAAGGCGACCGTATAGGCGGTTAGCACCCACGAGCGGCTGGCCGCGCTGAAGCCGAGGTCCGCCTGCGCGGAGGGGAGGGCGATGTTCATGATCGTCGCATCTAGCGTGATCATGATCTGCGCCAGCCCGAGGCCTGCCAACAGCCACCAGCGGCGGGCCGGTGCCGGGTCGGTGTCGGTCGCCCTGTCGAGGGGAACGGAGGTGTCTGTCATTGGAGGTCTTTCGTCCATGGCGCGCTGCCGTGCGGTGCCCGGCGCGGACAGTGCCTGCGGCAGCGGGATGCAAAGGGGGGATCGCGCTAAACGGAGAGCGCTCCGGATCTGTTCCGAAACTAGCGGAGGATCCTCCGCGAGTCAATCGGGGGCAGGATTGCACCGTGAACGCGGAGACTTCGACCGGCTACGGCACCCAGCGCAGGGCGGCGGCACGCAACCGCGTGGCGATCATCGAGGCGGCACACCACCTGCTGGCGGAGAACCCGCAGGTGCCTCTCACTGATGTCGCCAAGCGCGCCGAAGTCGGTATCGGGACGCTGTACCGGCACTTCCCGACCCGCGACGAACTGGTCATCGCCGTCTACCGGCACGACGTGGAGCGGTTGACCGGCATGGTCGACGAGGTGCTCGACCGCTGCACCTCGGCGAAGGCCGCCTACATCGAGTGGTTCGAAACCCTCGCCGGTTACATCCGGCTGAAGCACGGCCTCGGTGTCGCGCTGCACAGCGCCGCCGCCCAGAACGTCGTGGCCGAGGCGTGGGGTCCGATGAGCGAAGCCGTCGGCAAGCTCGTAGACGCCTGCGTCGCCGAGGGCACCATCGCCCCGGGGCACGACCCGGCCGACCTCATCATGTTGATGAGTTTTCTGTGGCGCGTGGCTCCTGACGACGGCGGCGTCGCCCAGGGGCGGAGATTGATCGCGGTGGTCTTCGACGGGATCCGGGCGGAGCCGCGGAATCTCTGAAGGCCGGTGGAGGCGGCTGGGGTGTCGAGCGTCAGGCGGCGCGCGTCGAAGGACGGAATCCTTCGATGGCCAGTTCCATCAGCAGGTCGGTCTGGGCCGCGCCCTCGGCGTTGTCCGGGGTGCGCCACAGACAGCTCATGAGCATGATCACGTCGACGGGGTCGATGCCGGGCCGGACCTCGCCCGCGTCGATGCACGCGTCCAGGAGTTCCCTGACCGCGGCGGTGACGGGTGGCCATGAGGCGCTGACGAGTTCTTGGGCGGCGGCGGAGTGCAGTGCCTCGCCGAGGCCGTGCTTGAGGCGAACGTAGGAGGCGAGGGTGGTGAACCATTTTCGCAGCGCGTCGAGCGGGGTGTGGTCGGCGAGGACTTCCGGTACGGAGCGGACCAGGCGCTCCACGTCGTGGCGGTGGACCTCCAGGATCAGGGCTTCGCGGGTCGGGAAGTGCCGGTAGAGCGTGCCTGGTCCGACCCCTGCCCGCTTGGCGATGGAGTTGAGCGAGGTGTTGGGGGACTCGGCGAGCGCGTCGTGGGAGACCTGAAGGATGGCTTCACGGTTCTTCAGCGCGTCGGACCGTTGTGGGGTGGCGTCGGGCATGCGACCTCCTGAGGTGCACCAGCACCACCCATTCTATCCGGAGATGTCTCCGATAGTGCTGGAGAGAGATCGGAGCAAGCCCAGCGTGACCCGCCTTCGCCTCGCCGCTCGGCCACAGGGCCGGCTACTGCTGCGAGGGTGTGCTCGTCTGGTCCGGCAGACCCGTCACCGCCGACTCAAGGACCTCATGAACCTCGGTCAGCAGGGCTTCCGGGGAGGCGAAGCCGCAGGCGACCATCCGCAACTGCCCGCCGAAGGTGATCACACCGATGAGGTCCTCGTTCTCCAGCCGGCACGGAAGGAAGGGACCCCAGAGAGCGGCCGGCTTGAGGCTTCCCGCGATATTCACCACTCCCAGATTGCTGACAAGGACGTCATAGGCGAAGGAGCCCATGACCGCCGTCGCGGTGGCTGCATCGGCGTCCACGGGAACGTACTTCTGGATCGCTTCACTGTCCGCTGCTATTCCGGCGGCCGATCTGGGCCCGGACAGCGCGTTACCCGCGGTGCGTGCCTGATCCCAGATCGACTCTCCGTCGAATGGTTCCGATCCCGTCCGTGTCGCGCCGTGATAGTCGACGCACAGTCCGTCTCCGCCGATCTGCTTTCGGAGATCGAACGGAGTCAGCACGCGCACGAACTCCTCACCGCCCACGACGCTCTCCTCGCCCGGGATACGGCCGCGACGAGGATCGAGTGCACCGTGGTCTTTTCCTCCCGGCTTCGCAGAAGAAGATTCCGGGTGAGTTCCTTGTCCAGGGCGAGGGTGGCCACCGAGGGGGTCGCGCCGTCGAGGGGGCGTGGTGCGACGGGCACTCCCATCCGTGGATCGTCGGCCGGAGGCGGCCCCGCCTCGTGACCTGTCGGTGCGGTCAGGGTGCCGGCGACAACGTCTTCCTGTGACGGAGGGATCGGGAGGATCTCCAGTTCCTGGCCGTTGAGTGCGCTCACCAAGTCGTTGAGAACGGCCACTCCGCCGATTCCGTCGACGACGCAGTGATAGAAGGTCAGCAGCAGTGCCGAACGGTCCCCATCGCCGACCAGTACCGCGCGCGCCAGAGGGGCTTGCGACGTGTCGAACTGCTGGCTGACCTCTTCGGCCGCCACCTGTCGCCACGTCTCCGCAGGTCGGTGCAGCACCCGCAGACTGATCGGAGGTACCGGTGCGGGCCGATGGAATCCGAGCCGGCCTTCCGGGTGGTCCTCGATGTGCACCTGCAGAAGAGGATGGCGATCCTGCACCGCGGCGAGGGCTGCCGATACCTGTTCCCCGGTGATTTCCACCGGGAATTCTGCGGCCACGGTGAAAAGCATGGACAGATCGCCCATGTTCCGGTGGTACATGCGCTCGACAGCCCCAAGTGGCCTCTGCAGTGCGCTGCTCATTGAAATCGTCCTGCCCCTTTTTCGTCCAGTGCTGACGTCGACCGCACAGTAAGCGGAGGCCTCTCCGGTCCGTGTTGACCGTAGTGGAGAGGTCTCCGCATTGCAAATCGGGAGTGGGGACGGTCCCGGACCGAGCGTGACCGGGGTGGCCCTGGTGTTAGAAAGCGTCGCCCGTGTGAAGTGCCTGGTGGTCACCGGCATGGACAGCGAACGCAGCGTGCCCCGGGTGTGTGGCCGACCGGCGTCGGATGGTGGGCGCGCTGGGCCGGCCTGTAGCGTCGTGGGCGCGCCCTGCTCCCCGGTCCTGGCGTCGTCGCACGGTGGCGCATGCGCCTGGTCGAACAGCTTCTGCGCGGGACGGACATCGGCGTCGCCGCCGGCCTGGGTTTCGCCGCGCCGAGCTCCTTGAGTCACGTCTTCCGACGCGAGGTGGGCTTCACCCCGGCCACTTCCGGGCGGCGGCTCGCGAGGAAACCGTGAGCGTCCCTGCGCTACGCCGAGTCCCGCACCACCAGCTCCGGTTCGAAGATGACCGACGTCGCCTCGGTGCGTACGCCGTGGATGTGTTCGTCGAGGAGGCGGGCCATCTCCGTGGCCATCTCCTCGACCGGCTGGCGGATCGTGGTCAGCCGGGGCCGGCAGGTCACGGCGATGCTGGAGTCGTCGAAGCCGACCACCGCGACGTCCTCGGGCACCCGGCGGCCGCGCTCCCGTACGACCTCGCAGGCACCCTGCGCCATGAGGTCGTTGGCGGCGAACACACCGTCCGTGTCGGGGTGGCCGGACAGCAGGTCCGACATGGCCGCCAGACCGCTGTCCAGGGTGAACCCGCCCTCGACGACCGGGACATAGGGGTGGCCGTGGCGCGCGAGCGTGTCACGGAACCCGGCGAGTCTCTCCTGGCTGGCCGCCACGTCCAGGGGGCCGCAGATCGTGGCGGGCCGCCGGCAGCCGCGGGCGAGGAGGTGCTCCGCGGCGAGGCGCCCGCCGTCCCGGTGCGCCAGGTCCACATAGCTGAGCGGGACCGGACGGGAGGGGCGGGCGAAGAGCACGGCGGGCAGGCGGGCGTCGGCGAGGAGGGCGGGCAGCGGGTCGTCGGAGTGGGTGGAGACGACGAGGGCGCCGTCGGCACGGCCCTGGCGCAGGTAGGTCAGCACCTCCTCCCGTGTCTCGGCCGACTCGGCGAACATCAGGACGGGGTGCATCGAGCGCGGGCGCAGGAAGCCGACGATGCCGCCGACGACCCGGCCGAAGAAGGGATCGGCGAAGATCCGTGTGGCGAAGGCGTTCTGGCCGGCGTCCGTGATGTCCCCGGCGCCGGACACCACCAGGGCGACGGTCTCGGCCCGCCGGGTCACCAGGGAACGGGCGGCCCGGTTGGGCGCGTACCCCGTCCGTTCGATGGCCCGGCGGACCACTTCCTGGATCTCCGGATCGACGTTGCGGACGCCGTTGACGACCCGGGACACGGTCGCCCGGGAGACGCCTGCCTCGCGGGCGACGTCCTCCAGTGTCGGGGCCTGTCTGCTCATGCGGGCACCCTAACGGACCTGCGGTGTCCGGCAATAGAGCGCTCTCCCGGAGCGGGGCCGTACGCTCCGGGAGAGGTCCGTGGGTCAGGCGTACACGCCGAACTCGTACAGCGAGTACCCCCAACCGGTGCCCCGCGCCGTGCCGTTGACGCGGACGTAGCGGCCGGTGCCGGTGACGTCGAAGTCGTCGATGCCTCCGTTGCCGTCGGAAACGGTGCGCACGGTCTGCCAGTTCTGGCCGTCGTCGGAGGTCTGGATCGTGTACGCCTTCGCGTACGAGGCCTCCCAGGACAGCTGGACGTGCCGGAACGTGGTGCGGGCGCCGAGATCGACCTGGAGCCACTGGGGGTCGCTCCAGTCACTGGCCCAGCGGGTGGCCTGGTTCCCGTCCACCGCGTTGGCCGCGGTGCACGGGCAGTCGCCGTAACTCGCCTGGAAGGACGAGGCGGTGGCTGGTTTTCCGCGCGCCACATTGGTGCCGGACGGCACCGGCGGGACGACCCGGATCGAGCGCGTCTCGACGCCCACGTTGCCCCGGCCGTCCGTCGCCTTGACGTACACCTTCCAGACGCCCGGACGGTCGGGCGCGGTGACCCTGAGACGACCGCCACCGAGATCGGTCGACGGCAGCGAGGCCAGATTCTTGCTCTGGTCGATGTAGTTGCTGTTGTCGAGGACCTCGTACGAGATCCGGTCGCCGTCGGGATCGGTGGCCCGCACGGACAGCACCAGGTCGCGTCCGGCCTGCACCTGGCCCGCGCCGCCCTCGACGGTCAGGTCCGAGATGACGGGCGGGGTGTTGTCGTGGCTGGTGTCGCCCCCGTAGGCCCGCTTCACCGCGTAGTACGACAGCCGCTTCTGACCCGCGGGAAGCAGGTTGAACCAGATGCCGCCGAAGTCGTACTCGGTGCCGTAGTGGAACATCGTGGCGCCGAGCGCGACCCCCTGGTGCCCCGTGATGCAGTTCCAGGCGCGGGTGTAGCCCTCGGCCTTGGCCTGGTCGGACGGCTCCAGCGGAACGCCGTTGGCGTCGTCGGGGACCTCCCACTCGCCGGCCGGCCCGGTCTCGGTGACGATGTACGGCTTGGTGTAACCCCCTTGCTGCCAGGCGGACTTGATGTCGCAGACCGCGTTGTAGGAGTTCACGGCGTACAGGTCGAGATCCGGCGCGTTCCGCTTGTAGTAGGGCCAGGCACCGACCCACGCGTCGGTGGACGTGACCGGGTGGTTGGGGTCGACGGCGTGGATCTTCTTGGTGATGTCGTTGACGAGGGTGGTGTAGGCGTTGCGCTGTCGCTCCAACTCGTCGCCGCTGTAACAGTTCTGGAGCCCGAGGACCGACTCGTTGCCGACGTCCCACATGAGCACGCCGGGGTTGTCCTTGTAGGTCTGCACCCACTTGGGGAACTCGTCGAGCATCTGGTTCTTGTAGGCGGTGTCCGTCAGGTAGTTGACGCAGCCGCCACTGCCGGGGCCGCCGCCCGGCTGGAGCCAGAAGCCGGCGACGACCTTGATTCCGTGGGCGGCCGCGGAGTCGAACAACGGCTTGCTGCTCGCGTCGGTGCCCCAGGTGCGGATCGTGTTGACGCCCATGGACTGGAGGTCCGGCATGTACCTCTCGGCGTCCGCGACACTCGGGCCCCAGGTCAGGCCCTTGAGCTGGTACGGCTGTCCGTCGACCGTCAGCTGCCAGGCGCCCTGGCCGCCGGTCACCTTGACGACACTGCCCGCGGCCTGAGCCTGGGCGGCGGGCAGTGCGGCGAGGAGTCCGGCCGCCAGCACGCCGGCGGTGAGGGGTGCCGCGATGCGGCGGGTTCGGGGTCGTGGGGTCATGGGCGCGGTCCTCACGGCAGTCGGTAGTTCTCGTCGAGGGCGGCGCCCGCCTCCGGGTGGGTCTCGTCGTAGCCGCGCGCGTTGCACTGCAGTCCGCCGACGACGCAGTGGTCGACGAGGGCCTTGAGGGTGCGGTCGTCCCAGGCGTTGAAGAAGTCGTAGTGGAAGCTGTGGCCCGGTCCGCTGGCCAGGCGCACCTGGGACATGTCGCCGTTGACGGGGAAGGCCATCTTGAACTCGATCATCGGCAGCGCCACCGGGTGGTCGGCCGGGCACATGTTGTCGTTCGTGCCGGGCTTCACCACGGGGTAGGCCATGTGGCTCTTGTGGTCGGGCGTGTCGAGGTACTTGCCGTCCCAGCAACTCGGCGCCTGGAAGCGGATGTTGAGCTGGACGTCGGCGCGGTTCGGGCAGGTCGCGGGGAACTCGGTGTTGAAGAAGCTGTCACCGCACTCCCAACCCTCGACGAAACCGCGGTGGTTCCGGAACTCGTCGGCGCTCTGCGTGGGGCTGCCGACGACGAAGCGCAGGCCCTTGGGGAAGGGCCGGACACTCGTGTAGTCGGTGACGCCGGTCTTGTAGTAGATGACCTGCGGGCCGACGGGAAGGATCTGCTGGTTGCCCTTGTAGAGCGTGGGCATCCAGTAGCCGGACAGGTCGCCGGGCGCCTTGCACGTGGTGCCGCCGGCCGACAGCGAGGCGGTCGTGCTGTTGGCGTCGGTCGTCGTGTTGCCCATGAACGTGTGGTCGTGGGACTTGCCCGGCTGCTGCGGATAGACGATGGGGTCGTCCGGCCTGGTGTGCGTGACCGAGCAGTTGGCCTGGAACTCGTGGAAGTAACGGTGCGGCGGGTTCTGCGTGGACGGCGTCACGCCGGTGACCGGCGGGTTGGCGAGGATGTAGCCGTCGCCGTCGGGATCCTCAGGGGAGTTGGCGGTGGACGCGGCCATGGCGTGACCGGAGTGGGTGGCCGCGAAGGACTGCGCGGCGGCGCTGTGCGGTGCGGGTGGCCCGGCGCTCATGGCGATGCCGCCGAGGCCGAGCGAGGTCAGCAGGAGCGCGCCGGTGATCAGCGTGGCTGACAGGCCTTTCGATCTCCGTGACATGGAGACCTCCTCCTGAACGGTGGGGGTGTCAGAGGTCGTCGCCCGGCGTCCCCGTGACATGGCGTCAGGTGAGCCGGTGCGAGGGCGCCGGGAGACGGTGGGAGAACGGTCTGGGAGAGCGCTCTCCCGCCGAGGAGTGTTGAGGGCATGTCAGCAAGGTGTCAAGGGATCCGGCGGAAGTGGGGTCCGGAAAGGTTTCGCTTCCCGAGGGCTTGCGGAGAGTTCACCTCACGATTTAAATCAAGACATGAACTAAGCGCCGCAGCTGGGGCCTTGGTCGGTCACGCGGCGGGAGCGGGCTCAGGGCTCGATGACGAGGTGCTCGATGAGGTCGCCGCGCAGCGTGAACCGATAGTGGAGATCGACGGTGCCGCCGGGGAAGTCGCCTTCGAGGTGGTGTGTGGCGATGTAGTGGGCCGCGTCGGTCTCCTGGGCGTCCGTGAGCTGGATGGTGTACGTGAATTCGGTGGCCGCCCGGTCCAGCCACCCCTCGATCGCGGTGCTGCCCCGGTAGGTCCTGCCGTCGTCGATCACGGTGGCGTCGTCGGCGAACGTCGTGACCGCGATGGCCGTGTCGTGGGCGCGGTGCGCCGTGAGGTAGCGCGTGATCACCTCGGGCAGGTCGTTCGGGCTGATGGTCCGGGGCTGGTTGTCGGGCATGACGCTCCTGAAGGTGGTGGTGGGTTCAGACGGTCGGGGTGGTTCCGCCGTCGATGACGTGTTCGGCGCCGACGATGGCCGAGGCGCGGTCGGAGACGAGGAAGGCGACGAGTTCGGCGACCTCCTCGGGCCGGTTGGGACGGCCGAGCGGGATGCCTCCCAGGGAGTCCATGAGCCGGCCCAGCGCGGCTTCCTGACTGATGTCGGCCTCGTCGGCGATCCGGGCGACGAGATGGTCGGCCGCCGAGGTCTGGACGAAGCCGGGCGAGACGGTGTTGACGCGGACGCCGTGCGGGGCGAGTTGGTTGGCCAGGCCCTTGCTGTAGGTGGTCAGGGCAGCCTTGGCGGCGGCGTAGGCCAGGGTGCCGTTCCACAACGGCAGGCGCCGCTGGATGGAGGTGACGTGCACGACCGCGCCCTTGCCCGTGGCGATCATGTGGGGGAGGAGAGCGCGGTCCAGGCGGACGGCGGCCAGCAGGTTGGTGTCCAACTCCCTTGCCCAGTCGTCGTCATCGAGCGCGGCGAACCCTCCTGCCGGTGCCGCTGAGCCGCCAAGGGTGTTGACCAGGATGTCGACGCCACCCACGCGGGCCTCCACCTCGGAGGCGACGTGCGAGACGCCCTCCGCGCTGGACAGGTCGGCGCCTATGAACGTCTTCTCCTCGACGTCGTCGGGGCGGCTGCGCGCGGTGACCAGCACGGTCGCGCCGGCGTCGGCGAGTCGTCGGGCGATCGCGGCTCCGGTGCCTTTGGTGCCGCCGGTGACCAGAGCGCGTCGGCCTTCGAGCGATTCACTGCTGGGTGTGCTCACGTTGTGCTCCGTTCCAGGGCGCGGGCATGCAAAGCACCGCTCCCGTGTTGCTGCTAAAATAGAAGCTAGTAACTTCGACTTTAGCAGTAACTGAGGGGATGGCCGCCGTGGCAAGTCGGATCAGGCTGGAGGACCGGGAGTGCCCGCTGTCCACGACGGTCGAACATGTCGGTGAGTGGTGGACGCTGCTGATCCTGCACGACGCCTTCGACGGCTACACCCGCTTCGACCAGTTCCAGGAGAGCCTCGGCATCTCCTCCAGCATGCTCACCACCCGGCTCAAGTCCCTGGTCGCGGACGGGCTGTTGGAGCGCAGGCCGTACCAGACCAACCCGGTGCGCCACGAGTACGTACTGACCGAACTCGGGCGGTCCCTGCGCCCGGTGATCGTGGCCCTGGCCGCGTGGGGCAACTCCCGCTTGGCGCCGGGGGAGCGGAGCATGATCCTCGTGGACGCGCACAGCGGTCAGGAGGTCGAGCCCGTGGTAGTCGACGCCAGGACCGGTCGCCGGCTCGACGACAGTGAGACGTACGTCTTCACGGCCGGGCCCGCGGCAAGTGACGGGATGCGCAGCCGGTACGCGGGACGTCCGGCCGCTCCCACGGACGAGGGGTAGGTCAGCCCGGCGAGCGGGATCGGACGTTGGGGCGGGCCGAGCGGCAGCGCGGGTCAGCGGGAGGGCTGAGCTATGTGGCGATCCTGTCCCGCACCGTGCCCGGCGACTGCCGTGGCGATGCCGAGGACGGCCAACACGGTGAGCGGAAGGGTCCAGCTGTGCGTGGCGTCGTGCACGATGCCGAGGAGCAGGGGGCCGGCCGCGGCCACGAGGTAACCGATGGACTGTGCCATGCCCGCCAGCGCGGCGGCTTCGCCGGAGCTGCCAGCGCGCTGGCTCTGGAAGGTCAGCGCGAGGACGAGGCAGGCGCCACCGCCCAGTCCGAGCAGGGTGCAGGCCAGGACGGACAGCGCGGGGCCGTGACGAGAAGGGTGAAGCCGCCTGCCGTGAGGATCGAAGCCCCG
The DNA here is from genome assembly GCF_044750545.1 of Streptomyces sp. NPDC088794. NCBI lineage: Bacteria > Bacillati > Actinomycetota > Actinomycetes > Kitasatosporales > Streptomycetaceae > Streptomyces > Streptomyces sp. NPDC088794. The sequence continues at coordinate 284,870 of NZ_JBIVKB010000003.1, read as the reverse complement.
GCCGCGGTCCAGCGCTGGTCGTGCCGGCCTCGGGTGAGCAGCGGCAGAAGGCTGCTGGCGGCCAGCGAGACCACCTGGTAGTAGAACAGCATCCATCCGGCCGCGGTGCTGCTCGTGCCGCGGTCGGCCAGGATGCTGGGCAGCCACGCGACGGCGGTGTAGAAGGCCAGGGACCGCAGGCCCATGAAGAGGGTGCCCTGCCAGGCGAGCCGCGACGGACCAGGGCACCGGGCTGTGGGTCCCGCCGCTGGACGCCTGTGGCTTGTCACCTCGCATCCGCGGCAGCCAGGCGAAGAACGCGGCGACGTGAAGGCGACACCCCAGGCCAGGGCGGTGTGCCAGGAACCCGGCACGGACTGGGCCAGCGGCGCGGAGACCCCGGAGGAGACCGCTGCCATGAGGCCCATGACGGTCACGTAGAGAGCACTGACGCTCTGGATACGGTGTGCGGGCACGCCGCGCCTGATCAGCGCGGGCAGCAGCACGTTGCCGAACACGATGGCCGCGGAGAGCAGCACCGTTCCGGCGAACAGACAGACCACCGAGGGAAGGGAACGGACCACCGTTCCGACGGCCAGCACACCGAGCGCCACGACCAGCAGGCGGGCGTTGCCCCACCGGTGGGAGGTCCGGGCGACCAGGGGCGACGTCGCGGCGAACGTCAGCAGGGGGAGTGTGCTGAGCAGCCCGCCCCAGCTCGACGTCAGGCCGCTGCCGTGCTCGATCTCGGGCAGCAGGGCGCCGACACCGGTGAGGGGGGTGCGCAGGTTGGCCGCCATCAGGCAGATGGCGATGACGAGCCCGACCGACGCGGCGGGCCGGGCCATGTCGGCACGGTCCACGAGCGATGGCTCGGTGGCGGAGTGCTGACGGGAGTCCAAAGTCGGCTGCGTGCCCACTGTTCCTACGCTGCGCGTGTCGTCGTGGCCTCGTGGTCGCGGGTGAGCTGGATGATCGCGGCGGCCGCGTCACGGGCGCCGCCCGCGTCACGGGACTCGATCGCGTCGACGAGCCGCCGATGCAGGCGGGCGTGCTCCTCGGCGTGGGTGGCGTCCCACGCCGGACCGCCCGGGGACGCGGTGAGTGCCGTCCCGAGGTAGTCGTACACCTCGACCAGCAGGTCGTTCCCGCTCGCCCGGACGACGGCCCGGTGGAACAGCGCGTCGACGTTCGTGGCCGCGGCCGTGTCCTCGCCGGCGCTGGCCTCGTCGGCGTCGGCCAACAGCTCCCGCACCTGCTGCAACTGCCCCTCGCTGCGGCGCAGGGCCGCGGCTCCCGAGGCGTACTCCTTCAGGACGGTCCGCAACTCCAGTACCTTGCCCCTCTCTACGGAGCTCGCCCGCCGCACCATGACCGACTGAAGCTCGCTGGAGGAGCGGACATAGGTGCCGTCTCCGGCCCAGGGCTCCAGCAGCCCCAGGTGCACCAGTGCGCCGATCGCCTCGCGCAGCGTGCTGCGTCCGACCCCGACCTCCTCCATGAGGTCCTGCTCCGGCGGGTCGTCCGTCCGTAGTCGTCCGCTCGCCGACGCCGGACCTCAGCGCTCCCGGACGTCGATGAGTTCCTGGACGCGGTGCGGCGCGTAGATGCCGTCGACCAGCAGTTGGGAGAGCCCCATGACTCCGGCGCGCGGGTCCAACGTGCTGCGGACGATCTGGAGGTTGCGGGTGGCCAGCGGGAGTGAACGGCGGTACACGACCTCGCGGATGCCGGCGAACAACTGCTCGTCGGTGTGGGCGAGTTGGCCGCCGATGGCGATGACGCGCGGGTTGAACATGTTGACCGCGTCCGCGACGGCGATGCCGAGAATGCGTGCCGCGCGCCGGGCGAGGCGTACGGCGGTGGGGTCGCCGGAGCGGATCAGGCGTACCGCGTCGTCGACGGTCGTGACGTCGTGTCCCGCCGTCCGCAGGTCGCGGACCAGGGCCCAGCCGCCCGCGAACGCCTCGACACAGCCGGTGTTGCCGCAGCGGCAGAGCGGGGGTTCCTTGGTGTCCTCGACGGTGACCTGGATGTGGCCGACGTCGCCGGCCGCACCGTCGGCGCCGCGGTGGATGCGGCCGCCGGCGATGATGCCGGTGCCGACGCCGGTGCCGATCTTCAGCATCAGCAGGTGGTCGACCTCCGGGTAGCGCAGCCGCTGTTCGCCGTAGGCCATGGCGTTGACGTCCTTGTCGACGAGGACCGGACAGCCGTACACGGGACCCACGCGGCCTGGGATGTCGTAGCGGTCCCAACCGGTCATGATCGGCGGGCTGACGACCCGTCCGGTGGCGAAGTCGACCGGCCCGGGCACGTCGACACCGATGCCGAGGACATCGGTGTCGGCGTGTGCGGTCTCCGTCAGCAGTTCGCGGAACTGCTCCTCCACGACGGACAGCACGGCCTCCGGCCCGGTGCTCACGTCGCACACGGCCTCGCGCTCCGCACGCACCTCGCCCGCCAGGTCGCAGATCGCGGTGCGCAGCCCGGTGGCGCCGATGTCGGCGAGGAGCAGGACCCCCCGGTCGCGGTTGACGACGAACCGTCCGGCCGGGCGGCCGCGGGTGCGCGCGTCCTCGGGGGCCGGGACCAGCAGGCCGGCGCCGAGCAGGCCCTCGAGCCGCTGGTTGACCGTGGTGCGCGACAGGCCCGTCTGCTGTACGACGTCGGTCTTCGTGAGGCCGTCGGCCACGTCACGGAACAGGGCCAGTATCCCGCCCGGACTGGTCTCGGCCCGGGCGGCGGTGTTCGTCGTATCCACCTGGACACTCTAGCTATGACGGTGACTAAGTGAAAGTCTCTCTTCTTATGACTGAAAAAGTCGAAAGAAGTATTGTCAGCCTCCGGAAGGGGTCGTACCGTCAGGCGTATCCAGTGGGAAAGGGACACCCCATGCGCACACAGCACAGAGCCGTCAGAAGTGGGGCCGTGTTCGGCACGTTCACCGCGCGCCGCACCGCCGTATCCGGCATCGCCCTCGCCGTCACCGGAGTGCTCGCACTCAGCGCCTGCGGCTCCGGCGACTCGTCGGGCTCCGGCTCCTCCGGCAGCACCAAGTTCGCCGCGGTGATCAAGGGACTGGACAACCCGTTCTTCCAGAGCATGCAACAGGGCATCGACGCCCAGGCGAAGACCGGCGGGGTCGATGTCACGGTGCAGGCCGCCAACTCGATCACCGACACCACGGGGCAGGCGGACAAGCTGACCGGCCTCGCCGGCCAGGACTTCGGGTGCTACATCGTGAACCCGATCTCCGCCACCAACCTCGTGCAGGGCCTGGCCAAGGTCGCCCAGTCGAAGAAGACCGTCGTCAACATCGACAGCCCCATCGACGCGAAGGCCGCCAAGGCGGCCGGCGCGACCCCGGCCACCTACATCGGCACGGACAACACGGCCGCCGGAAAGACCGCGGGCGCCCAGATGGCGAAGCTGCTGCCCCAGGGCGGCAACGTCGCGGTGATCGGCGGTATCGCCGGTGACGTCACCAGCGGCGCCCGGGTCACCGGCTTCAAGGAAGGTGTCGGCTCCGGCATCAAGGTCGTGCAGACCGTCGCCGCCGACTGGGACCGGCAGACCGCGCTGACCGCAGCCACCGACCTGCTGCGCGCCCACCCGGACCTCAAGGGCTTCTTCGTCGCCAACGACGACATGGGGCTCGGCGTCGCCAGGGCCGTCGCGAACGCGGGGAAGACCGGCAAGGTGCACATCATCAGCGTCGACGGCATCAAGGACGCGCTGAGCGCCGTCAAGGCCGGGACGCTGGACGCGACCGTGGCCCAATACCCGTACGCCATCGGGCAGATGGGCGTGGAGGCCTGCCAGGCGGCGGCGAAGGGCAAGACGCTGCCCAAGAACGTCGCGGCTCCGGTGGAACTCGTCACCAAGGCCGACGCGGACAAGGCACTGGCCAGCACTCCGAAGCCGTTCGGCAGCTATGACGATCCGTTCAAGACGCTCGCCAAGTGATCCGGCGGCCCTCCCGCCGGAAGAAGGAAACACCATGAGTGAGGCAACGCTCGCGGCCAAAGAGGGCGAAGAGGGCAAGGGCGCCGAGGTGGCCAAGCAGGCCCCGGACCAGGGATCGGGCCCCCGGGCCTGGGCGGCGCGTGCGCGTGACGTCGGCTTCTGGGCCGAATGGGCCGCGCTGGTCGGGCTCGTCGTCCTGGTGATCGTCTTCCAGAGCGCCGACTCCACGTTCCTGAGCACCGGGAACGTGGAGTCGATGCTGGTGTCCGCGGCCATCCTGATCATCCTGGCCGTCGGGCAGACCTTCGTGATCGCCACGGCCGGCATCGACCTGTCGATCGCCTCGACGATGACACTCGGCGCGGTCGCCTTCGGACAGGCCTACCAGGCCGGCTGGGGGCTCGGTCTGTCCTGTGTGCTGGCCGTGGTCGCCTCCGCGGCGGTCGGCGTGGCGAACGGTGTGATCGTGGCGCGAGGAAAGATCACCGACTTCATCGTCACGCTCGGCACCCTGTCGGCGGCCTCCGGACTCGCACTGATCCTCTCCGACGGCAAGCCCGTGACGATCGTGAACACGACGCTGCTGAAGCTGTCCACCGGCGGGATCGGCGTGCTCGGCTGGACGTTCCTGATCGCCGCGGGCGTGGCTCTCGTCGCCCATGTCGCCCTGTTCCACACCCGGTTCGGCACCCACGTACTCGCCACCGGCGGTGCGCCCGAGTCGGCGTCCGCGATGGGCATCAGCACGGCACGCGTCAAGATCGCGGTGTACGTGGTCTCCGGTGCCCTGGCCGGACTCGGGTCCGTCCTGCTGGTGGCCCGCGTCGGCGCCGCCGAACCCGCCGCCAACACCTCGTTCCTGCTCAACTCCGTTGCCGCGGTGGTGCTCGGCGGGGTCAGCCTCTTCGGCGGGCGGGCCACGATCGTCGGCCCGGTGATCGGTGCCCTGCTGCTGACCGCCCTGGTCAACGGGCTCACCCTGCTGGGCGTCTCGCAGTTCTACCAGCCGCTGTCCGTCGGCATCGTCGTGGTGCTGGCCGCATTCCTGACGAGGTTCCAGCGTTGACTTCCTACCCCTAAAGGTGGGGGATTCCAGCGGTCGCCCGCTGGGTTTCCTGTTTCACCGACGACTGCCCCGTCCGGGAGGACTCCCGTTGAGGTCTTACACCGTCTCCGCAGGCAGACGCCGCCAGCCCGGCGGCCAGGATGTTGCGTGCCGCGTTCGCATCGCGGTCGTGCACGACACCGCAGTTGTCGCACGTCCACTCGCGGACGTTGAGCGGCAGCTTCTCGCGGACCGTGCCGCAGTTCCCGCACAGCTTGCTGCTGGCGAAGAAGCGGTCGATTACGACGAGTTCGCGCCCGTACCAGGCGCACTTGTACTCCAGCATCGTGCGCAGTTCCGTCCAGGACGCGTCGGAGATGGCGCGCGCGAGCGTGCCGTTCTTCAGCAGGTTGCGGACGGTGAGGTCCTCGATCACGACCGTTTGGTTCTCACGGACGAGTCGAGTCGACAGCTTGTGGAGGAAGTCGCGGCGCCGGTCGGCGATCCGCGCATAGACCTTGGCGACCTCGCGACGGGCTTTCTCGCGGTTCGCCGAGCCCTTCGCCTTCCGCGACAGCTCACGCTGGGCACGGGCCAGCCGGGCGCGATCGCGCCGCTCGTGCTTCGGGTTGGCGACCTTTTCCCCCGTGGACAGCGTCACGAGGGAGGCGATCCCGAAGTCCAGGCCGACGGCCCCTGTGGTGGCGGTGGCCGGGGCGATGGTGTCCTGGCACAGGAGGGACACGAACCAGCGTCCCGCCGCGTCGCGGGACACGGTCGCCGTGGTCGGCTCCGCGCTTTCGGGCAGCGGACGCGACCAGCGGATGTCCAGGGGGTCGGCCATCTTCGCCAACGTCAGCCGTCCGTCGCGCCACGTGAAGGCACTGCGTGTGTATTCGGCCGACGCCCGCGACTTCTTCCGGGACTTGTAGCGCGGGTACCTCGCGCGTTTGGCGAAGAAGTTTCCGAACGCCGTCTGGAGATGGCGCAGCGCCTGCTGAAGCGGGACCGAGGACACCTCCGTCAGGAATGCGAGCTTCTCGGTCTTCTTCCACTCCGTCAGCGCGGCGGACGACTGCACGTAGGAGATGCGGCGCTGTTCGCAGTACCAGGCCCGCGTGCGTTCCTCCAGCGCCTTGTTGTAGACGAGGCGGACGCAACCGAACGTGCGGGACAGTTCTGCCGCCTGCTCGCCGGTGGGGTAAAAGCGGTACTTGAAAGCTCGCTTGACCTGCCGCTTCATGGCTCACACACTATCGGATTCCTTGTGAGCGACAGTCGTCGGCCGGTGGACGGCGCACGCCGGTCCGCCCTGGCGGCTAACCGGCTCCCCCAGCCCTGCTCCGCAGGAACTTCATTTCCTCCCCGGCCTCAAGACCGGGGTATCCACCAAGGAGAGATCCGATGAACGAGCCGCAGTCCTTCGAGTCCTCCGCGCCCGCCGGATCCTCCGCAGCCTTCGACAAGGCCGCCGGACCCGCTAAGTCCACCGCGATGGCCGAGCCACTGATCGCCTGCGAGAACGTGTCGCTGTCCTTCGGCAACGTCCGTGCCCTGGCCGACGTTTCGCTCACCCTGCGCCCCGGCGAGATCACCGCCCTCGTCGGCGACAACGGCGCCGGCAAGTCCACCCTGGTGCGCTGCGTCTCCGGGATCCACCGCCCGGACAGCGGCCGTGTCCTCTACGACGGCACGCCCGTCGACTTCCACTCGCCCGAGGACGCGCGCGCGGCCGGTATCGAGACGGTCCACCAGAACCTCGCCCTGGTCGAGGATCTGACGGTGTGGCAGAACCTGTTCCTCAACCGGGAGTTGGTGCGCCGCTTCGGCCCGATCGCGCTCCTGGACCGGCGGGCCATGCAGAAGCGGGCCCGGGAGATGGTCTCCACGCTCGCGGTCAACGTGCCCGCGGTCGGCTCGCGGGTGCGCCGGTTGTCCGGCGGGCAGCGCCAGGCGGTGGCCATCTGCCGTGCCGCGGGCTTCAGTTCACGGCTGGTCATCATGGACGAGCCCACCGCGGCTCTCGGTGTCCAGGAGACCGCCAAGGTCGAGGACCTCATCCTCAAGCTCCGCGACGACGGCCACACCGTCCTTCTGATCAGCCACAACTTCGCGCAGGTCATGCGGCTCAGCGACCAGGTGTGGGTGATGCGCGCGGGCCGCTGCGTCGGCGGCCGCCGCACGGCCGAGACCACCGGCGATGAGATCGTCGCCCTCATCACGGGGGCCCGCATTGACTGAGGAGTTCACTTCCATGACCGCCGCACCCTCGCCCGCAACGGCCGCACCCTCGACCGCCGTTGCCCCTGCTTCGACCGCCGCGCCCGCGACCCCCACCAACCCGATCGGCGTGCACGCGCTGGTCTGGGCCGGCGACACCTCGCCCGCCTCGGTGAGCCATGCCGTCGCGCGGACCAAGGCAGCCGGCTTCGACCTGCTGGAGCTGTCCCTGCACGACTCCGTCAGCCTCGACGTCGACGCGGCCCGCAAGGAACTCACGGCGGCCGGCCTCCAGGTCGCGTGCTCGCGCGGACTCGCCTTCGACGCCGACGTCTCCAGCACCGACCCGGCCGTCGTCGAGCGCGGCGAGAAGCTGTTGCACGACTCCCTCGCCGTCACCCACGGCCTCGGCGGCACCCACTTCACCGGCGCCCTCTACAGCGCGCTCGGCAAGTACGGTGCCCCGCTGACCAGCGCCGGCCGCGCCAATGTCGTCTCCGTCCTGCGCCGCCTCGCCCAGGAGGCCCGCCCCCTCGGCATGACCCTGGGCCTGGAGATCTGCAACCGCTACGAGACGAACGTCGTCAACACCGCCCGCGACGCCCTCACCCTCGCCGACGACATCGGTGAGGACAATGTCCTCATCCACCTGGACACTTACCACATGAACATCGAAGAGGACGATCTCGTACGACCCGTGCGCGACGTCGGCGACCGCCTCGGGTACGTCCACATAGGCGAGAACCACCGCGGCTATCTCGGCGCGGGTCACCTGGACTTCACCGCCTTCTTCCACGCCCTCGCCGACATCGGCTACCAAGGCCCCATCACCTTCGAGTCGTTCTCCTCGGCCGTGGTGGCACCGGGCCTCTCCGCCGACCTCGCCATCTGGCGCAACCTCTGGTCCGACGGCGACGACCTCGCCCGCCACGCCCGCGGCTTCATCGCCCAGCAGCTGGCGGCGAGCGGCGTGCGCGCATGACCTTCGACGACCTGCTGCGCCGCGCGGGGTCCCTCGTCCGTCCCGGCCGGCGGGCCGTCCTCGGCATCGCCGGTGCTCCCGGGGCGGGCAAGACGACGCTCGCCGAGCACCTCGTGCGCGAGCTCAACGGCGAGGGGCAGCCTTGGGTCGCGCACGTCCCGATGGACGGCTTCCACCTCGCCGACACCGAACTCGACCGTCTCGGCCGACGTGACCGCAAGGGCGCGCCGGACACCTTCGACGCCCTCGGTTACGCGGCGCTCCTGCGGCGGCTGCGGGAGGAGACCGACGACGTGGTGTACGCACCGGGCTTCGAGCGCGTCCTGGAACAGCCGATCGCCGGCGCCATCCCCGTACTCCCCACCGCCCGCCTGGTCGTGACCGAGGGCAACTACCTTCTGCTGGACGCCGATCCCTGGCCGCGACTCCGCCCGCTTCTGGACGAGGTGTGGTTCTGCGACCTGGACGAACAGGAACGCGTCCGGCGACTCGTCGCCCGCCACGTGAAGTTCGGCAAGCCCCAAGACGCCGCCCTCGCCTGGGTCTTGGGCACCGACCAGCGCAACGCCGATGTCGTCATCGCCACCCGCGACCGGGCGGACCTGGTCGTACCACCCACGGCACTGGACGCGGCCGTCCGGCCTTAGCCGGCCATACGGCGCGTCCGAGGTGGTCGGCTCGAAGATGCTCTCGGGCCGACTGGCGGGTGTTCACGCGTCGGCGTCGTGCGCGTCGTCGCCGCCGACACTCTTGCCGTCGCTGTCGCGTTGGTGGCCCCGGCGGGCGTCGCGATCGAAGATGCCCATGATCTCGCAGGGGCCGCCCTCGGCACCGATGGCGTGCGGGAGCATGGTGGGGAACTCCGCGGCCTGGTTGGTCTCCACGCGGTAGCGGCGGTGGCCGAGCATGAGGGTCGCGGTACCGGACAGCACGACGAGCCACTCCCGGCCGGGGTGAGCGCGCATCCGTGCGGGATTGTCCGGGGGCGGTTCGGTGATCCGCTGTCGTACGACGCTCATGCCCGGGTTGCCCTTGACCGGCCACCGCATCAGCCCATGGGCACCGTCGATCATCGGGTTGGTGACGACGTCGTCGCTGGCGGTCTCCACCAGCTGGTCCAGGGACGTGTCCAGCGCGCGGGCAAGGGTGACCAGCTGATCCAGTGCGAGCCGACGCTGACCGTTCTCGATGCGGGAGAGCGTGGACTGGCTGACATGGGCGCGAGTGGCCAGTTCCTCCAGGGACCATCCCTGCGCCACGCGCAGGGCCCGGATCCGTTTGCGTACGAGGCTGTCCAGCTCACCGTCATTTTGCGTCATACGCAAGATGGTATGCCCATGAGGCAAGGAGACTTCATGGTTGACCCATGAGTGCGAACAAGAATTCACCGGCGATTCCCGGAAGCGGCGTCGGCACGCCGGACGCGCAGCAGCTCCGCACGATCCTGATCGCCGTCTCCCTGGCACTGATGGCCGTAGTCGCATCGGTGTCCGGGCTGAACGTCGCCCAGACCCACCTGGCCGTCGAGTTCGATGCCTCGCAGAGCACGGTTCTGTGGATCATCAACATCTACACCCTCGCGCTGGCCGCCCTGCTGCTCCCGCTCGGCGCCATTGGCGACCGGCTCGGCCGCAAGCCCATGCTGGTCGCCGGTCTGGGTATCTTCGGCGCCGCGAACGTCGTGGCGGGCGTGGCCCCGACCGCCGAGGTGATGCTCGCCGCGCGCGTGGCCGGCGGCATCGGCGCCGCGATGATCATGCCCATCACTCTGGCCGTCATCACCTCCACCTTCCCTCAGGAGCAGCGCGGCAAGGCCATCGGCGTGTGGACCGGCGTCGCCGGAGGCGGTGGCATTCTGGGCATGTTCCTCTCCGCCCTCCTCGTCGACGTCGCCGACTGGCGCTGGCTGTTCGTCCTGCCCGTGATCCTGGTCGTCGTGGCCCTGGCCATGACACTGAAGTCGGTCCCCAACTCCCGCGAGCGCTCTGTTCATTCCTTCGACACCGTCGGCGCGTTGTTGTCGTCCGTCGCCGCGGTCGGTCTCATCTTCGTTCTGCAAGAGGGCCCGGAGCACGGCTGGACCGCACCCTTGACGCTGTTCAGCCTTGCCGTAGGAGTGATCGGCGCCATCGGCTTCGTGGCATGGGAGTTGCACCGCCGCGACGCGGCTCTGCTGGACGTGCGCCTGTTCCGCGAGCGTGGCCTGGCCGGCGGCTCGATCACGCTGCTGGTGGTCTTCGGTGTCCAGGCAGGCATCGCCGTGGTCCTCTTCCCGTTCTTCCAGGCCGTGCTCGGCTGGTCCGGACTGCTGTCCACGCTCGCGCTGATGCCCATGGCCGTGATGATGATGGCCGCCTCCGGCGCCGCCGCGAAGCTGGCCGCACGGATCGGCCCCCGCCCGACCATGGCGGCGGGCATCGCGCTGACCGCCGCCGGCCTCGCGCTCATGGCGCTGTTCGTCTCGGCCGACGGCGGCTACCACGGCTACCTGACCGTCCTGCCCGGCATGCTCGCCATGGGTGTCGGCATGGGCCTGTCGATGACCCCCTCCACCGAGGCCATCACCGGCTCCCTCTCCCGCGAGAAGCAGGGCGTCGCCTCCGCACTCAACGACGTGACCCGCGAGTTCGGTACCGCCCTAGGCGTCGCCCTGCTCGGCGCACTGGTCTCCGCCGGTTACCGCAACGCCATCGACGACAAGCTCAACGGCATCCCCCAGAGCGCCGCGGACGTGGCGCGCGACGGCATCGCCAACGCGGTCGAGGTGGCACCCAGCACCGGCACGCATCAGCAGGAGCTGCTCCACGCGGCCCAACAGTCCTTCATCCAGGGCTGGCAACAGGCCATGTGGGCAGGCGTCGCCCTCTTGGGCGCCCTGCTCGTCTACATCTCCCTGCGCGGTCCGAAAACGGCCGCCCTCGCCATGGACGGCAGCGACACCGAGGTCCCCGAAACCGTCACCACCGGCTGACGCCCGAACTTCTCCACCCCGCGTTTTCGCGCCGCGGTCCCCAGCGATGGTGAGCGTCACCCCTGGGGATCCGCGCGAGCGCGCCGAGCCTCAATTGAAAGGACAGCCCCATGCCGGCGAAAGCTGCCGGGTTTTGGCCGACGACTCCCCGCCGTGCGTGCGGTCAGGCGCCGTCGGCTCCGCCGACCTTCCCTGAGATGTGCCAAACAGGTCTCTGACGAGAATCGAACACGGGCCTGTGAGGATCCGGCGCATGAAGATCCACACCCGCGGTATCGCGATGGTCGGTGCCGTCAGCGTCGGCATCCTCGGCCTGACCCTGCCCGCCTCCGCCAGTGGTATGCCCGTGGCCGGACTGACGGCACATCAGCCGGCGGGCGCCGGGCCCGAGTTGCTCTTCCTGCCCAACGTCGACGACGACACCGGTCGTTGTCGGGATCGGGCGCGGAGCCTGGTCGGGGACGCCGTCGACCGGGAGGCCGCCAACGACGACGCGTTCTACAAGAGGAGGGCCGAACTGGAGGCGGACCCGGACCGCGAGAAGGCCGAGGCGGAATGGGCCGCTTTGGTCCGCTCGCATCGCTGGGAGCAGAACAAGACCGACCGCGACCTGGCCGCCTGCAACGACGCCGCGGACAACGTGGTCGACGGAGCCGCCGACGAGGCCGACCTGGCCCGGTTCCGCACCCGCCCCTGGGCCGGCGCGCCCGACTCCGCCACAGGCCGCATCACCGTGCCCGCGGCGGTCACGGACCGCATCCGGCTCTTCGTCCACCGGCCCGGCGGAACCGCCCCGCGCGGTTGGGAGGTGGTCGGGCCGCAAACGGTCCTCACCGCCCAGGAGTTGAGGGACGGAGTGGAACTCGCGGTCGAGGGCCGCGACATACTCAGGGACACCACGACCTGGAACGGTCGATCGACCATCACCCTCACCGTCTCCGCGGACGGCAAGAGCTCCTCGGCGCACCTGCGGATCCGTCAGTCCCCGGTGCTCACGCAGCTCAACACCGCTCCCGTACAGCAGGTGTTGAGAGCCGCCACCAGCGACGGGGACACCTACACCGACGCCTTCGTGAAGGAACTGGACGCCGCGCTGCCGGCCGGGGGAGTGCAGGGCCCCTCCGTTGCCCTCGACACCAAGGGCGACGCATGGGCTCAGGACATCTTCGAGCTCGCCTACACCGCCGTCCCGGGTCCCGACGGCCGTCCCCACGGCATGCGGGTGCTCATCACCTCCGTCAACGACGACCGTCGCGTGGCCGCCCGCACCGCGTTCACCGAACTCGCCGGCCACGACGTGGCGGCCGTCCACCTCACCCATGTCCCGGACGTGAACGAGAACAACAGCTACGACTCGATGGGCAACCTGGAGACCATGCCGCCGACGCCAGGCAACCCGCACGGCCGGGTCGTCATCGGCGGAGACGGTCTCACTCCTGGCCCGACCGGACCCGCTCCGGAGATGCTGACCTTCCTGCGGGCACAGGGCATGCAGGACCCGATCTCCCTGGACACCTCATGGCTGACCATCGGCCACGTCGACGAGTTCGTGCAGTTCCTGCCCGCCCCTGGCAGCCGACTGGGCTGGCGGGCCGTGGTCGCAGACCCCCGCGCAGGTCTGGCCCTCCTCCGCGACGTCCGGGCGAAGGGGCACGGAGGCGACCTTCTGCACGGCCAACTGCCCACGCTGGAGTGGCCGTACGACGAGCGGATCGACCAACGCACCGTCGACCAGTTCCTGGCCGACGCCCAGTTCACCGGCACCAACGAGCGGGCCGCCGACCGGATCGACGCCAATCTCGCCGTGCTCCGCTCGAAGGCCGGTCTCACGGACGCCGACATCGTGCGCGTCCCCGCCCTCTACACGGCCCGCTCGATGGATTACGGAATGCTGGAGACCGAGATCCGCGGCATGGACGACGGCCCGGAGAAGGAGGCCAAGGAGCAGCAACTGGCCGCAATGAGAGACGCGGTGGCGGAGATTCCCGGCACGGTCAACGGTCTCGTCCTCAACAACGGTCGATACGTCGCACCCACGCCGTACGGTCCCGTCGTGAACGGCAAGGACGTCTTCGCCGAGGCCATCACCGCGGCCTTCGGCAGCACCGGCTATCGGGTGACCTACGTCGACGACCTGATCAGTCCCCATGTCTCCGAGGGCGAGATCCACTGCGCCACCAACACCCTGCGCGACGTCTTGGGCGCCGATGCCCGCTGGTGGCGCGACTGACAGCGACGGGAACTCGGGGGGGTCGGCATCCCCGGAATTCGTATGATCGCGCGGTGAAGATCTGGACGGAGCCCCCTGCCACGAGGGACATCGAAGCGGTCGTTCGCGACTACTTCAGCCTGCTGCGAGCCGGGAAGATCTCCGAGGCAGAACAGGCCATCGACCACCACTCGATGCGGCATGTGCTCAAGGCGCTGTGGTCCGGTTCCGTCGGGGCGAACGCCGAGGATGACGAGGACGAGGCGAGCGACGGTCCTGCTGCCGACGAATGGGAGCAGGACCTGTCCTGGCTCGGCGAACTCGAACTCGCCGACTTCGTCTGGGGCCACACCGGCAGCAGCGTCTACGTCAAGATCACCTACCGCGCGCAGATCATCGAGGTGGCGCTGGGCTTCCGGGTCAGACCCACCGACACCGGCTGGGTCCTGACGGGACCGGCCACGTACTGGTAGGTCTCACGCGGTCAAGTGCTCGGGTTCGAGCACGAAGACGGGGATCACGCGGTCGGTCTTCTCCTGGTACTCGGCGTACGGCGGATACGCGGCGACCGCGCGCTGCCACCACTGGGCCCTCTCGTCCCCGGTGAGCTCACGGGCCGTCATGCTCTGTAGTTCGGGGCCGTCTTGGAGATCGACCCGCGGTCCGGCCTTGAGGTTGAAGAACCAGACCGGGTGGCGCGGGAAGCCGGCCTTCGAGGCCACCGCCGCGTACCGCCCCTCGTGCTCCACGCGCATCAGCGGAATCTTGCGGATCCTGCCGCTCTTCGCGCCGCGCATCGTGACGATGACGACCGGCAGGCCCGTGTCCCAGAGCGTTGTGCCCTGTGTGCCACTCGAACTCTCGTACAACTCGACCTGTTCACGGATCCACCCCATCGGACTCGGGTCGTACTCGCCCTCGAGAGGCATCGCATTCACCCCATCGTCGTGTACGGATCATGTGGGGGTAGTCCAGCACAAGCCCCGTGCGAAGGGGAGACCGCCTTTCCCGCTCCGATCGCGATTAGGCTGGACACATGGCTGACTCGATGTCTTCCGTGGTCACGGGCGTGAACGTGGGTGTGGCCACGGGGCGGTGGCGGTCGGGTGGCCGGTTCGCGGTGCGCTTGGGACGCCGTACGTTTCTGGACTCGCTGTACCTGCTGACCGCACCGCTGACTGCCCTGTTCGGCCTGCTGCTGGTGCTCGGCGCTCTGTGTCTCGGCACGGCCGGCCTGCTGCTCCCGAGCCGGTCCCCGGTCAGGACCGGTGCCCCGGAACTGGCGCGGAGGCCCGCCGACTTGGAGCGGTGGCGGATCGCCTTGGTGCGCTCCCGGGGCGACGAGGCGCAGGGCGCGCGTCGGCGGTCAGGGGAGGGAGCCGCAACGTCGGACCCGGGGTTGTGGCTGGACCTGGCACACACGGTGCTGGTGCTCCCCGTCGTCGTGGTCACCTCGGTCGTAACGGCATTGTGGTGGTTCATCGGCGTTGCCGCCGTCACGTGTCCCGTGCGCAACCCGTACGCCACGCCTGGGTCGATGCGGCCGATGAACCTCTACCTGGGCGGTTCGGAATCCCACATCTCCTTGAGTCTGGGGCTGACTTCGCCGGACGAACGCGTCGCCTTCGCCGTCGCCTTGGGTCTCTTCATGCTGGCCACCCTGCCGTTGGTGACGCGCGCGTGCGTCGGCGTTCAGGCCGGGCTGGGGAAGGCGCTGCTGTCCGACCTGTCGGCACTGCACCGCAGGATCAAGGGACTTGAGCAGGAGCGCGACACCGCTCGCGCACAGACCGTCGCCGCGGTGACGGCCGAGGCGGCGGCCCTGCGCCGCCTCGAACGCGACATTCACGACGGCCCCCAGCAGCGCCTGGTCCGCCTGTCGATGGAACTCGGCCGTGCCCAGCACCACTTCGACAGCAGACCGGAAACCGCCCGGGAGGCACTCGCCGACGCGATCGCCCAGGCGCAGGAGACGCTGGAGGAGCTGCGGGCCCTGTCACGCGGCATCGCCCCGCCGATCCTCGCCGACCGGGGCCTGCACGCGGCCCTCTCCGCGCTGGGCGCCCGCTGTGTCGTACCCGCCGACCTCGACCTCGGCCCCCTGGAGCGTCGGCCGGAACCCGCGGTCGAGACGGCCGCGTACTTCGTGGTCGCCGAGGCCCTGACCAATGTCGCCAAACACAGCCGCGCCCACCGATGCACCATCGGAATGCTCCACGGCGAGGGCGTCCTGCGGGTCTGGGTGACGGACGACGGCCTGGGCGGCGCGGCTGTGGCCAAAGGGCACGGCCTGCGGGGCCTCGACGACAGGCTTCACGCGGTCGGCGGCCGGCTGCGGATAGCCAGCCCGGTCGGCGGCCCGACGACGATCACCGGAGAGCTCCCATGTCCCTGACCCCGGGCTCGCCCAGAACAGCTCCCGGTCCGGCCGCGGAAGCACCACAGGACCACGGGCCCCGCAGGCCGCTGCGGATCGTCCTGGCCGACGACGCGGTCCTGCTGCGCGAAGGCCTCGTCCGCCTGCTCACCGACGACGGCCACCAGGTAGTTGCCGTCGTCGGTGACGGTCCCGCCTTGGTCGAAGCGGTGCTCACCCACCGCCCGGACGTGTCGGTCGTCGACGTACGCATGCCGCCGACCCATACGGACGAGGGCCTGCGCGCGGCGATCAGCGCCCGCGCACAACTGCCCGGCAGCCCCGTACTCGTGCTCAGCCAGTACGTGGAGGAGTCCTACGCCGCCGAGTTGCTCGCGGACGGCTCCGGCGCGGTCGGCTACCTGCTGAAGGACCGGGTCGCCAAAGTCGAGGAGTTCCTGGACGCCTTGGACCGGGTCGCCCGTGGCGCGACGGTGCTGGACCCCCAGGTCGTCGCCCAACTCCTGGCAGGGCAACGGCGTAAGGCCCCGCTGGAGACACTGACCGTACGCGAGCGGCAGCTCTTGTCCCTGATGGCCGAAGGTCACTCCAACACGGCCATCGCCCGGCAACTGGCGCTCTCCAACAGCGCGGTGGAGAAGCACATCGGCAACGTCTTCGCCAAGCTCGGCCTACCGCCCGACGACACCCAGCACCGACGGGTCCTCGCCGTCCTCGCCTACCTCGGATCCTGATCCGGTCGATGCCGTCGGTCCGGTCCGTCCGGCTGATCCGCCACGCGGCCCGTCACCAGCCGCCCTTGTAGAAGTCGAGAAGGGCCGGCGCCGGGTCCGCCGCGGTACTCATGTTGGCCACCGCGACGACGATCACTGCCAGCGCCAACAGGACCGAGAGCACACCGAACCACCCCATCGTGCGCCGCGTTCGCCCCTCGGCCGCGCCGTCACCGGACGCGCCTGCCGCGGCGAACCGCCTCCACGCCATCACGCTCAGAGCGATCAGGGCAACGGCCACGATGGACGCCAGCACGGCAATCACCTCGTGGTAGAGGCCGAAGTCGTCGACCATCACCCGAAGGGCGACCGCGTTCTGCCCTCCCGTGTCCGGGTAGTTGGCGAGGCCCTGCCTGATCTGCTCGACCGCACCGGTGAGTTGGCCGCCAGGAGCGCCAAGCGGAAGCATCGAGGTCAACGAAGAGAAGGGGGCTATCGCACCCTGCACATTCGCCATCACCGCCGCCAGTGACACCAGCGCGAGCACGCTGACGACGAAAGCGGCGGAAGCGAGAGCGACCCTGCCTCGGGCCACGGGCCCATTGGACCTCAGGAACGCCTTCCAGAGCAGGACGCCGAGTACGACGAACACGATGAGCAGAGCCGCAGCGAGTACGGCCTTGACGACGTGGAAGCGGAACCAGTAGTCGACAACTCGTTGCAGGTCCGCGGGGAATGCCCGGTCTCCGGACCTCCAGTACTCGACGAACGCCGGCCGCAGGGCATCGACCAGGTTGTGCTGTTCGGCGAACCCGCTCTCCGAACCCTTCGCCGCCAGCCTGCCCGGGGCCAGGACGAAGGCGGCGCCGAGTGCCACGGCGAGAGCGCCGAGCGCGGTCAGTGCCCGACCGGGCACCTCCGCCGATTGCGACGGGGCCTTGTGAGCGCGCATGGAGGATCCTTCAGCTCGATCGGGCATCGGGGCAGCGCCCGAACCAGGTGGTGGGCGGGCCCCTCGTCATGCCGATCACGATGTCGCGCCGTCGATCCCCAGGTCACTGCGGTACGCCATCCATCTGGGGTGTGGCCAGCCACACCCCACCCGAGCGGAACGGACGGGCCTCGCTTCGCCGCCTCCGCCCGCCACCGACCGTCCAAGGCGATGATGAACGCCGCTGCTACATCGCTCGTCCGCCGGTGACGGCGCCGGCCGCGGTGAGGACAGCGACAGTTGCGAGGTGGCGGCCATTGTCCGCCCACTCCAAGGGGGACCACCCGGTGCCGTGATCTTCACGCGCATTCGGATCGGCGCCGTACGCCAACAGTTCGCGCACGGTCTCGGTGTGCCCCCAGCATGCGGCTGCGCACAACGGCGTCCCCTCCGCGCCGAGTCCGCTGCTCTCGATGCCGGGGGAGGCACCGGCTGCCAGAAGCAGGCGGGCGATCTCGGCCTGACCTTGCACGGATGCGGCGTACAGAGGAGTGGTGCCTTCGCCGTCGACTTGCTCAGGGTCGGCCCCAGCCCGCAGGGCCGCCTGCACGGCTGTGGTGTCACCTACCGGTATCGCGTTGAACAGGCGCCGGGAGAGCTTCTTTCGCTGCCGATGGTTCATGAGGGCTGAGATTAGCGACCGAGCGCGATCTTGCCGATGGGCCTTGCAGCCGCACGCGGAGTCTGCCTAATCTCTCCCTTGAAAACGACAACCGTTTTCAAAAAGAAGGGGAAACGCATGCTGTCGCTCGCCTTTGAGGAGCTCAAGTCCGACGGTTCGCTCGCGGCGCCGCAGGGCCCGGGCACCAACGCGCTGGTCCACAACCCGTTCGCGTTCGAAGAACTGGAGGCCGACGGGTCCCTGGCCGCGCCGCAGGGTCCGGGGACCAATGCGCTGGTCCACAACCCGTTCGCCTGGACCGCCTGAGCTGTCACCGACGCCGCCCGCCCCGTGACCTGGTCACGGGGCGGGCGGCCCCTCCTGGAAGGCACTTCCCATGGATCGCATCGCACCCGGACACCATCTGTACGAGGGCCTCGACGGAAGGTGGCGGCACAGTTCGCCGGACGGACGATTCACCCGGATCCGCGGTCCGCAGGAACTCCTCACCGCCGCCCAGCGGTTCGCCTACGGGACCGAGGGCGAACAGGCCGATCCAGCCCTGGAGAGCGAGCACGGTCGGGCCCTACTCAGCGCGCTCAACGAGCGCGGGATACTGACCACCGCTCAAGAGCCTTCGATTTCAAGGGTGTTGAGTATCCACATCGAGGGTGACAACCCAATAGCCCACGCGATCGCCGCCCTGCTCCCTCCCACCGCGCGCATGACCACCGGCCCGGTCGACGAGGACATCGTGCGGGCCGCTGACGCCGTGGTCTGCTGCGCCGGATGGCTGCCCGACGCGCACTGGCAGCGGGTGGACGCCTGGTGCGCGCTCCACTCGACGGCCTGGCACCGCTGCCATGCCGAAGGGCTGCGCTTCGTCCTCGGCCCCATGTCCGTCCCCGGGCGGACCGTGTCCTACGCCGACACCCGCGGTCGTCTGCTGGCCGCCGCCGACCTGCCCGACGAACTGGCCGCGTACTGGGCCCACTTGGACGGGGACAACCTCCCGCCGGTGCCGTGGCCCGGGGCTGCCGCGGCGGCCGTCCTGGCCGGGCTGTTGGTGGAGGACGTACTGCGGTGGCACGAGTCCGGTATGCCGGCCGCCCGTGATGTGCAGCTTGTCGTGGACTCCGCGAACGCCACTGTCGACCGGCACCGTGTTCTGCCGCTGCCGGTCACCATGCCCGCGGGGGCCGTGCGATGAGCGTGCCGCCCGTGCGGGCCAACGAACGCGTGCCGGGTTGGGACGGCACTCCGCTCGCCGTCGACATCCACCTCCCGCCGCCGCACACCTGGCCGGTACCGGCCGTGGTGACCCGCACGCCGTACGGCCGCAGCGGACACCTCGCCGAGGGCGCGGGCTGGCGGAACCGGGGTTTCGCCTACGTGGTCCAGGACGTACGCGGCCGGTACGACTCCGACGGCACGTGGCTGCCGTACCGCAACGAGCGTGGCGACGGCGCGGCCCTCGCCGACTGGGTCCTCAAGCAGCCGTGGAGCGACGGACGGCTCGTCACCTACGGCGGTTCCTATGCCGGACACACCGCTTGGGCCCTCGCCGCCGAGCGCCCGGACACGGTGCGGGCGGTGGTGAGCATGGGCCCGTCGATGGCGCTGGGCCGCACCAAGTTCGAGCGCAGCGGGATCCTGCGGCTCGCCGAGCACGCCGCCTGGTGGCTGGAGCGCGCCGACGGACGGACCAGCCGTGACGGCCTGACCGCCCATGTCTTCAAGGAATGCCCGGACCTGCTCGACCATCTGCCCGTCATGGAACTCGCCGACCGACTCGGCGCGAGCCTTCCCGGCTGGGCCCAGGTCATCAGAGACGGCCCCGACCACCGGGCGGAGGGCCCGGAACTCGCCGAGCTGGAACGGCTGCCGGCGGCGGCCCTGCACATCGGCGGCTGGTACGACCTCCTGGTCGACGAGGTCCTCGAACACTTCCACCGTGCGGGCGCGGCCCTCGATCCGCGTCCTTCGCGTGCACTGGTCATCGGCCCGTGGGGGCACGATCTGGCCTACGCACCCGGAACACGAATCGGGGACCGGGACCACGGGCCCGCCTCGCGCATCGACCTGGGCGCACGCCAAGTGGACTGGCTGTCACGGGTGTTGGGTGGTAGCGGGCACGGCGCGAGCGAGGCCGAGGTGTTCACCGTCGGCACGCACCGGTGGTGGACGGGCCCGTCATGGCCACCGCCGACCGTCGACGCCGTCTGGCACGCGCACCCCGACGGGACACTGGTCCCGCGCCACCCCCTGACCGGTGGCGAGGCGCGGTTCCGCTACGACCCCGCCGACCCCTACCCCTCGCGGCAGCCGGGCGTCGACCGGGCGCCCCTGGCCGCTCGACGTGACGCCGTCCGGTTCACGAGCGCCCCGCTCCACGATCCGATCACGATCGCCGGGAGGCCGGTCGTCGTGCTCGATGCCGCCTCCAGCGCACCGGCCACGGACTGGATCGTTCGCTGGACCGAGGTCACCGCCGACGGCTACTGGCTGGAGCTCGCCCACGGAAGTCTCGACACGGCTCGTACGCGAACCCCCGGCCCCCACGCGATCGAACTCGGCCCGGTGGCCGTCACCGTGCCCGCCGGGTCCCGTCTCCAACTGGAGGTCACCAGCAGCGACGTCCCCCGGCTGGCCCGTTCGCTCGGCACGGGGGAGGACCGCTGCACAGGTACCGCGTACGCCGTCGCCGAGCAGGCCGTACGCACCCGGCCGGTCGACGGGACCCGCCTGATCCTGCCCCGCACCACGCACGAGGAGTCGACCGAGTGAGCATCACAACAAGGGGGAGCGGTACGGGTGTCGGCCAGGGCGTGGCTCCGGCGGGCTTCGCGGAATCAGTCCTGCTCGACGCGCGGACCGGCCTCATCACCCGACTGGAACGGCAGCGGCGCCGCCCGGGACTGCCCCGGATGTGGGTCGGTTACGGCGCCAGTGTGGCCCGTACCGATGTGTTCGCGCCGTGGCTCGCCGACCGCTTCGGTTTCGGTGCCTCGGCCGGTGACGAGGAGCGCGCCCGCCGCGCCGCCGTCGGCGAAGCCGTCGAACGCTACTGCGGCAACGCCGTGCCGGTCGCTGCGCGCTGGGGTTCCTATCACGAACTGACCAGGCTCGGTCTGCGGGCGCTCGATCCGGACACGCTCGCCCTCTACTCGGCGGCCCAATACGCCACCCCTGGCTTCCCGTTCACGCCCTTCACCCGTGATCTGCCCGTCGCCTGGACCCCGGGCTGTGATCTGCACGACGGCGGCGAGGTGTTCGTCCCCGCCTCACTGGTCTGGCTCGACTACTTCCACGGCCCACGCGCAGAAGAACCCGCCACCCACTCCCTCGTCTACTCCGGCATCGCCGCCGGCGAGAACCGTGCCCACGCCGAACGCTTCGCCCTCGAAGAGCTGTTGGAGCGCGATGCCACGACCGTCTGGTGGAGTACGGGGGCCGAAGCCGCCGCGATCTCAGACGCGGCAGCCGTCACCGCGCGCCTCGGAGGGCCCGCCCCCGGCGAGGGGCCGGGCCCGTCCGTGCGGCTGCTGCACATCCCGTCCGAGTTCGGCGTACCCGTCGTCGCGGCCTTCCTGGAGGACCGGCAGCGGCGCATGGTCGCCTTCGGCAGCGCCTGCCGGGCCGAGCCCCAACTCGCCGCGGAGAAGGCCCTGGTGGAGGCGTACGGGCTGTACTCACTCACCCGGCAACTCGCCGAACCGGGCAGTGAGGTGTGGGAGGCCGTCGCCGCCGGCACGCTGGAAGGCCATGTCTTCCGGCCCTTCCGCGCCGACCGCACCTACCGGGACGCGTTCCGCACCGACTACCGCGACCTGACCGACCTCCCCGCCATCGCCCAGCTCTACCTCGACCCCCGCATGCAGGGACAACCGCTCGACCGGCTGCGCGGACCGGCGCGTGTGGCCTTCCATGACATTCCGGCCGTCGCCGAGACGGATCCGCACGAGGTGTATCTGGAGCGGCTCGCTGCCGAGGGGCTGCGGGCCTACAGCGTCGACCTGACGACTCCGGACGTCGCGGCGGCCGGACTCTCGGTCGTCCGCGTCGTCGTACCGGGACTGGTCGGCAACGCCCCTCCCGCCTTTCCGTACCTGGGCGGAGAGCGGCTGTACCGGATTCCGCCGCAACTCGGCCTCGCATCGCGCCCGTTGAGCGAGGACGAGCTGTACCCCCACCCCCTGCCGCTGGCCTGACGAGGACTCCGCATGCCGTACCCGTTGCTGACCGACCCACGTACCGGAATCGTGCTCCGCCTGGCCCGCCCACCCATACCCGAGCACTTCCCCGCGGGTTTCCAGCTCATCGCCTCCCGACTGAGCGACACCACCCGCTTCTGCCCCTGGCCCGCCGACTCCGCCGGCGCGGGCTACGCCTTCGCGGACCCCGACGCCGCCCTGGGCGCCGCGCTCGGCGAGGCCGCGGAGCGGTACTGCGGCAACCTGGTGCCCGACCGGCTCATCCGCGCCTCCTACGAGGAGTTGCGGGGGAGAGGCCTGCGGGCGATCGACCCCGACTCCCTCGCGCTGTACGGCCCGGAGCAGTACGCGGACCCCTTGTTCCCTCTCACCCCCTTCACGCGCGACCTGGTCGTGGAGTGGACCGAGGGCACCGACCTCGCCGACGGCGGGCCCGTGCTCGTACCCGCGTCCCTGGTCTGGGTCTCGTACGTCTCCGCCGACGTCGAGCCGCGCGGCCCGCGCACCAACCCCGTCATCCAGGCGGGCCTCGCCGCCGGAGCCACCTACGAGGACGCGTGCCTCGGCGCCCTGTGCGAGGTCGTCGAGCGGGACGCCATGACCATCGCCTGGCACGGCAGAGCCGGCCTGCGCGCCGTCCGGCCACCGGACTGGCTCGACCACCTCGCCCGCGGCCCCCGCGACCGGCTGAACACCCGATTCCTCACCTTCGGCCGCCCGTTCGGGCTCTCGGTCACCGGGGCACTGGTCCACGACACCGTCACCGGCTACCTCACCCTGGGTGTCGCCGCCCGCGCCGACGAGGAGGCCGGCCTCCTCAAGGCCTATGGCGAGGCCCTCCAACTCCAGCTCTTCACCGCCGACTACGACGACCCCACCGGCCCCTACATGCGGGCCGCCGCCGACCCGCGCAGCCCCCTCAAACCCTGGCGCCCCGCACGGGATTACGGCTTCGGCGACGCCTACCGCACCGACCTTCGCGATGTCGTCGACTATGGCTGCCACCTCCAGCTCCACCTGGACCCGCGCATCCAGGACGCCTTCGAGCAGGAGCTGGAACTCGCCCTCAAGGAAGGCGCGTTGACGGACCCGGAGGCAGGACCGGAACCCGCCGCGGTCAGCCTCGACGCCCTCGTGTCCCGTATCGGTACGGCAGGACATCAGGTCGTCGCCGTCGACGTCACGACCCCCGATGTCCGCGCCGCGGGCCTGCACGTCGTCCGGGTCGTCGTCCCCGGCCTGTACTCCAACACCGCGGCCGGGCTGCCCTTCCTGGGCGGCACCCGACTCGCCGCCGCCCTGGGCGAGGCGCCACGTCGTGTGCTGCCGCTGCCTCACTGAACCGCCCACCCTGGTGAAGGAACCACCCGTGATCGTCCCGCCACCGGCCGCCGCCGACGGCCCACCGTCGGCCCCTGTTCCGGCGCGGCCCGTCCGCCCCGCTCTGCGGGCCGCACGGGTCACCGTTCCGGACCGGAAAGGCGCCGCGCGACCGCGAGCTGCCCGTGTGATGTCCGCACGGCTGCTTCTGCTGTGCCTGCTGATCGCGCTGCCCGTCGCCGCGCTCGCGTCCGTCGCCCTCGGCGCGGCGTCGCTGCCGTTCGGAGAGGTGTGGCGCGATGTGGCCTCCCATGTGACCGGCGGCGGCCGCCCGTTGGGGATCAGCGGCATCGACGACGAGATCATCTGGGGCTCCAGGATGCCCCGCATCCTGCTGGCGATGGTCGCGGGAGCGGGTCTCGCGGTCGCCGGGGCGGTGCTCCAGACCGTCGTACGAAATCCACTCGCCGACCCGTACGTACTGGGCGTCACCTCCGGCGCCTCGCTGGCCGCGGTCGCCGTGCTCACGCTCGGGCCCGTCGGACTGCTCGGCCCGCTGGAGATCGGGGTGCCGGCCGCTGCCTTCGCCGGGGCCTGCGGGACGCTCGCGCTGGTCGTCGCGCTGAGCCGCAGCCGGGGCACGACGGCACCGGTCCGGCTCGTGCTGGCGGGGGTCGCCCTGTCGTATCTGCTTCAGGGCGCGACCAGTTACCTGCAACTGAGAGCCCGCCCCGACCAGCTCTCCGGGGTGCTGTTCTGGCTGCTCGGCTCGGTCGCGGGCGCGCGGTGGCCCGATCTGGGTCTGCCGGCCGCGCTCGTCGTGGCCTGCACGGCCTGGCTGCTGCTGCACGGCCGGTCGCTGAACGCCCTGGCCATGGGGGAGGAGACGGCGGCCTTTCTGGGTGTACGAGTTCACGTGCTGCGCCTTCAACTCCTCGCCGTGTCCGCCCTGTTGACGGCGGCGGTCATCTCGGTGGCAGGCGGCATCTCGTTCGTCGGGCTCGTCGTACCGCACAGCGTGCGGCTGCTGATCGGCTCCGACCACCGGTCACTGCTGCCGGCGACTGCCCTGGCCGGCGCCCTGTTCCTGCTGCTGGCCGACCTCGCGGCCCGTACCGTCGCCGCCCCGATGGAGCTGCCCCTCGGCATCCTCACCGCGGTCGCCGGGGCCCCGTTCTTCCTGTGGCTGCTGCGACGCGACCGCTCGGTCCCGGGACGGGAGGCCTGATGGAAGTCCGCCTCGAAGCGGTCGATCTCGACATCGCGGGCGTACGGATCGTGCGGCAGGCCTCCTTGCACGCGGCCCCGGGGGAGATCATCGGTGTCGTCGGACCCAACGGAAGCGGCAAGTCGACACTGCTGCGTGCTGTCTACCGGTCGATGCGCCCCGCGTCCGGGGCTGTCCTGGTCGGCGGGGACGACGTGTGGCGGAGTCTGACTCCGCAGGCCGCCGCACGCCGTACGTCCGTGGTGGCCCAGGAGAACCCGGCCGCCTTCGACTTCACCGTGGGCGAGGTCGCTGCCGCCGGACGCACTCCGCACCGCGCGCCGTGGTCGGGCGAGAGCAGCGAGGACCGCGCTGTCGTGGCCGACGCACTGGACCGGGTGGGCATGGCGCACCTGGCCGGCCGGCAGTACGTCTCGCTTTCCGGCGGTGAGAAGCAACGCGTCCTGCTGGCCCGGGCGTTGGCCCAGGAAGGGCAGCTGCTCGTCCTGGACGAACCCACCAACCACCTGGACATCGGCACCCAACTGGACCTCATGGAGCTGGTGCGCGATCTCGGGGTGACCACGCTCGCCGCGCTGCACGACCTCAACCTCGCCGCCGCCTACTGCGATCGCGTCCACGTGCTGCGCGCCGGACACCTCGTCACCTCCGGCACACCCCACGAGGTGTTCACCCGTGAACTGCTCGACGCGGTCTTCCAGGTCGACGCCGTGCTCGGCGCGCATCCGCTCACCGGACGTCCCCAGCTGAGTTTCGCGCCTCTTCCCACCCATGCCATGCGCCCTAGCCATCACGGAGCAGACCAATGACCCGTCGACATTTCAGAGGCCTGCCGGCCCTCTCCTGCGCGGCCCTCGTCCTCACTGCCTGCGCCTCGCCCGCGAGCACGGACACGACCGGTGCCGCCAAGGCCGCCGCCCGTCCGTCGGGCGGCACGGACTACCCGGCACAGGTCACCAACTGTGGCCGCACGGTACGGGTGGAGAAGGCACCCGAGCGCATCGTCTCGTTCTTCCCGTCCAACACCGAACTCCTGCTCAGGCTCGGCCTCAAGGACCGGATCGCGGGCCAGACCTGGACCAACCAATCCCCGCCCAAGCCTGCCTACGCCACCGACTACCGGAAGGTGAAAGTGCTCGCGCCCGGCGAGATCGGCCGGGAGGCGCTGCTGGCGGCCCGCCCCGATTTCATCGTCGCCGACGGCGAGTACCAGTTCGACGGCAAGAAGCTGCCCACCATCACCGAACTCGCCCGACTGGGCGTCCCCGTCTACATCGACAGCGCCTTCTGCCCGAAGACCACCGGCACCGCCACCCTCGCCGCCACGACCACCGACCTCACCGCGCTCGGTACTCTCCTCGACGCCCGACCCGCGGCACTTCGGGCCGCGGCCGAGACCCGGGAGCGGCTGGCGGCGGTGGACAAGGCCCTCACCGGACGGCCCGCCACCACGGCCGCCATGGTCCAGATCGTCGACAAGCAGCTCTACGCCCTCGCCGGCGGCCTCTACTCCGACGTCGTCCGTCGCGCCGGTGGGCGCAACCTTCTGGACGACGCCGTGCCCAAGGGCAGCAACTTC
Source organism: Streptomyces sp. NPDC088794 (assembly GCF_044750545.1). Taxonomy (NCBI): domain Bacteria; kingdom Bacillati; phylum Actinomycetota; class Actinomycetes; order Kitasatosporales; family Streptomycetaceae; genus Streptomyces; species Streptomyces sp. NPDC088794. Next base: position 258,472 of record NZ_JBIVKB010000003.1, on the reverse strand, counting down.
GCACCGCTGTCCGTCGAGGCCCTCGCCAAGAAGAACCCCGACGTCCTCATCTACCACTACACCGGAGCCGCCGACCGCGCCGCCTCCGCGCAGTGGCTGAAGACCCACCTCGCCGCCACCAGCGCCGTACGACACGGCCGTCTCATCGCCGTACCCGCCGCCGACTTCTCCGAACTGCGCGCGGTCGACGGCACCGTCACCCTCGCCAAGTCCCTCCACCCCGACGCCTTCTGATGACCGTCCGGACCGGCTTCGGTCTCTTCCTCACCGCGCGCGTGGTGTCCTGGGCCGGTTCCACGGTCACCGCCGTGGCGCTGCCGGTGCTGCTCTACCAGCGCACCGGCAGCGCCACGCTCAGCGGCCTGCTCACCGCCCTGGAGGCGCTGCCGTACCTCGTGCTCGGTCTGCCGGCGGGCGCACTCGCCGACCGCTGGGACCGCCGCCGCACCATGACCTGGTGCAGCTGGTCCAGCGCGGTCCTCATCGCGGCGATCCCCGCCGCCTCGGCACTCGGCCTGCTCACCACGGCCCAACTGCTGTTGACCGGCCCGGCGGTCTCCGCGGTCTTCGTCTTCTTCGACGCCGCCGCGTTCGGCGCGCTCGCCACCCTGGTCGGTCGCGACGGCCTGGCCCGCGCGACCGGCCGCATGATGAGCGCCAGCACCCTGATCGGCCTCCTCGGACCCTCCGCCGCCGGACTGCTCGTCGCCACCCTCGCCCCACCCACGGCGATCACGCTCGACGCTCTGAGCTACGCAGCCGCCGCACTCCTTCTGGCTCAACTCCCTTTGGAACCAAGGGCTCGCGCCAAGACCCGCGCGTCCGCCCGGGACACCCTCGCCGACATCGCGGAAGGCCTCCGCTACATACGTCGGCACCCCCTCATCCGGCCCCTCACCCTTCTGGGCATCGGCAACAGCTTCACCGAAGGAGCCGTCGTCGGGCTGATCGTCGTGACCGCCGTGCGCACCTTCGGGATGGCCCCGGACGACGAGCGCATCGGCCTGTTCTGGGCAGCCGCCGCGCTGGGCGCACTCGCCGCCGCGACCGCCCTGCCGCGCCTGCAGAAGACCGTGCCCCTCGGCTGGATCACCCTCGGCGGGCTCGCCGCCAACACCGTCTTCCTCGCCTGCTGGGCCGCCTCGCCGGGACTGGTGACGGGGCTGGCCGCCCTCGCCTGCTGGCAGAGCGCCAACGCCCTGGTCAGCCTGAACGGCATCGTCATCCGCCAGCAGCTCACCCCCGAGCACCTCCAGGGCCGGGTCAACACCACCGCCCGCATGATCGCCTGGGGCGGCCAGCCTCTCGGCGCGGCCGTCTCGGGCCTGCTCGCCGACGCCGTGGGTGTCCGCACCGCCCTCCTGACGGCCTGCCTCGGGGCACTGCTCTCACTCTCCGCAGGGCTCACAACTCCCCTTCGGCGGCGAGAGGTGAACATGGAAAAGGAGAACCACGCCGCACCAGCCCGGTACTAGGGTCCCGTCATGGAGATCATCAAGGGCGCAGGCGTGTGGAGGTATCCCGGCGAAGCGGGCAACGACTGGATCGAACAGCTACGGACGTCGGATCTGTCGGTGGGGACGTACTGCATCCCGGTCGGCGGGCGAGACACCCAGAGCCCGCACACCGAGGACGAGATCTATGTCGTCACAGCCGGACGCGCCAAGATCGAAACACCCGGCCGGACGGACGAGGTGGGCCCCGGGGCGGTGATCTTCGTGCCGGCCGGTGAAGAGCACCGATTCACAGAAGTGACCGAAGACCTGGTGCTGCTCGTGGTGTTCGGGCCTGCGTACGGTTCGCGCTCGCCCAAGGGTTAGGTGTGCCCCGTGTGCCCCGGGCGTCTCAGCGGTCGGCGCGTGCGTCGTACGCCAACAACGCCACCTGCGTGCGGGCGGTCGCTCCCGATGTCCGGGGCGCGCAGCAGGCCGATGATCTCCCGCAGGTCGTTCAGCGACTGGTGGGCGCCGGACCGGATCACCGCCGCCGTCCCGGCCAGTTTCTCCGACGGCAGAGCCCGCCGGTACTCCAGCATGCCCGCGTGCAGGCTCAGCAGGGACAGCCGGTGGGCGAGTACGTCGTGCATCTCGCGGGCGATCCGCTCGCGCTCGGCCCTGCGGACCCGCTCGACCCGCAGCCGCTGCTCGGTCTCGGCCTGCCGGGCCCGATCCGCCCAGGCCAGCACCAGTTGACGGCGGGATCGGACGACCGCGCCCCAGCCGGTCAGCGCCAGACAGAGCGCCGCGGATCCGGCGGAGGCGCCAAGTGTCCCGGCGGGGCCGGCCGTGCCCGGCCACAGCAGGTACTCCGACGGCGTGGACAGCACCGCCGGCACGGTGACCGCGCCGGCGACCGCCGCCCTGCGGTGCACCGCGACTGTGAACAGCGCGATCGCGCTCGCGGCGCCGACGACGGGCAGGACGACGGACAGCGCGATCAGGCCGACCGCCACGGGGACCGGGAACCGCCGTCGCCACAGCAGGGCAGCACTTCCGGCCACCCCCGCCACGACGTCCACGGCGACCGGGATCCGGTCCGACGTCGGGTCCAGCCAGATCCCCACCGCCGCGAGGGCCGCCGCCAGCAGCACGCACAGGGCGTCGACCACCAGGTCCCGCGCGGTGCGGGGACCGCCGGTCGGCTCGGCGGGGATCCGGCTCAGGCCCGGGAGTTCGGGGCCGGGGTCGTCAGCCATGCGGTGATCTGTCGTTCCCACTGCCGGTCCCGGGTCGTCTCCATGAACTCCTTGCGGTCGATCAGCAGGTAGATCTCGCCGACCGTGGTCGTGTCCAGGATCAACGGCTTGCCGGCGTTCAGCAGACCGCCGATGAAACGGCCGTACAGCTCCGTGAACCGTGTCTCGACCTTCGTGATCTCGGCGCGGCGCAGACTCAGGTCGGTGCCCTCGCCCCACCCGCCCAGCACCAGCCGGTCCTGGTCGAGGGTGATGATCCCGCGGCGCTGGAAGAGCACCTTCTGGCTGATGCCGGCCGAGATCCGGTCGGCGCCGGTCTTCGCGCGCAGCTCGGCCGCGGTGGCGCCCACGTAGTCGCCCCGGGTCTGTCCGGCTCCCGACGTACCCGCTCCTGACGGTCCCGGTCCTGACGGTCCCGTTCCTGATGTCCGCTCTGTGTTCATGGTCCCAGCCTGCGGCGACGCCCTGCGCGTGCGCATCGGCGCAAGGTCTTCGGTGAGTACGACTTTGGTCGATGCCGTCAGCCACCTCCGGCCGTGTCCCGGCGACGGACCCGATTCCTACGCTCGCCGGACGAAACCCGCACAGGAGGACGTCATGACCGACAGCACCGAGCCCGCCCGGAGCGAACTCAGCCGTCGCCGCCTGCTCGGTTCGGCGGTCGTCGCCGCGGCAGGCGCGACCGCAGCGGGGCCGGCCCGGACCGCCCAGGCCACCACCGCCGTAGCTGCTACCACTGGCGCGGCGGCCGTTGCCACGGCGACCGGCTCCGCCGCCACGGCGACCGGCTCCGCGGCCACCGACGAAGAATCCCGCTGGCACCCCGGAGTCAGACCCCTCCTCGCCCGCATGACCCTCCCCGAGAAGATCGCGCAGCTGAACATCCCCCAGGTGCTGCCCGCCGGTCTGGTCCCGCCCGGCTCCCCGGTCACCAGCGACGAGGACCGGGCCCGTTTCGTCGCCGGGACCTGGCGGGACTTCCTCGGTCCGGGCGGCGGCTTCCTCGGGCTGATGAACGAGACCGTGAGCGGCATGATCGCGGTCGAACACCCCCGTACTCCCCGGCAGCAGGCCGAACTCACCAACCGTCTCCAGGAGTTCGCCGCCCGCACCCGTCTGGGCATCCCGCTGCTCCAGATCGCCGAGGGCACCAACGGCTTCAGCGCCCCCGGCGCGACGATCTTCCCCGAGGGCCCCGGCATGGGCGCCACCTGGAACCCCGCCCTCGTACGGCAGGTGTACGCCTGCGTCGCCGCCGAGGCCCGCAGCGTCGGCGTCCACGTGCTGAACACCCTGCCCGCCGAACTGACCCGCGACCCGCGGCTGGGGCGGGTGTGCGAGTTCTTCGGGGAGGACCCCTTCCATGGGGCGAGCCTGGTCGCGGCCGTCGTGCAGGGGGTGCAGGGCACCGACCCCGCCGGGTCCGGCCGGGCCGCCGCCTCCCTCTGCCACTTCCCGGCGCAGACGCCCAACGTCGGCGGCCTGGAGGGGAGTTCGGTCGAGATCGGTGAACGCGCGCTGCCCGCGCCGCGGACGTCGCTGTCCTCGTCCTGGGGGAGCGGCCTACATCCTTCACCCGTGCGGACAGTACGGACGGCGAGTCGAGGGATGCGGCGGATCTCGAACTGACCGGCGTGCAGGAGGAGTTGCTGAAGGCCGTCCACGCCACCGGCGCGCCCGTCGTGCTCGTTCTCGTCAACGGTCGCGCCCTCGCGGTGAACTGGGCCGCCGAGCACGTGCCGGCGATCGTCGAGGCGTTCCTGCCGGGGGAGTTCGGCGGGAGGGCCGTCGCCGAGGTGCTGTTCGGCAGGGTCAGTCCGAGCGGACGGCTGCCGGTGACTGTGCCACGCGGAGTCGGTCAACTGCCGCTCACCTACGACCAGAAGCGCATGCGGGCCCAGGCAGGCGACTATGTCGGACTCAGCGCCTCGCCGCTGTACGAGTTCGGCTTCGGTCTCAGCTACACCACCTTCTCCTACGCCCGCCTGCGGATCTCCCGCCCCCGCATCCGGGCGGACCAGAGCACGGTGGTCCGGGTGGACGTCACCAACACCGGTGACCGGCGCGGCCAGGAGGTGGTCCAGCTCTACCTGCGCGACCGCCTCGCGTCGGTGTCCCTGCCCGAACGCATGCTGCGCGGTTACGCCAAGGTCGACCTCGCCCCGGGCGAGAGGACCACGGTCGCGATGACCCTCTCCCCGCGCGAACTCGCCCTGGTGGACCAGCGGATGCGGACCACCGTCGAACCGGGCCTGTTCGACGTGCTCGTAGGCCGCTCCTGCCGCTCGATCGAACTGACCGGACAGCTGGAGGTGACGGCCTGACGGTCCTCCTCGGCAGCGTCCGAAAGGGTCGCCGACGCGCTCCCGCCGTCGGCGACCCGTACGACGGACCGGTGCGGCAAGTGGTCATCTCGCGGCGTGGGCGCCGCCGTTGAGGTGGATCACCTGGCCGGTCAGATGGCCGGAGTCGGGTCGGCCGAGGAAGAAGATCGCCTCCGCGACCTCCTCCGGGGTGCCGGGCCGGCGGTTGAACGCGGTGGAGACGCGTGCCGCGATCCACTCCTCCGACACGGTGCCGGCGAAGAACTCGGTATCCGCGGTGACGCCCGGCGCCACCACGTTGGCGGTGATCCCGCGGGAACCCAGCGTCTTCGCGAGGCCGACGTTCCATGCCTCCAGGGCGGACTTGGCCGCGCCGTACGAACCGGATCCCTGCTTGGCCGCGATCGATCCGACGGTGACGACGCGCGCCCCGTCCGTCAGCCGCGGCTTGAGCGCCTCGGTGACGAGGACCGTGGTGAGCACGTTGGCCTCGAAGTTGGCCCGCCACGCGTCGGCCACGCCGGCGAGGTCGCCCTCGGCGGCCGGCGGGCGGCGCCGGTCGGTGTTGCCGCCGGCGTTGTTGACCAACACGTCGACGGCGTCCGGCAATTGGTCGAGCGCCGCCTGCACGGCGGCCGGGTCGGCCGCGTCGAACGCGACGTGGGCCACGCCCAACCGCTCGGCGGTGGTGGCGAGTACGTCGGCACGGCGGCCTGTGATCGTGACGTCGTGGCCGGCTTTGGCGAACAGTTCCGCGGTGGCGGCGCCGATGCCGGTGCCACCACCGGTGATGACGACAGTGCGCTTCGTCGTAGAGGTCATGAGCCGGAAGTCTGAACTCAAGGTGTTCGAGGTGTCAATGGATATTCGAATATCTTGGCCTGTATCGAATCTGTGTATCCTGCTCCGCATGTCCACCAGTGCGAAGACCCGTACCGACGAGGTGCACACCCGGTTGCGGGCCGACATCCTCGCCGGGCGTTTCGCACCGGGCGAGCGGCTCAAGTTCACGCCGCTGTGCCAGGCGTACGACGCCAGCGTCGGGCTGATCCGGGAGGTGCTCAGCCGGCTGGCCGAACAGGGACTCGTACTGGCCAATCCGCAGGTCGGTTTCCAGGTCATGCCGATCTCCGTCGACGACCTGCTCGACCTGACCCGGACACGGACGGACATCGAGTGCCTGGCCCTGCGGCGGGGCATCGAGCGGGGCGACCGAGCGTGGCGTGCCCGGATCGTCGCGACCCACTTCACTCTCGCGGACACACCTCGCCGCGACGCGTCCGCCCCGACCCGCGTCACCCCGGCGTGGGAAGCCGCCCACGCGGACTTCCACGACGCGCTGCTCGCCGGGGCCGGCAGCCCACGGCTCTACGCGATCGCGACTGCACTGCGGAACAGCGCCTGCCTCTACCGCCGTTGGCAGGAAGCGATCGACCCGTTCGACGCCGCCCGCGACCCCGCACAGGAGCACGCCACGATCTGCCGGCACACGCTCGACGGCGACGCGGACTCCGCCGTGGCCGCACTGGCGGCCCACATCGAGCTGACCACCACGTTGATCGTGGCCTCACGCGCCACGTCGTGAGCCGCACACCGCCGCACCCGCCTCCCCTCAGCCGTCCGCCCTTCAGGGAACGGCAGTTGAGGCTCACGGAGAGGCGGGAAGCAGCTCGCGATCACCCGACAAAGGCGGTGCGGGGAATGTCGGGTGATCGGAGCCGCTGCCGTCGCACGATGAGGGCATGGACGACACGATCTTGGTGAGCCGCTTCCTCCGCGACGGCTACGTGAAGTTGGAGAGCGCCGTCGCGCCGCGCGTGGCCGCGGACTGCGCCCGGCTGCTGTGGCGGGAGACGGGCTGCGACCCGGACGACCCTTCGACGTGGACACAGCCCGTGCACTGGGTGACCGGCATGGCGCAAGGGCCGTTCGCCGCCGCGCCCAACTCCCCGTCCCTGCATCACGCGTACGACCTGCTCGTCGGCGCGGGACGCTGGGAGCCGCGCTACTCGCTGGGTACGTTCCCGCTGCGCTTCCCGCACGAGGACGAGCCGGACGACGCGGGCTGGCACATCGAGGGCAGCTATCTGCCGGAGGGCGAGAGCTGGTACTTCACCAACCTGCGCTCCGCGGGCCGGGCGCTGCTGATGCTGTTCCTGTTCAGCGAGGTCGGTGTGGAGGACGCCCCGACCCGGATCCGGGTCGGCTCACACCTCGACGCGCCGAAAGTGCTGGAGAAGTACGGGGAGGACGGGGCGAGCGGGCTGACCCTCGCCCCCGATCTGGTCGCCGCGTCCGACCACCGGCCGCTCGCTCTCGCCACCGGGTCCCCGGGCGACGTCTTCCTGTGCCATCCGTTCCTCTTGCACGCGGCGCAACCGCACCATGGGGTACGGCCGCGCTTCATGGCCCAACCGCCACTGATGCCGGCCGCGCCGTACGAGCTGGACCGGGCCGACGGAGCGTACTCACCCGTGGAGATCGCGATCCGTCGGGGCTTGGGGCAGGAGACCCCCGGTCCGGACGGGGCCGGCACCGACCGCGGAGCCGGATAGACGTGCTCCACGACCATCGCCGGCCAGGTGAGGTCGTGGAAGGGAACAGGAAAGAGGACGAGGGTGCTGGAGCGTCTCAACCGGGCCATGGAGCACATCGAGGACCATCTCGACCAGGCTGTCGACGTGGAGGAACTGGCACGCCTCGCGGCCACCTCGGAGTACCACCTGCGCCGGATGTTCTCCGCGCTCGCCGGCATGCCGCTGTCGGAGTACATCCGGCGCCGCCGGCTCACCCTCGCGGGCGCCGAGGTACTCGCGGGGCGCGACACCCTGCTGGAGATCGCGGTGCGCTACGGCTACGGATCCGGCGAGGCGTTCGCTCGGGCGTTCCGTGCCATGCACGGCATCGGACCCGGCGAGGCCCGGCGTACCGGCGCCGCGCTCAACTCCCAGTCCCGGATGGCCTTCCGGCTCACCGTCGAAGGCAGCGGCAGCATGCGATACCGCGTCGTGGACAAGACGGACTTCACCGTCGTCGGGCTCAAGGTGCGAGTACCGCTGGTGCATACAGGACCGAACAAGGCGATCATGGAATTCGTCCGTGGGATCGACCCGCAGACCCTGAAGCGCTTGGAACTGCTGTCCGACCAGGAACCGGAGGGCATCGTCGCGGTCTGCGACGATCTGGACCCGAGCCGCGCCGAGGGCACCGAACTCGACTACTACCAAGGCGTGATCACCTCCGTGTCCGCCTACGAGGGTTCAACCACGTTGGTCGTCCCGGCCGGCGCCTGGGTGGTCTTCACCACCTCCGGGCCGGCTCCGCACGCCATCCAGAACCTGTGGCGTGACGTCTTCACCGAGTGGTTCCCGTCGAACCCGTACCGCACCCGCAGCGGCCCGGAGATCCTGCGCACCCGCTTCTCCCCGCGGACCGGCGAAGCCGACGCCGAACTGTGGCTCCCGGTGGAGCCGGAGGGGCGGGCCGACGTTAGATAGTAAAGTTTCCTAACATACGTCTTGACGCTCGCTTCCCCGCCGCCCACCATCCATGTCATGCCCCCCTCACTCACAAAACCCTGGGCCGCCCTCTGCGCGGCAACCCTGACCGGCGGCCTCTTAGTCGGTATCGGCGAGGCCTCCTCGGTCTCCGCTCTCCCCGCAGCCGCCCCGAACCTGGCGCTCGATCGCCCGGTGACCGTCTCCTCGTCCGAGACCGGCGAACTCGGCGGCGGCCGAGCCGTCGACGGCTCGGCCGCCACCCGCTGGGCAAGCCTGGAGGGTTCCGACAGCCAGTGGCTCCAGGTCGACCTGGGCGCGAACACCTCGGTCTCCCGGGTGGTGCTGAAGTGGGAGGCCGCCTACGCCTCCGGCTATCGCCTCGAACTGTCCGACAACGGCAGCACCTGGCGGCAGCTGTACAGCACGACCGCCGGTGACGGGGGAACCGACGACGTGTCCGTCACCGGTACCGGTCGCTATCTGCGCGTCCAGGGAACCAAGCGGGCCACGGCCTGGGGATACTCGCTCTTCGAGGTCGAGGCGTACGCCGACGGCGGCACCACACCCACCGATCCGCCGACCGACCCTCCGCCCAGCGGCCCCGTGGTGAACGTCTCCACGGCCGCCCAGCTCAAGTCCGCTCTCGCCGCGGCCGGTCCGGGGCAGACCATCAACCTCGCCGCCGGCACCTACCGGGGTTCGTTCGTGGCCCAGCGGTCCGGCACCGCGTCCCAGCCCATCACCCTCATCGGTCCGCGCAACGCCGTGCTCATCAACGACGGGCCGGCCGGCGAGCCCACCGGAAGCTGCCCCGCCCCCGCCGACGGCTACGACTCCGGCTACGGCCTGTGGTTGTTCAAGGCGAGCAACTGGAATCTGTCCGGCTTCACCGTGGCCGAGTCCAAGAAGGGCATCGTCTTCGACACCGCGACCAAGGTCGTCATCGACAACGTGTACGTCCACGACATCGACGAGGAAGGAGTGCACTTCCGCCGCTCCTCGGCCGACGGCGTGATCCGCAACTCGACGGTCGAGAAGACCGGTCTCGTCCAGCCGGGATACGGAGAAGGCGTCTACATCGGTTCCTCGAACTCCAACTTCGCCTGCTACGCCGACTCCACGGGTGTGGACGCCTCCCACCGCGTGCAGGTGATCGGCAACCGCATCGGCCCGAACGTGGCCGCGGAGGGCATCGACATCAAGGAGGGCGCCACGGGCGGGGTGATCCGCGGCAACACCTTCAACGGAACGGGCATCACCGGCCAGAACTCCGGCGATTCGTGGATCGACGCCAAGGGCAACAACTACCTCATCGAGAACAACACGGGCACCTTCTCCTCGCCGGGCACCTTCGCCAACGGCTACGAGACCCACAACCTGCTCGACGGCTACGGCTGCGGCAACGTCTGGCGCAACAACAAGTCCGACCTCGGCGGTGTGGGCGAGTACGCGATCTACGTGTCGTCGGCCTCCAAGTGCGCGGCCAACCCCAACGTCGTGTATTCCTCGAACACCGTCACCAATGCCCGCAAGGGCCTGACGAACATCACCGTCACGCCCTAGCCCTGTCCCGACAACCGCACAGCGAATCCGCCGCACCCACGTGAGTTTTCACGTGGGTGCGGCGGAGCCGAATCAGCAACTGGCGTTCAGGCCCGCCCAGTTGGCGCGGTCGTTGTAGCCGCCGTCGCCGGCGTCGCCGACCACCAGGTCGAGCACGCGGACGCCGGTCAAGTCGATGTCGGCCTGGCGGACGTCGTCGCGGCCGAGCACACCGCTGTCGTACAGCACCTTGCCGTCACCGATGACCTGGAAGGTCGAAGTGCCGCCCTCCGGGCCGACGTTGCGCACCGCGTCGTCGATGCCGACGGTCGTGGTCAGCCGGGTGCACCGGTCGCCGAGGTAGTAGCGGATCGTGGACGGCGAGGCGACTCCGATGCCGGTCGGGTACTCCTGTCCGAGCATGCTGATCGGCGTCCAGCCTCCGACGCTCCGGTCGACCGTCGGGCTCATCCATCCACTGGTGGCGCTGATCCAGTCGTGGTGGGACAGGACGACGTCGCCGGTCGGTGCCGCCGGTGCCACGACCAACGCCGTGGTCGTCTGCTGACGCAGCCGCCCCTTGCCAGGCACCTCGTACGAGGTGGTGGCGGTCAGATCGGCGCTGCCGGGTGCGGCGGTGGCCGGGAGGGTCACGGTGAAGGCCACGTTCGCGGAGCGGTTCGGCTTCAGCACCTTCGGTGTCCTGCCGGCCGCACGGACCGTCCACCCGGCGGGCACCTTCAGCTCGACCCGCGGGTCGTTCACCGAACGCGTCCCGTCGTTACGGACGTTGACCTCTACCTGAGCCTCATCGCCGCCGGCGGCCACCGGGGCCACGCCCGCCGTGACCGCGTCGCTGCCGACCTTCGTCACCTGCGGCAGGCCGGCGACGACGTGCGGCACACCGGGCTTGCCCGTCGCCCGGCCGACCCGGAGCAGGGCCGAGCCGTGAGCCGGGACGGCCGCACTGATGGTTCCACCGCTCTCGGTGACCTGGTTGGTCCAGGCGTTCTTCAGGGTGAACCGCCCCCCGGACAGCCCGACCGACTTGGCGGTCGTGGTCAGCGTCGCCGGGGTGTCCCCCCGGTTCAGCAGCACCACGGCCCGGTTCCCGTTGGCCAGCCGCTTGACCCAGGTCTCCGTCGTACCGGCAGGACCGACGCGGACGGCCTGGACGCCGGCGGAGTCCTGGTTGATCGCGAGGACGTCCCGGTCCTCAAGGATGCCGAGCGAGGTCTTGCTGAGCTTACGGACGTCGCTGCCGATCACCAGCGGCGCGGCCGCCACCGACCAGAGCGTCATCTGCGTACGGAACTCCTCGTCGCTCATCCCCAGTTCGGGTCCGAGGTAGTCCGGGTCGTTGAAGTGCCCCGGCCCGGCGACCTCGGGATGCCGCGCGTTCGCGTCGTAGTTCCGCAGGACGTCCTTGAACTTGATCTCGCCGACGAAACCGACGTCGGTGTACGTCCGCCAGGACTGCGCGATCGCGGGCGCGTAGGACCAGGAGTTCGTCGACTGCTGTGACTCCGGGTAGTTGCCCCAGTCCGGAGAGGTCACCGGGTTGCAGAGGTTGAAGATCATGGGGCGTCCGCTGGAGTTGTTCCGCAGCGCCTTGGCGAACTCGGTGTAGACGGTCTTGGGGTCGAGGTCCGCGGCGATCCCGCAGAGGTAGTCCACCTTGACGGCGTCGAACTTCCAGGCGGCGAACTGGTTCGCGTCGCGCTGGTAGTAACCGTGGCTGCCGAGGCCGCACTTGCCCGGGATGTAGGGGCCGGCGTCCGTGTAGATGCCCGCCTTGAGGCCCTTGCTGTGGATGTAGTCGACCAGCGGCTTCAGCCCGTTCGGGAACTGGGCCGGGTTCGGTACCAGATCACCGGCCGCGCTGCGCGGGGTCGGCGCCGCCCAGTTGCCGTCGATCCAGACGTACTGGTAGCCGGAGTCACGCAGACCGCTGCTGACCAGGAAGTCGGCCACTGATCTGATCTCCGCCTCGGTCGGATCGCCGCCCAGCGCGTAGTAGGTGTTCCAGCCCATGTAGGGCGTCTGGCCGAGCGACTGCTTCGAGGCGGCTGCCGTGGCGTCGGCACGGCCGGAACTGCTCGCCGCAGGGGCGGCATGGGCGGGCGCCTGCACGGCAAGCAAGGAGATCAGGAGGGCAAACAGGACGGTGAGATGTCGTTTCACAGCGGGTCCTTCACTGTCCGATCACGCGTGCAGGCCCGTCCCGGTCGTGTGCCCGAGGTACCGCTGCCAGTCAGCGCCCGATCGTCTGCGGGTTGGTGCCCAGGATCTTGCAGCGGTCGCCGACGCGCGTCAATATTAATTCCTAAATTAGGAGTTAGGTGGGCGCGGGTCGTTCGGTACCCAACGGCCGTGTGTGAGGCGGAATGTGGCCGGAGGTACGACGGCTGCCGCCGCCGGCACCCCTGTGCCGTCAGCTGTTCCGGTGGTCTTCCAGGACCCGAATAGCCTCGGTCGCCGCCTCGCGGACGGGACCCGCGGGGTCCGAGGCCAGGACGGCGAGCCGGGCGCGCACCCTCTCCTCGTCCACCGGGAGGGTGCCCGTCTCCTGCACCGAGTGGGCGAGGCCCGCTGCGGCGGCCATGCTCACCCACCTGTCCGTGTCGTCCAAGTGCCGGACGAAGAGCGGCAGATCGTGCGGGGTGTCGGCGTCCGTCGCCTTGTGCGGGTCCAGGAGCGACAACGCGGCGGCTCGGAGAATGGGGGAGGAAGTCCGGTCGACCAGTTCTCGCATGCCGGGCAGAGCTTCCGCCGAGCCCGCGAGGACCTTCTTCGCCACCACGACCAGGTACAGGTCAGGGCGGAGACGGGTCACCAACTCCCGGGCGACCGCCGCTTGTTCCCCCGGCCGGAACCCGGTCTCGGTCAGGGTGCCCAGGCCGCGCAGCGCACCCTGATACACGCCGGGTGCGGCATGGTCCAGCAGGGGGAGCAGCAGCCGCACGGCGTCCCGTCTCCCCATCTCCGCGTACGTCGTGGCCGCTGCCGTGAGTGTGCCGGCCGCCGCCCTCGGGTCGGTCAGGACAGCCCGCAGAAGCCTCGTGGCAACCGTGCCTCCGACAGACCCGAGGGCGGCGGCGGCCGACGCGCCGGCCTGTTCGTCGCTCAGCCGGCGCGTGGCCGGATCCAGCAGTCGCTCATCACCCGATCGCGCAAGCAGGAACAACAGTTGTGCTCGCCCCACTGGGCGGTACGGGCCAACTCCGCCTTGACGTCCGGGTCCTTCAGGGAGCCCCAGACCATGGTCGAAGCGAGATCCGAGATGCGCTGTGTTGGATCCCCCAACAGCCGGACGAGCGCGGAAACATCACCAGGCACGTCCAGCTCGTAGAGCGCCTCCAACGCGTTGATGCGCACGTGATGGTCAGGATCGCTGAGCAACCGCCCATAGGCCTCCACGACGTCGGAGTCGGCAGCCGCCCGTACGAGCACCGCGGCGTGCTCGGCGCCGCCGAGCTTGCCGAGGCCCTTCGCCGCTGCCGCCTTGCGGCATGTTTCGCCCGTCTCCAACTCCCTCAGGAAGAAGGCGACCTGGTGTCCTGTCGTCATCCGCACCCCGGGAAGTAGGACTGCCGAACCGACAAGGGGTTGTGCCGACGCACGCCGAACGCACTCATAACGATAGATTCGTCAGCATTTGGGAATGCGTGCCACAGAGCCGTACCGCCTGGCACAGAGCCGTAACGCCGCCACTCCCACCACGAAGCAGAGGTCGCCGCAACCATGACCGCCGCCGAACTCACCGCCCGCATCCACGAGGCCATCGCCCATCCGCTGACCAGCGACGCAGGCTTCGACATCCACCGCGCCCTGCGTGACGTCCTCGTCCCGGTCGGCCTGCGTCCGGAGGACAGCGGCGGAAGGATCACGTTCATCGGCAGCGATCCGATCGTCCCGAGCGTCATGCGCCTGGGCGCCGTCCCCGCGCTGGGCCTGACCGCCAAGTCCGTCGCCCTGGCCGCGCTCTGGCGGCTGCGCGGCGGCGAGGGCCAGGACATCACGATGGACCTGCGCAAAGCCCCGCACCGGCTCTGCCCCTTCTACGACAAGAAGTGGGAGCTGCTGAACGGCTACCCGGGCGGCAACTCCGCGGATCCGGCCAGCCCCCTCAGCTTCGGCTTCTACCGGACCCGCGACGGCCGTTGGGTCATGCCGCTCAACCCCTACCCGAAGATCAGGAACGCCGTCTACAAGCTGCTGCGGACCTGGCCCGAGGACCAGGCCGTCGCGGACGCCGTCGCCCAGTGGGACGCCGCCGACCTGGAGCAGGCCGGTGACGAGGCAGGCGTGGTCATGCCGATGCTGCGCACCACCGAGGAGTTCCTGCGGCATCCGGCGTACGAGTACATCGCCCGGGAACCACTCATCAGGATCGAGAAGATCGGCGACAGCCGGCCCGAACCCCTCCCTGCCGCAGCCGACCAACCGCTCTCCGGAGTACGCGCCCTGGGGATGGGCCACGTCATCGCCGGCGCCGGCATTGGCCGGGACCTGGCCCAACACGGCGCCGACGTGCTGAACATCTGGCGCCCCGACGAACTGGAGCACGACTCCACCTACAACACCGCCAACGTCGGCGTCCGCTCCACCACACTCGACCCCTACAGCGCCGAGGGACATACGAAGATCCACGACCTGCTGCGCGACGCCGACTTCTTCTACGCCAACCGCCGCCCCGGCTACCTGGAGAAGATCGGCCTGAGCGCCGAGGCGGTCGCGGCCGTGCGCCCCGGCATCGTCCACATCAGCATCACCCTCGCGGGCGAGACCGGTCCATGGGCCCACCGCGTCGGCTTTGACCAGACCGCCGGAGCTCTCACCGGCATCATGCTCATGGAGGGCGAGGACGGCATCGCCGCCCGGCCGACCAGCAAGCCGGCCCTCCCGTACATCAACGTGGTCAACGACTACGTCCTCTCATGGCTGGCCACCACCGGCGCACTCGCCGCCCTGATGCGCCGCGCCACCGAGGGCGGCAGCTACCGCGTCACCCTCAACCTCACCCGCATCGCCACCTGGATCCTCAGTCTCGGCCTCTTCGACCGCACGCACGCCCACCGGACCGCCCTCGACCCGGACCCCGGTTCCCCGCACGCCTACCTCGACCCCGACACCTTCACCGCCGACACCCCCTGCGGCCACTACCAGGGCGTCACCGACCAGGTGATCCTGTCCAAAACCCCCGGCCGCTTCCGTGATGTCCTGGTTCCCCGCGGCAGCAGCGCTCCTGTCTGGCTCGCCCGCGACAACTGACCTGCCGCAACCGTCGTCGATCTCTAGCGGCGCACCTTGAACCTCAGGTGCAGGACCCTTTCGCCCTGGATGACCACGTGCGGGTCCTCCAGCAGCTGCTGCCCGTCGATCCCGCCGAAGAAGCGAATACCCGACCCGAACACCACCGGGACCAGGTCCATGGCCACCTCGTCCACGAGGCCGGCCGCGAGGATCTGGGCGCCCGCATCGCCGGCGTTCACGGCGACGATCCGGTCACCGGCGAGTTCCTGGGCCTTGGCGATCGCGGCCGTCACTCCGTCGACGAAGTGGTAGGACGCCTCGGGGTGCCAACCCTCGGGCTTGGGCCGGTGGGACACCACGACCACGTGATCGCCCGCGGGTGGACTGCCCTCCCAGCCGTTGACCTGGTCGAACAGGTTGCGTCCCATCACGATCGTGCCGATCGACTCCCACACCGACCGGACGTAGTCCGCCGACGCGTGCGAGACCCTGATGCCGTTTCCGGTTCCGGAATGGTCGTACGGCCCCTCCTCGCCTACGACGATCGGGACGTCCCCGCTGAAGTACCACTCGTGGAGGGACCTGACATCGCCCTTGTCGTCGGCGATGAAGCCGTCCACCGACACCACGCTCTGCATGATCACCGTGCCCACGGGTCGTCCTCCATGTCTTGATGTCTCCTTGCGCGTTCGCCGCCATGCTCGCGCTTCGCGGGGATCCGGGCATGTAAGAAATCAATCGGCGGGCATCGGCCCGATGTCCTGCGGATCCCGCCGCTCGACGGGGAACCGGCGGCGCAGGGCCAGGTACTCCGTCGGGGTGTGTCCGGTGAAGTCCTTGAACTCCCTGCTGAAGTGGGCGTGGTCGAAGTAGCCCGCCGTCTGGGCAAGTTCGGCCCAGTCGACCGGGCCCAGGGCGTCCACGGACACCATCAGCCGCGCGAAGCGGTAGATCCGCGCCACCCGTTTCGGGGTGACCCCGACATGTGCCTTGAAGAGGTTGGCCAGGTGGTTGCCGCTCACCCCGGCGGCCTCGGCCAGCGCACCGACCGGGATCGTGCCGTGCGTGACCTCCAGCCGCCCGCCCGTGTACTGGACCAGGTCGAGGCCGCGTGCCGGGGCGTCGGCGAGTCGCGATCGCAGTTCCTCCTCCAGCACCCGCAACATCTCGGCGGCCGACGTGAACTCGCCGACCCAGTCGCGCATCCGGTCCATGGACCGTTGCCAGACGGCATCGACCGGCACCCACCGGTCGCGCAGCTCCGACGCGGGCATGTCGATGAACGGCGCCATGCCCCAGGGCTTGAAGTGCACGCCGAGGAGCCGCACATGCGCGGGGTACTCGAAGAGGAAACGCCTGGTCCATACGCCCATGAACCACCCGTCCGTGAACACGGCCGACGGCGTCGAAGGGTCGGAGTCCCACAGCCGGACGGGCCCGTCCAGGTGCAGGAACAAGTGCGCCGACGGCATCGGCGGGACGCTCATCAGCCGGTGGTCCGGCACCCCGGTCAGGCAGTAGATGTCGTCGATGAACCGGTCCAGCGGCGGCGCGGGCACCCTGCCGACGTATTCCATGGCCCCAGTGTGGCCAGCCGACCGCTCCGTCCGCGAGGTCGGGGTCGTCGCAGGCCTGGGCCGCGCTGCCGGGGCGCCGGGTGAAGCGGTGGGGCGACTACCGTGAGTGCACGGCGTACGTCAGATGCGTCACCCGTGCCGACGCCTGCGAACGGACCGGCTCCAGCGCGACCTTGGACGCGTCGATGCCGTCGAACAGGCGGGTACCGGCGCCGAAAAGCACCGGCGACAGCGTGATCGAGAACTCGTCGACCAGGCCGGCGTTCAGATACTCCAGGATCGTCGTGCCGCCGCCGGCGATGCGGACGTCGCGGTCGCCGGCCGCCGCGCGGGCCTGGTCGAGCGCGGTCTCGATGCCGTCGTCGACGAAGTGGAACGTGGTGCCGCCGGGCCGCTCCCACGGGTCACGCTTGGTGTGCGTCACGACGAGGACCGGGGTGTGGAAGGGCGCCTCCTCCGGCCACGACTGCTCGCCGAGGTCGAACATGCGCTTGCCCATGACGCTCGCGCCGGTGCGCTCGAACGTCGTCCTTGCCATGTCGTTGTCGAGGCCCTCCTCGCCGCCCTCGCCCAGCTTCAGGTTCTCCCGGAAGAACCGCAGCGGGAACACCCACTGCTGCAACTCCGCCCACTGCGCCATCCAGCGCCGGACATCCGGGTCGTCCTGCCTGTCGGGCGCGAAGAGCTCGCCCTGGGCGGGCACGGGCTCGGGCGCGACGAACCCGTCCAGCGACATCGACACGCTGAAGAACACCTTCCCGGCCATCAGCCCTGCGCCCCCTTCCGCACGAGGTCGGCGACGTAGGCGGCCAGACCGCTCAGGGTCTGCTGCCCGCCCTCGATCGCGTGGTACTTCTCGACCGCCTCGTCGCGCAGTTCCTTGGTGGGGAACACCGTGCGCAACTCGATCCGGGTCGCGGCGCCGTCCAGCGCGAACGTGAGGACCGACCGGAAGGCGTTCGGGTCGTCGCGGGACTCACCGTGCAGGAGCGCGATCCGCTCCGGCGGGGCGATCTCGGTCCAGGAGATCCACTCCTGGTAGTCGGTCCCGTCCGGTCCGTGCATCACGAAGTCCCACACCCCGCCGGCGCGGAACTCGAAGGACCGCGTGGTGGTGGTGAACCCCTCCGGACCCCACCACCGCGCCAGGTGCCGAACCTCGGTGAACGCCTCGAACACCAGCTCCCGAGGGGCGTCGATGACCCGGGAGACCACGATCTCCCGGTCGGCCGTCACCGCGCCCGTTTCCTGCCTTCCTGATGCCATCGGTCATTCCTCCTGCCGTGCCTGCTTGAGGTCCTGCACATAGGTGTCAAGGCGGTCGAAACTGTCGTTCCAGAACTCCTCGAATCCGCCGACCCACTCATGGACCGGCCGCAGCCCGCGGGCGTCCAGGCCGTAGAGGCGCTGCCTGCCCGCCCCGCGGACCTTCACCAGCCCCACTTCCCGGAGCACCCGTAGATGCTTGGACGCCCCCGGCTGGGTCATCCCCAGCTCCTGGGCCAGATCGGTCACCGGCCGTTCGCCCCGCCGCAGCAGCGCCAGGATGTCCCGGCGCTGCGGCTCGGCGATCGCGTTGAAGACGTCTGACGTCGTGGCTGCTCGTGCCATGGCCACGATCATATTCCCATATAGGCATACGTCAAGCCGTTCGGGAACGAGCCGAGCGAGGACGGCGAGGTGGATCCGCTCAGCGATCGGGGGGAGTGGAGCGGGCGTAACGGTCGGCCAGCCGACGGAGATACGTGACCAGTTCCGCGGGCTCGGTGACGGTGAAGTCGAAGTCGAGCATGCCCAGGTGGACGGCGAGGGTCTGCACCGTGTCCGCACCGGTGATCAGGACGCAGCTGTCGGCGTCGAGCGCTTCGACAGTGCCGACCGCGGGGTTGATCTGCTCGATCACCGCTGTCGCCGGCGCATGGACGGTCACCCGCGCGTGGTGGCGCCAGGCCGCACTGGACACCCGTCGGGAGACGTACGCCGTGATGTCGCCGCCGGGCGGTTCGCGCGGGGGGAAGCGCGGTCCGGTCGGGGTGCGGGGCTGGATCCGGTCGATCCTGAAGGTCCGCCAGTCCTCGCGCTCGACGTCCCACGCCACCAGGTACCAGCGCCGTCCCCAGTTCACCGCCCGATACGGCTCCACCACACGGCGGGTGGGCGACCCGGCGTGGTCCAGGTAGTCGAAGCGCAGCCGTTCCCGGTCGCGGCAGGCGGAGACCACGGCGGTGAGCACGTCCGCGGAGACGGTCGGCGCCGGGCGGTCGGCCGGCACGGCCACGGTGTAGGCCTGGAGTGTCCGCACCCGTCGGCGCAGCCGCGAGGGCAGCACCTGCTCCAGCTTGGCCAGCGCCTGAAGTGAGGTCTCCTCGGTGCCGGGGACGGCGCCCTGCGTCGCGGTGCGCAGCGCGATCGTCACCGCGACCGCCTCCTCGTCGTCGAGCAGCAGCGGGGGCATCGCCGCGCCGGCGCCCAGCCGGTAGCCGCCGGTGGCTCCGCGTGTGGCGTCCACGGGGTAGCCGAGTTCGCGCAGTCGGTCGATGTCGTTGCGGACGGTACGGCCGCTCACTCCCAGTCGCTCGGCCAGTTCGGATCCCGGCCAGTCCCGCCGGGTCTGCAACAGGGAGAGCAGACGCAGCAAACGTGCGGAGGTATCCAGCATGAAGTCCAGCCTGAGGTGCTATTAGGAACGTACCGTGCCTATATCGAGAATACTGTCTTACCCATGGAGACCAGCAGCAGCAACACCGACGACCGGATCCGCCCCTACCGCATCGCCGTCGCGCAGGACGAACTCGACGACCTGCGTGGCCGGCTCGCACGTACCCGCTGGGGCAGTGAGATCCCCGACGCAGGCTGGAGCCGGGGTGTGCCCACCGACTACCTCAAGACCCTGGCCGCGTACTGGGCCGACGGTTTCGACTGGCGCAAGGCGGAGGCGGAACTCAATGAGTTCCCCCAGTTCACCACCGAGATCGACGGCCAGAACATCCACTTCCTGCACGCCCGTTCGCAGAACGCGGAGGCGCTCCCGCTGCTCCTGGTGCACGACTGGCCCTGCTCGTTCGTCGAGTTCGTCGAGGTCATCCGCCCGCTGACGCAGGACTTCCACGTCATCGTGACCTCCACGCCCGGCACCGGCTTCTCCGGTCCGCTCGGCGAGGCCGGCTGGAACAACGGCCGCATCGCGGGCGCGTTCGTCGGGCTGATGGACCGGCTCGGCTACACCTCCTACGGCGTTCACGGCACGGGCGGCGGCGCCTGGATAGCCGGCGAGATGGGGCGTCAGGCACCCGAGCGGATCGTCGGCATTCACGTCAACGGCCTGGTCACCTTCCCCTCCGGGGACCCTGCCGAGTTCGAAGGCCTGACCGGGCCCGAGACCGAGCGGCTGGCCCGGCTGGAGAACTTCCAGCAGGACAAGATGGGCTTCAACGCCATCCAGTCCACCCGCCCGCAGACCCTCGCCTTCGGCCTGCACGACTCGCCGGTCGGCCAACTCGCCTGGATCGCCGAGAAGTTCAAGGAGTGGACCGACCCCGCCGCCGAACTCCCCGAGGACGCCGTGGGCCGCGACCGGCTGCTGACCAACATCAGCGTCTACTGGTTCAGCGGCACGGCGGGCTCCTCGGCGAACCTGTACTACGAGGCAGGTCACGACGCCGGCGCCTGGGCCCCGAAGCCGCGCGGCACCGTCCCGACCGGTGTCGTCGTCGCCCTGCACACCGACATCGCCATCCGCCGCTTCGCCGAGCGGGACCACAACGTCACCTACTGGAGCGAGCTGGAGCACGGCGGCAACTTCCTCGCACTAGAGCAGCCGGAGGCGTTCGTCGCCGACGTCCGCGCCTTCTTCCGGACGCTCGGCGCCTGACACCTGCGGTTGGCGGTCGGTCCTTGCGGCAGGACGCCCTGCCGCAAGGACCGACCGCCGGACCATGGAGTCCCCTGCCCTGGTGAACCCTGGGGCAGGGCTCCGTACAATTTGATCCCGAACGACCTGTGTCAGTGAGAGAGGGAGCGCCCGTGCCCGGCCATCGATCCATTACCGAAGCCGAGAAACTCGCCGCGCAGAGGCTCGGCGGTTTCCCGATACGCCGGGATCAGATGGCGGCGGTCGCCAACATCCACCGGGCCGCGGCGGCGGCGCGCCAGCATCTGGAGAACTCCGTGCTGCGGGGCTCCGACCTGACCTGGACCGCCTTCGTCGTCCTGTGGGTCGTCTGGGTCTGGGACGAGTCGGAGACCCGGCATGTCGCGGAAGAAGTGGGGATCTCCAAGGGGACGCTGACGGGTGTGGCGCGCACGCTGGAGTCGCGCGGGCTGCTCAAGCGGGCCGGTCATCCGTCGGACGGCAGGCTGGTTCTGCTGAGTCTCACGGACGAGGGCGAGCAGCTGATGCAGCGGCTGTTCCCGGAGTTCAACGAGGAGGAGGCCTTCGTCACCGGACAGCTCACCGACGACGAGTGCCGCGGCCTCGCGGACATGCTGCGACGTGTCGTGCTCCAGATCGAGGACCACGGTGAGGAGCGCCGACAGTCCCTGCTGGACGGGGCCGCGCCGGCGCCTCGCCGCAGCGGACGCCGACCCAGGGCCTGAGTCTCAGCGGGCCTGAGCCTCAGCGGGTCAGCTGGCCCGCCGAGCCTCCCGCACGAGAGCTCCGAACAAGCCCTGCTGCGCCTCCTCCACATGCGCGGTGTCCTCGGGATGCCACTGCACCGCCGCGAACCAGCCGCGGGCGCCGGGGAGTTCGAGCCCCTCGACGGTTCCGTCGGCGGCCCGAGCGGTCACCCGGAGTCCGCCGCCCAGGCGGTCGACGCGCTGGTGGTGATAGCAGGAGGCGTCCACCTTCTCCGCTCCCGTCGCCCGCGCGAGGAGCGATCCCGGCTCCAGGGCCACGGGGTGCACGACGTGCCGGTGTTCGCGGTCCGGGCCTCCCATGTCCTGCTCCAGGGTGCCGCCGAGCGCCACGTTGACGACCTGGAGTCCACGGCAGACGGCCAGCAGCGGCAGCCCCGACTTCAGTGCCTGCCGGGCGACTTCGAGATCGAAGCCGTCCTGACGGTCGTCGACGTCGTACACGCTCTCGTGGGTCGCGCCCACTCCGTAGCGGTACGGTGCGAGGTCCCCACCGCCGGGCAGCAGCACCCCGTCGAACCGGGCGAGGCGGGCGGCGACCTCCGCGGGGTCGGCGGTGCCGTCGGGGGCGTGCGGGTGGATGGTCGCGGGTTCGCCGCCGGCCCGCCACACCGCCTCCACGAGGGCCCGGGCGTTGACCTCGGCCGCGTACCGCAGCGCGGAGGTGGTGGCGGAGAAGCGGGCGGGCAGGGCGATCAACGGACGCGCCGGGGCGGTCAGACTTGGATCCGGCGCGACGGTCACACCTGCATCCGGTAGCACGGTCACAGCTGGATCCAGGTCGTCTTGAGCTCGGTGTACTTCTCCAGGGCGTGCGCGGACTTGTCGCGGCCGTTGCCCGACTGCTTCATCCCGCCGAAGGGCACGGTCAGATCACCCTCCTCGTAGCAGTTCACCCAGACCGTGCCCGCCTTGAGAGCCCGGGAGACCCGGTGGGCGGTACTCAGGTCGGAGGTCCACAGACCGGCGGCCAGGCCGTACTCGGTGGCGTTGGCCAACTCCACCGCTTCCTCAAGGGTGTTGAAGGAGATGATGGACAGGACGGGCCCGAAGATCTCCTCGCGGGCCAGCCCTCCGCCCGCCTCGACCCGGTCGAACACGGTCGGCTCGACGAAGCTGCCACCACTGTCGGCACGGGTGCGCGCGCCACCCGCCCTCAGCCGGGCGCCCTCGTCGACACCGCGCCGCACATGGCCCAGTACGCGCTCCAGGTGCCCCTCGCCGACCAGCGCGCCCATCTCGGTCGCCGGGTCCAGGGGATCGCCCACCCGCAGCTCCCGGGCCTGTGCGACGACGGCCTCGGTGACCTGCTCGGCGACGGAGGAGTGCACGAGCAGCCGGGAGGGAGCAGTGCACATCTCGCCCTGGTTGAAGAAGATGCCCCATGCGGCCGTGGCGGCGGCCTTCTCCAGGTCGGGGGCGTCCGGGAGGATGATGTTGGGCGACTTCCCGCCCAGCTCCAGCCAGACCCGCTTGAGGTTGGAGTCGGCGGAGTAGCGCAGGAAGTGCCGGCCGACTGCGGTGGAGCCGGTGAAGGCGAGGACGTCCACGTCAGGGTGAAGTCCCAGCGAGCGACCGGCAGTTGGCCCGTCCCCGGTGACCACGTTGAGGACGCCCGGCGGCAACCCGGCCTCCGTCGCGAGCCGGCCGAGCAGCAGGGCGGACAGCGGTGAGTTCTCGGACGGCTTGAGTACGACCGTGCAGCCGGCCGCGAGTGCCGGTGCCACCTTCCAACTCGCCAGCGTCAGGGGGAAGTTCCAGGGGACGACGGCTCCCACGACACCGGCGGGTTCGCGGGTGACGAGGGCGAGCGCGTCGGATGCGGTGTGCGGGGACTCGTCCGTCAGCTTGTCGGTCAACTGCCCGTACCAGCGGAAGGTGTTGATGGCCGCGCGCAGCTCGATGTCGTGGGCGTCCGTGATCGGCTTGCCCATCTCCAGGCTCACCGCGAGGGCGAGCGACTCCCGTTGTTCTTCGAGGAGTTCGGCGAGGCGGAGCAGGACCCGGCCGCGTTCGGCGGGGGCCAGGCGCGGCCACGGGCCGGTGTCGAAGGCGCGGCGGGCGGCGGCCACGGCCGCGTCCACCTCGGCGGGGCCGCCGTCGGCGACGTCGGCGACCACCTGTCCGTCGCGGGGCGAGACGACCCGGAAGGTGCCGCCCGCTCCGGGTTCGTCGGCGCCGTCGATGTGATGGGCGCCGCGCACCTGGAACGCCTTGGCGCGGCGGAGCCATTCGTCATGCGTGACGGCCGGCATGGGGGATCTCCACTTCGTCATCGGGTGGGGGAGTGCGGATCACGTGCCCGCGGCGGGTGCCGTCCGTCCCGCCGGTGCGCGCTCGTCGTGTCGTCGCACGCGCACCGGGGGAGCGGGTATCGGTCAGCCGTCGGCAGAGGGAAAGCGGTCGGCCGTCCGCAGAGGGGAACCGGTCAGCCGTCCGCAGAGGGGAACCGGTCAGCCGTCTGGGGAGGGAAACCGGTCAGCCGTCGGCGGTCGCCGGTGCCCGGCCGGTCAACCGCGCCGCAACGACGCCCAGCGCCATGACCACCGGGACCGACAGGGCGAGCCACACGGCGGTGCCGCGCTCGCCGCCGATGAGGGTGGTGAAGTTGGCGAGGATGAGCCAGACGGCACCCGCGACCGCGATCGTGGCCAGAACCGGGGCGATCAGCGTGTTCCACAGCCGCACCTCCAGCCGCTCGCGGCGGAAGAAGACCACCACGGACACCGAGGTCAGCAGGTAGAGCAGCATCATCGCCAGGACGGCGACCCCGCTGAACCAGGAGAAGAGCGTCAGGACCGGGTCCTTGCCCGCGACCGCGAACGGCACCACCAGGGCCACCGCGACGAAGGTCTGCACACATCCCGCGGTCCAGGGCGCGTGCCGGGTGTTGAGGGTGCACAGGCGGCGGGGCAGCAGCCCGTCGCGGCCCAGCGAGAACAGGTAGCGGTTGGCCGAGTTGTGGAAGGTGAGCAGGCCGGCGAAAAGGGAGGTGGCCAGCAGGACGGGCAGGACGTCGTTGACCCAGCCGCCGAACTGCGCGGCGATCGGCGCGAAGACGAACGCCGTCGAGTCCCCGCTGGACAGCGCCTTGCCCGCCGCGTCGACGGCCTTGGACGGGCCGTACGCGGAAACCAGCATCCACGAGGTCAGCGCGAAGAAGCCCACGACCACCACGACCGCGAGGTACGTGGCCCGAGGGACGGTCTTCTTCGGCTCGCGCGCCTCCTCGCCGTAGATCGCGGTGGCCTCGAAGCCGAACATGGACGCGACGGCGAACATCACGGCCACGCCCGGCGCGCCCTGGGTCACGGCGCTCGGTGAGAAGGACCGCGAGAAGCCGAGGCCTTCCGGACCGCCGCCCTTGAAGAGGGTGACGAGGCTGAAGACCAGCAGGATGCTGAACTCCGCCAGGACGAACACGGCCAGCAGCTTGGCGCCCATGTCGATCCCGGTGGCGCCGAGCGCCTGCACGACGGCCATGGTCACCAGCGACCACACCCACCACGGCAGGTCGAGGCCCGTGTGCGCGTCGACCAGACCGCTGACGATGGAGCCGTACAGCCCGTACATGGCGGCCTGGATGGCGCAGTACGCGAAGAGCGCCACGCTCGCGCTGCCAGCCCCGGCGGTCCGGCCGAGGCCCGTGCCGATGTACGTGTAGAACGCGCCGGCGTCCACGACGTGCCGGCCCATGGTGACGAAGCCGACCGAGAAGAGCAGGGTCACCAGGCCGACCAGCAGATACGCGCCGGCCGTGCCGGGACCGTTGCCGATACCGACGGAGATCGGGACCGCTCCGGCGATGCCGGTGAGCGGCGCCTGGGCGGACAGAACGAGGAAGAGGATGCCCAGCACGCCGAGCGCGTTGGGTTTGAGCGTGCCTGCCGTGGGTTCGTCCCGCACGGACCGCTGGGATGCGACCGCCTGACTGTCCACTCGGATCACCTGCCATGAAAGGGAAGGGTCGTTTCAGGCCAAACGAGTTGCCTCATCGTGGGGCGGAACTATCCGTTTGGCAAGGGGGTGGCACGGAGAATCCGTGTCCGACACGGATTTCTTACGCGGCTGTGATCAGGGGAGTCGTGACCAGTGGGGGAGGGGCCGTGATCCGTAGGTGAGGGCGGGGCGTTCAGTGCCCGTCGCGCTCCCGCGCGAGCAACCGCAGGACGCGCCGCAGCTCGTCGAGGGCGTCCTCGATGATTTCGCGCTCGCCGAAGACGAGCTGGTGCAGGACCAGGCCCTCCAGGGTGGCGAACACCATCCGGGACAGGCCCTCGTCGACCGGTCCGGGCAGCATCTGGGTCAGCTCGCGCCGGGTGGCGGCGAAGTACTCGTCGTAGAGCGCACGGAGGTGGGACAGCAGCTCCGGCCTGCGCCGGGACTCCAGGAGCAGTTCGTACTGGAAGGCCTGGAGGTCCGGCCTCGACGCCACCATCTCGGTCAGGCCGAGCGAGAAGTCCTCGGGCTTTCCGGTGCCGGGTTCGAGGTCGCTGCTGCTGAGGGAGGAGCGGATGGCGTGGGTGAGCGCCGCCTCGATGAGCGCGTCACGCGTCCCGAAGTGGTGCACCACGAGCCCGTGGGTGACCCCCGCCTCCTCCGCGACGGCGCGGTAGGTGAGTCTGCGCAGTCCGCCGCGTGCCACCACGCGCACCGCGGCGTCCAGCAGCGCCTCGCGGCCCGCGCCGTAGGTGACGCGCTTGCGGGGGCGGTCGGCGGGCTCGGTCATGCAGGCGACCCTACCTGCGCCGGGGCCGTCAGCGACGCGGCGCACGAACGCCCCGGAACTCCCAGTCACCGCCGAGCGCGGTGGACAGGACCTCCTCGGACTCGGTCGGCTGGGCGCCGACGTCGGCACGGATGGCGGTGGGCCCGGTGACGACGTGGTTGGTGAGTCTGCCCAGCCCCTCGACCTCGACCTCGACGACGTCCCCCGGCTGGACGGGACGGGAGTTGGCGGGCGTGCCGGACAGCAGCACGTCCCCGGGGTACAGGGTGATGGTGCGGGCGATGTCGGCGACGAGGTAGTGCATGTCCCACTTCATCTCGTCGGTCGAACCGTCCTGTACGACGTGGCCGTTGACGTAGGTGCGCAGCCGCTTGCCGTGGAAGTCCCAGTCGGTGACGAGACCGGGGCCGAGCGGGCAGAGGGTGTCGGAGCCCTTGACGCGGAGCATGGAGCCGGCGTCGGTGTCGCGGAAGTCGTGCAGGCCGTAGTCGTTGGCGATGGTGTAGCCGGCGATGTGGTCGCCCGCCTCGGCCGGGGAGATGTTCCGCGCGGTCCTCCCGATGACGATGGCGACCTCGCCCTCGTAGTTGAGCCACTTGCAGCCCTCGGGGCGGACGATCGCGCCCTTGTGGGAGTTGAGGGAGGAGGTCGGCTTGTGGAAGTACGTGGGTGTGTCGGGCAGTTGGATGCGGAACTCGTCGACGCGGCTGCGGTGGTTGAGGTGGACGGCGATCACCTTGGACGGCACGACCGGAGGCAGGTGCAGCGCCTCCTCGGTCTTGACGCGTCGGCCGTCCCCGGCGACGAGTTCGTCGCCGTCGACGGTGACCTCGACGGTGGCGCCGTCCAGCAGAATGCGGCGGTACTCGGGCATGAGGTTCTCCTAGGCGCGGCTGTGCGGGGTACGAGGGGAGGCAGGTGCGGGCAGGTCGTCACCGGTCCAGCCCTCGGCCGGCCGGTCGAACCAGAGGTGGACCTGGCCGGTGCCGACGGAGTTCTCGTACTCCCCGTACTGACGGGCCCGGGCGGTGCAGGCCTGTTCGCCCAGGGCGCCGGCCATCATCAGGTAGTGGAAAAACTTCGCCTCGGGCTTGTGCTTCCAGAACTCGTCCATGGTGTCGAGGACCTTGTCGTGCCGGCCCTCCTTGAACCACGCGATCCGCTCGTAGTCGGCCTCGCGGGCCTCGGGGGTACGAATGTGCGCGGGGTCGCTGGCCTCGTGGTCGCGTATCTCGCGCAGCGGCCAGAAGGTGTGCGAGAGGGCACCGGAGGCGATGAGCAGGACCCGGCGGCCGGGGGTGGCCGCGATGCCGTCGGCGAGCGCGCGGCCCAGGCGCAGATGGTCCTCCATGTCCCCGGTCTGACAGACGCCGATGGTCACCCACCGCTTGTCCGGCAGCCCTTCGCCGAGGAACTTCCAGAGGTTGATGGTGGCGTAGTACACCGGCAGGTGGTCGTCCTCGATCGGGGTGATCCAGGTGCCGTGCCGGTCGGCGAACTCGGCGATGTTGTGGGCGAGTTCGGGGTCGCCCGGGTAGTCGTAGGGCATGCGGCACATGCCGCGCGGCAGCTCCTCGGAGGTGAACAGGCCAGCGCGGCGCCGCTGGGCGGCGACGACGAACTCGACGGTGGTCGCCCAGTGCGAGTCGAGGACGACGACGGTGTCGTAGTCGTCGCGTGCGAAGACGTCCTCGCGGAGCTGACGGAGGCCGGTGACGAGGGTGATCTCCTTGCCCTCGTTGAGTTCGAGGCGGTCGGCCTCGGGCAGGACGATGGTGGGCACATGAGCCAGCAGGCCGGCCCCGACGATCTCACCCATGGTTGTTCCATCCGTTGGGGGCGGTGACGGTGTTCTTGAGGTCGCAGTAGAAGTCGAAGCTCCAGGTGCCGCCCTCGCGGCCGACACCGGACAGGCGCGAGCCGCCGAAGGGGGCCTGGAGGTCGCGTACGAAGAAGCAGTTGACCCAGACCGTGCCGGCGACGAGCCGGGCGGTGACGCGGTCGGCTCGCTCGTGGTCGCCGGTGGCGAGCGTGGCGGCCAGGCCGAAGCGCGTGTCGTTGGCGAGTCGGACGGCCTCGTCCTCGGTGGTGAAGGTCTGGAGGGTCAGGACCGGTCCGAAGACCTCCTCCTGGACGATCTCCGAGTCCTGGGCGACGTCGGCGAGCAGGGTCGGCGCGTAGAACTGGCCGTCCGCGGGGTGCCCGCCGATGACCGCGCGCGCACCCGCCTCGACCGCGCGCCGCACGAACCCGTCGATCTTCTCCAGCTGGCGGGGATGGATGTTCGGCCCGATGTCGGTCGCCTCGTCCCGCGGATCGCCCTGGACCAGGGCGGCGGCCTTCGCCGTGAACCGTCGAGTGAACTCCTCGGCGACCGACTCTTCTACGAGGATGCGGGTGGCGGCCAGACACACCTGTCCGGCGTTGTCGTACTGCTCGACGGCGAGGTCGACCGCGAGATCGAGGTCCGCGTCCGCGAAGACCAACAGCGGTGACTTGCCACCGAGTTCGAGGCTGAGCGGGGTGAGGTTGGCGGCGGCCGACGCGGCGATCCGCTTGGCGGTGGGTACCGAGCCGGTGAAGCTGATGCGGCGTACGTCCGGGTGCGAGGTGAGTGCGTCGCCGATCTCCGCGCCGTAGCCCTGCACGACGTTGAGGACACCGGCGGGCAGTCCGGCCTCGGTGGCGATGTCGGCGAGCAGTGAGGCGGTCAGCGGCGACCACTCGGCGGGCTTGAGGACGACGGTGTTCCCGGCCGCGAGCGCCGGGGCGACCTTCCAAGTGGCCAGCATCAAGGGGGCGTTCCACGGCGTGATCAGCACGCTCGGGCCGGCCGGATCCCAGCTGACGTGGTTGGTGTGGCCGCGGGTGTCGAAGTCCTCGTGTCCGAGGCCGAGCAACCAGTCGGCGAAGAACCGGAAGTTGTGCGCGACACGGGGCATGACGCCCCGGCGGTGGGAGCGCAGCAGAGCGCCGTTGTCGTGGGTCTCGACGATCGCGAGCTCCTCGATGTGCTTCTCCACGCCGTCGGCTATGGCGTGCAGGATGCGGGCGCGCTCGGCACGAGGGGTGGCGGCCCAGGCGGGGAACGCCTCGCGGGCGGCGGCGACCGCGGCTTCGGCCTCGACGGGGCCGCCGCGGGCGATCGGGCCGAGGACGCGGCCGTCGATGGGGGAGACGTCGTCGAAGGTCGAGGCGGAGGCGACGCGTCGGCCGCCGATGAAGTGCCGGGTGTCGACGGGGACTCCGGCGACGACGATTTTCTCAGACATGGGAAGGGCTCCTTCTTGAACAGGGAGAGAGGTCACTCACCTAGGGGCGCGGGGTACTGCGCGACAAGCCACAATGGCGCCGCACCCGCCCACACGCCTCACCCGGCAGACGCTCCGGACGTACCTGCTTCCAGAAGCCGCCCACCATCCCAAACCACCCCGACCTGCCGGTAATACGCGGCAATCGGCTCACGAACCTCCAGCCGATCCAACTCCTCAGTGGGTGCCTCGAACAGCGCCAACTCGGCGTCCCCGACCCACGGTTGACCGCCCTCGAAGTCGGCCGCGCCCGTCTCGATCAGTTCGTCGAGTGCCAGGCCCTTGCCCTTCTCTATGGAGGGGAGCCAGCGGTGATGGGCCATGGGGTGGGCGTTCACGAACCCGTTCGTCTCCGCGGGCTCGCGCAGGGTCACCACGGCCTCGGCGAGCCGCCGGTCGGCCGCGGCGAGAGTCGCGCCGAAGCGGGCGCCCGCCTCTATGCGGGGCGCTGGCCCATAAGGATGCGGCCGCGTCTGATGAATGGACCCGAGCTTCTTCGGATACCCCTGGTGCAGCCCGCGCGCGATCGCGAAGTCCTTGTCGACCCAGATGTACACGCACCGCGAGTACGTACGGCCCCGGAACGAGCAGCGCACGACCGCGAACGTCTCCTTGTACTGGGCCCGTACGGGGTCGAGAAGTTCGTCCCCCGCCTGCGCGCAGGACTGCCAGTCGGCCCAGATCAGGGCGACCGCACCCGGGTCCTCGTCCGCCAACTCCAGCGGCTCCGGCAGCAGTTCACGCACCCGTGCGGGATCCGTGCGGTACTCGACGGTGAGCAGGTCGCCCGAGTAGCGCCAGGGCGGCGCGGGGATCAGCGACGACGAACCGCTCGCTGTCTTGGGGTGGAAGTAACCACGGACGCTGGCCATGACGTTGGTTCCTTACGCGGTGAGGGCGGGCTGTTGGAGCAGCGCGGTGCGGTAGCGGGCGGCCCGCGCGGCCGTCGTGGGAGCGCCGAGCGCGACGACGCCGACGAGCAGGCCCTCGCGGTGGTAGCCGACGATGACGTCTCCGTCCGGATCGCCGTCCAGGACCCGGACGTCACCGAGGCCGAGCAGGGGCGAACCGAAGGACTGCAGGCGGAAGTCGTGCTGGTCGCTCCAGAAGGTGGGCAGCGGCGCGAAGGCCGCCAACTCGCCCTGGGAGCAGCTGAGATGGGCCACCAGGCTCCTGGCCGCGTGCTTGGCGCTGTCTGTCGGGATGGACCAGTGCTCGACCCGGCGCGGTACCCCGTCGTAGCGGGCATTGGGGAAACGGGCGACATCGCCGACCGCGACGACGGACGGCAGCCCCCCGACCCGCAGCAGCTCATCGGTGAGCACACCGTCGCTCAGATCCAGCCCGTTGCCCTCCAGCCACTCGGTGTTGGCGAGCGAACCGACCGACTCCACCACCACATCGGCGGCCAGGACGGTTCCGTCGCTGAGCACGACACCCGTGACCCGGTCGTCGCCCTCGAACCCGGCGACACCGGTGCCGAGCGCGAACCGCACCCCGCGTTCCCGGTGCCGCCGCAGCAGCGAACCGGCGAGCAGCTCACCGAGCGGTCCCACCATCGGCAACGGCAGCGGATCGACGACGGTCACCTCGGCGACACCGAGTCCTACGGCGCTGGCGGCCACCTCGCAGCCGATGAATCCGGCGCCGACCACGACCACGCGCACACCGGGCCGGGTCAGTTCGGAGTGCAGGTCCTGGGCGTCGGCGAGGGTGCGCACGGTGTGGCGGCCGGCCGGCGGCCCGGGGCAGCGCAGCCGCCGGGGGCGCATACCGGTGGCGACGACGAGACCCTCGTAGGAGAGCGTCGTGCCGTCGTCGAGCGTGAGGGTGTGCTCGGCGAAGTCGGCCGCGACGGCTCCGCGGCCGAGCCGCCACTTCACATCGGCGGCGCTCGCCTTGGGGGTGAAGGCGAGGGAGTCGAAGGACGCCTTGCCGGCGAGGACCTCCTTGGAGAGCGGAGGCCGGTTGTAGGGCATGTGCGGCTCGTCGCCGATGACCGTCACGGGCCCGGTCCAGCCGGCCGTCCGCAGTTGTTCGGCGGCGCGCAGACCGCCCAGCGAGGCGCCGACGACGACCACACCCGCGCCGGTCATCACTCCTCGATCCGGATGGCCTGGAGCGGGCAGACGTCCGCCGCTTCCTCGGCCTCGTCGCGCAGGGCGTCGTCGGGGTCGGGGACGTAGGCCAGGTGTCCGTCGTCGTCGAGCTGGAAGACGTCGGGGGCCGCGAAGACGCACTGGCCGTGGTCCTGGCACTTGTTCATGTCGACGACGACCTTCATGGCCGGTCCTCCTGAGGTGAGGGCGTCGGAGAGGTGATGGGGAGAAGGGGCCCGGCCCGGAAGCCGGGCCCCGGCCAAAGGGGCTGGAAGACCGGCCCCTGACTCGTTTGGCTTCAAACAAGATAGGAAGCCGCCGAGGTGGGGTCAATACCTATCCGGATGGATAATTTTCTTGTCGCCGCCTCTTGCGGGACGGGAGAACCGCTCCTACCGTTTGGCGTCAAACAACGTGACCGGGCTGCCCGCGACCACCGAGTCCCGGCCTCATGCCTCATGCCTCACGCCGCCCGCCTCCGGGCCCTGTCCCGTAGGCGTCCCACCGTCCGTCCGAGGAGTCAACGGTGAGTGTTCAAGACATCCCGGAAGTCCGCCGCCACATGGAGCGACTCGCCGCCGACGGCATCGACGTGGTCCGGGTGACCTACCCCGACCTCATCGGCACCGACCGTGCCCGTGACGTCCTGCTGGCGGAACTGCCCCGGGCCATGGAGCACGGACTCGCCTTCTGCCGGGCCGTCTACCACACCAGTCCGCAGGGCGATGTGGTCCCGGTCAGCGGCGGCCTCGACGCCGGTCTTCCCGACATCTGCGTACGCCCCGACCTGGACACCCTCCTCCCGCTGCCGTGGGAGCCCGGCGTGGCCACCTGTCTCGGCGAGGTGCTGGACCCGGCGACCGGGGCACCCGCCCCCGAGTCGCCGCGCGACCTCCTCCAGGCCGTCCTCGCGCGGTGCGCCGAGCACGGTCTGCGGCCGGTCGTGGGCCCGGAGCTGGAGTACTTCCTGTGCGAGCCCACCCCCGACGGAGGCTGGCGCCGGTACGCGACCGACCCCGGTGTCGTCTACACCGCGGGGCTGCGCGCCGACCCCGACAACCACCTCCTGCGCACCCTGCGACAGGTGCGCGACCTGAACATCGGCGTGCTCAGCGGCAACCACGAGTTCGACGGCGGACAGTTCGAGATCAACCTCGTCCACTCGGAGGCGATGTCGGCGGCCGACCGGGCGTTCCGCTTCAAGGCCGCCATCAAGGAACTGGCCCGCAAGGAAGGCCGGTTGGCCACCTTCATGGCGAAGCCGTTCAACGACGCCGGCGGCTCCGGCTTCCACCTCCACCTGTCGTGCGACGACACCGAGGGCCGCAACGCCTTCGACGACCCGTCCGGCGCCCACGGCCTCTCGGCCACCGCACGCCATGCGGTCGCCGGGGTGCTGGCCCACGCGCCCGCCCTCGCCGCGCTGCTGAACCCGACCGTCAACTCCTACAAACGCTTCGGACCCGACACGCTCGCGCCGTGGCTGATCGACTGGGGACTGGACAACCGCAGCGCGATGGTCCGCATCCCGCCCGAACGCGGCGCCGGAGCCCGCCTCGAACTGCGGCTGGGTGACGCGGGCGCCAACCCGTACCTCGCGATCGCCGGCACGATCGCCGCCGCGCTGCTGGGCGTGGTGGCCGCCGAGGAGCCGCCCGCCCCGCTGGAGGGCTATGGCTACGACCCGGCCCGCTCCGCGACCCTGCCCGGCACCCTGTCCGAGGCCCTGGACGCGCTGGAGGCGGACGCCGTCCTGGCCGAAGTGCTCGGCAAGGACTTCACCGCGTCCTTCCTCGCCTACAAGCGCAACGAGGTCGAGCGCTTCCAACGGCACGTCACCGACTGGGAGTTCACCGAGTACGCCTACCACCTGTGACACGCCCGTACGACCCTCAGGAGCCACCGATGACCGAGACGACCCTGACCACTGCCGCGAACGAGCCGCTGCCGCTCGCGGACGTGAACCTCGCCGACCTCGACAACTTCACCGACGGCGTGACCCCGTGGCGCATGTTCCACACCCTGCGCCACGAGGACCCCGTCCACTGGCAGCCGGAAGAGGCCCCCAACTCCGGCTTCTGGTCGGTGACCCGGCATGCCGACATCGCCCGCGTCGACCGGGACGCGGACACCTTCACCTCCACCCGGTTCGTCAACCTCGAAGAGGTCGACGACGACCAGATCAAGAAGCGCGCCTCGATCCTGGAACTCGACGGTGTCCGCCACCGGGCGCTGCGCAGCGTGATCCAGCGGCAGTTCGGGGCGGGGGTGATCAACAGCTACACGGACTTCCTGCGCGGCCTGACGGCGAAGACCCTGGACGCGGCGCTGGCCAAGGGCAGCTTCGACTTCGTGAAGGAGATCTCCGCCGACTTCCCCATCAACGTGCTCGCCCGGCTGCTCGACGTCCCGCCGGAGGACAACCAGCAGCTCATCGACTGGGGCAACCGCATCATCGGCAACACCGACCCGGACTACGCCGACGTGCTCCTGCACAGCGAGGAGAGCGAGAAGTACCGCGACCTGCCGTTCCGTTCGCCCGCCTCGCTCGAAGTCTTCGAGTACGGGCGGGAGTTGGCCAGGCAGCGGCGCGGCGGCGAGGGCGCGGACCTGGTCTCCAAACTCGTCAACACCACCCCGCGCGACGGCGTCCCGCTCTCCGCGCAGGACTTCGACAACTACTTCCTGCTCCTGGTCGTCGCCGGCAACGAGACAACCCGGCACACCATCACCCACTCCATGCTGGCCCTGCTCCAGCACCCCGAGCAGCTGGCCCGCCTGAAGGCCGACCCGTCCCTGATCCCCACGGCGGTCGAGGAGTTCCTGCGCTGGGCGTCCCCCGTCTACCACTTCCGCCGCACCGCGACCCGGGACGTCGAACTAGGCGGCAAACGGATCAAGGAGGGCGACAAGGTCGTCATGTGGTACGCCTCCGGCAACCGCGACGAGGAGGTCTTCACCGACCCCTACGCCCTCGACGTGGCCCGGCAGCACAACGACCACGTCACCTTCGGCAAGGGCAGCCCCCACCTGTGCCTGGGCAACCTGCTGGCCCGCACCGAGATCCGCATCATGTTCGAGGAACTGATCCCCCGCCTCGCCGACATCCGCCTGGTCGGCGAAGTGCCGCGGGTGCGCTCGAACTTCGTCAACGGAATCAAGAAGTTGCCGGTGGAGGTCACGCTCGCCTGAGGAGGCGTGAGAGCACGAACCGAATCGTCCGGTAGGCCTCCGGCTCATCGGAGAGAAGACGTGAGGAAGAGCAGTGGATCTGCAGCACTGGCTCGGCCGAGCCACCCACGCGATACAGGACTGGGCCGACACCTACGGCCCTTATCAAACACACCCTTCCCTCCTGGTGGACGACGACCGCTTCGCCGTCGCCTTCGGGGAACTCACGGGAAGACTGAAGGACAACTACCCCTTCTTCCACCCCCATTACGCGGGCCAGATGCTCAAGCCCCCGCACCCCGCCGCCGTGGTCGGCTATGTCACCGCGATGCTGATCAACCCCAACAACCACGCCCTGGACGGCGGCCCCGCCACCGCGGCGATGGAACGCGAGGTCGTCGCCCGGCTCGCCTCGATGTTCGGATACGACACCCATCTCGGCCACCTCACCACCAGCGGCACGATCGCCAACCTCGAAGCCCTCTTCGTCGCCCGCGAACTCCACCCGGGCCGCGGCGTCGCCTACAGCCAGGACGCCCACTACACCCACGGCCGCATGTGTCACGTACTGGGCCTGAAGGGGCACCCCGTACCCACCGACGACCACGGCCGCATGGACCTCGAAGCCCTGGAGGACATCCTGGGCACCGGGGAGGTGGGCACGGTCGTGGTCACCACCGGCACCACCGGGCTCGGTGCGATCGACCCGGTCCACGAGGTTGTTCCCCTCGCGGAGCGGCACGGTGTCCGCGTGCATGTCGACGCGGCCTACGGCGGCTTCTTCACCCTCCTCGCCGGCGCCGACGGCCCCGAGGGACTGCCGGCGGAGCCCTGGAGGGCCATCGCACGATGCGACTCGATCGTGGTCGACCCCCACAAGCACGGCCTCCAGCCCTACGGCTGCGGAGCGGTCCTCTTCCGCGACCCCGAGGTCGGCCGCTTCTACCTCCACGACTCGCCCTACACCTACTTCACCTCCGCCGAACTCCACCTCGGCGAGATCAGCCTGGAGTGCTCCCGCGCCGGCGCCTCCGCAGCCGCCCTCTGGCTCACCTTCCAACTCCTGCCGCCCACACCGGACGGACTCGGCCAGGTCCTGGCCGCTGGCCGACGTGCGGCACTGAAGTGGGCGGACCTCATCGACGCATCCGAGCACCTGCGGCTCTACCAGCGGCCGGAGCTCGACATCGTCAGCTACTTCCCCGCCGTCGAACCGGCCACCCTGACCGCCATCGACACGGCCTCCGCCCGCATCCTCACCGACGGCATGACCAGCCCCGACCCGATCTTCCTGAGCACCTTCAGGGCCGACCGCGAGGCGTTCACCGCACGCCACCCTCGGATCACCGGGGACGCCGACGGCGCCCGGATCCTCAGGAGCGTGCTCATGAAGCCGGAGTCCGAGGACCACGTCGAGTATCTGCACCAACGGATCGAACACCTGGTCCGAACTCGCTGACCGGCTGGTCCGCGGCTGGTGTTGGTGTGCGGTGCGGCTACCAGTCGAGGTGCGCGGCGAGGAAGGGCGCGGTGTCGGGTGCGGCCTTGCGCGCTGTGAGGACGGCTTCCGCGTTCTCGCCGACGGGGATGCGGAAGGGAGCCTTGTCGCCTTCCGCGATCGTCGCTGTCACGGCGTCGGCGACTTCCTGCACGGAGACCGGCGCCGCGCGGAAGGGGCCGAGCCTGTCCAGCAGCGGGCGGTAGGGGTTGGTGTCGTCGAGGTGGACCTGGGCGCGTTCGGCACCACCGGAGGCCACGGCGGGCGGTTGCACGACGTGTACGGATACGCCGAAGTGACGGGTCTCGATGGCGAGGGTCTCGGCGAGGGCCTCAAGGGCGTGTTTGGTCGCGCCGTAGGCGCCGATGAGCGGGATCACGTAGCGGCCCTGGACGCTGGACATGAAGATCAGCTGTCCTGTTCCGCGTCGGCGCATCTGGGGCAGGACGCCCTGTGCGACGCGCAGGGCGCCGAAGGTGTTGAGTTCGAACAGGTCGCTCAGAGCGGTGAGAGGGATCGTCTCGAGCGGCGCCCGCACGGTCGCTCCGGCGTTGCTGAGCAGGACATCGATGTGACCTGCCTCGGCCAGCGCCTGGTCGACCGAGGCCTGGTCGGTGACATCGAGCTGAAGCTTCTGCGCCGCCGGCAGGTCGTCGAGCATGGACACGCTGCGGGCGGTGGCGATGACCTCGTGGCCTTGTTCGTGCAGCGCCGTCGCGACACCCTTGCCGATGCCGCGGGATGCCCCGGTGATGAGTACGCGAGCCATGGGTGGAGCCCCTTTCCTGTCACTGGCGGGCGGCATGCCCTTGCGTGAACCGCCGGTCGGCTTGGGGTGCCGTTCATACGCCCGCCAGAATAGTATGTAGGTCAGCATACATAGTGTGATGCGGCAAGTCGCGAAGGTCGGCCTGCGGTCTCGGGGGTGCTCGGGAGCGCGCCGCGGAACGCCAATGTGATTGCGGGCAGTCTTCAGGCGCGCGTGCGCCGCGTGCTCTTCGGCGACACGCTCGCGGCGTGGCTGGCCAATACGGTTCGCACCGAGTCGTAGGGGGTGGGGCTGCGCAGGGCGCGGGAGGTGATCATCGCTCCCTGGACGCCCGCGATCACGGCGTCGGCGAGCACTCTCGCCGAGGCGCGCTCCACGCCGAAGGCGACGAAATGGAAGGCCAGCCTGTCGGTCATCTCCGAGAAGGCGCGCCGGCCGGTTTCGGCGATCTCGGCCGAGTCCTGCGCGGCGCCCTCGGTGATGAGAGGTGCGACGCCGCAGCCGCGCGCGTAGTCGCTTGCCGCCATCGCGTCGCGGCCCAGGTCGAGGTAGACCTCTACAAGCTGGCTTGCGGACGTGGCCTGGTCCGCGGCCCGGTCGATGATCTCGACCTGCTCGAACGCATGGGCTTCGGCGGCTTCGATCGCCAGCTGCGCCTTGCCGCCGGGAAAGTGGAAGTACACCGAGCCGCGGGAGGTGCCGCTGAGTTCGAGGACATCGGAGAAGGCGGTGGCGCTGTAGCCGCGCTGACGGATCAGCTGCTTGGCGGCCTGCACCATCTTCTGCTTGGCGTCCGTGCGCTTTCCCATCTCGCATCCTCTCCACGCGACCATATATGTCGACCTGCATAGTACCTGTACGGGTGGTCCGAGGAGAGCGGCGGCAGAAGTGCTGGGGGACAGATGCGGCAGGGAGCGGACATCCGTTGCTGACTTCGACGTCGTCCGGGACACGGCTGAATCGAAGGGTGCGGGCTGGTTTGTTGGCTCCAACCCTGATACATCATCTTGTCATGGTCATGAGCGCGATCGAGCTGCACAGCATCAATCGCTGGGAGGCGTCCTTCCTGCGCGAGGAGGTGGACGGCTACTTCACCCACGGCATCGAGTGCACGCCGGGCGCGACGGTCCTCGACGTGGGCGCCAACATCGGTGTGTTCTCGGCCGCCGTCTACGAGCGGCTGGACGGGGACGTGCGAATCTACGCCTTCGAGCCGATGCCGCCACTGCACGCGACACTCGAACGCAATGCTCGCGAGTTCTTCAACGGACGTCTGACCGCGCTCCCTTACGGCCTGGCGTCCCGTGACGAGGAGCTCGATTTCAGCTACGTCCCGGCCGCCACGATCTTCTCGTCCTCCTCGCGGGACGAGGGGAACATCGAGGACGAGCGGCGCCGGGTCACCGCCAGCGTTGTGGAGATGATCCGCCAGGGCGGCGCGGGACCGGTCCTGCGCCGCGTACCCGCCCGCGTCCTCACCGCTCTCATCGGCCGCAAGCTGCGGGTGCTGCGACAGCTCGAGACGCACCGGGTGAGGGTCAGGCCCCTGTCGTCGGTGCTCGACGAGCAGGGCATCGACCGCATCGACCTGCTCAAGGTCGATGTGGAAGGCGCCGAACTCGAGGTACTCAGAGGCATCGAGGAACGTCACTGGCCGCTGGTCCGTCAGGCCGTCGTCGAGGTGGAGGGCTGGCAGCAGAACCGCGACACGATCTGCGAGGTCCTCCGCGCCCATGGCCTCACCGTCACCGCCGAGCAGGACTCGGTGCAGCGGGCCGGCGACATCGGGATGGTGTTCGCGGTCAGGCCCTGACCCCACGTGCGGCAGCCACCCGAACCACCCCCAGGACCATGGCAGTTCGGCGTACGTCCGCAAGCAATCGCGACGGCATGGAGCTAGAGGCCGACCTCGGCTCGGGGACGGTTGCGGGCGCGGACGGTCATCTGCAGGGTGCGCGGCCTTACGGTGAGCCGGGCGACCTGGCGGATGACCTGGCCCTCGGCGAGTTCCAGCCGTACCGAACGCAGCATCGTCGAGAGCGCCGTGACCATCTCGGTGAGGGCGAGACGGTCCCCCATGCACTTGTGCTTGCCGTCCCCGAAGGGCAGGAACGCGCCCGGCGGAGGCTGCTGCTGCGCGGGGTCGGTCCACCGGTCCGGGTCGTAGGTCTCCGGGTCGGGAAAGCGCTCGGGGTCGCGGTGCAGGGCGTGCTGGCAGTAGGCCAGTTCGGTGCCGGCGGGCAGCGTCCACCCGCCGAGCCGGGTCTCCTCGGTGGTGCGGCGGGTGACCAGCCAGCCGGGGTGGTGCAGCCGCAGGGTCTCGGTGATCACCCGGTTCAGGTAGGGCAGCCGGGTCACGTCGTCGAAGGTGACAGGACGGTCGCCGACGACCTCGTCCAGCTCGGCCAGGATCCGGGCCTCGATCTCGGGGTGGCGGGCGAGTTCGTACAGGGTCCAGGACAGCACCGACGCGGTGGTCTCGGTGCCCGCCACGGCCAGGGTGAGGATCTCGGAGCAGATCTGATGTCCGGTCAGCGGCTGGCCGGTCTCCTCGTCGACGGCGCGCAGCAGCATCGAGAGCATGTCCCCGGTGTCGTGCCCGGAGGCCTGCAGTTCGTCGACGGCGGCGCTGATGGTGGCGCGTACGCCGTCCCGGGCCCGGTCGAAGCGGCGGTTGAAGGGCAGCGGCAGGCGCTCGGCCCAGTCGGGCACCATGATGCGCACACCGACGTCGTTCAACACCACCGACAGGTCGCTGCGCAGCCGGCGGAAGACGCCGTCGTCGAGACTGCCCGCGAACACCGTCTTGGCCAGCATGTCGAGGCTGAGCCCGACCATCGCCTCGCGTACGTCGAGGGTTCGCCCGGGTTCCCAGCCGGCGACGGTGGCTGTCACCTCGGCGCGCATGAGGTCGACGTAGCGGCTGATCTCGGTGTGGGCGAACGCCGGTTGCAACTGGCGGCGCTTGCGTACGTGGTTCCGGCCGACGGCCGTCACGACGCTGTCGCCCAGCAGCTGGCCCAGCTTGTCGTAGAGCCGGCCCTTGTCGAGGGAGGGCCCCAGGGCCTTGAGCATCTGGTGGATCAGGGCCGGGTCCTGGACCACGATGGTGCGCGTGCCGGGTTGCAGGATGATCTCGACGAGTGGTTCCCGCGTCTCGCGCAGCGAGTCGATGAAGCCGAGGTTGTCGCGCATCTTCAGGGCGTGACCGATGAACGGAAACGATCCTGCGGCTCGGGGTATGGGGGGAGGCGCAGTGGACGTCACTGGTCGTCCTTTCGCGGCAATCATGGGCGCCCCTATGACTTCCCTTCTCCTTCACCGACGCAACCCTGTCATGGACGTGTCGTGCGCCACGTGTGACGAGATGGTTGGGAGGGGAGAGGGACGACCACTGCTTTGGCTGCGCGGGCGGGGTGAGGCCGAACTCGGCGTACGGAACAGGGTGGTGCTCGGCAGCAGTCGGCCGCCTGCTGCCGGAGCCCCCCGTGTTGAACAACCCTGAGACTAGGCCGGGTTCGGCACGGCACGGTCCTGACAGATGTCAGGACCGAGTCGTTGTCGGGACCGTGCGATGCGTCAACCGCCAGCGCGCTCGGCCCAGTTCGTCTTGCCGGTGTGCCGTACTTCGGATCGCCGTAACACTCCACCTCCGCCGCCGTGGACGGAGCCGATGCTGAGAGCGATGAGACTGCACCTGCCAGCCCTGGTGTTCGCTCCCTGTCTCCTCGATTACTCGCTCTCTTGCCGCTCTTCTCGGCTGGCGGAGAAGGCGCCCGCGGCGGCCGCCAGGACTGCCATCTCCGCGGCTCGTTGCGGGAGTTGCGGGTCCGGATCGGTGCGCAGGAGGACCAGCTGGTGGTAGAGCGGCGCCGTGGCGGCGATGAGCAGGCTCCGTGCGTCGATGTGCTGTGCGGGGAGTTCACCGCGTTCGATGGCGCGCTCGACGAGGATCTCGCACTGGTCGTAGCGGTCCGTCCACAGCCGTGTCTGGGCCCGCGCGGCCTGTTCGAAGTGGAAGGAGGCGGCCATCAGGGCGAGGGCGAACGACGGCTGCACGACCAGAGACTCCTGGATCTCCTCGTTGAGGGCCGTCAGATCGCCGCGCAGTGAGCCGGTGTCCGGCGGCTGCCAGTCCATCTCGCCGGCGGCGTCGATGACGTCGACGAGCAGTCCGCCGACATCGTGCCAACGCCGGTAGACCGTCGCACGGTGCACTCCGGCCCGCGTCGCGACCCCCTCCATCGTGAGTCCTTGATGACCGACCTCGGCGAGTTCGGCGCGCACCGCGTCGAGAACCTGGGCGCGGATGCGGGCGGTGCGGCCACCCGGACGGCGGTCCGATGTCGTATCGAGCGGGTCTGTCATCGGCAGTCGGTATCCGGTTGATGAGGTCGGCAGGGCTGTGCCAGCATCTTAACGCGACAGTTGTCGCTCTAGGTCCCCTGGAGAGGAACCGCGATGCCGCCCGTTCCCGCCGACCCCACCGTGCTCCACCCGATGCCCGGGCACCCGCGCGTGGTTCTGCTCAAGCCGTTGGTGCAGTCGCCGCTGATCGAGGTCGGTGACTTCTCCTACTACGACGACCCGGACGACCCGACCGCGTTCGAGACGCGTAACGTCCTGTACCACTACGGTCCCGAGCGGCTGGTCATCGGCAAGTACTGCGCGCTGGGGACGGGCACCCGGTTCATCATGAACGGCGCCAACCACCGTATGGACGGTCCTTCCACCTTCCCGTTCCCCACCATGGGGGGTTCCTGGGCCGAGCACTTCGACCTGATCACCGGCCTGCCCGGGCGGGGCGACACGGTCGTCGGCAACGACGTGTGGTTCGGCCACGGCGCCACGGTCATGCCCGGTGTGCGCATCGGTCACGGCGCGATCATCGCCGCCGGCGCGATGGTCACCGGCGACGTCCCTGACTACGGCATCGTCGGCGGCAACCCCGCCCGGCTCATCCGCACCCGCTACGACACCGCTGACATCGCCCGGCTCCTCGCCGTGGCGTGGTGGGACTGGCCCGTACAGCACATCACCAGGCACGTACGGACGATCATGTCGGGGACCGTCACCGACCTGGAGGAGGCCGCCGCGCAGATCGCCATGCGCTAGGTGCCGCTGCACTGCCTCGCGGACGCCAAGAGGTCGCGCGGGGAGGCACGCTGGGGAACGAGATCGGCAGAGAGGAAGGGAGCAAGGAGCGCGATCAATGCGTCGGGGCGGTCGAGGGGGATGATGTGGCCGCAGTCCTGGAGGTGGTGTCCGACCAAGTCATCGGCGATGGGACGGAGTTGGCGTTCAAGCCCGGTGCCGACGGGGTGAGAGCCGACGGCCATCGTGGGCATCGTCAGTCGAGCCGTCGCGACGGCGTCCTGTATCTGCTGCGCGCTGGTGGGCAGGGCCCGGTAATAGGAGAACGCGCAGCGCAGGGCCTCGCTCCCGGTGAACGCGTGGACGAAGGCCGCACGGATGTCGTCGGGTACTCCTCG
Organism: Streptomyces sp. NPDC088794; assembly: GCF_044750545.1. NCBI lineage: Bacteria > Bacillati > Actinomycetota > Actinomycetes > Kitasatosporales > Streptomycetaceae > Streptomyces > Streptomyces sp. NPDC088794. The sequence goes on along the minus strand of NZ_JBIVKB010000003.1, from coordinate 215,874 downwards.
CCCGAGCGTCCCCGAGTCGAGGAACCAGTCGATGTACGGGGCCTCGTTGCCGGCCAGGACGGTCTCGGCGAGGCCGGGGACGGCGTGGAAGCCGAACCACCACGGGGCGCCGCCCGCGACGACGTGTTCTGCTCCGGGCAGGCGGCCGAGCAGTGCCTCCATCACGACCAGGCGCCGGACGAGGGCAGGGCGGCGCAGAGCGAGCAGGACGGCGGGGGCGACGCCCGCGTCGATGCCCACCACTGCTGCCGACGGCTCACCGAGTGCGCCGAGCAGCCCTTCGGCGTCGGCGGCGAGGGTGCCTGCGTCGTACCCCTCGACGGCTCGTGAACTGGCACCGAAGCCTCGCAGGTCCGGGGCGATGACCCGGTACTGCCCGGCCAGTCGGCCCATGATGCCGCTCCAGAGCTGCCAGGTGTGGGGGAAGCCGTGCAGCAGGAGAACTGCGGGTCCGTCCCCGGCGATGGCGACGTTGAATTGGACGCCGTTCGTCGAGATGCGGCGGAGCTGGAGTGAGGTGGTGGCGGGCATGACGGCCCCTCCCGGGGTTGGTTACCATTAGTGACCACCAAACGATAGGTAACCGTCCGACCGCCGCCTAGACGGCACTTTCAGGGAAGGTGGTGAGCCACAGGTGACCGCCCAAGAAGCCCGGACCGCCGGTCGCGGGGTGCGCGGCGATCTGTTCGATCCCCAGTGCCCGACGCGTCAGTTGCTGGACCGCATCGGTACGAAGTGGACGTCCATGGCCGTCAAGACGCTCGCCGATGCCGCACCGGACGAGGTGCGCTTCGCGGAGCTGAAACGCCGGATGCCGGGCGTCTCGCAGAAGATGCTGTCCGTGACACTGCGAGGCCTGACCCGCGACGGGTTGGTGACGCGCCGGGTCGAACCGACCGTACCGCCGCGGGTCTTCTACCGACTCACCGGACTCGGGCTGTCCCTGGAAGTCGCGCTCGCGGGCCTGCGGACCTGGGCGGAGGAGCACATGAACGAAATCGACCGCGCCAACGAAGCCGCCGACCAGGAGGTCGGTGAGCGATAGGGCCGGTTCGGCATTCCCTCGCCCCGGCCGTCGCCGACGGCGCGGAGTCCGTCGTGACCCTCGCGACGATCGGCCAGGACGGCCCGACGGGACAGCTCATCGACCGGTCTGGACACCTCCCGTGGTGAGCCTGCCGGCCCTTGAGAGACCAGTTCGCCGCGATCCTCCCCGTCCGGAAGGAGTTCGTCGTCGGCCGCCCACTTGACTGTGCGTGAGGAAGCCGACCCGCGTGACCTGCAGGTTGCTGGGTAGACGAAGTCTTTCCAGCGGTGCAGTCGGCAGGTGGGAGGCGATGCGTTTCATGGGCAGGTCAGGGAGTGTGCCGGCGACGACCGGCGACCGGGAAGCGGGGGTGGCGGACCCGGATGCCTCAGATCCTTCACCCGCACCGGAGGGATCGTCGAGACGCGCGACGTCCGGCCGGGGTTTCCCGTCGGCGGCCGCGCACCGCGGCCGTGTGAATGGTCTGGACGGTCTGAGGACCGTCGCGGTGGCGATGGTTCTCGTCTACCACGTAAGGCCGGACGTGTTGCCGGGCGGCTCGGTCGCGGTGGATGTCTTCTTCACCATCAGCGGTTTCGTCATCACCAGGCTTCTGCTCGCCGAGTACGCGCGCACGGGCGGCATCGGCCTGTGGAGCTTCTACCGGCGCCGCTGGCTCCGACTCGTCCCCGCCCTCCTGGTGGTCTGCGCGGTGTGCGTGGTGCTGTCGCTGACCACGTCACTGCGGGCGTTCGACGGCGCTTGGCCGGCCGCTGGCCTCGCGGCGGCGTTCGTGGTGAACATCGTGCGGGCCGTGCAGCCCGGCCCGTACTCCGACCTGACCGGACCGCTGGGGCACACATGGTCGCTCAGCGTGGAGGAGCAGTTCTACCTGCTGTGGCCGCTGGCGTTGCTGTTCCTGCTCAGGCGATTCCAGGCCCGTACGGTATTGCTGTGCACCGCGGCCTTGTGCGTGCTGCCGGTGCTGTGGCGATTGCACCTGTGGAACCCCGACGCGGCGCACCGCATCTACAACGGCACGGACACCCGCGCCGACCAACTGCTCGCCGGCGCTTTGGCGGCAGTGGTCCTGGCCCGGCTGCGCGCCGACGATCCACGGCTGGCCATGTTGCGCGGCTGGGCCGGTCGACTGGCCTGGCCCGCGCTCGGCCTGCTGTTCCTGACCGCGTGGAAGGTGCCGGTCACCGGCGGCGAGAGCGCCTGGACGCCAGTCTGGTACACCGTCGGTTTCCTGGCCGTCGCCATGGTGTCCGCCACGCTCGTCATGGGGCTCGAACTGCGCCCGGAGGCCTGGCTGTCACGAGTCCTGTCCCTGGCGCCTTTGGCCTGGGTGGGCCGCAACCTCAGTTACGGCATCTACCTGTGGCACTACCCGATCATCCGGCTGCTGGGCTCCCTCGGAGTGGTGGACGGTCGGCTGTCGGCCACGGTGGTGCTGACCTTCGTCATGGCTCTGCTGTCGTACGCACTCATCGAGACCCCGTTCTTGCACAGAGGCCGACGAGTCCGCTCGGAGCCTGCATGCCGCTCTGCGGTGAGCACCCCGACGGCGGCACATCCACCGAAGTGATCCGAACGGCCGCCGGAGCAGCCGTGGTTCGGAAGTACGGTTCGGGTCAGAAGGACCAGCACGCGCAGAACATCCGCCCGGCCTGATCCGGCCGTCTGCCGACCTCAAGCTCAGCCTTTCCGCGTGATCCCCTCGCCCACCTGCCCGCCGGACGTGTGCGTCCAGCTGGCCAGGATGTCGAGGGCGTCCGCGGAGGGTGAGGCGGGTTCGGGGGTGAGGAGGGTGAGGTTCTGGTCGGGGTCCCCCTCGACGGCCAGGACGACGTAGTCGAGGGTGAGGTCGCCGACCAGCGGGTGGTGGAGGCGTTTGGTGCCGGTGGTGTGGGCGAGGACGTCGTGGTCGGCCCACATACGGCGGAAGACGTCGCTGTGCACGGACAACTCACCGATCAGCTCGGTGAGTCGGGGGTCGTCGGGATGGCGTCCGGCGTACAGGTGCAGGGTGGCCACGCAGTCACCGGCGGCCGTGTCCCAGTAGTCGGCGTACAGGGCGTGGGCGGCTTCGTCGAGGAAGACGTAGCGGGCGAAGTTGCGCTCGCGGTGGGGACGGTCCTGGAAATCGGTGAAGAGGGCGTAGCCGAGCCGATTGGCCGCCAGAACGTCCATCCGTCGTCCCAGGACGATCGCGGGAGTGGCGAGTGAGTCCAGCGCCCGGTACAGGACCGGACGCACCCGCTGCGGGCTGAGCGGCCGTCCGCGGCGGGAGCGGGTTGTGGTGGGCTGGGCCAGATCGAAGAGGTGGGCGCGTTCGGTGTCGTCCAGTTGGAGGGCGCGGGCGACAGCCTCCAGTACGGCGTCGGAGACGCTCTGTGTCCGGCCGCGCTCCAGGCGGATGTAGTAGTCGACGCTGACCCCGGCGAGCTGGGCGACCTCCTCGCGGCGCAGCCCCGGGACCCGGCGGACGCCCCGGTGCGGGGCGAGGCCGGCCTGCTCGGGGGTGACCCGGGCCCGGCGGGTGCGCAGGAACTCGCGGATCTCGGTGCTGCGGTCCATGAATCCACCGTACGGCCGCCCTGACCCGTGGGCCGTCCGCAAAGGGGTACTGCCGGACCCCCGGTGGAGGGGTACCCGTTGTGGCGGCCTGGGCGGGGGGAGCGGGTGGTTGCCTGGATTACGGGCCCACCGCAGCAAGCGCCCCGACCAGAGAACAGGACACCCCATGAGCTCCCCGACCCCATTGGATCTGAGCGGCACCGTCGCGCTCGTCACCGGCGCGAGCAGCGGTATCGGCGCCGCCACCGCCCGTCGGCTGGCCGAACACGGCGCCTCCGTAGCGCTCGTGGCCCGCTGCAAGGACCGGCTGGACGACCTGGCTGTCGAGATCGAGAAGAGGGGCGGCACCGCGCTGGCGGTGGGGGCCGACATCACCGACCGCGCTCAGGCCGAAGCGGCCGTACAGCGGTCCGTCGAGCACTTCGGACGACTGGACACCCTGGTCAACAACGCCGGCCTGATGCTCGGGCCCGGTCGTCGGTGCGGACGTCGAGGAGTGGGAGCGGATGATCGCCGTCAACGTCCAGGGCCTGCTCCACACCACCCGCGCCGCTCTCCCGCACCTGCTCAAGTCAGCCGACGAGGGCCCGCGCCAGGTCGCCGACATCGTCAACATCAGCTCGATCGCCGGCCGGATCGCATGGAGCGGGTACGGCGTCTACAACCTCACCAAGTTTGGCGTGAACGGCTTCACCGAGTCCCTGCGCCAAGAGGTCACCCAGCGGCACGTCCGCGTCGGCGTCCTCGAACCGGGCGGTGTGGACACCGAGTTGGGCTCGCACAACGACCACAAGCCCGAGGTTCGCGAGGCGATCGGCGCACTCTACCAGCAGACCGCGGTCCTCGCCCCCGACGACATCGCCGACGGCGTCACCTACATGGTCACCAGGCCCCGCCACGCCTCCATCGGCGAGCTGTGGATCATGCCCACCGACCAAGCCTGAATCGTCCCTCGCGTCCCGGCCCGGCCACGCGCCGGGACGCCGCACAACACCGGATGCCTGATCACGGCATCTGAAAGGAACTCCTCATGAGCAAGGTCATTCTCGTCACCGGTGCCGGACGCGGTCTGGGCACGGACATCGTCCGCGAGGCCCTCGCCGCGGGCCACCAGGTCGTCGCCACCGGCCGCCGCCCCGATCAGATCGAGCAGGCTCTGGGCGGACCCCAGGACAACCTGTTGGTCACCAAACTGGACGTCACCAGCCTGGAGGACGCCGAGGCCGCCGCGCAGGCCGCCGTCGACCGCTTCGGCCGCGTCGACGTCCTCATCAACAACGCCGGTAATTTCTTCGCCGGATACTTCGAAGAGATCACACCCGCGCAGATGCGCCGGCAGATCGAGACCAACCTCTTCGGACCCATGAACGTCACCCGCGCCGTGCTGCCCGTCATGCGCGAACAGCGTGCCGGGCACGTGATCACGCTCTCCTCCTCCGCCGGTCTGATCGGTCAGGAATTCTGCGTCGCGTACGCCGCCTCCAAGTTCGGCGTGGAGGGATGGATGGAGTCGCTGCGCTACGACGTCGAGCCCTACGGCATCCACACGACGGTCGTGGAACCGGGCTTCTTCCGCACTGAACTCCTCGTGGACGCTTCGACCACCTGGCCCGAGCCGACGATCGACGACTACGTCGAGCGCACCACGGCCACCATCGCGGCCTGGAAAAGCATGAACGGTCAGCAGACCGGCGACCCCGCCAAGCTCGCCCGCGCCCTGCTGACCATCGCCGACCAGGAAAAGCCGCTGCTGCGCTTCGTCGCCGGCGCCGATGCCATCCAAGGCGTCGAAGCCAAGGCCAGGGAACTCCTCGCCCAGGCCCAGGCATCCCGCGAACTGGGCGGAGATCTGGCCTACGACGTCGCCAACGGCTGAATACCAGCCGCGCGCATCGTCAACGTCAGTGTGACGACGGGTGGCTCATGATTTTCGTCATCCTGGAAGCGGCCGCGCGACGATGCCCATTGTTGTCAGCCGGACCGCTCAACCGTGCTTTGAAACGGCATCGCCGCCAAGCTGCCACATTTCATAGTTCCCGCATTCTGCCGTGATCTCGGCCGTCGCCTGGGCCGCCGTGAGGAAGTCGTCGACCAACGGCGAGGTGTGCGATTCCGCCACCGCGAGGCACACCTGATCGGGCGCCAGATCGGGGATGGGTACGTAGATGACGTCCGGATGTGAGTAGAACACGGTCGTCGAACGGGCCAGGAACGCGATGCCCCGGCCGGCGGCGACATGCTCGAGCGTCTCGTCCACCCCGCGCACCACGTACCCGGCGTTGGGGTGCGGACGCCTGGTGGGCTGCGTGCTCGGGTCGGCATGCCAGACCAGCGGTTCGCCGGCCAGGTCGGCCTCGGTGACCTCCTCCTTGCCGGCCAACCGGTGGCCGGCGGGCAGCACGACAACCCGCGGCTCGGTGTACAGCGGGGTGACGCGCAGGCCGGCCTCGTCGATGGGTAGCCGCACGTAGCCGACGTCGATACGGCCGTCGAGCAGCATCGGGGCCTGGTCGTCCCCTTCGATCCGCTGTACGTCCACGACCACGTCCGGGTGCCGGGCCTCGAACGCCCGCGCCGCCGGGATGACCGGGATGCCGGCCCGGAAACCGACCATCAGCCGCCGGCTCCCGCGGGCGGCCACGGTCACCCGGCGGCGGGCCGCGTGCGCGGAGGCGAGCAGGGGACCGGCGTCGGCCAGCAGTTGTCGGCCCGCGTCGGTCAGGGCTACGCCGTGGCGATCCCTGGTGAACAGCGAGGCGCCGAGATCCTGCTCCAGTGCGCGGATCTGCCGGCTGAGCACCGGCTGCGCGATATGCAGCTCATCGGCGGCCCGGCCGAAGTGCAACCGGTCGGCCACGGCGACGAAGTAGCGCAGTTTGCGCAGGTCCAGATCCATGGCGCCTCCCGGTCCGGTGATGCCTTCACGGTATCACCGCGATTAAAAGAGGTCTTGGACACCCCGCTCAGGTCAATGGCAACCTGAATAGGTACCCAATGGGGCCGAATTGAATTAGACATAAGAATTCGACATCCCGCTTCAGAAAGCAGGCTCACCAATGAGTAGCATCACCATTATCGGCCTGGGGAACATGGCCGGCGCCATCGCCGAGCGGGCGCTCTCGGGCGGCAACGCCGTCGAGATCATCGGCCGCGACGGGGCGAAGGCCAAGGAATTCGCCGCCGCGCTCGACGGCGCCACCGTCGGGACCGCCGGCGCCGCCCCGACCGGGGACATTGTCGTCCTCGCGGTGCCGTATGCCAGCGCGGCGGCGGTGGTGAGCGAATACGGGGACGCACTGCACGGCAAGGTCATCATCGACATCACCAACCCCGTCTCCCCGGATTTCCAGGGCTTTGTCACCCCCGACGGCAGTTCCGGCGCGCAGGAGATCGCCAAGGCCGCCCCCGCCGGCGCGCATGTCGTCAAGGCGTTCAACACCCTGTTCTCCCATGTTCTGGCGGCTGGCCCGGCCGAGGGTCGCCCATTGGACGTGTTCATCGCGGGCGACGACGCGCAGGCAAAAGCACGTGTGTCGGCATTCATCGAGAGCTTGGGACTGCGCCCGATGGACACCGGGCAGCTGGCAATGGCTCGGACGCTGGAGAACGTCGCCCTGTTGCAGCTGGGCCTCGTCACCCACTCCCTCAAGCACACCAATTTCTTCCTCGGCGTCAGCATTCTCAGCTGAGCGCACACCCGCACCACCACTTCTCGCGCCACATCATTCACAAGGAGCAGCAGCGTGCGCGTTTTCGTCACTGGCGGCACCGGCCATTCCGGTTCGTACATCATCCCGGAGCTGATCGCCGCCGGACATGAGGTCACCGGCCTGGCCCGGTCGGACACGGCCGCGGCGGCGGTGTCCGCGCTCGGCGCGAAGGTGCGTCGCGGCGACCTCGAAGATCTCGACGGGCTCAAGGAGGCGGCCGCGGACTCCGACGGCGTCATCCACGTCGCGCACCGGCAGGATCTCCTTCCCTCCGGCGGGATCGACGCCGTGGCCGCCGCGGAGCTTCCGATCATGCTCGCGTACGGCGAGGCACTGGCGGGAACCGGAAAGCCGCTGGTCGCGGCAGGGAGCATAGGCTCGCCCGGGAATCTGGGCCGGCCGGTCACCGAGGAGGACCCGGCCCTTCCCGGCGGCGACGAGTACAAGGGCACCCTGCGGGTTCGCAACGTCGTGGAGACCGCCGTAGTCGGCCTCGCCGAACGGGGAGTTCGGTCTTCGGTCGTGCGGATCGCCAACATCGCGCACAGCACGACCGACCGTGCCGGCTTCCTCCCCGCGCTGATCGCGCTCGCGAAAGAGAAAGGCTTCGTCGGCTACCCCGGAGACGGCACGAACCAGTGGAACGCCGTGCACGTCCGCGATGTCGCTTCCTTGTTCCGCTTGGCGCTGGAGAAGGGGCCGGCCGGCAGATACTGGCACGCGGTCGGGGACGGGGCGATCCCGCTCCGCGAAATAGCCGGGGCCATCGGCAGCCGTCTGAGCCTGCCCGCCGTGAGCGTTCCCGCGGACGTACTGATGGTGCCGGGATACTTCGGGTTCCTCGCGAACATAGTCACGCAGAACTACCCGGCGTCCAACCTCGTCACCCGCCGCACCCTCGGCTGGGAACCCGCTCAGCCCGGCCTGCTCACCGATTTGGACAACGGCCACTATTTCCCCACCGGCTGACGGCAAGCAAGGTTCATCGCTCCAGTTCAGGAAGGCACTTTCGCGTTTTCGCGCCACCAGCAGCCGTACCCAAGGGAAATGGTGATGCTAGGGCAGGTTGTAGATCCAGAAGGAGTAGATGTCGTCGTTCGCGAAATCGCCCACGTAGGGCGTGTCATAACCCCAGTAGAGGTAGGGGCCATCGCCGTCATTGCGGGTGGCCTGCTGGCCGTCGCAGCTGCTGAACGTCCTGAACAACGAGATCGACCTGCTCCACAGGCCGGTGTTCAGCACGTAGCCCGACAGGTCGCAGGGGCCGTAGTCGCCGAACACCATGGTCGAGCCGCCGCCGTAGTTGGCGTGCTCGTACCAGGACATGAGCGGTGTGCGAGCGGTGTTGCGCGCCGCTGCTGCCGTCGCCCGGTCGTCGGAACAGGTCCGGCTCTTCACTCGGGAAGCCTTCTCGCCCGGCTTCACCGACTCCACGACCACGGTGCAGTACTTGCCCTCCGGTGTCTGCGGGGTCTGCGAGGCGGCCACCGGCGGGGCCAGTCCGACGAGTCCGATGAACGAGGCGGCCACGGCCAGCGTGGAGGCGGTACGAATGCGTAGATGCATGGCACTCCTTCGGATGCGGTGCATGTCTTCTCGCTGGCCAAGGGCGAACGGATCCCGTAGATCCGCTCTTTGCCGTAATGCCCGCCTGCCGGGATCGCCGTCATGTCGTCACAACAGCTACTACGGATACTCGACGGAGCGATCGTGTTGTTCTTCCCGAGTTGTCGTAGCGGCCAGAAGGTCTCCGAGCCAGCGCCTCGAACGGTAGACCGCGCCTTGGACGTCGTGTCCCTGACAGATGTCAGGGTCTAGGTCAGGAAGTCCAGCAAAGGCTCGTTGACTTCGTTCGCGTGGGTCCAGCACAGGCCGTGTCCGGCGCCCTCGATCGGGACGTAGCGGCTGTCCTTGATCAGCTCGTGCGCGCGGGGGCCGCACGCGGCGATCGGCAGGATCCGGTCGGCGGTTCCGTGGAGGATCAGGATCGGGATGTCGATCTTCGGCAGGTCGTCGCGGAAGTCGGTGTGCCAGGTGGAGACGCATGCGATCGTGCCGACCGGGGAGGCCGAGACCGCGGTGTTCCAGGCGTCCTGCACCACCTCGGCGCTGATCCTGGTGCCGAGTGTCTCGTCGAGGTTGAAGAAGTCCTTGTTCCACTGGGTGAAGTAGGCGAACCGGTCGGCCGTCAGCGCGGCGGCGATCTCGTCGAAGGTTTCCTGCGGTACTCCGTCGGGCGTCTACGGCGTCCGGAGCAGGTAGGGCGGGATTCCCGAGACGATCGCGGCCCTGCGGATGCGGGCCGAGCCGTAGGTGCCCAGGTAGCGGACGATCTCGCCGCTGCCCATCGAGTGACCTGCCAGATCGACCTCGTCCAGCCCGAGGGCGGTGAGTAGCTGGTCGAGGTCGGCGGCGAAGGTGTCGTAGTCGTAGCCGGTGCTCGGCCTGCTGGAGCGTCCGAAGCCGCGCCGGTCGTAGGTGATGACCCGGCGCCCGGCGGCGAGCAGGGCACGCTCCTGGCGTTCCCAGGCCCGGCCACTGAGCGGGAAGCCGTGGATCAGGACGACCGGACGGCCCTGGCCGTGGTCCTCGTAGTACAGCTCGATGGGCGCCGTGTTCTCGCGTCCGACGGTGACATGGGGCATGTTCTGCTCCTCGGAGGCGTGCGTCGGGGCCGGCGGCTGCCGGCCCCGTTGGTGGGTGGCTCAGGCGGGTACGAGGTAGGGGAAGTCCGGCCGACGCAGTGACTGGCTGGTCGAGGGGCCGAGACCGCTGGGCACGGCCGTGTTGAGGACCAGGGAGAGCATCGTCTCGGGAGCGTTGTCGGCCAGGGTGCGGCCGTTGCGCACCGCGAGGCCGTAGCCGGCCGGGGTGCCCACGACATAGGGAAGGACATCGGGGAAGAGCTGCTGAGCCACCAGTTGACCGTGGCCCGCGGGGTCCGCCGAGGTGCCGGCGGCGCGCACCACCGCGGCGACCTGTTCGGCGATCTGCCGGCCGGCCGCATCGACGTCCGTGCTGGGATGGCGGGTGTTGGCCGGGTTGGTGAACTCCACGTCCGTGGGCCAGAAGATCGGCCACATCATCGGGTTCCCGGCACGGTTCACCTGCCGCCAACCTCCGGCGTCGGTGGCCAGTTTGGTCGCGGCCCACACTCCGATACGGGCGCCCGGGTGCAGCGCGGGGTGGGTGTGGGGGACTTCGAGAACGATCGTCTCGACCGTGGTCCCGGTGAAGCTGTTCGAGGCCGCCTTCGGATCCCAGTCGGCCAGTTGCGGGGCGGTGCCGTCGGCGACGGCCGAGTTGACCCGGGCCAGCAGTGACAGGTCGATGTAGAAGGAGTCCGAGACCCGCCCGGCGTACGTCCGTACTCCGCCAACCTCGACGGTGTTGTCGGTACGACCTTGGGCGAGCACCGGAGCGTCGGCGAGGTCTCCCTGGGCGACGGTGCCGGTGAGTTCGCGCAGTTGGTAGGTCTGGTCGCCGTTGGCATCCGGCTCCGAGAAGGAGAACCGGTAGGTCAGCTCCTCGTGGTCCGCTCCGCCGAAGTGCACCTTGAATTCGTAGCGGGCCTCCGGATGGAAACCGGGCGTGGCGTACTTGCCGGTGATGTCGGAGTTGACGTCCACGACGAACACGGTGCTGTTCACGCCGGGAAACACGTACAGGTCGTCGATGAACAACTGACCGCTTTGTGCCGCGAGAGGGGTGTCGAGGTGGTGGGACATGGGATCAACCTCGGGGAGTGGGTGACCGACCGGCCCACGGGTCGCCGACGTCGTCGTTCCGATACAGGAAGGGCGAACGACATCGCCGGGCAGAGTGCCCGCCGCCGCTGGGGGAGGAGGGCTCCGATGTCCGATGAGGCCGCATCCGGGGACGGGTTGGCCGTGCGGTACTGCGGGTCCTGGGGGGAGCCTCCTCTTGATGATGACTTAATCAGAATTGACTGAGATGGTCAACCGGGTGAGGGTGAGGGTGAGGGTGAGGGTGAGGGCGAGGGTGAGGGCGAGGGCGAGGGTGAGTGGGCGGGTGATACCTCCAGCCCACGCATCGGCGAGAAGAACTGTCCGGTCGCGCCACGGCGCCCTGAGGATCGCCCATGTGCCGTGGCGCTCCCCGCGGATAGGGTGGACGGTGATCGACAGGGACGGGCTGGGTGAGGGCGGCGGACGGCGTGGGCGGTGCCGAGGAGAGCAGAAGCACGGGCACCGGGCGCCCGACGTCACGGGACGTCGCCCGGCTCGCCGGCGTGTCGCACACCGCGGTGTCCTTCGTGTTCAACGGCCGAGCCGAGGGCAACCTCTCGCCCGCCACCCAGGATCGCATCCGGCAGGCAGCGGCCCAACTGGACTACCGCCCCGACCCGGTGGCCCGCGGCCTGCGCCGTCGCCGTACGGCCGTGATCGGGCTGGTCACCGACGAGATCGCGTCCTCGCCGTTCGCCGGCCGACTGTTGCGCGGCGCCATGGAGACCGCCTGGGACAGCGACCATCTCGTCCTCACCGTCGACTCCGGCGGTGACCCGGCCAAGGAGGACGCGGCCGTCGCGGAACTGCTCGACCGGCGCGTGGACGGCATCATCTACGCGGCCATGTCACTGCGCCGGGTCCGCGTCCCGGAGGGCCTGCACCGCACCCACTCCGTGCTGGCCAACTGCCTCCCCGAGGACGACTCCCTGCCCTCCGTGGTCCCCGCCGAGCGCGCCGGTGGCCGTACCGCGGCCCGGCTGCTGCTCGCTGCGGGCCATCGCCGGCTCGCCGTGCTCGGCGGTCTGGACGACATCGCCTCGGTGGAACGTACCCGCGGCTTCCGGGACGCGCTGCGTGCTGAGGGCGTCACCGTGCCCAAGGAGTGGATCGTGCGTGGCGGCGGGGAGATCTCCGCGGGCTACGCGGGGGCGCTGCGCCTGTTCGACGGGGTCGAGGCGGGCCGTCGCCCCACTGGTGTCCTGTGCTACAACGACCGGGTCGCGGCGGGCGTCCTGCACGCCGCGACCCGGCTCGGGATCGACGTACCCGCCGATCTGTCCGTGGTCGGCTACGACGACCAGGAGCACATGGCCGCGTTCCTCACCCCGCCGCTCACCTCGGTCGCGCTGCCGCACCGGGCGATGGGCGAGGCGGCGGCCCGACTGCTCCTGGACGCCATCGAAGCCGGCCGTACGCCGCCGGCGACCGTCCGGCGGCTGGCGTGCCCTGTCGTCAGTCGGGCTTCCGTGGGTCCGGTACCCATCCGGTGACCTGGGCGCCTGGCCCGCACATGCCTTGCTCCGTGATCAGCCACGTCTCACTGGCTACGGCGCCCACCCGGGCACCTGGCCCGTGCGTGGTCAGTCGTACCCACGCGGGTGCGGCGCCCATCCGGTGCCCCGAGCGCGGAGTCCGCGTGTGGCCTGCACTCTGGTCAGCCGCGCCTCCGTGGGTCCGGCCGCCCGTCCGGTGACCTGGGCGCCCGTCCCGCGCCTGCCTGCCCCATGGTCAACCGCGCCTCCCTGATTCCGACGCCCACCCCATGACCCGCGCCCCCGCCCCGTCGACGACCAACTCGGCGATGTCGTCGGGGCGCCGGTAGACGCGCTCGGTGACCATGGCCCGGTCCGCGACGAAGAGTTCGAGGAGCGAGCCGTCGACGAGCAGCCGGAGCGTGAGTTCCGGCCCCTTCGACACGTGCACGGTGATCGGAGCGGAGCCTTCCCTGCCGGTGCGGGGCCAGGCGCTGCGGTCGAGGGCGACGGTCCCGGAGGCAGGGTCCGCCCGGATGGTCAACTCCCGCCCCGCCGCGTCCCGGAGGAGGCTTACCGTGGTTGGTCCACACGCGGTGACTGTCAGGTCGTACGTGGAGGGAAGCGGGACCCGGCCCGGCGGCCCGGTGATGAACGGCTCGGCCGGACGCAGCAGTTCGAGTTCCGGGGCCGGAACCACGCGCAGTGAACCGTCGGGGTGGATGTCGACTACCCGGGGTGCCGTGAGTACGCCCGCCCATCCGGCCCGATCCGCCTCCTCCTGCGCGCGCGCCTCCCACGACCAGCCCCACAGCAGTGCGCGGTCCGGCTCCTGGAGCACGGCGGGAGCGTAGAAGTCCCGCCCCTGGTCGAGCCGGCCACCGGCGCGCGCTGCAAACCTCAACGCACCCTGGCCATCGACCTCCAGACGGCCCGTCAGGTATCCGGTGGAGCAGGGATCCCCGTCCCACAGGGACACCAGGAGTACGTGGTCGCCGCCTGCCGTCCGGTAGACGTGCGGGCACTCCCAGCCCACAGACTTGTCGCCGAACACCCCAGCCGCCACCGGGTCGTTACCGTCCAGCAGTACTCCGGCGAACCGCCAGTCGGTCAGGTCGTCGCAGTCGTAGAGCAGGACCGACGGCGTGCCGTCGGCGTGCCCGGCCCCGACGAGGGCCCAGCGCCGGTCCGCGTGACGAAAGACGAACGGGTCGCGGAACATCACCACGTCCAGTCCCGGCGGCGGGCCTGCCACCACCGGCGTCGGCAGCGGCTTCCAGTTCGTCAACCGCTCGTCGTCCGGGTCCGCGGCCCGCGCGAGGCAGATGGTGCCGAGTCCGGCGTGGGTGCGGTCAACTCCCGTGTACACGGCGGTCGGTGTGCCCGCGTCGTCGGTCACGCACCCCGACCAGCAACCGGCCTCGTCGGGGCCGCCGGGCGTGGGAGTGAGCGCGATCGGGTGGTGCTCCCAGTGCGCGAGGTCGGTGCTGGAGGCATGACCCCAGTGGACGTTCGCGTGCACCGGTGCGTCGGGGTTGTGCTGGTAGAAGAGGTGGTAGCGGTCCCGCCAACGGAACGGCCCATTGGGGTCGTTGATCCAGCCGGCGGGCGGACGGACCCTGAAACGCGGTGCGTTGGGGTCATGGCTCAACGGTTGACTCCTGCCGAGGTGATGCCCTCACGCAGAGGGCGCTGGCCGACGACGAACACGGCGAGGGCGGGGAGCATGGAGAGGACGACACCGGCGAGGACGACGGAGATCGAGCCGGTGCCGAGGTTGCCCTGGAGGGAGACCAGGCCCAGCGGAAGCGTGTAGTTCTGGCCGGAGGTCTCCAGGATCAGCGGGCGGAAGAACTCGTTCCAGTGGTAGTTGAAGGCCAGCACGCCGACGATCGCCAGGCCGGGCGCGGCCAGCGGCGCGTACACCGAGCGGAAGATCCGCCAAGGCCCCGCGCCGTCCAGCATGGCCGCCTCGCCCAGGTCCTTCGGCATACCGAGGAAGTACTGGCGCATCAGGAACGTGCCGAAGGCGGTCGGGAAGGCCGGGATGATCAGGCCGAGGAGTGTGTCGGTGAGGCCCATCGACTTCAGCACCAGGAACACCGGCACGATGGTGACCTGCAACGGCACCATCATGGTCGCCAGGACCAGGCCGAAGAGCGGCTTCTTGAAACGGAACTCCAGGCGCGCGAAGGCGTATCCGGCCAGGCCCGCCGTGATCATCTGGCCCACCGCGATCAGTGCCGTCACCAGCGTGGAGTTCAGGGCGAGCAGCCACACGTCGATCTGATCGAAGACCCCACGGTAGGCCGCGGTTGTCGGGTGCGTCGGGATGATCTGCGGGGGCAGGTCGAAGGACTGGGCCGGAGTCCGCAGTGAGGTGGAGACGGTCCAGATGACCGGGCCCAGCGTCAGCAGGGCGCACACGGTCAGCGCGGCGATCCGGGCCCAGGGGGCGAGTGAATGATGTACGCGGCTCAGGGTCGGGGTTGCTTGGCTCATCGGGTCTGTCCTTCGTGGATACCCCGACCTTTGGGCCGGGGAGGAAACGAAGCTCCTGCGGAGCAGAGCAGGGGAAGTCGGTTCGCCGCCAGGGCGGACCGGCGTGCGCCGCCAACAGGTCGACATTCGCCGCTCACATAGGGGCTGATACTGTGTGAGGCATGACGCAGCAGGTCAAGCGGGCTTTCAAGTACCGCTTTTACCCCACCGGCGAGCAGGCGGCTGAGCTGTCGCGCGTGTTCGGCTGCGTCCGTCTCGTCTACAACAAGGCGCTGGAGGAACGCACGCGGGCCTGGTATGGCGAACAGTGCCGCATCTCCTACGTGCAGTCGTCCGCCGCGCTGACGGAGTGGAAGAAGACCGAGGAGCTCGCATTCCTGACGGAGGTGTCCTCGGTCCCGCTTCAGCAGGCGCTGCGCCATCTCCAGACGGCGTTCGGAAACTTCTTCGCCAAACGTGCGAGGTACCCGCGCTACAAGTCCCGGAAGAAGTCGCGGGCGTCGGCCGAATACACGCGTAGCGCATTCACGTGGCGCGACGGACGGCTGACCTTGGCGAAGATGGCCGACCCCCTGGACATCCGCTGGTCGCGTCCGCTGCCCGAGGGGACGGAGCCGACCACGGCGACCGTGTCCCGCGACGCGGCGGGACGCTGGTTCGTGTCCCTCCTGTGCCAGGACACCATCGCCCCGGCCACCGCCACCACAGCTGCCGTTGGCCTGGATGCCGGGATCACCTCTTTGGTGACGTTGTCCACCGGCGAGAAGGTCGCCAACCCCAAGCACGAGCGGCGCGATCGCGCCCGGCTGGCCCGTGCGCAGCGGGAGTGGTCGCGGAAGGCGAAGGGCTCGGCGAACCGGGAGAAAGCTCGTCGCACGGTCGCCCGTGTGCATGCGCGGATCGCCGACCGGCGCCGCGACTTCCTCCACAAGCTGTCGACTCGACTCGTCCGTGAGAACCAAACGGTCGTGATCGAGGACCTCACCGTCCGCAACCTGCTGAAGAACGGCACGCTCGCGCGCGCCATCTCCGACGCGTCCTGGACGGAACTGCGCACGATGCTGGAGTACAAGTGCGCCTGGTACGGGCGCGAACTCGTCGTAATCGACCGCTTCTTCCCCAGCAGCAAGCTGTGCGGGAACTGCGGCACGGTCCGCGAGAAGCTGCCGCTCAACGTCCGCGAGTGGACGTGCGACAACTGCGGCGCGGTGCATGACCGTGACGTGAACGCGGCACGCAATATCCTGGCCGCCGGGCTGGCGGTGTCTGCCTGTGGAGACGGTGTAAGACCTCAACGGGAGTCCTCCCGGACGGGGCGTTCGTCGGTGAAGCAGGAAACCCAGCGGGCGACCGCTGCAATCCCCCGCCTTTAGGCAGGGGAGGAGGTCAAGCGGCTCACCGGCTCACTGGTAGTGGACGAAACGTCGGCTGAGCCGGAACTGGAGGGCGGTGACCGCCATGATCAGCACGAAGAGCAGTACGCCCACCGCGGATGCCTCGCCGAAGTCGAGCTGCTCGAAGGCCCGTTCATAGATCACCATCACCACCGTGCGGGTGGCGTCGCCCGGGCCGCCGTCGGTGAGGACGTAGGGCTGTTCGAAGACCTGGAGGGCGTTGATGATGCCGACCACCGAGGCGACGAGCAGCGTCGGCGACAGCAGTGGCAGCGTGATGCCGAGGTGCTTGCGCAGGCCGGTCGCGCCGTCGAGGGCGGCGGCCTCGTGGATCTCCTTGGGGATGTTGTTCAGACCGCCGACGAACAGCAGGAACGAGAAGCCGAACTGCTGCCAGACGTAGACCAGGATCACCGTGGCCATCGCCGCGTGCTCAGAGGTCAGCCAGGGCACGGGCGCGATGCCGACCAGGCCGATCAGCCAGTTCACCACCCCGAAGTCCTGGTTGAACAGGTACTTCATCACCACCGAGATCGACGCGGCGGACAGCACCAGCGGGAAGAAGAACGCCGAACGGAACAGCGACCGCAGCCATACCGGCATCCGCGCGTTCAGCGCGAGCGCCAGCGACAGCGCGATCAGCAGTTGCAGCGCGACCGCGAGGACCATGAAGACGAGCGTGTTGCGGAAGGAGACCAGGACGGTCGAATCCGTGAAGGTGGTGCGGTAGTTGGCGCCGCCCGCGAAACGGGGCGGGTCGATCACGTTCCAGTGGAACAGGCTCAGCACGACGGACCCGATGATCGGCACGACCGTGAAGACGACGATGCCGACGACCGTGGGCGCCAGGAACAGCGCGGCCAGGAGCCGGGTGCCGCGGTCGCGAACGGACGGCCGTACGGCGGTTGCGGCGGATGGCGTTGTGGGCCGCGAACGTACGCCAGGTACCTGGGAGTTGGGGATCTGAGTGTTTGTCATATCTCACGCTCCATGGCCTGCTCCAGGGCACCCTGCATCCGGCGCAGCGCGGGACCCACCGCACGGGGCGAGGCGAGCGCGGTGCCGGTGTACTTGAGCAGGACGTCGGTCACCTCGGCGACCTGCGGCGGCGCGGGGATCGGGCCCGTGTCGGGGAATCGGTCGAGGGTGTCGTAGAAGACCTGCCAGTGGGCCGGGCCGCTCTCGGCGTAGCGTGCGGCGTTCAGCATCGAACGGCGGGCCGGGGTGGTCTGGTTGCCCTGGAACAGCCGGGTCATGGTGTCCTTGCGGGCCGCGTACTTGATGAACTCCCAGGCCGCTTCCTGTTTCGTTGAGGTGCGCAGCAGCGCGTAGCCCGCCGCGCCGAACTGGTGGCGCTGGGTACGCCAGCGCGGGAAGTACTGCACGTCGTAGTCGGCGGCCGGCATACCGGCCAGGTGCAGGCCGCCCGCCCAGAAGCCGCCCGCCGGGGTGACGCCGACGCGGCCGGTGGAGAACACGCCGACCAGGTTGCTGCCGTTGCCGCCCTCGGGTCGGGTGCAGAGGTCCTCCTGGACGAGGGAGGCGAGATAGTCGTACGCCTCCTCGACCCGGTCGGCGGTGGCCTGCGGGGTCGTCCAGCGGAAGCCTCCGCCGCGCCCCTGCCGGTCGGCGGCCGGGTAGAAGGCGTCCCACAGCCAGGAGCCGCCGGCGGCCTTCGACTCCTTCAGCAGGTTCGTGCCGTTCGCGAAGAGCCAGGGGACTACGCCGCCCCACAGTCGGTTGGTCCAGAAGTACGGCGTGAAGTGGGCGTCGCCGGCGCGCTTCATCTCGCGTAGCAGCGCGGTGAAGTCGTCGCGGCTCCAGTCGGGCGCCGGGAAACCAGCGCCTGCCCGTTTCAGCACCTGCTTGTTGAGGTAGATGTCGGCGGCGTTGAACTCCAGGGGGAGTTGGTAGAGGTTCCCCTCGTACATCATCGATTCCACCAGCGAGGGGTGGACGTCGGCGAAGTACTCGCGCAGTTCCGTTGCGTCCCGCCGTACCCAGCGGTCCAGGGGTACGCCGAGTTTCTGGGCGAACAACTGCACGCCCTCGGTGGCCACATAGACGAGGTCGGGGGCGGTGCCCGCGGCGATCTGGGTGAGGATCTTCGCGAAGAAGTCCGACCAGTCGACGGCCTGCACCGCGTTCACCCGCAGCGGGATGTCGGGGTGGAGGCGGTGGAAGCCCTTGGTGAGGGCGTCGACGGTGGCCGGGTCGAAGGCGGAGCCGAGGGTGGCGACGACGAGGGAGCCGTCGTCACGGCCGGGGATGTCGGCTCCCGTGAGCCGGTCCCAGCTCGCGGCGGTGCCGGCCAGGGCGGCTGCTCCGGCCCCGTACGCGCCGTACCGCAGCAGTGTGCGGCGGGGGATGTGCGAGTCGGTCATCAACGGGCCTAACTCGTGTTAGTTCAGGGGTGATGCCCAGATGATGGGAACCGGGTGGCAGGCCTGTCAAGGGTCGGGAACGCCTGACCTTCAACGGGTTGGGCCTCTTGACCTTTAACGAGTTAGGTCTACAGTCCTCGTTCGCAGGAGCCGCACGAGAGGAACGATGCGTCATGCCCGGAACCTCGGGGATTTCATCAGGGATTTCCAGGAGATCACTGTTCGCGGGATCGGTGGCGGGCGCCGCCGCCGCGCTGCTGTCGACCGGAACGGCCGTGGCCGAGAACAGAGCCAAGTCCGTTGCGGCCGGGGCGAGTTACCGTGCCGCGTACCACTTCACGGTCCCCGACCAGTGGAAGAACGACCCGCAGCGGCCCGTCTGGATCGACGGCGAGTACCGCTACTACTACCTCTACAACGCCGACTACTTCACCGGTGCCGTCGGCACCGCGTGGCGCCTTGCCACCACCTCGGACCTGGTCTCCTTCACCGACCGCGGGGTCGCCGTGCCCAAGGACACCACGATCAACGGCGATCTGTGGTCGGGTTCGGCGGTGGTCGACACGGGCAACACGGCCGGATTCGGCGCGGGCGCGGTCGTCGTCATCGTCACCATGTCCCCCGGCGGCGGCACCGACCAGCAGGAGCAGTTCCTGTACTACTCGACCGACGGCGGTCTCACCTTCACCAATCACGGGACCGACCCCGTCCTGCCCAACCCCGGTGTCGCCGACTTCCGCGACCCCAAGGTGATCCGCGACGAGGACCGGGGCCGCTGGGTGATGGCCCTCGCCGAGAACGACAAGGTCGGCTTCTACCACTCCGACGACCTCAAGTCCTGGTCGTACGTGGGCGGTTTCGTCCACGGCGGCATCGGTGTCCTGGAGTGCCCCGACCTGTTCCGCATCACCGCGGGCGACGGCACCGTGAAGTGGGTGCTCGGCGTGAGCGCGAATGGGAAGGGCTCGGGGCTGCCCAACACGTACGCCTACTGGACGGGTTCCTTCGACGGCAGCGCGTTCACCGCTGACACGAGTGACCCGCAGTGGCTCGACCACGGCTGGGACTGGTACGGCGCGGTCACCTTCGAGAAGCGGGACGCGAGCGGCACGGTGGACTCGGCCGCCCGGTACGCGATCGGGTGGGTGAACAACTGGGACTACGCCAACACGACCCCCACCATCGACTGCGACGGCTTCAACGGCACCGACTCCGTCGTCCGCGAGATCACCCTGAAGAAGGCGTCCGGTAACACCTACTACCTGGCCTCCCGGCCCGTCGCTGGCCTCGATTCGCATGTCTCCCGCACCGTGAACCTGGGCGACGTGACCGTGGACGGCACGAAGGTGCTCGACTACACCGGTGTCTCCTACGAGGTGACGACCGAGATCACCTGGTCCCAACTCACTGGCGCCGGCCTCCAGTTGAGGCGCTCACCCGACGGTGGTCGGCACATCGACGCCGGGATCTACGCCGATTACGCCTTCCTCAACCGACGTAACACAGTGAATGCCGACACGTCCGGCAAGTGGCAGGAGAGCCATACCCCGTTCGACCCGTCCGCCCGCACGGTGAAGCTGCGCATCCTGGTGGACCGCACGTCGGTGGAGATGTTCGTCGACGACGGCCGCTACGTGCACACCAGTCAGGTGTTCCCGTACCTGCTGGACACCCGGCTCGCGCTGTTCACGATCGGCGGCAGCGCGGTGTTCCACAACACGGTGATACGCGAGTTCACGGTGTGAGGCGGGCCAGGGGTGCGCGTGCACACCGTACGCGTGAACCCGGTCGGCGCGTGGGTCGCACCTATCGGCTCACCCGGCTCGTCCCGAAAGACGAGCCGGGCGTCCATAGCGCGGCGACATGAGCGTCCCTGGAGTCAAGGACAACGGAACCGTGACACCCGGCCGAGGTCAGGATGTGTGGAGGCCCAGGTCCGCGGCGACCGAGTCGGCGCGGACGAAGACCGACACCGGGAACTGCTCGTCGCAGTACTTGTTGCCGGACGACACGATGCCGACCACCTTGCCACCGCTGACGAGTGGTCCGCCGGAGTCGCCCGGGCAGATGCTGTCGGTGGTTCCCGGCCTCGGCATGCCGCACAGCATGGCCGCGGGGTCCGTGTCGGGGTCCGTGTAGGGCTGGCAGTCGGCGACGGGGGAGAGGAGCAATGTGGCCTGCTTGAGCCGGGTCGCGGACTCGCCGGGGCCGGTACGTCCCCAGCCGAGCACGGTGGCCTTCCGGCCGTCGGCGACCAGTTTGGCGTCCTTGGGGCCCGCCACCGGGATCGTGCGGTAGGGCATCGGCCGGTCCAGGGTGAGGACGGCGGCGTCGTAGGCGTAACCCGGCATGGTGTAGCGCGAGTCCAGTTCGTAGGACGCCACCTCGCGCACGGTGCCGCCGGTGCTGTCCACCTTGGTGCGGCCACCGATGACCCGCAGTGCGGAGATGTCCCCGGCGTTCTCCACACAGTGGCCGGCGGTGAGCACCTTGGTGGGTGCGACGAGCGTGCCGCCGCAGAACTGGCTGCCGTCGAGTTGGATCATCATGGCGTACGGTCGGGCGTCGGTCGTGGCCGGACCGCCGCCCTTCACCGCGGAGGCGGGAGGGGCGGCGGCCCAGAGCGCGGCCGCGGTGAGTGCGGCTGTGACGACGGCCGCGGAACGCATTGCGGCGCGAGAGGTTCTGACGGCGGAACGGATCGGCATTACGGTTTCCCCCTGACATGCGTGGTGCGCGGCCAGTCGGCCGTCGCATCCTGTGGTCGGCGGTGAAGACGTGCCGCGGGCACCGGCCGGTTCATGGAACGCGTGCGCGGCTCACGCGGTGACCGAGCCGTTCGGCCGAAGTCACCAGTGGCGAACCCGGAGTTCGTAGTCGTCCCCCGGAACCCGGCTTCCGTTGACGCAGACGCATCCCAGTCGGACAGCCAGGTCCAGGAGCCGGTGAAGACGTGTCCGACGGTCCCCGACTACGGAGCGAGCGGGGTCTGGGCCTGGGCAGTGTGCGCAGTGCCGCAGTGGTCAACTCTCTCGTCTTCGATCACATGGATTTCCTCCGTGGATACGCAGTGAACTCGGCGGACGCCGCACACGCTGCCATTGATCCGCACACGTGGAAACTCCCTTCAGCCACAGCTGAAAAGCCCGGTTCACAGCATGGGAGGTCGATTACGGGGCAACTGCCCGACGGCCTCTCACTTTGGTTGCCCACGCCCCGAAGTCCGTCAGCGGGGCGGCGCCGTCGAGGCCCGAACCACGAGTTCGGTGGCGAGTTCGATGTGGTGGGACTCGATCTTTTCGCCGTTGACCAGTCGGAGCGCGGTGCGAAGGGCGGCACCGCCCATCTCCCGTAGCGGCTGGCGCACGGTGGTCAGCGGTGGTGAGGCCATCTGGGCGAGGCTTGTGTCGTCGAAGCCGACCACGCTCAGGTCGCCGGGGATGCGCAGGCCTCGGGCGCGGGCGGTCTCGATGACACCGAGGGCGATCTCGTCGTTGCCCGCGAAGATCGCAGTCGGTGACTCTTCCAGGCCCAGCAGCGCCGTGGCGCCGAGCAGTCCCGTCTCGTACGTGAATTCTCCCGGCCGGACGTAGGTGTTGGGCACCTGTATTCCTTCCGCCTCCATGGCGGCGCGGTAGCCGTGCACGCGTGCCTGGTTGCACACGGCCATGGCCGGTCCGCCGAGATAGGCGATGCGGCGGTGGCCCAGTGAGAGCAGATGCCGGGTCGCGGCCAGGCCGCCGGCGAAGTTGGTCGCCCCGACGCTGTTGACCCGGCTGTCCGGCAGGTGCAGGGGGTCCAGTACCACCAACGGCAGCCCGGCCCGGGCCAGTTCGTTCAGGTGCGTCGCGGTGTACACGCTGGTGACCGCGATGACGGCGCGCCGCCCGGCCGAGACCAGATCGCGGGCCCAGTGCGGGGCACGGGACGCCTTGCTGATCACCACCGAGGCCCCCAGTTCGGCGGCGGAGTCGATGATGCCTTCCAGGGTCTCGGCCACGTACGACTTGAGGCCGCCCTGGAACTGCACCTCGATGGTCGGGATTTCGACGGCCTCGGTGTGACGGAACACCGGCGCGAGGTAGTCGTGCTGATGCAGCAGCTCCTGTACCCGCGTGCGGGTCTGCGGTGCCACGTCACCGCGGCCGTTGACCACTTTGGACACGGTCGCGACGGAAACCCCGGCCGCTTGGGCGATGTCCGCCAAGGTGGTGCGCCTGGCGTTCGGTCGCATCGGTTTCTCCCAGCTGTACGTCCACCAGTGTGGTGAGCCGCCGGTCGGACCGGCAACGCGGGTGGAACCGGTCAACCGTACGGTAGCCCGGCACCGAGATCGTCCGGGGAGGTGCTGACGGGCTCCTCGATCACCGCACGACCTGCACCGACAGTGAGGCAGACGGAGCGATCGCATTGCCTCCTGCTCTTCATCAGACGATTTCGAAATAGTTTCGATCCCTGCCGAGGTCTCTCGGAGGCGGCTCCTGCTCGATGGTACGGGGGTGAATGCGGGCCGACAATGCGTCGCTGCACATGTCTTGACAGGGCTTCAGGCCGAAACCTAGCTTGCACGGACAGAGCAACAAGAAGGTTCTTTCGAAAACCTTTCACCATGACTCACGAGAAGCCTGTGGCTCTCGAGTGCGGAGAAAAGACATGGCGCTCTCCCGACGTACCCTCCTAGGCCTGGCCGTCGGCGTGCCGGCCTCCGCGGCGCTGGCGGCCTGCGGCTCGTCCGGTCCCGGCAAGAGCGGCGGGGCCACGTACTGGTACCTGAACGGTCAGCCGCAGGAAGGCGTCAGGGCCGGCGCGGTGGACGCGTTCAACAAGGCCCACCCCAAGGAGCAGATCAAGGACACCACCTTCCAGAACGACGCGTACAAGACGAAGATCAAGACCTCCATCGGTGCCGGAACGGCGCCCACCATCATCTGGGGCTGGGGCGGCGGGACGCTGCGCACCTACGCGGAGGCGGACCAGGTCGAGGACCTCACCTCGTGGTTCGACGAGCACCCCGAGGTCAAGAAGGGGCTGTTCCCGTCCTCGTTCGGCGCGGCGACCGTGGACGGAAAGATCTACGCGATGCCGGTCGAGACCGTGCAGCCGATCATCCTCTACTACAACAAGAAGGTCTTCGACCAGGTCGGCGTGGAACCGCCCAAGTCCTGGGACGACATCATGGCGCTGGTGCCCAGGTTCAACGCGAAGGGCATAGCGCCGTTCTCCCTCGGGGGCCAGTCCCGGTGGACGAACATGATGTGGCTTGAGTTCCTGTTCGACCGCATCGGCGGTTCCGAGGTGTTCCAGGCCATCATCGAGGGCGAGAAGAACGCCTGGTCCAACCCGGACGCCATCACCGCGCTGACCAAGGTGCAGGAGCTCGTCAGGGCCCGCGGGTTCGTCAAGGGCTTCTCCTCGATCACCGCCGATTCCAACGCCGACCAGGCGCTGCTGTACACCGGCAGGGCCGCGATGATGCTGCACGGGGCCTGGTCGTACGGCATCCAGCAGGCGGACGGCGGGGACTTCGTCTCCAGCGGCTCGCTGGGCTACATGACCTTCCCGCCCGTGGAAGGCGGCAAGGGCGATCCGAGCGACACGGTCGGCAACCCGGCCCAGTACCTGTCGATCTCCTCGAAGGCCAGCGCGGAGCAGAAGAAGGTCGCCAAGGACTTCTTCGCCAAAGGCGTCCTCCAGGAAGAGGAGGTGAAGGCGTGGATCGACAACGGGTCGGTCCCGATCCGGATGGGCACGGAGAAGCTGCTGGCCGCCTCCAAGAGCGCCGACTTCCTGCAGTTCACCTACGACATCGCCAGCAAGGCCAAGGTGTTCGGGCAGTCCTGGGACCAGGCCCTCAGCCCGACGGCCGCCGAGACCCTGCTGGACAACATCGTCAAGTTGTTCCAACTGTCCGTCTCGCCCAAGCAGTTCGCCGGCAACCTCAACGCGGTCATCGGCAAATGAGCTCACTCACCGGCCATCGGCCGCGTCGCGAACCGCGCAGCATCCTGCCCTGGCTGGCGGTGCCGGCACTGGTGGTCTTCGTCGGCTTCGCCGTGGTTCCGCTCGTCGGTGTCTTCGCGCTGAGCTTCACCACGTGGGACGGGATCGGCGCCATCCACCCGTCGGGACTGACCAGTTGGCGTGCGGTGCTCACCGACCCCGGGCTGCCGCACGCCCTGTGGGTGACGTTTCTGGTGATGGCCGTCTCCTGGGCGGTTCAGACACCGCTGAGCATTCTGCTCGGCACGTTCATGGCGGGCCGCCAGCGCTACCGCGCGGTGCTGGGCGTCGTGTACTTCATCCCGCTCATGCTCAGCTCCGCGGCCATCGCGATCGCGTACAAGGCCCTGCTGGACCCCAACTTCGGGCTCGGCGCCGGACTGAAGATCCAGGCGCTGAGCAAGGACTGGCTCGGGCGGCCCGGGCTCGCGTTCGGAGTCGTCATCTTCGTCGTCTCCTGGCAGTTCGTCCCGTTCCACTCCCTGATCTACCAGGGTGGTGTCCAGCAGATCCCGAAGTCCCTCTACGAAGCGGCGCAGTTGGACGGAGCCGGACGGATCCGGCAGTTCTTCAGTATCACGCTGCCCCAGCTCAAATACACCATCATCACCTCGTCCACGCTGATGGTGGTCGGGTCGCTGACCTTCTTCGACCTCATCTTCATCCTCACCGAGGGCGGCCCGGCCGACGCCACCCGGGTCCTCGCGCTGGACATGTACAAGCGCGGGTTCCAGGCCAGCCTGATGGGACCGGCCAGCGCCATCGCGGTCATCCTGGTCCTGGTGGGTCTGGCCCTCGCTCTGCTGTTGCGCCGGCTCGGCGGCCGGGACGCCGGCGCGAGCCAGCTCGAAGGGGCCTGACGTGACCACCACCCTGACCGAGTCGCGACAACCACAGAAGACCACCCACCGCGAGCGGCAACGCCGCCCGCGTCGGTCGGCCGGCCGCCGCAACTGGGCCGGCGGCCTGGCCGGCTGGCTCTGGCTCGTCGTCGTCGCCGTACCCCTGTACTGGACCCTCATCACCAGCTTCAAGGCCAAGAGCCGCTACTACGCGAGCAACCCGCTGGTGCCGTCGAGCGACCCCACGCTGGACAACTACCGGTTCGTCATGGAGAACGACTTCCTCCGCTACTTCCTGAACAGCGTCGTGGTCACCGCCGGCGCCGTGGTGCCGGCGGTCGTGATCTCCTTCATGGCCGCCTACGCGATCGTTCGCGGTTGGCGCATGCGGGTCCTCCGCCTGATGAACGGGCTGTTTCTGATGGGCCTGGCCATCCCGCTGCAGGCGACGGTGATCCCGGTCTACCTGATCATCATCAAAATGCACCTCTACGACAATCTGCTGGCACTGATCCTCCCGTCGATCGCCTTCGCGATCCCGCTGTCGGTGCTGGTGCTCACCAACTTCATCCGCGACGTGCCCAAAGAGCTGTTCGACTCGATGCGGGTCGACGGCGCCACCGAATGGACGACCCTGTGGCGGCTGGCGGCACCGCTGACCCGGCCGGCCATCCTCACCGTGACCATCTTCAACTCGCTGACCATCTGGAACGGGTTCCTGCTGCCGCTGATCCTGACCCAGAGCCCGGACCGCCGGACCCTGCCGCTGGCGCTGTGGACGTTCCAGGGACAGTACGGGGTCAATGTCCCCGCCGTTCTCGCCGCCGTCGTCCTCACCACCCTGCCCGTCCTGGTGCTGTACGCGTTCGGCCGCCGCCAGTTGCTGAGCGGACTGACCGCCGGATTCAGCCGTTGACCGACCGAGGGCCGGGCGCCGCGGATCCGGGCCTCTCCCGGAGCCCGCACACGGTCTGCCCCGCCTTGAGTCCTGCTCGTCCACCTGTTCGCCCGTCGCGTCCCGGCCAAGGGTCTGACGCACGTGGGAGGAAAGTGAACGCCAACGTGGCCGTAGAGAACATCCCCGGAATCGCCCTCTGGAACGACCCCACCGTGCCCGTCGCCACAAGGGTCGACGCCCTGATCGACGCGATGACCCTTGAGGAGAAGACCGCCCAGCTGTACGGAGTGTGGGTGGGCGCCTCCGACCAGGGCGGTGAAGTGGCGCCCCACCAGCACGACATGGAGGAGGCCGTCGATCTCGACGCACTCCTGCCCACCGGACTGGGCCAGCTGACCCGGCCCTTCGGCACGGTCCCGGTCGACCCCGCCCTGGGCGCGCTCTCCCTGGCCCGCACCCAGACCCGTATCGCCGCCACGAACCGGTTCGGCATCCCCGCTCTCGCGCACGACGAATGTCTGGCCGGCTTCGCGGCCTGGGGGGCGACGGCCTACCCCGTTCCGCTGTCCTGGGGGGCCACCTTCGATCCCGACACGGTGCGGCGCATGGCCGCCGCCATCGGCCGCGACATGCGTGCCGTCGGAGTCCACCAGGGACTCGCGCCCGTCCTCGACGTCGTACGCGATGCCCGCTGGGGCCGGGTCGAGGAGACCATCGGCGAGGACCCGTACCTCGTCGGCACCATCGCGACCGCCTACGTGCAGGGCCTCGAATCCGCCGGAATCGTCGCCACCCTCAAGCACTTCGTCGGATACTCGGCCTCCCGCGCCGGGCGCAACCTCGCCCCCTCCTCCATGGGGCCGCGCGAGCGCGCCGACGTTCTGCTGCCACCTTTCGAGATGGCGATCCGTGAAAGCGGCGCCCGGTCGGTGATGAACGCCTACACCGACACCGACGGCATGCCCTCCGCGGCCGACGAGGATCTGCTCACCGGGCTGCTGCGCGACACGTGGGGCTTCGACGGCACCGTCGTCGCCGACTACTTCGCCATCGCCTTCCTCAAGACCCTGCACGGCATCGCGGCCGACTGGTCCGGCGCCGCCGGCACGGCGCTGCGTGCGGGCGTCGACGTCGAACTGCCCAACGTGAAGACATACGGCGCGCCTCTGGCCGAGGCCGTCGCCGACGGCCGCGTCCAGGAGGCGCTGGTCGATCGTGCCCTGCGTCGGACCCTCACCCAGAAGGTGCTGCTCGGCCTGCTCGACCCGGACTGGAACCCCGTGCCGGCCGCCCTGGACGGGGCGAGCCTGGCCGATCCGGCCGCTCTGCGCGGCCGCATCGACCTGGACGGCCCGGAGAACCGCGCCCTGGCCCGCACGGTCGCCGAGAAGGCGGTCGTGCTGCTCAGCAACGACGGCACCCTCCCGCTCGGGAGGCCGCGCCGCATCGCGCTGCTGGGCCCCAACGCCGACGAGCCCGTCGCCGTACTGGGCTGCTACTCCTTCCCCCAGCACATCGGCGTCCGCCACCCCGACACCCCACTGGGCATCGAACTGCCCACACTGCGCGACACACTCGCCGCCGAGTTCCCCGACGCCGAGATCACGGTCGTCCGCGGCACCGGAATCGACGACGGAGACCTCTCCGGCATCGACGAGGCCGCCCGGGCGGCTCGTGAGGCCGACGTCGCTCTGGTGGTACTCGGCGACCGCGCCGGGCTCTTCGGGCGGGGCACCAGTGGTGAGGGATGCGATGTCGAGGCCCTGGTGCTGCCCGGTGCGCAGCAGCAACTCCTCGACACCCTGCTCGACCTGGAGACACCCGTGGTCACCGTCCTGCTCGCGGGACGGCCGTACGCCCTGGGCCGCGCCGTGGAGGAGTCCGCCGCGATCGTGCAGTCCTTCTTCCCGGGCGAGGAGGGGACCCACGCGATCGCCGGGGTGCTCAGCGGCCGGACCAATCCCTCCGGACGCCTCCCGGTCAGCGTGCCGCGCGGGCCGGGCTCCCAGCCGGCCACGTACCTCGGGGCGCGGCTCGCTCAAGCCAACGAGGTCTCCAGCATCGACCCGACCCCCGCGTTCGCCTTCGGCCACGGCCTGTCCTATACACGGTTCGACTGGACGGACCTGACCGTGGACTCCCAAGAGGCTCCGACGGACGGCGAGTTCGCCCTCGCCCTCACCGTCCGCAACACAGGCGGGCGGTCCGGAACCGAGGTCGTCCAGCTCTATCTGCACGACCCGGTTGCCTCCGTCGTCCAGCCCGTGCAGCGTCTCGTCGGCTACACCCGGGTCGAACTGGAGCCGGGCGAGGCCCGCCGCATCCACGTCACGGTCCCGGCCGACCTCGCCTCCTTCACCGGACGCGACGGCCGGCGCGTCGTCGAACCGGGCGAGCTGGAACTGCGGCTGGCCGCCTCCAGCGTGGACCCGCGCCTGACGGCCGGAGTCACGTTGACCGGAGCCGAGCGCCACGTGGATCACACACGGCGCCTGCACACCACGATCGGGCAGGAGCCGGTCGTCCGGCCATGAACGGGGGGGTGCGCAGCGCGCGTCGCAGGATCGGCGGCGCGCGCTGCGCACAACGCCCGCGAACGCGGTGACGGCCGCATGTGCCCTCGTCCGCTCAGAGCACGCCGCGCCGGGCGAGGTTGCGCATCAGCGCCCGTACGCCGGACGTCCACGGAGCGGCCTCCTCGCTGGTGACGACGGTGTTGACCAGAGCGCCGAGCCGCGGGCTGGAGATCCGCACGACGTCGCCGTACTCGTGGGTGAAGCCCGCGCCAGGTGCCCCTCGGTCCTCGGTGGGAGCGAACAGCGTGCCGGTGAACAGCACGAAGCCGTCCGGGTACTGGTGATGCGGACCGCGTGTGGCAGCCACCAGGTCCAGTACGTCGCGGCTGATCTCCCGCATGGAACTGCTGCCGTGCAGTACGTAGCCGTCGGTGCCGTCGATCCGCAGGTCGATGTCGAGCTCTCGTACGGTGTCGAGGTCGAAGTCCTCGTCGAGCAGGCGCAGGAACGGGCCGATCGCGCAGGAGGCGTTGTTGTCCTTCGCGCGCGACAGCAGCAGGGCGCTGCGCCCCTCGATGTCGCGGAGGTTGACGTCGTTGCCGAGCGTCGCGCCGCGTACCCGGCCGCGTGCGTCCACGACGAGGACGACCTCGGGCTCGGGGTTGTTCCACACCGAGGCGCCGAGCACTCCCACCTCGGAGCCGGTGCCGACCGCGGACAGTACGGGGGCCTTGGTGAACACCTCGGGGTCCGGCCCGATCCCGACCTCCAGGTACTGCGACCACAGCCCTTCGGCGACGAGCAGTTCCCTGGCCTTGTCCGCTTCGGGCGATCCGGGTCGGATGCCGTCGAGCGCACCGCCCACCACCTGTCCGACCCGGGCCCGCACCCGCGCGGCCTGCTCCGGATCGCCGCCCGTGCGCTCTTCGATGACGCGTTCCAGCAGACTCCGGGCGAAGGTGACGCCCGCGGCCTTGATCACCTGGAGGTCGATGGGGGCGAGCAGATGCGGAACGTCACGGCGGCCGGCCGGTGCCTCCAACAGCTGGTCCAGGCGCCAGACTTGTCCGCCGACGGCCTCGCGGACGACCGCCGCCGCGTCGTCGCGATCCACGAGGTCGGAGACAGTGGGGACCACGGCCGTCAGGTCGACGACCTCCTCGCCGCGCACCGCGGCCACACACGGTCCGTCGCATTCCGGGTCGTGGACGCGCGCCACGAGGGCGGCCCGGTCGGCGTCCTCCGGCAGGACGGGGCCGGGTGTGAGGACGGGACGAGGGCGCGCTGCTGCCGATTCCACGATCGATGCTCTCCTGCGGATCAAAGGGACACGGTCGCCCGGGGCGGGCTCGGTGGGGGAGTCACCAGGGACCTCGTGTCCACGGCTGCCGCGCAGGAAACCGAAGTCGGCACCCTGGCTGGCCTGTTCCACGGTCGGGATGCCGGGATCCTGGCTCGGCGAACGCCGGCTTCCCGCCCTTCGGCACACTCGCTGCGGCGCGGCTCCGCCCGAAGACGCCTATTTGGTACGGGACTTGCGGTACTCCTCGACCACCAGATCGGTCAGCTCGGTCACCGACGTCTCCGACGTGCGCTTGTCGAAGGTGATCTCGCCGTGCTGAAGCAGGTTGACTCGGTCGCAGACCTCGAAGACCTGGGCGTAGTTGTGGGCGATGATGATGACGGAGACCTCGCCGCGGGCCTTGAGGTCGTTGACCAGGTCGAGAATGAGTGCGCCCTCCTTGGCGCCCATCGCGGCCAGGGGCTCGTCGAGCAGGAGGACCCTGGCCTCGGAATAGACCGAGCGTGCCACGGCGATGGCCTGGCGCTGGCCACCGGAGAGCTTGGCGACCTCGACATCGACCGACGGGATGTTCACCCCCATCTCGTCCAGGTGCTCCTGGGCGATCCTGCGCATCGCGCGGTTGTTCAGCAGCCGGGTGCGGCCGATCTTCTCCCGGTTCAGGAACATGTTGTGGTAGACCGTCAGCTCGTTCACCAGCGCCAGGTCCTGGTAGACCGCGTCGATGCCGAGCGAGCGGGCATGGTCGACCGACTTGAGCGTCACCTCCTCGCCGTTCAGGAGGATGCGGCCGGCATCGGGCCGGTGGAAGCCGCAGAGGATCTTCAACAGGGTCGACTTTCCGGCGCCGTTGTCACCGACAAGGGCGAGTACCTCCCCCTTGTCCAGGCGCAGGTTCACGTCCCGTAGCGCCGTGACCGCGCCGAAGCCCTTGACCACGTGCTCCACGGAGAGCGCCGGCGGTGTCGTCCCGGTCGTCCCGCTCATCGGCGGCCCGCCCTTCGCAGTCCGGCCAGGTACACGTTGAGCACCATGGAGAGGATGATCGCCGCACCGAGGATGATGTTGAACGGGTTGGCGTTGATGCCGATGAAGTTCAGTCCGTTGCGCAGCTCCGCGAGGACGAGCGCGCCGAGCAGCGCGCCGACGACCGTCCCCGAGCCGCCGGCCAGCGCGGTACCGCCGATGACCGCGGCGGAGACGGCGGTGAACATGGGGGAGGCGCCGTCCGCACCCGCGGAGGTCGGGTCGATCGAGTCGACGCGGAAGGCTTCGAGGATGCCGGCGAAGGCGCCGAGGGCGCTGGTGGCCATGAAGTTGCCGAACTTGATGCGGCCGGTCCTGATGCCGGCCTCGCTCGCGCCGAGCGGGTTGCCGCCGGTGGCGATCGTGTGCAGCCCCCAGCGTGACCGGGTGAGTACCACGTGGAAGAACGCGACGATGATCAGGCACCAGATCAGTTCCGACCAGTCCGACTGTCCGAACCAGCCGCGCACCCCGTGCGCCGCCTCGGGGATCTGCGCCGGGTAGGCGTGCGACGTGGTCAGCATGATGCCCAGGATGAGGAAGAGCATGCCCAGCGTGGCGACGAACGACGGCACCTTGAGCACGACCACCACGAAGCCGTTGGCGAGACCGATGACGGCGCCGGCCAGTACCGAGCCGACGATGGCGATGATCGGGTACGTGCCGTAGTAGTCGATCATGTAGTGCATCAGGAACGGCGACAGCGCGAAGACGGCGCCCACCGACAGATCGATCTCCCCGCTGACCAGGAGCATCACCATGCCCGCCGCGATGATCGCGTACGGCGCTGTCTGTTGGGAGAGGTTGACCAGGTTGCTGCGGGCCAGGAAGTCGGAGTTGTTGGACCAGAAGTAGAGCAGCAGGGCCACCGCGATGATGAAGATGGTGGCCTCGCGGCGGATGACGAACGTCTCGAAGGCGAGGCGCAGCGGGCCGTGCCGCCTCACCGGCGGGGTGCCGGCGGCGGTCTTCCCGCCGGTCGCGTCCTGCACGACCGGCTCGCTCATGCGTGGCCAATGGCGCCGGAGCGCTTGATCAGCTGCTGCTTCGTGCTGGAGCCCTCGTACCGGGTCCTGGTCTGCAGATACGGGTCGACGTTGTCCTTGGTCACGAAGAGCAGCCCGGTGTCGGTGACACTCGGGATCACCAGGCCGCCGGACAGCTTGTACATCCACAGGTACAGCACGCTCAGGAAGCCCTGAAGATAGGGCTGTTGGTCGATGGTGAAGTCGAGGTCACCCGCTTTGATCGCGGTGAGGGTGTTCGGGTTCAGGTCGAAGCCGCCCGCGACCACGCCCTTCTTCTTGAGGCCGTATTTCTTCACGACCTTCCCGACGCTCTCCGTCGAGCCCGCGTCGACCGCGAACAGGCCCTTGAGGCCCTTGTGTCCGCTGGCATACGCGTCGATGGTCGACAGCTCCTGAGGAAGCTCCGCGCCGCTGGCGACCGACTTGAAGTTGATCGACTTGCCGGATGCCTTGATCGCGTCGGTGGCACCGTCGATGCGCGGCTGGATGTTGAGCGCGCCCGGGGTGGCGATGAACCCGACCGCGTCCCCGCCGGAAGGCATCACCGAGGCGATGCGGCGACCCAGTTCGACCCCGGACTGGTAGAGGTCCTGGCCGATGTAGCAGAGCCGGCTCGTCCCCGGATCCCCTTTCGCGCCGTCCGCGTTGTACGAGACGGTGGGGATGCCGGCGTCCAGGGCTTTGTCGACGGGCGATTTGAAGGCGTTCTTGTCGACGACCGCCACCGCGATGCCGTCGGCCTTCGCGGAGACGGCCGAGGACATGGTGCTGACCATTTCCGGGACGCTCGAGTCCTTCGATCCGGTCCACTGGAACGAGGCGCCCAGGAGCGCGCAGGCGTCGGCCGCGCCGTACTGCGTCGGGGTGAAGAACGGGTTCGTCGTGACGTGGTTGACGAACACGAACCTCCACTTCGGTGTCTCGGGGAAGTCGCCGACACCGTCGCCGGATTTGTTGTCGTCGCTCTTGTTGCCGGCTGAGCAGGCGGACAGTAAGGCGGCCGCGGCAGCCGAGGCGCTCACCATTCCTGCGCCGCTCAGTAGCCGTCGTCTTGCCAGCCCGTTCAGGCTGAGCGTGTCGACGGCTTCTTCCACCTGCGGATCGATCTTCTTCATGATCACCCCGGTGTGTTCAGCCTTGCTGTCCGATACTTCGAACGACGTTCGGATCGGTTGGTGCGGCTGAACGTAGGGCCGGTCTGATAGGTCGTCAAGGTCCTGAGCGGGCTACGGTTTCGTCAACATTCGTCCATGGGTCGGCCGCCGCTCCGTCAGGGCTGCGCCGTCATTTCAGTTGTCCAAACCGGTCATGGTTGCCCCTTCTCGTTCACTGGTCGCAGAGAGCGGCGTGGGCCGCCTCTCGTATGGCGGCGATGGTGGACTCGTGGCGTCTCTCGGCGAGCCAGGCCATGGCCGCACTGCACGGCGTGAGGTCGGTGACGTCTACGTAGCGGATGCCGGGGCGGGGGAACAAGTCGCGTGCGGCTGCCGGGAGGAAGCACATCGCCTCGCCGCTGGCCACGGTGTGCAGCAGGGACTCGATGTCGCTCGCGACCGGTCCGTACCGTACGGGACTGCCGTCTGGGCGGGGATCCACCGCCCAGAATTCCCACCAGATCTGCGGCACCTTCTCGGGCATGGCCACCACAGGACGATCGGCGAGCTGGGCCAGGGAGAGACGCTGGGCAGGTCGGCAAGTGGATCGCCGACGTGAAGACACGCCACGCGGGGCTCGGTGGCGAGGTGGTGCAGTTCAATGCCGGCCGGCACGGGTGGTCGTAGGAACATGACGTCGACCTCTTGCCGAACGAGAGCGGTGAGGTGGTCGACGAAATTGAGGCTGACGACCTGCAGCGTCATCCGAGGGTGTTGGTCCTGCAAGGTGCGCAAGACGGTGCGGGTATGCGGCATGGCGGCCTCCGCTCCCACGGTCCCCACGACCAAGTGGCCGGACAGCTGGCGCGCTTGGGCTTCGGCCAACCTCCGCAACCGGGCCACAGCATCGGCGGCTGCTCGTGCCTCGGGGAGCAGGGCGCGTCCGGCGGCGGTGATGGCGACCGCACGGCTGGTGCGGTCGAACAGCCGCACCCCCAGGCGTTGTTCGGCGTCCCGAATCTGCTGGCTCAGGGCGGATTGCGTGATGAACAGACGTGCGGCGGCGCGACCGAAATGAAGTTCTTCGCTGAGAACCACGAACAGGCGCAGCTGGTGGATGCTCGGCTCTGTCGCCCTATCAGATCCCTTGTCAGTTATGGCAGTTGCTCTCTTCGGTCATCCATGAGGAATACCTTATCGACCGGATGGGATTCCGCATGGCTGATCCCATGACAACGATGCCGCTGCCATGTAACTGTTCTGGAGGCCGCCCTGGTCGCCGGACTGACCATCCTGGCTTGGGACCGGGAGCTGCCGTACTTGTTCGGTGCGGGGAATCAGACGGGGGACCCGGCTTGACCGTGAACAGCATGCCGCCACCGGAGCGCTGCCGATGCGCAGGCCCGATGTTCACCGGAGGAGGACGCGGCGCAGGGCGTGGGCTGCCACGAGCCGAGGACCGCTCCGTCGAGCCTCGCGCACGCAGGGGCGACGGCCGGTAGGCGCCGGGGTATCGGGCGGACCCGACTGTCTTCCGTCCGGTCACTTCGGGACACCTCGTACGGCTCCAGGCCCGATGCTGCCGCGCCCGGTCCCATGGCCAGAGCAGGTGCTGCCGTCATTGCCTCCATGAGCGGAGCGCCTTCGGCCGTCGCGGAACTGATCAGGCGGCCACGGAGTCCGCGCCTGGGCCGCGTGTGCGCCGGGCTAAGTCAGACAGCCCTTGAGCGCTGCGTCCGGTCTAGGGCGACGGGCGCCAGGATTTCGAACTGTAGAAGGAGACCATGAGCGGCGTACTGGTTCACCTGCCGTCGGACGGGGGAACGGAGATCACACCCGAGTCGGAGCCGTTGAGTCTTCGACTCGGTCCCGGGGACTTAGCCCGTTTCGGGCGTGGATCCGTCTCCGTTCCCGTCGATCTGCGGCTGGCGGATCCGGCCGTGTCCCGGCTCGCGGGAGAGATCCGGGTGACCGAGGACCACTGGCAGTTGAGCAACCTCAGTGCGTCCCAGACCTACGTGGTGGAGAACCCGGAGGGTGCGGGGGAGTACTTCAGGGTCCCGCCACGTCGGGCGGGAGCGCCCGTGCCGTTCGAGTTCGCGCGCGTCATCCTGCCGGCAGGGGGGCGTCCCGTGAGTTTCCAGGTGTTCGCTCCCGACCACGTATACGTCGGCACGAGCCAGGTGGGGGACATGGCCGGCACCGGGACGCTGGCTGGATTCTCCTTGGACGAGACCTCCACGTACTTCCTCGTGCTGGTCGCGTTGTGCGAACCGCGGCTGCGTGACGAGTCCACGGTGACGGTGGCGACCACCCCGCAGATCGTCGAGCGACTGCGGAACCAGCCGGGCTGCGAGCGGCTGACCGCGCGGGCGGTCAGTTCTCACATCGACTATCTGGCGGAGCAAAAGCTCCGGATCTCCGCCCCCGGGACCGGATCGGGTCAGAGCGTCCGACGCAACGGGAAGCGGGAATCCGTGGCGGGACTCGCCCTGCGCTTCGGACTCGTGCGAGAAGAGCACCTGGAACTCCTGCCGTCCAGGAGCGCCCTCCTCCAGCGGACGGGGGTGGCGGGAGCGTGAGCAGCGAATCCGCGGAACTGGTCCCGCGCGGCTACCGGGTGGGGGAGTGGGAGGTCACCGACCTGATCGGAGCCGGCGGATGGGGGACGGTGTACGCGGCCCGACGCGCCGACGTCCCGGCCGGCGACGCGAAGGTGGACGACGGCAGCCCCGCCGTCCCGAGGGAGACGCCTCCGAAGGAGGTTGCCCTCAAGTTCCTGCACACGGCCGGGCTCGCGCCGCGTCAGGCGCGCGGACTCGTGGAAACCGCCCGGCGCGAGGCCGAACTCAGCCGGCGTACCCGGCATCCGCGGCTGATCAGGCTGTACGACTCGGTCACGCTCGGCGAGCGTGACGGCGCGGCTTTTGACGGAGCCGTGGTCCTCGTGATGGAGCGAGCCGAGTTGAGCCTGCGGGAATTGCTGGAGGCTCTGTCCCCGTCGGGCCGTGCCGTCCCCTCTCCGTCCTCCACTCCGTTGGGCGACGAGCCCCTCTCGGCGAGTGAAGGGGCGCGGCTGCTCACCGAGATCTGTGAAGGGCTGGCGCACCTACACGGGATGGGTTGGGTGCACGGGGACCTCAAGCCCGACAACGTCCTGATCATGGCGGACGGATCGGCACGGCTGGCGGACTTCGGCCTCGCGGCGGAACTGACCGGCACCCACGCCTACATCCCGCCCCTGGGCACTCCTGACTACTTACCGCCGGAACGCTGGCAGGCGTCCCTGGGCGAACAGGGTGTACAGATACGGCAGAGCACCGACATCTGGGCCCTGGGGGTGATGATCCACCAGGTCTTCACCGCAGGCTCTTCCCCCTTCCCCGGTGCCACGCCTGCCGCCCGCGCAGCCGCCGCCCAGCAGTACGCCGACGGACGCGCACCGCTGCGCATGGACCCGCGTGTGCCGCCCTTCTGGCGCGACCTGGCGGCCGACTGTCTCAGCCCGACCCACGCCGTCCGTGCCGCACACACCCTTGAGAGCCTGATGGCCCGAATCCGGGCCGAAGAGGAACGGTCCGTGGTGCCGCCCCGCCCCCGACGCACGTCGTCGTGGACTGGCCGCACCGCTACCTGCTCCGCACGACGACCGACGCCCGCACCGTCCTGTGCGTGCTCACCCACGACGTCAAGTTCGACATCCCCCTGCTCGAGGTCGCCCTACGGTTGCCCGTCGCGTTCGTGGGCGCCATGGGCTCCATGCGCACCCACGTCGACCGCGACCGGCGGCTGCGCGAAGCAGGTCTGACGGAACAGGAGTTGAAGCGCCTGCGCTCGCCCATCGGCCTCGATCTCGGAGGCCGCACCCCCGAGGAGACAGCCCTGTCGATCGCCGCCGAGATCGTCGCGACCCGCCGCGGCGGGACCGGCCGGCCCCTGAGCGAAGCGGGTACGCCCATCCACCACAGCGGCGTCCACTGAGACACGCGGCCCGCGCCGACCGTCACGACGTGACCTAGACTCGCGGCCCGGACGAGGGAGGAGTTGGCAGTGAGCGCAACACCCATACGGTTCGGCATCGTGGGAAGCGGCTGGCGGGCCGAGTTCTTCGTACGGCTGGCGCGGGCGCTGCCCGAACGGCTCGCGGTCGCCGGCGTGGTGACCCGCTCCGCCGACCGCGCCGCCCGAGTGGCCGCGGAATGGGGCGTGCCGGTCTTCCGTACGGTCGACGAACTGTGCTCCACCGCACCGGAGTTCGTGATCCCGTCGGTGCCGTGGGAGGTCACGCCGCAGGTCGTGGAGGAACTCGTCGAGCGCGGGACACCGGTGCTCGCCGAGACCCCGCCCGCACCCGACGTGCTGGGACTCGGCCGGTTGTGGGACGCGGTGGGCGCCGCGCAGCGCCCAGGGGGCGGCGCCCTCGTCCAGGTCGCGGAGCAGTACCCGCTCATGCCGGGCCACGCCGCCCGGCTCGCCCTCGTACGGCGAGGAGTGATCGGCGAGGTCACCTCCGTACAGGTGTCGTCGACGCACATGTACCACGCGATGTCGCTGATCCGGCACACGCTGGGCGTCGGTTTCGCCCCCGCGACCGTCACCGCTCGGGCCTTCACCGCCCCGCTGGCCGATCCGCTGACGCCGGCCGGATGGACCGGCGACCTGACTCCGAAGGACGCCGTCACCACCCTCGCCCTGCTGGACTTCGGCGCGGCCCGTACGGCGCTCTACGACTTCACGGACAATCAGTGGTGGAACCCGCTGCGGGCCCGCCGGATCGTGGTGCGGGGGTCGCTCGGCGAGATCGTCGACGACACGGTGGTGCGGATGGCCGACCCGCGCACTCCGGTGGAATCCGCGCTGACCCGCCGCCGTACCGGCACCGACCTCAACCTTGAGGGGGCCGAGGTCCACCACATCTCCTTCGACGGCGAAGTGCTGTGGCGCAACGAGTACGTGGGCGCGAGCCTGTCCGAGGACGACCTCGCCGTCGTGGACCTGCTGTGCCGGACGGGCGCCTGGGTACGGGACGCCGGCCCGGAACCGTACCCGCTGGCCGACGGCTGTCAGGATCACCTGCTGGCGCTGGCCTGCGAGGAGTCGGCCCGTACCGGTACGCCCGTGGCGACCACGGTGCAGCCGTGGGCGGCCAGTTGACCCCGGAGGGCGGGCCGCCGCCGAGGAGCCGGCTCGCAAGCCACCGCTACTCGCCCTCCGCGAGGCGCCTCGCCCGGGCCGCACGTCCGTAGACGTAGGGCGTCACGGGATCGCCTCGAAAGCGTGCGGAACTCTGGCCGCCGAACGCCGAGAACGCGCCCGCGTCCGCAGCGAGAGAGCATCCGCCGGGGCGGACGCCCTCTCGCCACCGCAGCCTGAACGCTCCGGCGGGCCTATGCGGTCAGAGCCCTAGACCGCGGTGCGTCCGGCGTCGGCCGCGAGGGTGGCGCCGGTGAGGTAGCTGGCGCGGTCCGAGGCGAGGAAGAGGATCACCTCGGCGATCTCCCGCGGGGTCGCGAGCCGGCCGAGCACGGTGGTCTTAGCGACCTGCGCGGCACCCTCCTCACCCATGGTGGCCAGGACCATGTCGGTCCGCGTAGGACCGGGCGCGACGGTGTTCACACGCACGCCGGCCGGACTGAACTCGGCCGCCCAGGTGCGCGTCAGCGACTCCAGCGCGGCCTTGGTGGCGCTGTAGACGGACAGCCCGGGCATGCCGATCCGGGCGGCCATGGTGCTGACGTTGACGATGCTGCCGGAGCCCTTGGCGATCATGGCGGGGACCAGGGCCGCGGTGAGGAGGTACGGGGCGCGGACGTTGGCCGCCAGGGCCAGGTCGAGCGTGTCGGGATCCTGGTCCACGGTCGGCGCCCCGGGGAAGATCGCGGCGTTGTTGACCAGGATGTCGACGGGTCCGGCCTCTTCGGCGAGGCGGCGCAGCGCGGCCGGTTCGGTGAGGTCGGCGGCGACGAAGCGTGCCCTGCCACCGGCGTCCGTGATCGACCGTACGGTCTCGGCTCCGCGTTCGGCGTTGCGGCCGGAGACGACCACCTCTGCACCGGCCGCCGCCATCAGCCGGGCCGTCTCGGCGCCGATGCCACCGGTCGAGCCGGTGACGAGGGCGACCTTGTCGGAGAGTTCCATGACGGGTCCTTCCAGGAATCCGGCCGCGCATGACGGCTGGAATGGGTTAGGTGACCCACAATGGTTCGCGAAAAATGGGTTGTCCAATCCAGAATCTGCTAGCGTTGCGTGCATGAGTACCGAGGCGCGGCGGCCCCCCGAGAAGAAGTTGACCCGCAAGGGGCAGGAGACGCGGCGCCGGATCGTGGCCGCCGCCGCACAGCTCATGTACGAGCAGGGTGTGACCGAGGCGACGCTGGAAGATGTGCGGGCGGCCGCCGGCGTGAGCGGCTCGCAGATCTACCACTACTTCGCCGACAAGCAGGAACTCCTGCTGGCCGTGATCGAGTTCCAGACCGAGGCGGTGCTGGACATGCAGAAGCCGCTGTTCGCCGGGCTCGACACCATGGAGGGCCTACGGCAGTGGCGGGATGCGCTGGTGGAATACCAGCTCCGGCTTCAGTGCCGCGGCGGCTGCCCGATCGGCTCCCTCGGCAGCGAGATCGCCGAGACCAACCCCGAGGCGCGGCTCGCCGCGGCCAGCGGCTTCCTGCGCTGGGAGTCGGCGATCCGTAGCGGTCTCCAGCGGATGTACGACCGCGGTGAACTCGACGCCGACCCCGACGACCTCGCCCTCGCAACGCTCGCCGCGCTCCAGGGCGGCCTGCTGCTCACCCAACTGCAGCGCCAGGTCAGGCCGCTGGAGGCGGCGCTGGACGCGATGCTCGACCACATCGAAGATCGCACGAGGACCGCAGAAGAACGGCGTGCACGTACGCCCGGCCCGTCCAGCGTCGTCGCCTAGGGACGGATGCCGTCGGCGCACCGGCCTCATCGCCACGTGCGCGGCGATCGATCGGCAGCGGCAGGTCTCGATGGAAGACGGCCATGGGTCGACCGGGGCCGTTGTACTCGTCGACGATCTTCGTGTCGAAGCCGAGGCTGCGATGGAACGCGATCGAGCCGGTGTTCCCGACCGACGTGATCGCCTTCAACCGCCGCGCACCTTGACGTTCCGCCGCTTCGGCGAACGCCGTGTAAAGGTCACGCCCGAGACCGGTGCCGCGGGTGTCGTCGCGTGTGGCGATCAGATGCACGTAGCCGGTGCCGTCCGGGGTGACGAACCCGAAGACGTACCCACGGATTCCGTCCTCGGCCCTGGCGACCAGACAGGTGGAACCGAACTCCTGGACCAGTGCCAGCAGATGCAGCGACCGAAGGTCGCGTTCGCCCCAGTAACGGGGGTGGTCGGTCAGGACCTGGTGGAAGTCGCCCACTTGGGCCGGTGCGATGTGTATCCCCATGGCGACGATCATGGCAGGCGCCGTCGCGCTCGACGGGGCTCACAGACCCGCAGAGCAGGCCCATGCCGCTCAACCCTGCGTGGCCGGGCTGAGCGGCAGGCACCACAACATCATCTCTCGGACGTTCTCAGCGCAGGACGAGGTTGATCAGTCGGGCGCTCCGTTCGTCCTTCGCGTCGGTCGCCAGCGCGATGTAGCGCGCGGTCAGGTCCGTGCTGAGACGTCGGTCGCGGCCGTGGCCGGTGAGGTGTCCGGCCGTCCGGTAGGTGAGGCCGTCGGTGCTGTACTCCGCCCGGAGGCCCGGCACTTGGCCTCCGGTCCATTCGGTGCGGACGTCACGGACGCGGTGCTGATCGCCGAGATCCACGACGATTCGGCCGTGCGGACCGGGCGTCCACGCGGTTGCCGCACTGCCGTCGACGGCGGCCTCGGGATCAGCCATGCCGGGCGGCAGGGGATTGGTCGGGAACACGACGCGGCCGAGCGCGAGATTGTCCAAGGGGTAGGCGGTTGCCCTCGGGAGGGAGACGGTCGTGGTGCGGTGCGAACGGATCACCACGGTCTTCTTCTGCCCCTGTCCGCCGACCTGGACCCGGCAGGCCGGACCGGTGAAGCGCACCGTCGCGCCGTCGACGACCTCCACCCGCAGGCCCGTCGGAAGCCGGTTTCCGGTGAGAGCCCGCAGCGTCATGCGAGGCGGGAGCAGGCGGGCCTCCGCCGCGTCGAGACGTGCCTCGTAGGAACTGCCCGTCCTGGTGAACACCTGCCGGCCTTCGAACACGACCGCTGTGGAGCCGGGTTGGGGGATGTCGACGGTAGTGGAGACCGGTGATCCGGACAGGTTGAACAGGCTGAGGTGGCTGTCGGTGAGAGCGGCACGGACCGCGTCGGCCGTGGTGCGGGGGACGGCGCCGTCCGCCAGGGCGCGCAGTTCGCTGACGGACGTGTCGGCGAAGCCTTCCACAAGGAGCGGTGCGGCCGGGCCGTCGGCCAGCACGACGGCGTCGCCTGACACGGTGATCGGGTGCTCGGAGCCGGTGACCCGCAGGCCGGCCCGGCCGTCGATGTCCAGCCAGTTCCCCCGGCTGGAGATGTCGGGCACCGGCCAGGAGGCGAGGTTGTTCCAGGTCGCTCCGTCCGTCGATCCCTGCACGATGTAGGCGCGGCCCGCGGCGGCTTCCCAGCGCAGGGTGACGCGGTCGACGAGCTGAGGGGCGCCGAGGTCGACGGCGAGCCAGCTGTCCGCCCGGGGGCGGTCGGCCCGCGACACCGCCCACCGGGTCGTGTCGTTGCCGTCCACCGCCAACGCGGGCTCCCGGCCTGTGTCGTTGGAGGACGCCGTTGCCGTACGGCCCTGGGCGAGGTCGGCTCCGCCCGCCCCGTCACGGACCTGGAGGCTGAAGACGGAGTACCCGTACGTCGGGTCCGGACTGACCCCGAGCATGCGCACGTGGCGAACCTCGGCGGGCGTGAACGTCACCTCGTCGACGCGAGGCGTCGGAGTCGGCGGGCGGGAGTCCTGGGCGGTGACGGCGGTACTGCCCTCGGCGTACCGGTAGGTCCGCGAACCCGTCAGGCCAGGCACGCCCGGCATCGTCAAGTTGTGGACCTCCAGCCGCCCTTCACCCGCGGCGATGCCTGTCGTCGCGTAGACGACCGCTCCCGTCGGCAGAGTCGTCAGGCCCACGTAGCCCGACGCCAGGCGCAGCAGCGTGGCACTGCCGTCGAATCCGTCGCGGCGGCCGTCGTACACATGGACCTGCCGTCCTGTCACCACGGTCGACGTGCCGGGGAGGAACATCGGGGTCGCTCCACTGACACGGAACAGCCAGTCGTCGTGGGCGGGTTGCCAGGCGAACTTCACGAACCCCGGTTTGGTGACGGCTCCCGCCCAGGCGGCCGCGGACTGGTGGGACAGCAGCCCGGGTCCGGAGCCGAAGTCGGTCACCCCCGCCGAGCGGGCGAACAACTCGGCCTGGGAAAGGGGCTGGACGACCCGCCCGTGGGCTCGGGCCCAGTGGTGCAGGAGGTAGCTGATGGCCAGTTCGGCGCGCGCCTCGGGTTCGTACTTCGGCTCACCGGAGAACTTCGCGAGCCGGTACTGCGGCGGGTACTGCTGATACGCCTCCAGCCGCTCCGCGAGGGCCGTCTCGGCCCGGGCCGCCGCGCGGTCCCCGCCGACCTGGGCCAGGAACGCGAGGGGTATGACATCGCGTCCGTACAGATGCTCCCGGTCGTTGACCATGGGCATCAGCGGCTCACCCGCGTCGCTCATGACGCTCAGGAGAGTGCGCCACAGCGCGTCGGCGTTGGGCTGGCTGGTGAGGACCTCGGGCAGTGGCCGGCCCGCGGTGATGAAGTGGGCGGCATTGCGGCCCGACGTGCGCCAGAGCTCTTCCTGGTAGTGCGGTCCGAACGAGCCGTGGTTCTCGACGATGAAGGTGTCGTAGGTGTTGTGGGCGGTGTTCTCGGAGACCCGGACGCCGTCCACGAGGGCCGGGTTCGCGGCATCGGCCTGCGGCAGGCCGGCTTCGTTGCGCGACCAACGACCGTACGCCTTCGCCCAGTCCGCGTGCCGCGGGTCGTCGGCGGCCCAGGCGAGACCCGGGGCGAGGGACTGGGCGTAGACACCCATCTCCTCCAGCTTGGTGTCCGCTTCGTAGCCGCCGAGCAGTCCGTTCGGGGTCCACCCGCCTGAACCGGGGTCGTTGGCGGTGCCCAACCCGGTGGTGTAGGCGGCCTGTTCGCGCGTGATGGTCTCGATGTCGGCGCGCGTCGCGCTGTCGAGGTCGTCCCACAACAGGCGGGCGGCCAGCAGGAAGTACAGCTGGAAGGTCGTGTCGAAGAACAGTGTCCGGCCCCACTCGGTGCCGCCGGTGAGCCGGTTGCTCGCGGCGAAGTGCTTGATCGTGGCGAGAGTCCTCGACTTGAGGGTCGCTTCGTCCACGCCGGCCCGGTCGCCGTCGTAGGTGCCGTGCGTGAGCAGTACGGCGTTGCCGAGGACCACGGCGAAGCCGAAGTCCTTGGCGGTGTAGTAGCCGCGGGCCGCGTCCCACTGGGTCTCCGACCAGTGGGTGTGGTTCAGCAGGACGCGGTAGTAGGTCTCCGCCACCGGGTCCGGGGTCGAGGCCGGGGTCGAAGGCGCGTCTTCCTGGGCTTGGGCGGCACTGCCTCCTGCGGCGATCGGGAGGGTCGCCAGGCCGACGGAGGCGCTGAGGAACTGGACGAATCGGCGGCGGTCGAGCTGTGATCTCGGGACCATTCGTGGTGCCTTTCGGGCTTAGACAACGTTGTCAGCCGGAGTGGCGGCAATTCTTCAGTCCTGGTTCTCGAAGAGTCAAGGGTCATGGCGGACGCGGCCGTTGATTCACAGAGAGCCCGCACTCGTAGTCGGCGTTTCTCGTCAATGTCTGCTGTGGTCGATGAGTCTCGTGCGGATCCATGGTCAATAGACCTGGATGCACCGACAGCGGTGGGCCCGTGCTGGGGATGTTCCCGCTCGGGAGGAAGCAGATGGAGGCTGTGATGAGCGTCGACGACTCCGACCAGGGGCACGCGATCCGGACGGGTGGGCAGGGGACGCGGGTGAGCGGTCCCAGGGTGTTGGTGGCGGGGGCGAGCGTCGCGGGACCCGCGCTGGCCCACTGGCTGCGCCGGCGGGGCGCTGAGGTGACCGTGGTGGAGCGGGCTCCCGAGCTGCGTCCCGGCGGGCAGGCGGTGGACGCGCGCGGGATCGCCAAGGAGGTCATCGGGCGCATGGGGTTGGACGCGGCGGTGCGCGCGGCATGCACCGACACCGCCGGCGCGTACACCGTGGACGCGGACGGGAAGGTGCTGGAGACCTTTCGTGCCGAGGACGACGGTGGCGACGGGTTCATCGCGGAC
This sequence comes from Streptomyces sp. NPDC088794, assembly GCF_044750545.1. Lineage (NCBI taxonomy): Bacteria > Bacillati > Actinomycetota > Actinomycetes > Kitasatosporales > Streptomycetaceae > Streptomyces > Streptomyces sp. NPDC088794. The sequence continues at coordinate 171,037 of NZ_JBIVKB010000003.1, read as the reverse complement.
ATCGAGATCCTGCGTGGGGACCTGTCCCAGGTGCTCTACGACGACACCCGCGACGGCGTCGAGTACGTCTTCGGCGACCGGATCGCCGAGCTCGCCCAGGACGCGGACGGCGTCGACGTGGTCTTCGCGGGCGGCGACCGGCGGCGCTTCGACCTGGTGGTCGGGGCGGACGGGCTGCACTCGGAGCTGCGAGCGATGGTCTTCGGACCGCATGAGCAGTACCTCCGCCACCTCGGGCAGGTGCTGGCCTTCTTCAGTGTGCCCAACGACTTCGGGCTGGACCGCTGGCTGCTGGAGTACCAGGATCAGGCCTCCGGGCGCTCCGCCCTCCTGCGGCCCATCCAGGACGCCACCCGGGCGATGGCCATGTTCTACTTCGCCTCGGCGGGCTTCGACGTCGACCACCGCGATGTCGCAGCGCAGAAGGCTCTGCTGCGGGAGCGGATGGCGGACCTGGGCTGGTTGACCCCGGACATCCTCGCGCACCTGGACGACACTCCGGACTTCTACCTCGACCAGGTCGCCCAGGTGGTGATGGACCGCTGGTCGAGTGGACGGGTGGGGTTGCTCGGGGACGCGGCGTTCAGCTCGTCACCGATGTCCGGGCAGGGCACCGGGCTGGCACTGGTCGGTGCCTACCTGCTGGCCGGAGAGCTGGCCGCGGCCGGATGGGACCCGGAGGTCGGGTTCGCCCGCTACGAGGCGCGGATGCGCTCGTTCGTCGAGGCCAACCAGGAGATCGGCCGGTTGAACGCCCGCAGTCGCGACGTCCCCGGGCCGGACACCGAGCCGCTCCCCGATTTCGCCGGCGAATGGTTCACCGAGCTGGTCGGACGCGCGATCAACGGCGTCGAACTGCCCGACTACGCGGGGGTGCCGGACTCCGCAGCCCCGACCGGATCGCCGACCACCTCGTCGGCCAAGCCATAGGTCCGAGGTCGGGTCACTCGCCGCCCGCGGAAACGGAGCACGTCGTGCGTGTCCTCGTCCTCACCAAACCGTTCGGCCCTCTGGCACCGGAAGTACTGTCCGAACAGCTGGTTCGCGCCGGGGCGGACGGTGCCGACCTCCTGGTCAGGGAAGGCCAGACCGTCACGCCGGACACTCCGGAGCGGATCGGCGAGACGGCACGGGCCCTGCGCGGGAATGGCTGTGAAATCGGATTCCTGAGTACGGACCTGACCTCCGCGGGCCCTGTGGCCGACCGTCTGCTCGGACACTGCGCCGAGGAGGGCGTGACCCGGGTGCGCGTCGGCTTCTACCGCTACGACGCGGAGTCCGACTACCCGGCCGGCCTGGACCGGGCCCGTCGTGACCTCGCCGGGCTGGCCGATCTGGCGGCCCGCCACGGCGTGCGGCCCGTGCTCGCGCTGCACCACGGCACCCTCCGCCCGTCGGCCGCGCACGCGATGCGGCTGCTCGACGGCCGGGACGACGTGCTGATCCACCCCGACCCCGGAAACCAGGCCAAGGAGGGCAGCGAGGACTGGCGGCTCACGCTCGACACGATCGGCGGCCTCGACCGGGTCGGCTGTGTCGGTGTGAAGAACGCCCTCTGGGAGCAGGTCGGTTCACCCGAGGACTGGACATGCCGGTGGCAGCCCCTCGCCGACGGCGGCGTGGTGCCCTGGCCCGCGCTCCTGGCCGGGCTCACCGGGGCCGGCTACACCGGCCCGCTGTCGCTGCACGTCCACTACGCCAACGACGACCCGTCCGCCGCGGTCCGCCGCGACGTCGGGCAGCTGCGCGGTCTGCTGGCGGAAGCGGGGGCGACGACCTTGGCGCGCTGAGCGACACACGAACTTCGCTGGCGAGGGGGACCATGGGCGACTGGGAGCTGGGACTGGCTACTTCGAAGGTGCCGGACATGACGGAGGACGCCGGAGCGTCCGCGGAGCCGACCGCTCCGGACGACGGACCAGGTGTCCCAGGCGCGAAACCGCTCCCCGCCACACGCAAGGGGGACCGCAGGCGACGGGTCACGATCACCGACGTCGGCGCGGCGGCCGGAGTGTCCACCTCGACCGTCTCCCGAGTCCTCAACGGCACGGCCCACGTCGATCCCGAACTCGCGCGCCGGGTGCAGAGCGCGGTCGCCGAGCTCGGCTACCGCCCCAACGCGGCCGCCCAGGGACTGGCCCGCGGCGAGGCGGGCGCCATCGGCGTGCTCGTCCCCGACCTGGCCAACCCGTACTTCCCCGATGTGCTCAAGTCCGTGTCGGCGGTGGCCCGTTCGCACGGTCGGCGGGTGATGGAGTCGGACGGCGACCCGACGAGTGAGCACGAGCTGGCCGAGGATCTGATGCGCTGCTGTGACGGCGTCCTGCTCTGCTCGCCCCGCATGGACCGCGCCGCGATCGTCGACCTCGCCCTGCGCGGCCGTCCGCTGGTGCTCGTCAACCGGATCGTGCCCGGCCTCGGAGTCCCCGCGGTCTCCGCCGACTTCTACGGAGGGATGACCCTGGTCTGCGGCCATCTCGCACAACTCGGCCACCGGCGCGTGGCCTATCTGAGCGGCCCCGAGGCGTCCTGGGCCAACGCGGAACGGATCCGCGCCTTCGACGCCGCCGCGTTCGGCGTGGAGGTCACGGTCATTCCCTGCGGCCATACGGCACGGCAGGGCTACGAGTCGGCGGACGCGCTGCGGGCCGCCGACGTGACCGCCGCCGTCGCCTACAACGACCTGGTGGCGACCGGTGCCGTGGCCGCGCTGGAGGCAGCGGGGCTGCGGATCCCTGAGGACATGTCGGTGATCGGCTGTGACGACATCTCCCTCGACGACCTGCCCGGCTCCCGTCGGTTCACCACCGCCTCCATGGCCCGCGACGAACTCGGCACCCTTGCCGCACGGCGCCTGGAGTCCCTGATGACCGACGGCGACGACAGCGAGCCGCACTACATCCCGATGGAGCTTCGCGTACGGCGCACCAGCGCGCCGCCCGCCGCGCTGCCCAACCGCACCGGCTGACCCGGCGCGAACGTCCCGGTCCGGCGGCCGGACGGACGGCCCGCACGGATTCCCCGGCCGCGCGCGGAAGTTCACCGCGTACGTCTGCACAAGGCCGACGTGCTGAACCGGACCACCGTGAAGCCCTGCGACTTCTGAACCGGCCGGTATCACAGGGCACCTTGCCATGGACGGTGCGCCGGTTCCTCGCGACGATGCGTGGGGAGTCGACGGGGAGGTGCGGCGTGGATGCTCCCTTTGTGGGGAGAGGCGAGTCCCTCGCGCTGCTGGAGAGAGCCCTGGAGCGGGCGCGGTCGGGCGTTCCGCAACGGGTGTTGGTGGAGGGCGGGGCGGGCTTCGGCAAGACGGCCCTCGTGCGACGGTTCCTGGACCTCGGGGGCGTACAGCGTGTGCTGTACGCGGAAGGGGCCGAGGCCGAGTCCGGTCTTGAGTTCGCGGTGCTGGACCAGTTGCTGGCGGGCACATCAGGTGTGCCGTCGCACGGCGGATCGGTGGATCCGTCGGCGGCGGGCGCCGGACTGATCGACGTCATGGACGAGGCCCAGGACCCCGGCGGGGGAGTGGTGGCCGTCGTGGTCGACGACGCGCAGTGGGCCGACCATCCCTCGTTGCTGGCACTGACCTTCGCGGTGCGCAGACTGCGTGCCGACCGCGTGGTCGCGGTCGTGGTGGTACGGGACATCCATGACGTGTCACTGCCGGTGGGGCTGCGTCGACAGTGGACGGCGGCGGACACGGTACGGATCAGACTCGAAGGCCTGACCGTGGCCGAACTGCGCCTGTTGCAGCACCGATTGGGAGCAGGAAGGCTGTCGGCCCGTGCGGCGGCGCGGCTGCACGCGCACACCGCCGGCAACCCACTGCACGTACAGGCGCTGTTGGAGCAGGCGGACCCCGGCCTGCTCGACGAACTGGAGCACGCCGACCGCACGTTGCCCGCCCCGAAGTCCTTCACCGAACTGGTCCTCGCCAGGCTCACCGGCTGCACGTCCGCGACCGGCGACCTGGTGTGCGCGGCGAGCGTGCTCGGCGTCCGCGGCCCGCTCGACGCGGCCGCGCTGCTCGCGGGCCAGGACGACCCGTTGCCCGCTCTCGAAGAAGCCGTCTCGGTGGGCCTGTTGACCGAACGTGCGGGGGACACCTCGGTCTCCTTCCCGCACCCGCTCGTGCATGCCGCGGTCTACCATCAGCTCGGCCCCGTCCGGCGCGCCGCCCTGCACCTGCGCGCCGCAGACCTCACCGGCGAGGAGTCCCTGGCCCTGCGACACCGCGCCTGCGCGGCGACCGGCACCGACTCTGCGCTGGCAGCCGACCTCGCCGCGCTCGGCCGTCGGCTCGCCGCCGAGAGAGCCTGGTCGACGGCCGCCGTGCAACTCTCCACCGCTGCCGGGCTGAGCCCCGACCGGGCAGCGTACGAACAGCTCACCCTGGAGGCGGTCGAATGCCGGCTGCTCGCCGGCGAGGTGCCCGACACCGCCCAAGCGGCCCAGCAGGTCCAGGAGTTCGCCCACAGCGCGTGGCGCAGCTACCTCCTGGGCCGCCTCACCCTGTCCGACGTGGACCGCTCCGAGGCGCTGCTCCACGATGCCTGGCGACGTTGCGACCCCGGCACCGAGCGGGAGCTCGGCGCACGGATCGCCGGCCAGCTCGCCGGGCTGTACGGCAGCATGCTGCGAGGCGCGGACGAGGCCGAGTGGGCACGGCTGGCGCTGCGGCTCGCCCCCGAATCCACCGCCATCGACATGGTCCGCTATCTGGCGATCAGCGGCAGGGCCATGAGCGGGCGGGCCGCGGCGGAACTCGCGGTGCTGCGGCCACTGCCCGATCCCGCCCTCGCCTCGCCCGAGGAACTGGAAGAGCTGCTGGGGCGGGGCACGCTGCGCGGGCACACCGGTGATCTGGCGGGCGCGATAAGGGACCTGAGCGGAGTGCTGGGGGCCTGTCACACGCGCTCGGCGTTGTTCCGCGTGGTCGCCGCGACCGTACTGGCCTGGTACGAGTTCCGGGCGGGCCGCTGGGACGACTCGACGGACCACTGCGACTTCGCGCTGTCCCTGGCCGTCGACACCGATCAGCCGCATGTCGCCTTCACCTGCCACACGATCCTCGCGCTGGCCCGGTCCGCCCGCGGCCAATGGACCGAAGCCGCCCATCACGCACAGATCACCAGGGAGTACGCGACCTCCGGCCACCCCTATCCCACGGTGCAGGCGGCTGTCGCCGCGGCCCATCTGGCCCGTGCTCGCGGCGAGCCCGAAGCCGTTGTCACCGCCCTCGGACCCCTGCTCACCCTCGGCAGGCGGGGCAGGTTCGAGGAACCGGGCATGATGCCCTGGCCGGATGTCCTCGCCGACGCGTGGACCACGCTGGGCGAACACGAACGCGCCGAGGAAACTCTGGGCCCCTACGAGGAGTTGGCCGCCGAGCGTGCACATCACGGCGCTCAGGCGCTCGCCGCCCGCAGCCGCGCGACCCTGCAGGCCGCCCGAGGCGACGCCGCCGGCGCCGAGAACACCTTCCAGGCCGCACACCGTCATGCCGAACATGCCCAGGAGCCCTTCGAACGCGCGCAACTGCACCTTGCCCACGGCCAGTTCCTGCGCCGCACCAACAAACGCACCAGGGCGGGCGAACAGCTCCGAGCCGCCGAAGAGATCCTCCTGCGACTGGACGCCAGGCCCGACCTGGACCGCTGCGCAAGGGAATTGGCGGCCTGCGGTCTGGAGTCCGGCGAGCCCACGACCCGCCAGGAGAGTGTCCTCACCGCGCAGGAACTGGCGGTGGCCCGCAGAGCGGCGTCCGGGCTCACCAACCGCCAGGTCGCGCGCGAACTCGTCATCAGCGTCAAGACCGTCGAGTACCACCTCGGCCGCATCTACCAGAAGTTCGGGATCGACTCGCGCCACCACCTCGCCCCCCGACTCGCGGCCGAACAGGACTAGGGAGCACCCCGGGTCACTCCCCGGTGCCCGTGCGCCGGCTGCCGCCTAGCGTCGGTGGAGCCTTCGGGGAACACCCGCGGAGGCAGTCCGAACTCGGGGGAGAGCAAAGAAATGCCAGACAACACAACCGACAACACAGAAGCCGTCGTCACCGGCATTCCCGACGCCAAGGTCCAGGCCGTGACCGAGCGCGTGGTACGGGAGTTCCAACTTGCCGCGGACAAGGTCGCGGCACACCACGGCGGACCCGTGAAGTTCCCGATGCCCACCGACGGTTCCGCCACGGAGCACCTCCTGGCCAGGAGGTTCGCCCAACTCCCCGCAGGCCACCAGAAGGAGGCCGCGGCACGAGTCGTGGCCGACCTCGGGAACGCGGCGGCTCGATCGAAGCGGCTCGGTGACCTCACCAAGGTCGATCTGCGGTCCCCGACCCCGGTCGAGGCCCAGGTCCGCGCGCTGCCCTTCCCGGACGGGCTGAAGTTCCCCGCCGGCGAACTGCGCAAGAGCCCGGCGATCAGTGCCCCGCAGCGTGTGCAGGAGGCGGCCGCGGAGCAGTTGACGAAGCTGGAACTGCGGATCCAGCAGGTGACGTGTCTCGACGACACGAGTGAGCTGGGCGCGGACGAGATCGATGCGGCCGGCGTCAGCGTCGACGAGAGCGGCGACACCAAGAAGGTCCCCGCGTTCCGGGTGCGCAGCTTCCGCACCGGTGACGTGCAGAAGTACACACCGCCTCGGCAGTTCACGTTCTTCAGCCTGACCGAGGGCACGGTGCAGTTCCCGAAGTCCTACTTCGTCACCCTGGCACTGGCGGAGGAGGACTGGGGTGGCTTCGACGATTTCCTCAACGAGCTGCTCGCCAAGGTCAAGACCGAGGTGGTCGCCGCGATAGCGGCTGCCATCGGGGGAGCGATCGGTTCCCCCGGCGGCCCCATCGGGATCGTCATCGGGATCGCCGTGGGCTGGGCGGTCACTGAGATCTTCGAGTACCTCAAGAGCACGTGGGGCGACGAACTGTTCCTGCCGGTCACCGTCAGCGCTGTCATCCCGTCGCTGACCAGCCGCTGGACCGGAAAGCCGGACAGCCCGGAGCACACCGTGAAGTACACCGGCCACGGCGGCAGTTACCAGTTGGTCTACGACTGGCGGATGTACAAGTGACGGCAGCCGGGACACAGCAGAACCGCCCCGTCCACGAGCCGGCCCCTGATCTACCCGGATGAGATGACCGCCAAGGGACGCCCGTCCCACCGCGGCCGCTCCTGACAACCAGCCCGGCTCGATCCGCGTCAGCCATCGACGCGGTACAGGATGGGCCGTCCGCCGTGGACGGCCCATCCGCCGTCGGCATCGATCCCCGTCATCTCACCCGCACGTGAAGGCGAGTCGCAGCCGCGTGCTCAGGCGCGAATGATCTTGGGGAAGGCCTTGGTCGTGTCGACGTAGTACTTGCGGACCAGCCGGCCGAAGCCGCCCTCCGCGCTGCCGAGCATCATCGTCTTGACGACCTCCAGGCTCTTCGCGGCAGTGAAGTCCTGCGGCTTGGTCTCGGTGACGCCGGCGACCAACGCCTCCCACGCCGTCCGAGACTCCGTCGTGGCACTGATGTCCGGGTCGAAGCCCAGGTAGTAGCCGCTTCCATCGGTCTCCTGCCCGACGGCCAGGAAGACGATCACATGGAATCCGGCGTTGCGCTCGTTGTTGAACTTGCTCTGCGCCCCGCCCACGTGTCCCGTCGAACCGTTGACGTACACGGCACGGTCGGCCTTGACGGCCTTGTCGACGGCGGTCCACTTGGCCGGGACGCCGATCGTCACCGAGAGGTCGCTGGGCTCGTACAGCCCGTCTTTCCCGGCGCTCAGGAGACCGCCTACCCTCTTGGCGCGCACCTGGCAGTCGCTGTCCAGCATCTTCGCGAACGTGGAATCGGCCGGCATCTGCAGCCAGCACTGGAGGCGTTCGAGGGCGGTGCCCGTCGTCGCATCCACCGCCTTCGAGATCCGGTCCCTGATGTCCTTGACGGTCGGTGTGGTCGGGTCGTCGGCTTGAACGTACGCCTGCTTGATCACGAAATATCCCCCCAAGTCCGGCTTCCGTTGGGGCCACTATGGGGCACGGAGCGTGCCTTCGGAAGAGCGGGGAACGCAGATCCCGGGGCCGGGTCGGATGCCGTCTGACCTGGTGAGTCTGCGGTGACATGTGAGGATCGGAGACAGGAGAGAACAGGTCGGGGCTCCTGTGGGAAGGCCACCGTTCCCGTCCCCCTGTGTCACTCGCCGCGCCAGGACTCCAACCGCTGCGCGACGGCGCGCAGATCGGCTTGCTGTCCACGGACCGCCTGGGCGAGTTCGTACAGATCGTCGTCCTTGGCCTGGAGGGGCTGACCGGAGACGTGCATGTACTGGCTGGCGCAGGCCCAGCCGATGACCAGGTTGTAGTCGGTGAAGGGGCGCAGCAGCAACGCGGTGTGCAGGAAGGTGGCGGCTCGGGAGGCGACCTCTTCGTAGTACAGAACCCCGCGCTCCCGCTCGAACGTGTGCCGGTCGGCCATGAACCCAAGTGCGCCCCAGTCGGCGATGGGCACGTTGAGCGGGGAGATCGCCGACTGGATCTGCAGGACCCAGCCGACATCGACACGGATGATCGGGCTCACCGCTGTCCCTCGGGGAAGCGGGCCACGACACCGGGAAGCACCCGGGCGGCTTCCTCGACCGCCCCCTCCACGAAGGCGAGCCGATCCGCCTCCTGCACGGTCACGTCGTGGACGTGCTGCTTCAGACTCCGACCCGTGAGCGCCGCCCGTTCGCGGAGCCGGGCCATCTCGTCTTCGGTGAATTCCACGTTGAGTGCGGGCATGAACGCAAGGTACCGCACCCGGTACCGAGTGCGGTACCGGACGTCACGTGATCCGACACGGAGAACGGCTGGGCGGCGCCGACCGACTCCCGTTGTCGGGCGATTGCGTGTTCCTCACTGTCTGCCGGCGACCAAGCGCAGGGTGGGTTCTCTGCGGAGCCTTACGAAGATGACGGCCAGAGCGACGGCCTGTACGAGAGCGCAGACCAGGATGACGTTGCCGAGGTGCGGCGGCGGGGTGAGCGCCACGAGGATGCCCGCCACGGGGAAGGGCAGCAGAAGGAGCAGCATCGTCAAGGAGAGAGTGGCACCGAGCGCGGTGACAGGGATGATCAGCGAACGCACCGTGCGCAGCACGACCGTGAGGCCGCCGTCGCCCGCCATGAAGATCGCTATGAGGACGGTGTAGGAGGCGAAGGACGGAGCCTCGGCAAGGGCGAGACACGCGGCGGAGGCGAGCGTCGCCGACACCATGCCCACTCCCCAGAGGTCGATGCGGCTCACCGCCAGACGGCAGCACGTGATCGCCAGCAGGGTCGCCACGGCGGCGGCCGACCACATGGCGCCGACATCGGCGGAAGAACGCCCGAAGGTCTCCACCACGATCACAGGACTGGCCGACTGGAGCAGCCCGAGGGCGAGGTTGGAACAGGCCAGCCCGGCCACCAGCCAGCCCAGGACGGGAAGCGTCAGCAGAGTATTGAGGCCCAGGCGCAGCGCACTGTTGCTTCCCGCGGCGTCGGTACGTGCGGCGCGCAACGGGGTCGGGGGAGTCTGCAGACCGAGTACGGCGGCCACCAAGGACAGCGCACTCAGGCACCCGAGCATCCATCCCGGCCCCGCCAGGAGCAGGAAACCGGCGATCAGCGGACCGACGACCGCGGCCGTCTGGTCGATGCCGACGAGGACCGCCTGGATGCCATGAGGCCGCGCTTTGTCCCGCCGGGTGACGATCGCACCGACGGCTTCATTGGCGACGAAACCGAACTGGGAGAGTGTGCCGGTGACGGCCGCCAGACTCAGCACGACCGCGGTCTCCTCCGTGCCCTGCGGCAGCATGAGCACCGCGACCGCCGCGCCTGCCACCACCATGGCGCGGGCGAGAGAAGCGATGAAGCAGACGATCGCCGCGCCCCGGCGGTCCACGGCACGGCCGGCGGGGACGAACGCCACGATCCGCGGAGTCCACTCCAACGCGAACGCCAGGCCCGTCAAGGACGGCGAACCGGTAATGGTGAGGACCAATAGGGGCATGGCGTACGTCGCCATGGAAAACGCCAGCGCGTCACCCGCGCGTGGAGCATAGATGCGCCGAAAGAGACTGCCTGGCGGAACGGCGGCATGCCGACCTGCAGGCAGATTCTCGCGCACGGTGATGGCCACGAAAGAGGGAGGCTTTCGACGAGATGGGTCGGAGACGAGGAGAGATCCGGGTCACTTGCGGGGAAAGCGTGGGGGGAAAGAGACCAGGCTGTGGCAGGTTCTCGTGGGATTGGCCAAGACGGTCGGCGGAGGACCGAGTTGCAGCTGCGCTCATCACGCGACACGCGAGGTGACCTGGCCTCCACTTCGGGGAAGGAAGAGCAACTGGCGTGCAATCACCGGCATTTGACGTCGGGACTATACCGCTTTCAGGGCGACGTGGCATATACGGCGAGGGAGTCTTCCGCCGGAAACGAAATGCCCATCTCCGACCTAAAAGGGCCTGGCTGCAAGATATGCGGTTGTATCAGGCCGATACCGGTGGCCACTCTCCCAATACGGACGTGACGGCTGCTGAAGTGCGGAGCGCGTTCAAGTTCCTTATAGATGTGGCATGTCAGCCCAAAGGAGAGCTTCCGGGGCAGTGACAGGCTGCCGTGCGAGCGCACCGGCAAGAGGAACCGAGTCGAGCGTGCTGCCGGTTGACGCATCGCATCCGCGAGGCGCACCAAGGCCTCGACGTGCAGCTCCTGTCTGTGGAAGCTCCCCTTTCCTCACCTGACGCGGAGATGTACGTTTGTACGTACTTTCCTCGATTCGCTATGTCCTCCGCTGCCGCACGTTTGGATCGACCTGTAGTGATGGACCTGGCCATACGTCGCCGCCGCACGGCGTTGTTCCTCTTCTTCCTCGTGCCGGGTCTGTCGATCTCCTCCTGGGTGACACGAACACCCGACATCAGAGACCAACTGGGCGCCTCGACCGCGCAGATGGGCATCGTCCTGTTCGCCCTCTCGGTCGGCTCCATGCTCGGTGTTCTCGGCTCCGGCACGCTGGTGGCGAAGTTCGGGACCCGGCCGGTCATGGCTGTGGGGACCGCGCTCGTCATTCTCAGCATGGTGGTGATCGGCTGCGGAGCGTGGTGGTCGTCCGCGCCCGTCGTCATGGCGGGGCTCTTCCTCTTCGGCGCCGGCATGGGCGGCGGCGAGGTCGCGGTCAACGTCGACGGTGCCGACGTGGAGCAGATCACCGGCCGAACGGTCCTGCCCACACTCCACGGATTCTTCAGCCTCGGAACCGTGGTCGGAGCTTCGCTCGGCATCGTGTGCACCGCTGTCGGATTCCCCGTGCAGTGGCACCTGGGCACCATCGCCCTCGTCACCGCGGTGATGTTCGCCTACGCCCTGCGGTCCATCCCCCATGCTGTCGGCAAGACCCCCACCACCAAGCAGACCGGCACCGCGGAAAGGCCGCGGCGTCCGGCGGTCTGGAAGGACCGGCGCCTGCTGCTGATCGGCGGCATCATCCTGACGATGGCGCTGGCCGAAGGCGCCGCCAATGACTGGCTGCCCCTGCTCATGGTCGACGGACACGACATGGACCCCGCCCTCGGATCCGCCGTCTACACGGGATTCGCCGCCGCCATGACCATCGGCCGCTTCGGCGGAGGCTTCTTCATCAACCGGTACGGCCGCACTCCTGTCGTCCGCGCCAGCGCGATCTCCGCCGCCCTCGGCCTCTCCGGCGTCATCTTCGTCGACAACGGACTTGTCGCCGGAGCGGCCGTCCTCCTCTGGGGACTGGGCGCGTCCCTCGGATTCCCCCTCGCGCTCTCCGCCGCCGGTGACTCCGGGCCCGACTCGGCCGCACGTGTCAGCCTCGTCGCGATGATGGGCTACGTCGCCTTCCTGGTGGGGCCTCCCGGCCTGGGTTTCCTCGGCGACCGCTACGGCCTGCGCGCAGCGATGACCGTCGTCCTCGCCTTCGTAGCCGTCGCGATCTTCCTTGCCCCCGCCGTCAACACCCGCCGCACACCACCGACGAGCCCCACGCCTGACCCCCAGCCGGCGCCGGCAGAGGAACACCACGACCGCACCGGTCACTGACCCGGCGTTGAGATGTTTCCTGCCGGCCGCCCGGAGGGGCGTCGCGCCGCGACGCCGTGGTGGCTCACCTTGCCGAACTGAAGCGGCTCAGCGCGGTGTTCAGCGGGTGCGTGCGGCGCACGTGACGTCCGTGGCCGGAAGACGGCCGGTGGCGAGGTAGGCGTTGACCGTGTCATCGACGCACGCGGCACCGTAGACGCCGTACACCGCGTGCTGGTCGGCGCCTTTGAGGGTGACCAGGCGGGCGGACGGCCACCCCCGGCGCACCTCTGTGGCGCCGTCGTAGGTGGTGCGCGGGTCTCCGGTGGCGTTGACGAGCAGGGCGGGGAGGTCCTTCCTGATGGCGGTCGGGCGCTCACGGGGTGAGTCCCAGAAGGCGCAGGGGTTCAGGTTGTTGGTGACAGGGCCGATCAGCGGGTCCAGCAGACGCGCGCGCTGGATGTCGCGCCAGTAGACCTCCGAATCCCGCGGTGCGGCCTTGTCACCGCACAGGATCGCCATCTGGACGCTGCCGTAGTGGGAGTCGGCCCCGGTCAGCACGAACGCGAGAGCGTCGGCGAGCCACGGGGACGGGGTGACCTGGTGCCCGCCTGCCGCGCGGCTCAGATCCCGTATCCCTTGTGCGAAGTCCCCGTATGCGGCGTCGTTGTCCTGCGAGAGGCCGTTGATGACGATGATGGGCACCACGTGCTCGTCCACCCGGTAGGCGCCCAGCCGCAACGGCGTGCGGGCCGCGGCGGCCTGGACGCGGTCCACGGCCGCCAGCACAGCCCTGCGGGTGCGGCCCAGGCCGTAGGACGCGTCACGGGCGGCGGCCCAGGAGGCCCATCCCTCCAGCGCGTGGCGGTTGGCCTTCTCGGTGCCCCGCAACAGCCTCGGACCGTACCGGTCCGGCGTGATGACGCCGTCCAGCACGATCCGGTCGGTGCGGCCGGGGAACATCGTGGAGTACACCTGGCCCAGGTAACTGCCGTACGAGTACCCCAGGTAGGAGATCCGCCGCTCGCCGAGCGCCGCGCGGATGACGTCCATGTCGCGCGCGGTGTTGCGGGTGGTGACGTACGGCAGCACGTCGCCCGCGTTTTGTCGGCAGCGCTGGGCGAGGTCCTCCGAGAAAGCCGTCACGCGGTCGAACCCGGCCCGGTCGACGCCGGCGCCCCGCAACGCGGAGCCGGTCGGCCAGTGGCAGTCCAGCGGGGTGCTGCGGCCGACGAAGCGGGGATCCACGCCCACCACGTCGTACCGTGCGCCGACGTCCTTCATCGCCCCGCGTACCCACGGCGGGTCACCGAGCGTCTGCCCGCCGGGGCCGCCGCCGTTCAGCAGCAGCGGGCCGACGCGGTGGGCCGTGTCGGTGGCACGGATCCGGGAGATCGCGACGGTGATCGTACGGCCACCGGGGTCGCCGTAGTCCAACGGCACGGTCACATCGGCGCATTGGGCGCCCGCCTGCTCCAGCTCCTTTCCGGTCGTGTCCTGCGGGCCGAGCAGGCAGCTCTTCCAGTCGAGGCGCTGGTGGTGGTAGCGGGCGAGGGAGTCGGAGTCGGCTGCCTGGGCCGGGAGGGCCGTGACGGGCAGCAGGGGGAGGGCGAGCGCGGCGGCGGCCAGTCCCCAAGCGGTCCTTCTCGTCGTCCTCGAAGCGCACTGCGGCGAGCGGGCTGGGCGGATCACTGATGTTCCCCTTCTGTCGGCTGTCGTCCTGCGGAAGGCCGCCCTTCACAGAGGGCGGCCTGGACCACTTCCTGGAAGTCCTGTTCGGCCTGGAGCGTGTCCGGCACCTGATTGAGCGCGACGGCGACACTCCGCCCGCCGGACCCGACCGCGGTGAGCGCCCGATGGCCTCCCGGCACGGTCCCCGCGTGTCCCCACCACAGGCCGCCGCAGCGCAGCGGAGAGGCGATGACGCCGAGGCCGTAACGAGCGCCGGGCCAGAGCCGGTCGGGGTCGGCGGCCACCGTCCGCCGCATGTCGGCCAGTTGGTCCGCGGGCAGCAGATGACCGTGGAGAAGCGCCGTGATGAAGCGGGTCAGGTCGGCGGGTGAGGAGACCAGCGCGCCGCCGACCCCGCCGAAGGTCGTGTTCCAGGCGGTGCCGTCGACGAGACGGCCGTCCTCGTCGGTGAAGTAGCTGCGCGAGTGCGGCCCGTGGATGGATGGGGCGTCCCCGGGCCAGTACGTGTCGTGCAACCCGAGGGGCTGGATCACACGACGGGTGATCTCCGTCTCCGGAGAATGACCGGTGACCTCCCGGATGATCATGCCCGCGAGGAGGTAATTGGTGGTGGCGTAGTGCCACTTGCCCTGCGGGCGCGGCAGATCGAGGGCGCGGGCCACAAGCTCGCGCGGCTCGAAGTGGCGGTACCGAAGGCGTTCGGGATGCTCCCACTCGGGCGCGTCGAGGTAGTCGGGCAACCCGCTGGTGTGCCGCAGGAGTTCCCGCACGGTGATGCGACGACCGTCGTAGCCGTTGCGCCGGATCAGACCGGGCAGGTAGCGGTCGACGGGAGCGTCGAGTGAGAGCAGGTTCTCGGCCGCGAGCTGGAGAACGACCGTCGCGGTGAACGTCTTGGTGATGCTGCCGGCGCGCAGCCGGTCGGTGGCGTTCATGGGGCGGCCCGTGCGCAGGTCGGCCGTCCCCGCGGTCTCGGTCCAACTCCCGCAGGAGGCGCGCGCGTTGCCTTCGGTGACCAGGACCGCGGCACCGGTGATCCGGTCGCGTTCGGTGAGTGTGCGCAGGGCCTTTCGCAGTTCGTCGTGCGGTCCGCAGATGGCGTGCTGTCGAGCCTCGGGCGGCTGTGCGGCAGCCGGAGCGACGGGCACGACGACGGCCGCCAACAGGACTGCCACGCCGGTGCGTCTGCCCAGCGCCGAGGTTAAGAGGGAGGGTGCCATGCGCCACAACGCTAGGCATCAGCCGTGACGGGGTCACTCAGGCAGGCAGGCGATCCGCAGGTGGGGGCAGCCACAGTACGGAGCAGGGGGCATGCACCAGGGAAGGGAGAAGAAGCGGCGCTGATTCAGAACGGCAACACCATGTTCTGAGCGGTGGCCGCCTGGCTCACTTCGAAGCCGGTGACGGCTTGCCCGGTGCTGCTTTGGGTTGCTTACGCGGTCGGCGGGTTGAAGCGGGAGAACTCGGGAGCATCCCAACGCAGCGGAGAGCCATTGGTGATCCGGACGAGTCGCTCGACGGTGAAGTCCACGACGCGCTGTGCTCCCGGCAGAGCGGCCGCGTGGCCGGGATTCCAGTCCACAGCTGCCGTCCCCGTCAGATGCAGAACGGTCCCTGTGGCCCAGTCGGGGATCAACAACCCAGCGCGGGAATTGACTTCGAGGTTCCCGAGCGTGTTGAACATCGAATTGCCCACGTAGTCGGGCCAGCGCAGACGACGGGCACCCATCGCTCTGAGGAACCCCGGGTTGCCTCCGCGATGGGAGGCATCGGCGTTGCCGTCCAGGTCCGCCGTGGCGATGAAGAAGGTGTCCGTTCTGTTGACGAGCGCGATGTCCTCATCGGTGAGCGCAGTGCCTTCGACCGGACCGTCGGGGGTGACCGAGTGCCACTCCGGCACCCTCTTCTGGATGTGCTTCGGACAGTTTGCGTAGACCTGATCGAGTTCGATCTCCAGACCGCCCTGGACGGGGTGCGCCGTGCCGTTCATACGGATCCGCCGCCGCATGCCCGGGTCCAGGGCGATCATGCCGACATGAGTCGGTTCGGAGAGCGTGCGGAACAAAGGATCGCCGGCCGAGAGCGAAGCCGCGACGGTCAAGGAGGAAGGGCCGCTGACGGTGATGAAACCCGGATCTCCCGTCAGGAGGGTGGACCAGAGCTCCCCACGCTCGTCGGCCGCGCCTACGACCAGCATCGGCTGCCTGGCCAGGAAGGCTTCGGCCACGTCGGGTATCTCCGTCATGAAGGCGGCGGAGACCGCTCTGGCTCTTTCTGTCAGGCCCGCCTTCTCCTGCACCGCCAACTCGCCGCGGTGATACGGCTTCATGTCTGCTCCTCACGATGTCGTGGTGTCGGCGACTTGCACTCGTTGCCGAACCGTGCGGGCGGGATCCCGCAAGAGTGCTCACGGCGAAGCGCCTGCCGGGAGCCGGGACTCGCTCCGACGGTATGGATGTCTTCAGTAGACGAAGGTCTGCCATCCCTGGAGGTAGTTGATGAAACGCTCGCTCAATCCGCCCGCGCGTAGGTACTGCGCTGTCACCGGGAGCTTCGGGCTTTCGTACTGGGGGTTTTTCTGTACTTGCCTGGGAAAGTCCCGCTGAAGAATTCCTGCCCGGCCAATCACGACGAAGTCGCATCCCTCTTCCAGGAGTTGCCCGGCGCGTTGGGCGCTCATGATCTTGCCCGCTGCCCCCACACGGACACCCTTGCGAGGCAGGTCGGTGAAAACGCTGAGCAGGGTCTGCCCCGCGAATGTTCCTTCTTGAACGGTCTGGGCAGAGTCCCACAGGGCCAGGTCGAGGTAGTCGATCAGTTCTCGATCCAGTATCTCGGCCGTGATGTCACGAAGTTCCTCCAGGAGCAACCCGTAGCGTTCGACCGACAAGCGCCAGCCGATCTGGAAATCAGGACCGCATGCGCGGCGGATACCCTCGATCACCTCAAGGGTGAGGCGGGCCCGGTTCTCCGTGCTGCCCCCGTACTTGTCGGTGCGGTCGTTCAGCAAGGGGGACATGAACTCCGACAGGATCCAACCGAAGGCGCCGTGCACGGAAACGCCATCGAACCCTGCCCGTTCTGCCCGCTGTGCGGCCTCGATGAAGCTGTCGCGAACCAGCTCCACCTCTTCAGTTGTCAGTGCCTTGACTCCCGGGACCGTGGAGCCGGAGGCAGGGGCTGGAATTCCTCCCAGTTCCCGTCGGGCGCGGTGGCCGGCGTGGTGCAACTGGACCGTGGACAAGCCCCCGCCTTCGCGGATCACATCCGCCATCTTGGTCAGACCGGCAAGATGGGAATCGCTGTGAATGCCCAACTGGCGGTCGAACGCTATGCCGCCGGCTTCGACCGTGGCGGCACAGGTCTGGATCAATGCGTAGTCGCCCTGCGCCAGTTGACCGATCCAATCCAGATCAAATGTCGACGCGGATCCGTCGCGCGCACTTTGCTGGTTGGTGAGCGGTGCCAGAACGAAGCGATTCCGCATCTCCGGACCATGTGAAAGGGTGAGCGGTTTGAACAGTTCCGTAACTGCCATGAAGATCTCCTGATGGTGCTTCGGCCAGGGCCGAGTCCTTGGGATAAGTGCCGTGCGCCGATTCCTCAGGAGGGAGGCGTCCCGGACGAGCGGGCGGATCATCTCCGCCCGCTCGTATGCGTCAGAAGGTGAGGATCTGGTAGCCGGACTGCACCAGCTCGCGGATGCTCGCGACTCCGGGGGTGCCGGGGGCCTGGTTCTGACCGATCTGCTTGATCCCTTCGTCCTCGATGCCCTTGCTCGCGCCGAAGACGGTGGTGCAGCCGGAGGAGGCCACGGTGGCGACCTGCTTCTTCACCGCCGTGTAGAGCTCGTGCGCAGGGTGGGCCGGGTCCGCCAGCACGGCGGGCCAGCGGGTGCCCGTGCCCTGGAAGAGCACCAGGGCCTCGCCGCCCTGCGCGAACTCCCAGGCCGTGGCGAGGGCGTCGAACACTCGGCCCAGCGCCTCGTCGGTGCCGGTCGACGGGTCGGACAGCACTACGACTGCGGTCTTGCTGCTCATGAGAGGTGCTCCTCAAGGTCGTACAGGATGAACACCTTCATATTTACCGTACGTTCGGTAATTTTGCAAGACAGTGCTCACCGCACCGTTCGCTCAAGCAACGACGGCTCGCTCAGCGACTACTGGGCATCAGGCAATGGCGGTACGCGGGACCGGCGATCCGATGATCCAGATGAAGCGCTCTAGGGGTGGTGCGCGGGCATCAGCAGGCTCGGCAGGAGGCCCACGGCTTCGGTGAAGGGCTCCGTGTCGCCGAGCACCCGAGCAAGCACCAGAGATCCCTCGATGCGTAGGAACGCGTCCTTGGCGGCTCGGGCGGCGTCTTCGGGCTGCCGGCCGGCGCGCCGAGCGGCGTCGGTCATCGCGTCGATCCACGTCACGGCGAGGGCGCGGGCGTGGTCGCGGACCTTCTGGGGGGTTCCCGCGAGCGTCATCGTGTCGAGGACGCACGACAGCGCTCCGGCGCCGTAGAAGTCGTTCAGGCGGCGCGCGGTCTCCGTGATCCCTCGCGCGACGTCGGAATCCGACTGCATCGGGTCCAGGATCCACAGGAAGCGCTCACCGACCTTGGTGAGGACCGTGTCGGCGATCTCTTCCTTGCCGGCGGGGAAGCGGTGGTAGAGGCTCGCCCGCTGCAGTCCCGAGGCCGCCGACAGGTCACCGATCACGGTGCCGTCGAAGCCCTTCTCCCGGAACACGGGTACAAGGAGGTCGAGCAGCTGGGCCTCATCGATGGAGGGGGGACGCGCCATTCCTCAATGTTACCGAACTTTCGGTAACATTGGGAGCGTCGGTCGACAGCTGCGCCGCAGGGCTGGCGCAGCTGCCGACCTCGACACTGGTGAGAAGGCGAATCGCGGACCGGGAGCTGCGGTGAGGATCAAACAACTGTCAGAGCGGACGGGCGTCTCTTCGCGGCTGCTTCGCTACTACGAGGAGCAGGGACTCCTCCAGCCGCGACGTGAGGAGAACGGCTATCGCGACTACGAGGAGTTCCAGGTGGCGAGGGTCGAGCAGATTCGCAGCCTGTTGGATGCCGGCCTCACGACCGAGATCATCAGAGCTGTGCTGCCCTGCCTGGCCGAGGCGGCGAACTCCCAGTACCCGGCTCCGGACTTCGTGAGCCGAGTACGACAGGAGCGCGGTCGCATGGCGGAGCGTGTCGCCTGCCTCTCGAAGAACCTTCAGGCCATGGACGACTACTTGGACCGGCTCCCCAAGCACTAGAGATTTTCAACGGCTGGGATTACGAAGGAGCACATCCCCTTGGAGGGGCTGTGGATGCCGCGCGGAGCCATCGCTCTGGGAAAGGCGACCGCCAAGATCGGCGGCAGGCTGTTGATCGCTGTGACCGTCGCTTTGCACGTCTACGATGTGGTGGCCGCACCGAGCGGATCCAGGCGGCCTCCACGACGGTGTCAGCACGGCGGGCGGCCTTGCGTGCGCGGGTTACGGTTCCCGCTTCGGGGCAGACCTCCGGACTGTCGGACCCGCGGTTGGCGGGATCTTGGGAGGTGTCGTCGGTGGCGTGGTCGGCATCGGCATCGTGGACGGGATCGAGGATCTGTCGTAGATGAGGACTTGGCTGGACAGGCTGTTCAGGAGAGAGCGGCCCCGCATCGTGAATGAGGACGCGGCGGCGGTCTCGTCGCCGGGCCCGGTATGGAGCGATCCGTCGATCCCGGACGAAGAGCGCGCGGTTCTGCTTGTACGCCTCATCGAAGACCCCATGGCGCGCGAGGACGACCAGGACGACGCGGCATCGGATCTGGAGTTCCTCTCCGGTCCGTTCGTCGAGGCGGCCCTGATCCGGGCCATCCGGGCGGGGGACTTCCGCAGCGACTTGGCCCAGCGCTGCGCCGAGTCCCTCGCCGGGATCTGGGCCAGGGAGGGCCATGTGGACCCCGCCTTCCTGGCGGAACTGCGCAGCCTGGCGAAGGATGAGGTCTTCGGAATCCTCGGCATCCGCGCCCCGCACCTGCTGCCCCCTGGCGACCTCTAGAAGATCTTTGACGGCTCAGGCTGCGGTGGTTGGAGATCGAGTCCGGTCTTGGCGATGAGTCCCTCGATGAGGTGGGGCCGGTACTGCGTCCGTTTCAGTCGCGTCTTCATCAGTGCGGTGAGCTGGTCGAGGCTGTGTGTGGTGAGGTTGGCCAGCGATCTCTTCAGGGGCGACCACACGCCCTCGACCGGGTTGAACTCCGGCGCGTACGGCGGCAGCTGACAGACGTTCAGCCATAACCGGGCTGCGATCAGCCGTCGCATCATGCGGCTGGCGTGCGTGTTCACATTGTCCCAGACCAAGACAACCGGGCCGCCGAGCTGCTGGTGTGCGGCATCGAGCAGGCGGGCGTAATCGATCTCGGTGAAGCCCTTGCGCCGGTCTTTGGCGGGGCCGCGGTCCAGGTGGATGCGGTAGATGAGCCGTGGCCGGCGGCCGGCCTTTGTACAGATCAGCGCCGCCATGGAGACCCGTTTGGTGCCCGCGGCGGGGACCCGCACCACCGGGGTGCAGCCCCGGCGGCCCCAGGTGTGGCCCTTGGGCGGCCTCAGGCCCTGACCTGCCTCGTCCTCGAGGCAGAGCCAGGCGCCCAGGTCCGCCTCCCTCTTTTCATGACGGGCTACTGCTCGTCCTTCCAGGCAGCGATCTGCGCCTCGCTGCGCTCGCTGGCCTTCCGGGCCGGGTTCTGCACGCTCCAGCCGATGCGGTGCAGCAGCAGATCCAGCCCGGCCAGGGTGTAATGGACGCCGAACCGGCGGCGCACGACCTCGCCGATGCGGGCCGGCGTCCAGCGCTGGTCACTCCATCCGCACGCGGCCGGCCCGGCATCCAACACTGTTTCCAGAGCAGGCAGTTGACCCGCGCCGAGCTTGCAGCGTGCGCCGCCGGGGCCCTTGGAGACGAGGGCCTGTCGGCCGCCCGAGGCCAGGGCCCGATGCCAGCGGTTCGCCGACATCCGGGTCACCCTGAACCGCCGCGCCACCTTCCGGTCACTGGCCCCCGCCTCGATCAAGTCAGCCGCCGCGAGCCGGACTTGCTTACGTCGATCCCGCTCCTCCGCCGTCAGCCCACCACCATCGGGATACCTCACCCCTCCGGCACAGCGCAGCCGACGCCAACCGTCACGACCAGACGTAACCCACACTGTCAAAGACCTCTGGCTCTGTCGTTTGACCACAGGCGGGCGCACCTACTTCTTGAGTCTGCGGCTGCCGGCGTGCCAGTCCTCGGTCCTGCCCGCCTCCTGTGCCGCGACGCCGAACGAGGGCAGTTGGGGACGTTCCCGCAGGCTGCGCTTGAGTTCGGCGAAGCCGGGGAACCGGGCGAGGCCGATGACGTGATCCCACAGAGTTCCCGCCTGGTCCTCGTCGGGCAGCCGGCTGATCACGGGGCCGAAGAAGGCGACGCCCTCGGGCGGTTCGAAGTGCACGATCGGCGTGCCGACGTCCTTGCCCGTCAGCGCAAGCGCCTCGTCGGACTCGGCCTGGATCTCGACATCACGAGCCGTGTCGTCCAGTGCGTCGACGAGAGAAGTCGGCAGGCCGGCTTCGGCGAGGGCGTCGGCGACGAGGTCGGGCGCGCCCTGCCAGCCGGGGGCGCGGCCTTCGTCGGGCCAGGTCTCCATGACGCGGGCGCCGAAAGCCTCGTAGAGCGGGCCGATCGCTTCTCGGCCGTGCTCCTCCCGGGCCGCTGATGCCACCCGCAGCAGTCGCAGGCCCGCGGTGTGCTGGGCGAGATACTCCGCCGGGAAATGGGAGTCGTAGTCGATGTGCGAGTTGATCAGTCGTAGTGAGATGAACCGCCAGTCGACGTGGTAGTCCCGCTGCGCCTGGACGATCCGGATCCACTTGCTGGTCATCCACGCGAAGGGACAGACCGGATCGAAATAGAAGTTGACGTCGGTATTCGTGGCCATCGTACTCACCGTCCTCAATCGGTTGATCTTGGTTGCGCTGAATGCTCATCACATTCAAGTTGCTCGTCCTACGGACGCCGTCGGAGCGCTCAGCGCGGGAACGCGTGGTTGCGTGCGAAGGAGACGACGATCACCGTGGAGATGACGAGGGCCGCCACCACGATCATGAGCGAGGCGGATCCGAGGCCGGCGAGGAGGATGCCACCGAGCAGGCCGCCGAGGCCGATTCCGCCGTTCCACATCGTGACCATCAACGGCTGGGCGGCATCGGCGTGTTCGCGTGACGCCGCCATCAATGCCCCCTGGAACAGGGTGGCGGCACCGCCGAACGCGAGTCCCCATGCCGCCACCGCGACATAGTCGAGGATCGCGTTCCCCGACCAGAGAGTCAGTGCGACCGCCGCCGCGGCGAAGAACACCGTACTGAGGATGACCAGGCGCCGGTGATGCCGGTCCACGAACACACCGGTGAGCCAGATGCTCAGGATCGAGGCGATGCCGAAGTCGAGGAGAATCCACTGCACTTGGTCCGCGAGCCCGACTCCTGCGAGCACGGGCGCGATGTACGTGTAGAGGATGGTGTGAGCGAGCACGTAGACGCCCGTGACGACCAGGATGGTGCGCAGACCTCGTATGCGGAAGAGGTGGCGGAGGGGCAACCGCTCGCCGGCCGCCTGGCCGGGGGCGTTCGGCAGCTTCCACATGGTCCAGATGATGAGGAGCGCGGTCAGCGCCGACATGAGGCCGAAGGTCACCTGCCAGCCCACCGCCCGGCCGAGAAACGCTCCGGTGGGAACACCCAAGGAGAGTGCGACGGGTGTGCCCGCGAAAGCGAAAGCCATCGCCCTGCCTTTCAGCGCGTCCGGGGTGATGCGCTGCGCATAGCCGCCGAGAAGGCTCCACGTCACGCCGGACGCTGCGCCCGCGATGAATCTCGCCGCCATCGTGACCATGTAGTCGACGGAGATCGCCGTGACCAGGTTGGCGACGAGGAAGCCTATGAGCGCGACCACGAGAAGGTGCCGTCGCGGCCAGTTCGTCGTCGCGATGGCCACGGGAATCGCTGTGAGCATCGTGGCGGCGGCGTAGATGGTCACGGTCTGCCCGGCCACCGATTCGGAAACGCCCAGTGCATGGCTCATCTGGGGGAGTACCCCCGCGGGCAGGGCCTCGGTGAGTGTGGTGATGAAGCCTGCGGTGAAGAGCGACATGAGTGCTGCGATGGGGAGGCGTTCCTTGGGGAGGCGATCCTTTCGTGGCGCTCGGAGGATCGTGTCCTGGACTTTGTTCACTTCTTCTTCCCTCTCTGATGCGCCGAGGCGAAAGCACGGCGACCTGGGACGTCTCAGAGCACCGCGATTGCGGGCCGGGAAGAGATGCTGCAACCTTCACATTGGTGTGAAGGCAAACTGGGCACAGAGCGACGTCCCGAGAAGGTTGCACGTTGCTGAGACCCGAACGTCGTGCGGCACTGTCCGACTGGGCTGTCAGTCGTCCGAGATCTTGTCGAGGTCGAGGTCGAGGTCGTGGCCCAGGTCCGTGGCCGCTGTGCGCAGCAGACGGAGTGCGCGGAGCTTCCATCGCTCGGACGCGCAGCGGGAGGTGGGTCCCGCGAGAGTCAGGGAGCAGGCGACCTCGCCGTGCGTGACGACGGGGACCGAGACGGCCACCGCGCCGGGCTGGAACTCGCTCTCGGACACGGCGAATCCCGTCCTGCGTGCCTGGGCCAGCAGCGAGGGCAGTTCCTCTCTGCCTGGTGTGTTCGCCGAGTAGGAGGTCAGGCGTGTCATGACGAGTTCCACGATCGGCTTCGGCGCATGGGCGAGGAGGAGACGTTGACCGGCGCCCGCGTGCAGGGGAAGGAGCTGGTTGACGCAGAAGGTGTGTCGCTCTGGATGCGGACTGACCACTTGTCTCAGGCAGAGGCCCTGTGAGCCGGCTCTGACGGCGATCACCGACGTCTCTGAGGTGAGTCGCGTCAGCTCCTGCAGATACGACGTGCCGACCTCCACCAGCCGGGTGTGGGGGAGATGCTGTCCGGCGAGATCCATGAGGCGCCAGCCGGACAGATACGCTCCCTGTGCTTCCTCGATCAGCGCGTATCGGCGAAGCGTGCGCACGTAGCGGTAGACGGTGCTCTGCGGGATCGCCAGTTCCTCCGCGATCTCCGCGATCGTGGCCTGACCGCTGCGTGTGATCGCGATCAGCACGTCCAGCCCGCGGCTGAACGAGCTCTGGTGTTGATCCGTTCTCTCCTCCACACGGCAATAGTAGGAGCCCGGGTGCCCGGCCTGGCCTGCTGCGATGGACGGCGACGCCTGCTTTACGCCGGGACGACCCGCAAGGGAAGCGATACCCATCCGCGAAGTGTGTTGTGGAGGAACGGCACCGGTGGTCCGGACGGCTCGATGGACGCGGTCCGCTTGACCAACTCGCCGAACAGGACCTCCGATTCCAGGCGAGCGATGGGCTGACCGACGCACTGGTGAATGCCCATGCCGAATGCCAGATGCCCACCCGCCTGCCGCTCCACGTCGTATTGGTCGGCGTCGGAACCCCATCGGCGTTCGTCGCGGTTCGAAGCTCCCGGGAAAACCACCAGCTTGCTGTCCTCCGCCAGCCGCACGCCGTGGAAATCCACTGCCCGGGACGTGGTGCGGAAGAAGGACTGGAACGGTGACTCGAACCTGAGCGCCTCGTCGATGGCGAACCGGACCAGTCGAGGGTTCTCCCGCAGTCGTGCCCACTGCTGCGGGCGCGACGCCAGACAGCCTGCGGTGTTGCCGATCGAGAGCGCGGTGGTGTCGAGCCCGGCGGAAAGCAGCGCGCGTACGAGTACCGCGGCCTCTTCCGGTTCGATCGCTCCCGCGTCGGCGTGTGCCCAGATCTTGGCACCGAGGCCGTCAGAGGTGAGGTTCTCCCGCGCGCAGGCGTTCGTCACCCAGTCGACGGTGTGCGCACCGGCCGCCATGTACTGCTCGTAGCGGGCGTCTTCGGGGCCGAATTGCGAGAAGTTCATCGCGCCGTGTGCGAGCAGGTTCTCCTTGCGCCCGGCTCGGGGGATCCCGACGGCGTCTCCGAACACTCTCAACGGGAATTGTTCGGCGAACTCCGTGATCGCGTCGAATTCGCGCTCATCGAGGATGCGGTCCACTAGTTCGGTCGCGAAGGTCTGGAATCCCTCTCGCAGCGTCCGCATGTTCCGCGGGCTGACGACATCGGCCATGGCGGTACGCAGGGGTGTATGCATCGGGGGGTCGGAGTCCAAGATCCCCGGCTTCCGCCAAGGCGGCTGGTGGTGATAGTTCCGCGGTCCGACCCCGGCACCGGACAGAAACGTGGCATGGTCGACGAGGATTTCACGGACCATGTCGAATCGAGTAAAGGCGGGTACTCCGTATTTCTCCAGCCAGACACCGTGGCCCGCGTCACGCATCCGTTTGAACAAGGGATACGGGTCGGCCAGATTCTCGGCAGAGTACGGATCGTCTTCCATCACCGGAAGGTTGTGCTCGATCTCCCCGGACATGTGATGCCTCTCGAACAGCCGCTGGGATGACACGCACGGTAGGACCGAACCGGTCGGCACGACAATGCGCATTCTCATGGCGTGAGAATCGGTGTTGTAGTGCCGGGAACCTTTCAAGACGATGACTGCATGACGGACTCCACGGTGCACATCGGGACCACACCTCTCACCCTCGACGAACTCGTCGCGGTGGCTCGGCGTCACAGCCGGGTCGCCCTCTCACCGGAAGCGGCGCAGCGGTTGGCCGCGAGCCGGGAATGGCTGGAGTCCGTCGTCGACGGGACACAGGACGGTCTTCAGGACCCGATCTACTCCGTCAACACCGGCTTCGGCTCGCTCGCGGGCCGGCAGGCCTTCGCCGATCCCAGTGACGCGGCGGAACTCTCGCGCCGACTCGTCCTGTCGAACACCGTGGGCGTCGGCCGCCATGTCGACGAGGAGGTCGTCCGCGCGGCGATGCTCATCAGGGCGGTCAGTCTGCTCGTCGGCCACTCCGCGGTACGCCCCGTGGTGGTGAACACCCTCGTCGAGATGCTCAATGCGGGTGTCCACCCGGCCGTTCCCGAGTACGGCTCGCTCGGCGCCTCCGGAGACCTGATCCCGCTGGCCCACGTGGCCATCGTGATGTCCAAACCGGGTGACGGCCCCGACGATCCCCTCGATTCGGGCGAGGCCTGGCTCGGCGGCAAGATCGTCACAGGGGTCGAAGCGATGAAGAGTGCCGGCATCGATCGCATCGCCCTGGGGGCCAAAGAGGGGCTGGCCCTGCTCAATGGGACGTCGTTCTCCTGCGCGCAGGTGGCCCTTGCTCTCCACGACGCGGAGAACCTGCTGGCGACGAACCAGATCACGGCGGCCATGACGATCGAAGCCCTGCGCGGATTCGGTGACGCGTTCATCGCCGAGCTGCACGCGGCGCGCGGCCAGCGCGGGCAGATCGAAGTGGCGGCCAGGTTGCGCGAGTTGCTCGCCGATGCCGACCTGGTGGACGGTGACCGCGACCGGAACCCCACCAGACAGCCGCCGCAGGACGCGTACTCCCTCCGCTGTGTGCCCCAGGTTCTGGGGCCGGTCAAGGACACCCTTGCCTTTGTGCACGGCATCGTCGAGAACGAGATGAACGCCGCGACCGACAACCCCCTCGTCTTCCCCGGTCTGCCCCGTCCGCTCAAAGCCGTGTCCGGGGGCAACTTCCACGCCGAGTACCTGGCGTTCGCGGCCGACTTCCTGTCCATCGTCGTGACCGAGATCGGGAGCATCACGGAACGGCGCCTCTTCCGCCTGGACGACGGCACCCTGAACCGCGGCCTCCCCGACATGCTCGTGCCGAGCGAACAGGTCGGGATGGACTGCGGCTACATGCTGCCCCAGTACCTCTGCGCCGCCCTCGTGTCGGACTGCAAGACACTCGCCCACCCGGACTCGGTCGACTCCATCCCGACGTGTGCCAACCAGGAGGACCACGTGTCGATGGCCAACAACGCCGGCCGACATGCTCGGCAGGTCGTGACCAACATCGAGGTCGTGGTCGCCGTCGAACTCCTCATGGCCACCCAGGCCCTCGACCTGCGTGTGAAACAGGGTGAGGTGGACGAGTACGGCTTGTCGACGGCTGCCAGGGCCGTCCGTGCACTCGTCCGCTCGGACCGCGCGGCGGACGGCCGAACGCTCTCCTACCTCAAGCAGGACGTCGTGCTCTATCCCTGGGTCCGCCGGGCGACCGAGCTGGTGCACGACGGCGCGGTCGTCGACGCGGTGACAGCTGAGGAACGGGCATGAGCGTCTCCTCCACAGCGGTCAAGACGCTGACCATGCAGGTCGCCTCCCTTGAGCGGCCGGCCGATCGCATCGTCTCCATCGAACTCGAGCCGGCCTGCGGATCCGTACTTCCCTCGTGGGAGCCCGGTTCCCACATCGATGTCCATCTCGCACAGGGCCTGGTTCGTCAGTACTCGCTGTCCCTGGCACCCCGCAGCGGACGCTGGCGTCTTGGAGTGCTCGAGGAGGCCGACGGCCGGGGAGGCAGCAGCTACATCCATCGCATGCTGAGGGTGGGCGACCGGATCACCGTCTCGCGTCCTCGCAACACCTTCCCCTTCGAACTCCGCGGGCGACCCGTGATCTTCGTCGTCGGCGGAATCGGCATCACCCCCATTCTGTCGATGGTCGCCGAGGCTGCTTCCGCGACAGCAGCCTGGTCACTGCTCTACCTGACACGCAGTCCCGAAGCGACGGCATTCGCCGACGAACTCGCGGCGTACGAGCATCGCGTGAAGCACCACTACGACAGCACCGCCGGCATCATCGACCTCCCCACGGCCCTGGACGACCTGGGTGGTCGCGAGGCGGACATCTACGCATGCGGCCCACCCGCTCTGTTGTCCGCACTGGAAACGTATGCCGCGTCGCGACAGGGTTGCCGCCTGGTCGTCGAACGGTTCAGCGGGGGCGGTACGACCCAACCGCAGCCGGACGACCAGGAGTTCGTCGTGGAACTCGCCGACGGCACGGAGATCGTGGTTCCCGCCGACGAATCCATTCTTGAGGCGCTGGCACGCGAAGGCGTTCCGCTGCTCAGCTCCTGTCAGGAAGGTGTGTGCGGCACCTGCGAAACAGCCGTGCTCGCAGGCCGACCGGACCATCGGGATCACGTACTCACCGAGGACGAGCGGGCGAGCGGAGAAATGATCATGCCGTGTGTCTCGCGGTGCCTTGGATCGCGGATCCGCCTCGATCTCTAGTTTGATACGGCGCGCATTCCAGGGCGGCACCCTCTACACCCGACCGGGTCCCACTCCCGGTCCGACTGTCTCCTCTCAGCGCATTTCGCGGAACACAACGGTCAGGCTCATCCGGCCCTCCACTGCGCCGGCTGCGACCTTCGGTGATCACTGGGACGTGTACCGCGCAGCCGCTTGAACGCCACGCTCAGGGCGAAGGCATTGGAGTAGCCCACCTCCCGGGCGATCGTGTCCACCGTGCGGTCGGTGTTCCTCAGCAGTTCGGCAGCCAAGGTGATCCGCCAGCCCGCGAGGTAGGCCATCGGCGGTTCGCCGACCAGTGCGGTGAACCGCCGGGCGAACGCCGCCCGGGACACCCCTGCCTCGACCGCCAGGTCCGCCACCGTCCACGGCCGGGCAGGTGCGTCGTGCAGCAGTCGCAACGCGGTGCCCACGACCGGGTCGTCCAGTGCGCGGCACCAGGCGGGGGCATCGGCGTCCGGTCTGTCGAACCAGCCGCGCAGCGCGGAGACCAGCATCAGGTCCAACAGCCTGTCCAGCACCATCTGCTGTCCGGGCCGATCTCTGGTGACCTCTTCGGCCACCATCTCCGCCGACGGCCAGGAGCTGCCCTCGGCCGACACCACCAGCACGGCGGGCAGGGCCTGCAACAGTGGTTCGCTGAGCTCTCCCCGGCGCTCGAAAGCACCGCTGACCAGAACGGCGGCCCCCTCAGCCGGTGTTCCGCAGGTCCGGGTCGGCCCGGAGGTGTGCTCCACACCTTCGGCACCGGGGCAGTAGTCGGCGCTGGTCACCACCAGCGAGGGCGTGGTCGCGGGGCTGTCGGCCACCGCGTAGGGCACGTCGCCACGGACTACGGCGATGTCGCCGACGCCGATGGGAACCGGCTCGTGCCGGTCGGGAACGATCCAAGCCCGACCGCGCACCATCGTGGCCAGCGTCAATGGGGCGCCGCTGGCCATCCGCAGGGCCCAGGGCGCGCGCATGATCGTCTGACGGAAGACGGCACCCCGAGCCCGCACCTCCGCCAGCATCTCCGACACGGCATCCATGTCCTCAGATTAGACGCCCGGACATCAGATGGAGCTTCCTGGCCATGGATCGTCTCTCCATCGGGCGGTTGACTGCAGTCATGTCTGAACACCCGATTCTCGTCACCGGCGCAACCGGCAAATCCGGCCGCCGCGTCGTCAGCCAACTGCGGGCCAAGGGGATACCGGTTCGCGCCGCGGCCCGAAATGGCGAACACACCTTCGACTGGATCGACACCGGCACCTGGGACACCGCTCTGGAGGGCGTGCGCTCCGTCTACATCGTGCAGTTGGACGGCACGAAACTCGTCCGCCCGTTCATCGAGCGGGCAGCGCGGCACGGGGTACGGCGGATCGTGCTGGCCTCGGGGCGCGGGATCGACGATCCGGACTACGCGAAGGACAGCAGCGGTGTCCTTGAGGGCATCTCCGACAGCGAGGCCGCCGTACGGGAGAGCGGTCTGGAGTGGACGATCAGCAGGCCGGGCTGGTTCGCGCAGAACTTCAGTGAGGGCTTCTTCGCCGATGCCGTCCTCGCCGGCGAGCTGCGCCTGCCCGCCGGCGACGGGGCCGCCAGCTTCGTCGATGCCGACGACATCGCCGCAGTGGTGGTCGCTGCGCTGACCGAAGACCGGCACGCGGGCCGGATCTATGAGTTGTCCGGCCCCCGGGCGGTGACCTTGGCCGAGGCGGTCGCCACGATCTCCGAGGCCACCGGCCGCGAAGTCCGCTACGTGCCGCTCTCCGTCGACGCCTACGTCGCGGAACTGACACGACAGGGGGTGCCGCCCGCGGACGCCGAAGCCTTCGCGGACATCATCGAGCCACTCCGTGAGGGCAGGGACGCGTATCTCTCCGACGGCGTGCAGCGTGCCCTTGACCGCCCGCCGCGAACCTTCGCCGAATTCGTGCGGACCACCGCTGACGCGGGCGGCTGGCCGACCTGACCACGAAGGACCTCACTCCGTCCGCTGCTGGTCCTTGTGACGCGAGGGCGGTACAACCAACCGTGCCTCCTGAGGGTCTTGTCGGGTGCCGTGCGTCTCCACCCGCCGTTCACCCGCCACTTGTGAGGGGTTCGCCTTGCCTACCCGAAGATGCCACTTGCCCGTCATCGCCGCGATGTTCCTCGCCGCCGTCACGGGGACGGCGAACGCCGCGCCCCATGCCCATGGCACCTCGCCGAAGTCCCTGTCTCCAGGCGAATCCGCGTCCACCCGTGCCGACTTCGACGGCGACGGGTACGCCGACGTCGCCATCGGCGCCCCCGGAGGCACGATCGACGGCAAGGCGGGCGCCGGGTACATCGCCGTCGACTACGGCATGGCAGAGGGCCCCAACGGCGTCAAGCGTCAGCTGGTCAGCCAGAACCGCTACGGGGTTCCGGGCACGGCGGAGACCGGTGACCGCTTCGGTGCCCACCTCACGGCGGCGGACCTCGACGCGGACGGTTTCACCGACCTGGTCGTCTCCTCTCCCGGCGAGGACGTCGGCGGCGCACAGGACGTCGGCCGGTACACCATCCTGTGGGGCAGCGTCGGCGGACTGGCCACCGCAACCACCACCTCCCAGGGGACAACACCGACCCGTGCCGGGGACTTCGACGGCGACGGACACCTTGACCTGGTCACCGGAGACCGTGTGCTGTACGGCCCGTTCGACCGCACCGGCGGCCCCGCTCGCACCAGTGCCCTCGCGGGCGCCGACGCCCGGCTGTACGCGATGGCGTCCGGCGACCTCGACCGCGACGGCATCACCGACCTGGTCGTCAGCAGCGGTGTTTCCACCACGGCCGTACCCCGGCTGCGTCTGTTCCGGGGCACGCACGACGGTCTTGTGCCTGGTACGGCGATCGCCGCGCCGGACACCGCTGCCGTGGACAGCGTCGGCCTCGGCGACGTCGACGGCGACGGACGCCAGGACGTCGTCTTCGGGCGCAGCACCTCGGGCCCCGGCGGGCTGGTGGGGGTGGTGCGCGGCACTGCGGACGGCCTCGCGTCCCGGGCCACGCTCCTCAGCCAGGACTCTCCCGATGTGCCGGGTACCGGCGAGAACGGTGACCGCTTCGGCAGCGACGTGGCGGTCGGCGACATCAACGACGACGGTTACGCCGACGTCGTCACGGGCGTGCCCGGCGAGGACGTCGGTGCCACCCAGGACGCGGGCATGTTCGTGGTCCTCAAGGGCGACGCGGCCGGCCTCACCGGCGCGGGGGCGCAGGGCTTCACGCAGAACACCGCCGGGGTGCCGGGAACGGCCGAGACGGACGACCGCTTCGGCGGCAGCACGGCCGTCCTCGACGGGTACGTGGTGGTCGGCGCGCCCGGGGAGAACACCGGCTCCGGCTCGGTGTGGGTCTTTCCCGGTACGGCGACGGGGGTCACCGCCGACGGGTCGGTGAGCTTCGGACCGGGCACGCTGGCGGCCCCCACGACGGGTGCGCAACTGGGCGCCGCCCTCCATCGCTGACGCCGGCGCTCCCGCGCACCGGGCCCGTACACCTGCATGGGACGGGTACGGGACCGGTGCGTACCGCGGTCCACTGAGTTGGTCGGCCTCGCCCGCCGGCACCTTGCCGCAGAGCCCGCTTCTCGTACCGCCGTCCCGGTCTGTGTCGCGATCCCACCGCGGAGCTAAGCTGAACTGCTCTTCGCCTGGCTGTTCGTCGTGGTCTCACCTTGAAACAGGGGGCGCCGTGCAAGGTAAGGGTGTTGTCGCGGACCAGGTTGCCCGGAGTCGTGCGACTGAGTGGGGTTGGTTCCTGGCATGGCTTGTGGTCGGGGGGTGTCTGGCCTTCGGGCTGGCCGCCCTGCTGACGGTGGGCATCGCGTTCATCGCCGTGGCCGCCGTAGCTGCGGTGTTCCTGCTTCGGACGGGGCCCAGGGAGGCCATCGTCGGAGGTCTCGCGGGCCTGGCCCTGCCGGCCTTCTATCTCGCCTACCTGAACAGGGAAGGCCCCGGGAACGTGTGTCACACGACGGTTGATGGGAGTACGTGCACCGACGAGTACGCGCCGGTGCCGTTCCTTGCCGTCGGAACGACTCTGTTCGTCGCCGGCTTCCTGATCTTCCTGATGCTCGAACGCCGGCGCAGGGGCACCTGCTGACGGACCTGTCTCTTCGTTCTCGCTGCGCGGCCGCGGCCTCCCGTGCGGAGGACAGGGTCAGTCCGAGGTGTCGAACACCTCGTCCCGTGTCGCGGCGAGCGCACATTCCAGCGCGCCCCGCTGCACCGGATCGTCGGTCACCTCGCCGAGGACCAGCTCCGGACGGGGAGCTGCCAGTTCGTGGAGTTCCGAGGTGACGCGTTCCAGCAACGGCTCACCTCCCGGCGTGATCGCGTCACCGGCGAGCACGACCAGTTCCGGATCGAGTACGGCCACCATCGAGGCCAGACCTGTCGCGAGACGGGTCGCATAGGTGTCGAGGAGGGTCCGGTACGGCCCGGCGCCGGCCTGTGCGGCTCGCCTCAACAGGGTTGACGCCACCTCCAGGTACAGGCCCTCGGGCACATCCGTGATGCCCAGATCACGGGCGAGGCCGGGCAGCGCCTGCGCACCGGCGAGGTTCTGGAAGCCACCGCCGTTCACCTGGGTGACCCTGCGGACCAGGGGCGCCCCCGGCACGGGCAGGAACCCGATCTCCCCGGCCCCGCCGGTGAAGCCGCGATGAAGTCGGCCGCCCATCACGAGGGCGGCGCCGAGCCCTTCACCGTTCCACAGGAGTACGAAGTTCTCGTGCCGGCGGGCCGCTCCGGCGCGCTGTTCCGCCAACGCGACGAGGTTCACGTCGTTGTCGTACTCGACCGGCGTGGGCAGCGCGACAGCCAGCTCTTCGAGCAGGGTGGGGGAGTGCCAACCGGGCAAGTGCGAGGCGTAGCGCAGTCTTCCGGACGACGGATCGAAGGCGCCGGGCGTGCCGATCACGACTCGTTTCACATCCGCGCGCAACAGGCCGGCTTCCTTGACCGCCCCGTCCAGAGCCTCCGTCACCCGTCCGGTGACGTCCCAGGGCCGCTGCGTGCCCGTGGGCACCTCGCACGTTCCGACGACGGTTCCCGTCACGTCGGCCACCGCGGCGCGAATGCGCTGGGAGGTGACATCGAGTCCGGCGGCATGGGCCGCCCGGGGGTTGAGGGCGTAGAGCTGGGCGTTCGGGCCGGGGCGACCGATGCCGGGGCGGCTCATTCCTCTGGTCAGGACGAGTCCGGCTGCCTCCAGACGGGCGAGGAGCTGGGAGGCCGTGGGTTTGGACAGGCCGGTGAGTGCGCCGATGCGCGAGCGGGACAGTGCGCCGTGCTCGAGCAGCAGATCGAGCGCGGCCCTGTCGTTCATGCTCCGTAGTACGCGCGGTGTCCCCGGGACACCATTGCGTACGTTCTGCGCCATCACTTCGACTCGTCCTCCACTCGGTTGATCTCTGGGCCGGTGTGGTGGCGAGACGCTGTCGTGACGTGGCTGTCCATGAGTGTGATTACTCCTGTACGTCAAATGCGGCTTAATGGGGTATGTGGGGCGTCAATTCTTTAGATCACGTTCACATATATATCTGTGTAACAGAAGCTTGTCCATGCCTTGACGATCTAATAGGAAAGTTTATTAACTATCGCCTCACCGAGCCATCGAGTCGTCGGCTCCTCCTCCACGGAAGGTCTCGATGCAACCCAACTCCCCACACCTGCCACGGAAGATCGTGCTGTTGGCGCTCTCCACCGCGCTGGCTGCGGTCGTGATTCCGGCCTCCGGGGTTGTCATGTCTTCGCCCAGCGACATGACCGCCGCCGCCGCTGAACTGCCCGCCCTGGACCTCTCCCAGGCCAACCGCCGTGCTCCGGTGGCGGGCCTGTACGACTGGTCCAAGGCCGGCTACCGAGGTGGTCAGCCCCTGCCGGGCGCCTCGGACATCAACTCCAGCGCCTCCTGCAACATCACGGCCGCCAAGCTGGCCAGTCAGTACAACGTGAAGCCGAACGACAACGTCGACGACTCCGCCGGGCTCCAGGCGGCCATCGACGCCATCCGTACGAGCTGTTCGGCCGGAGCCTCCTACACCAAGCTCAGCCTGATCACCCTGCCGAGCGGCACCCTGAACGTCTCCCGCCAACTCGGCGTGGACGCCGACTACCTGGTCCTCCGGGGCGCGGGCAGCGGAGCCGACGGCACCCGCTTCGTGTTCAAGCCCGATGCCAACACCAAGTACGACGCCCTGACCGAGGACGGATCGGACTGGGACGAGGACGGGATGACCTCCGGTTCGGCCAAGGGCGGTTGGATCTGGCCGGGCCGGGGTCTGTTCCGGGTCCAGTCCCGCGGCGTCGACCCCGCCTACGCCTCGGAGTACCGGGCCGCGCCGGCGAACCGCAAGGACCTCTTCGAGGGCACGGTCAACGTGCACTGGAAGGTCGGCGTCACGCTCAGGGCCAAGCCCGGAGACACGGGCTTCGCGGCCCGTACGGGGGACAAGGTCGTCTACCTCGCCTCCAACGGCTCTCTCACCAACCTCAAGCCGGGCGCGCTCGTCAACGTCCGGGCCGCCAACTCGCAGAAGTTCTACGACCAGCAGAAGGCGCTGCCCACGCAGTACCCCCTGCTCAACATGCACATGCGTCAGCAGATCTTCCGCATCGCCTCGGTGGACTCCGGCAACCGCACGGTGACCCTCGACAAGCCGCTGGAGTACGACGTTCCCGTCAACTCGACGTCCGACGGGTCCGCTGCCATCGACGGAGCCACCTACGCCTCGAAGGTGTCCCCGCTCGTCGACCCGGTGGTGGGCGTCGGCTTCGAGAACTTCTCCCTCACGCAGGACATCCCGGGCCTCGACAAGAACGACGCCGTGCACAACTACGGCAACATGGCCCCGGCCGAGGAGATGCACGGCATCGTCTTCAAGTGGGCGGCCGATTCATGGGTGCGGGGCATCCGGACCGAGATGACCGGGTCGCACCCGATCGTGACGGAAGAGGCCAGGAACCTTCAGATCGTCGACAACTACCTCGACGGGTCCTGGAACAAGGGCAAGGGCGGCAACGGCTACTTCCGCGGCTCACGTGTGTGGGACTCGCTGTACGCCGGAAACGTCTCGCGCAATCTTCGGCACTTCACCTTCCAGTGGTCCGCCTCGGGCAACGTCGTGATCGGCAACGACTTCGACTCGGACCTCAACCTGCACGGTGGCTGGGAGCGTCACAACCTGTTCGAGCGCAACATATCGAACGTCCCCTACAACCACAGTTCCGGGAGCTGCTCCGCCAACTGCGGCGAGGAGGGCGGCGGCGACGCCGACGACTCCACGTGGTACCCCATCTGGTGGGGTGCGGGCAAGAAGGCCGTCAAGTGGTCGGGTGCCTCCGGACCGCAGAACGTCTTCTTCAACAATGAGCTGCGCAAGCAGACCGGTTCGGCCGGCGGTGAGTACAAGAGCTTCTACAGCGAGCCGAAGAGGATCTACCAGTTCGGCTGGAACGGTACATCGTACCAGCACCTGGACATCGGCGGCACCCCTATCGCCGACTGGGCCAAGAACGAGACGCGCGACTACACCAATGGTCACGGCATCGACGCGACCAAGACCGACTCCGGTCCGTCCCTGTTCCTGAAGAGCGCCCCGGCCTTGCCCTCCAACCCGACCCCTGATCCGTCCGAGCCGACCCCAGCACTCCTCCGGCCGACGGCGTGAATGTGCCGTTCGGGAGCCACTCCTTCCCGTACGCCGCCGGCACCATCAAGGTGTCCGGGAACCAGGCCGCCAACGACGCGAAGGTGGTCGACTACTACAAGAAGTGGAAGGCCGCGTTCGTCACCTCGAAGTGCGGAAACGGCTGGTCGGCCATCGCCTCCACTGACGCCGACCACCCGTACGTCGCCGAGGGGCAGGGCTACGGGATGACGATCCTCGCCACCATGGCGGGGGCGGACCCCGATGCCAAGAAGTCCTTCGACGGCGTCCTCAAGTACGTCCTGGCCCACCCCTCGGTCAACAACGCGGACCTGCACGCCGCCGAACAGGACACGGCGTGCAAGAGCGTCAACGGCAGCGACTCGGCGACCGACGGCGATCTTGAGATCGCTTACGCGCTGCTGCTCGCCGACAAGCAGTGGGGCAGCACGGGAACGTACAACTACAAGCAGCTCGCCGTGCGTCGGATCAACGCCATCAAGGCGAGCGAGGTCGTCTCCGGCACCAAGCTGATGAACCTGGGGGACTGGTCCTCCGGTACGTACAACAACATCAGCCGGACCTCGGACTGGCTGCCCGGTCACTTCAAGGCCTTCCGCAAGGCGACCGGGGACGCGGCCTGGGACCAGATCCTGGCCAAGCACCAGAGTCTGGTCGCCGATCTGCAGTCCAAGTACGCCGCCGGCACGGGCCTGTTGCCCGACTTCGTGGTCGACACGAACACCTCTTCGCCTCGGCCCGCGCCGGGGCAGGTGCTGGAGTCGTCGCTGGACGGCGCGTACTCCTGGAACGCCTGCCGCGACCCGTGGCGGCTGGGCGTGGACGCCCTCACGACCGGCGACACGAAGTCCCTGGCGGCGGTGCGGAAGATGAACTCCTGGATCAAGCAGACCACCGGCGGTGACCCGAACAAGATCCAGGCCGGCTACAAGCTCAACGGCTCGGTGGCCGAGTCGGGTTCCGAGGTTGCGTTCATCGCGCCCTTCGCGGTGGCTGCCGCGACCGACTCGGGCAGCCAGGCATGGCTCGACGCACTGTGGAACAAGATCAACTCGGTTCCGCTCGAACCGTCGAGCTACTACGGCTCCAGCATTCAGTTGCAGGTGATGATCGCGATCACCGGAAACCACTGGTTGCCGTAGCGACACCGTCTCACCTGAGAACGGTGGTTCTTCCGACTCGTCGAGACGGAAGAACCACCGCGTCGGTTCCGGGACTCTGCCCGATGACCTCCTTGAAGGCAGCGTCGCACCAAGCCCGCACAACAGGCGGAGACGGAAATCCATCTCGCTCCCCGTCCGGCAAACGGGTGAAGATCGCGACCGGGCGTCACACGCGACGAAAGCCGGTTGTCATACGGTCATGACGATCGATTTTCTGACTCACCATCAGCCCATGCCCTCCCACCCGCGGCGCCGGGACGGGCGAGCCCCGCTGCCCGCTCCGGCCGACCGCGCACGACTGCGCCGGGCGTGGGGGCTCACCGAGGCCCAGGTGGCCGCCGCGTTCGGGGTAACCGAGGTGACGGTCCGCTCCTGGGAGACGGGGCGCACCACGCCCACCGGTCTGCGGCGGGCCTCCTACGCCGCGTTCCTCAGCGGACTGGCCCAGGCGCTGCCACCTGTGCCGGCCCCGGCCGTTCCGCCGACCGCGAGACCGGCCCGACGCACCAGGCGGACCCGTCCGGTCGGGACGGACATCGGGGTTCTTCCGCTGCCGCCGGTCCCGCCTGCCCCGGCAGGGCCGGCTCCCAGAACGGCCGGTCTGCCGGTCGGGCCCCGCCCGGATCCGGTCTCGACCGGCCGCCTGCGCAGGTTCCGGTTCGCGACCGCGGCGGTCGGGGTGTGGATCGCCGTCGGGCATCTGATCACGACCGCTCCCGTGCCTCACCTGTAGTCCAGGGCGCTACGCCCGCCTTGGCCCCGACGTTTCCCGGTCGCCGCGTCACAGGCGCGGCCGGGACGGGTCCGAAGAAGGGAGAGGTGCTCCGGAGCGCGTAACCGCACGTAGACGGGGCAGCCGTCGGAGGGGATCCGGAGGATCCGGTGAGAGGCGGATGAGGACAGGGATGGTGACGAGTACACCGTTCGCGGGAACGACCGCGGACACGGCGTCGGCGTTCGCGGGGTTCTTCGGCGAGGCCGGTGTCCGGGATGTGCGGGTCGGCGGCACGCGACACAACCCCACACCCCATGTCGGCTGAGCCCTACGCAGCGGTCGCCCGTCGGCTCCTGCGTCCCTGGCTCCCGGCGAACTGGTGGCCCGCCCTGCGGCGTACTCCGGTGGCTCTGTGGAACGACGACATGTCCGACTACGCGGCGGCCCTGACGTACTACGCGATCCTCGCGGTGCTGCCCGGGATGCTGGCCGCCGTCCTGGCGTTCGGGATGATCAGCCCGGACACCGCCCAGGAGTTCGTCACCCACGTCACCGCCTACGCGCCGGCCGAGGCCGGGGCCGCTCTGCACGCGGTGCTGACCCACGCGCTGCGCACGGACGGGACGACCTGGCCGCTGCTCGCGGTCGGCGTGGCCAGCGCCCTGTGGTCGGCGACCAGTTACCTCGCCGTCTTCCGCCGTGCCCTGCACCGCATGCACCGCGTCGAGGACCGGCGCTCTCCCTGGCGCAAAGCACCCCGCATCGTCCTGACCGCACTCGCGCTGCTCGGACTGCTCCTGCTCGGCTCGCTGACCCTCCTGCTGACCGGCCCGCTCGCCGAGACCCTGGGCCGCGCCTTCGGCCTGGACCACACGGCGGCCTGGGCATGGAACCTGCTGCGCTGGCCCGTGCTGCTGTGCCTGGTCGCCCTGCTCGTGGTGGTCGTCTTCCATACCGGACCGGCGTCCGCCCGCCCGGGTCGGCACAGCCTGCCCGGCGGAGCACTGGCCGCCGCGCTGTGGCTGTCGGTCTCCGCGGGTTTCTCCTCGTACGCCGCCACCATCGGCGCCTACAGCAGGCTCTACGGCTCACTCGCCGGTGTCGTCGTCTTCCTGATCTGGCTGTGGCTGTCCAACCTCGCCCTGCTGACCGGCGCGCAGTTCGCGGCGGAACTCGCCGGTCAGCAGGAAACCTGACACGGTTCGTGGCCAACGGCGAGCCGGAACACCTCCAGGTTCTGCCCAGTAGGTCGTGGCCGGAGAAGGAAAGGGAAGCCGGGCACGACTCTTTGATCGGCATGCGTCAACATGGTCTGCCGGCAGCACGTCATGTGGCGGCCTGGTGGGGCGATCTAGCGGTGAGGGCGGGGCTCGTGGATCAGAGCGAAGACCAGATCTTGGCCGAGGAGCTTGCCGCTCTCGGCGCGACGGTTGGGGGCAGTGGTCGCTTGGTCCGGGTCGTGGCCAAGATGATGGGCAAGAACGTCCACGAGATCGATCTGCTTGTTTCCCTGCCGTTCGACGATGCGGTGAGGCGCGTCTCCGGTGTGCTCAGGGGGACGGGCCGCGCGGTCGCGACGGTGTCAGCCGGCTCCGACGAGGACGATGAGACGATCCGTGTCGTTGTAGGCGGCGGTGCCGGCGGTCTGAATCCGGTGGTGGTGACCGTGCGAGTGCTGAAGGCCGATGAGGACAGCTCGGAGATCTGGCTGCGCGCGGCGGCCAAAGAGGGACTGATCAGGCAACGAGCCGGAGAGAAAACCGCAGTCCGTCTCGCCGCGCTGCTGGCCGAGGCAACCGGAGCGGTCCGGACGGACGGGTGAGCGGCGCAGTCGTCGGAGCGAACCGTCCCCCGCCTACCAGGGGATCGTCAACGGCGCCTGGGCTCAACTTCACTGTGGAGAACCGGGCGGCTACCTCCTCCGATGAGTTTCGGTCACGGGAGTGGTCCAACTTCCGAAACGGCTCTGAGGAGTGATCTGAGTGGACCTGTACAGCGTCATGTGCGTGAGTGATCGGACCAAGGCAATGGAGTGGTTCGAGGTGTTCTTCGGGCGCCCGGCGGACGAGATCATCGGCGAGGAGTACCTGTGGCGGGTCGGTGAGAACGCGTGGGTGGTCGTTGACGATCGAGACGTGCGCGCCGAGCGGGTGGGCGGAGCCATGATCACGCTCGGCGTGCACGACCTCGACGACATCCTGGCCCGACTCGCCGCACACGGGATCGACCACGAACCGGTCGAGACCTATAGCAACGGCGTACGCCACGTCGTCGTGCTGGATCCCGACGGGAACAGCCTCTCGCTCGCCCAGGCACCCACGCAGTGAGCATCTTTCAACCTGCGCAGTGACGGATCACACCCTCAGTGGCTAGGTCGCCCGCCAGTGGCCCCACTGAGGTGACTCCGGCTGCCGTCACAGACGTAGGGCGCCACTCCTCTCTCATGCAGCCATCCTTCCCGCCTTCACAGAACGTCTGATCCTCACGAATCACCCGCGAACCACGGCCAGTTGGAGTAGCCGCGGCGGAGCCGATGAGAGGCCGATAGAAGCCGCCCCAGCCACCGCACGTGCGCTGGCGACTCGCTCACCCATGCTGCGGCCTGCGCCGCGAAGTGCGCTTCTCGTCGCGGCAGCCCGGCCCTCACTCTGCCCAACAAGCCGTCACGGCCGGCTGGATGAAGCGGCGGGCCCTGACGGCGGCACTACGACGGAGGCAGAGGTCCGGCGACGCCCGAGCCGTACCCGTTGTGGCCGGTGCGCCCTAGTACTCCCACACGCCGACGGCCTTCCGCTTCCGGTGAGCCGATACACAGCTGAGCGTCTGCCGCGCCGCGCCTGATAAACGGGCGATACGTCCCCGAGCGCCACCGGAGCGAAGCTCGGTGCCGGACGGGAAGCCGAGCGGGCTACCCAACATTCGCCAGGTGGAGCGATGTCCGACGACGGACGAAAAGGGGATGCACAGATGCACAGATCCACATACGGAAGGATGACAGCCGTCGCGACGGCGGGGATGGCGCTGATCGCGAGCGCACTGGCGGCCTCACCGGCGCGGGCCGTCGTGGGCGGCACCGAGTCCACCACGGCCTACTCCTTCATGGGCTCGTTCCAACCGTCCTACCCCGCGCCGCCGCGCGCGGACGGGCACGGTTGCGGTGTCGAGGTCCTGGCACCGCAGTGGGTCCTGACCGCCAGTCACTGCGCCGGAAGGAATCCCACCAACGCGAAGAACGGTGTCCCGCGCGGCTGGAAGGTCCGGGTCGGGTCACTGGACACCACCTCCGGAGGCGAGGACGCCGAGGTCGACCACTATTACCGGCTGGCGACCAACCGCGACGAGGGTGGCTTCTGGGGCCGCGACATGGCATTGATGCACCTGAAGACCCCGGTTCGCGCCAAGCCGGTGGCAATCGCCTCGGCCACGCCACCGGACAACTCGCCGGTCCGCATCATGGGTTGGGGCATGACCTGCGACGACTTCGGCGACTCGGCGTGTTTCCCCACGCGACTTCGCGAGGCCGACACCGTCGTGCAGCCGGCCTCGACATGTCCGTCGGCGTACGACGGAGAGTTGTGCG
This sequence comes from Streptomyces sp. NPDC088794, assembly GCF_044750545.1. Taxonomy (NCBI): domain Bacteria; kingdom Bacillati; phylum Actinomycetota; class Actinomycetes; order Kitasatosporales; family Streptomycetaceae; genus Streptomyces; species Streptomyces sp. NPDC088794. The sequence goes on along the minus strand of NZ_JBIVKB010000003.1, from coordinate 129,899 downwards.
TCGGGAGTGCCGACGGCACCGTCGCCGCGTCGAACATGGACTCCGGTGGGCCCGCGCTGGTGCGCGAGTCGGGGGAGTGGGCGCTGGCCGGCGTGGTCAGCGGCCCGGACGAGAGCGGCAAGACCCTGTACACCGACGTCACCAGGCACGCCGGCTGGATCAACGGCATCATCAGCGGCACCGCCGTGCCGCCCGACGACGCGGTTCCCGACGTGGCGGGCACGGTGGACCTGGGTGGCTGTGCAGGCTCGGTTGTCCGCACGTCCGCCTCCCGGCCACAGGACCCGGCGTTGTTGCTGACCAACGGTCATTGCGTGCAAGGAGACTGGCCCCGGCCCGGAGCCGCGCTCGTGGACCAGCCGGCCGACCGCACGGCACCTGTCGCCGATCGCCAGGGCTACCCCCAGGCCACCGCCCGCGCGAAGCGCCTGGTCTACGCGACGATGACCGGCACCGACATCGCGCTCTACCGTCTGGACACGTCCTACGCCCAGTTGGCAGCCGAAGGCGCGAAGGTCTTCCGGCTCACCTCCAGGCCCATGCGCGCCGGTGACGCGCTGAAGGTGGCGTCCGTCGGCAGCCGCCACGCCTGCACGGCCGAGGCCGTGGTGCCTCGGCTGCGGGAGAGCGGATACCAGATGACCGAGTCCGTCCGCTACGCCGTCGGGCAGGACTGCAACCCGTGGCACGGGGACTCCGGCTCGGCGTTGTTGGCCGCCGACGGCAGCACGGTCGTGGGGATCCACAACACCTACAACGACAACGGCGAGCAGTGCACCGACAACAACCCCTGCGAGGTCGGCCCGAACGGTGACGTGACCTCCTGGCAGGGCCGCGGCTACGGCCAGCAGGTCCACATGATCGCTGCCTGCCTGAGCAAGGGGTCGACGCTGGACCTGACCCGCAAGGGCTGCGGACTCATCGACGCCGGTCTCGTTCCGGATCGCCAGCCGACGCCAGTACGTCATACCCGAGCCGAAGCCGGAGAGTCGGGAAGGTGGTCTCTTCGGTGAAGTCGTGGTGTTCCGGTGCGTAGCCTGGACCTCTTCGCTGCCAGATGCACAGAAGGCACCTCGCTGACGATGGTCTCCAGCCTGCCGGAGCCCTTTCCGCCGGAGCCGTTCGGCTATCCCGTAGTCTGCGTGACCAAGGCGGCGCTCGCCCAAGAGGACCGGATAGGCATGCGCGGACTCCTGCTGGACCGCTTCGGCGTCGGATTCAACAGCTGAACCCCGTCCCACTCAGGACCCGAGATCTCCGGAACGCACAGTATGCCGACGGTGTGCGGTCGTCCGAAGCTTCAGCCGCTCGTCGGCGTCGCGTGCGGCTTTCGCCAGTAGTTGCTCGCGGAGCTCACGAGTGCAGGCGTCCGCAGCTCGAAATTCCACGCGCACCGCTGCGAGGATCGTCCGCGCAAACGAGAGTCGACCGCAGATCGAGTTCGTCCCTGTAAAAAAGTAGTCATAGAGGTCCATGACGCCTGCAGGAGTTGATTTCCGTGTCGCCTTACATAGTCGGTTCGCGAGCAAGTAAGCTGGCTAAAGCCCAGGTTCGGGAGTATCTTGCCCTACTTCTCGATGGATTCCCGGCAGTTGAGTTCAAGCATCGGGTAATTCTCGAAGGCGGCGACAGGGACCGAAAGTCTCGGATTTCCGAAGTCTCCGCTGTCTACGGTGGAAGCGCCTTCAGTTCCGAGCAGGAGGCGGCGCTGAGCAATGGCGACGTGGACGTCGTCGTCCACTCGCTGAAAGACCTGCCGACCGCAAATCCGCCTGGCTTGACTCTGTTGCCGCCTCCTGGCCGTGAGGACGTGCGCGACGCGCTGTGCGGGGCCACGCTGTTCGGACTACGGAAAGGCGCTCGGGTGGGAACCGGTGCCCCTCGGCGGATCGCTCAGCTCTTGGCCGTGCGGCCGGATTTGGAAGTGGTTCCGATCCGGGGAAATGTGCCGCCACGTCTGAAGAAGATCGAGACCGAGGGGCTCGACGCCGTGGTTGTGGCTGTCGCCGGGCTCAGACGTCTGGGTCTCGACGACGCGATCGGTGAACTGTTGCCCCTCGACCTTTTCCCGCCTTCGCCAGGTCAGGGCGCGCTCGGCATTCAGGTGCGAGTCGGCAGCGTTGAGCTCGAGGAGATCCTTTCCGCTGTGGGCGACGTGACGATCGACGGTCAGGTGCGGGCGGAGAGGGCCTTGCTCGCCGAGCTGCACAGCGGGTGCAGTGTGCCCGTGGGCGCGTACGCGCAGACAGGGCCGGACGATTCCCTGACCCTCTTTGCCCAGGTCACGTCGCTCGACGGCGCCCGACGCGTCACAGGCAGCCTCGTCGGTACGGTCGGCGAGCCGGAGAAGCTCGGTGCGGCGCTGGCCGAGGAGCTGATCGACCAGGGTGCGCGTTCCATCCTCGACGGGATCAAGTGCGATCGGGTCGCCAGTCGGTGATACATCGGCGGGTTCAGTTCGTGCGTCGCGTAGTGCTGTCGGTAGGGCGTGAGTAACGATCGGAAGGAAGGCCGAATGATTTTGGAGTGGGACGGAGAGCGATGCTCTGCGGTGGTGTGTCTCATCGGCGAGAATGAGAGTGCTAAGAGGAATCTCTATAGATTGTGGCGGGAATCGGAAGGGCGGCGGCCGTGAATCTTCTCATCACTGGCGGCGCTGGTTTCATCGGCTCTCACTATATTCGCAACCTCCTCGGTGGCGCTTATCAGGGGCACGAGGCAAGCCGGCTGACCGTGCTGGACAAGCTCACATATTCGGGCACGCTCAGCAGCCTTCCGAACGATGATCCGCGCCTGACGTTCGTGCGGGGTGACATCTGCGACTCTGATCTGCTCATGGAGGTCCTGCCAGGGCACGACGCAGTCGTGCATTTCGCCGCTGAATCGCATGTGGATCGATCGATCGTGGGTTCTACGCCCTTCATCACGACCAATGTCGTCGGCACACACACTCTCCTGGAGTGCTGTCGGCGCACAGGCGTGGAACGTTTCGCGCACGTCTCGACCGACGAGGTCTACGGGTCGGTCGAGGAGGGCTCGTGGACCGAGTCGTCCCCGTTGGAGCCCAATTCGCCTTACGGGGCGTCAAAGGCCGCGTCTGATCTGGTCGTTCGGGCCTTTCATCGGACGTATGGTCTGTGGGCCACCGTGACTAGGTGCTGCAACAATTACGGCCCTTATCAGTTCCCCGAAAAGATCATTCCGCTCTTCGTCACGCGTTTGCTCGACGGCGGGAAGGTGCCTCTCTACGGCGACGGCCGCCACGTGCGGGAATGGTTGCACGTCGAGGACCACTGTCGCGCGATTCAACTTGTGCTCACGTCGGGCCGGGCAGGGGAGACATACAACGTCGGCGGCGGTACCGAGCTGACCAACAGCGAACTGACCCGCAGGGTGCTCGCCGAACTCGATTTGGGCTGGGACCGAGTGGAGCATGTTCAGGACCGCCCGGGACATGACCGGCGATACTCGCTGGATGCCTCGCGCATCCGGGATGAACTCGGCTTCGAACCCCGGATCACCTTCGCCGACGGGTTGGGCGACACCGTCCGCTGGTACAGCGAGAATCGGGCCTGGTGGGAGCCGCTCGCCCATCGTGCCACCACGCTTGGCGCCTCCGTCGGCTGACGGGGGCGGGACCGGCCGCGATCGCGGCGAAGGCCACCTGTTGGGCCCGCCTGCGAATTTCCGATACGGGCCCAACGGTCGTCTGTTCAACCCCGGTCGGAAGCGATGGCCATCACGTACTTGCCGTAGTCCGAGGAGGCCATGCGGGAGCCCAGCCGGTGACAGGCGTCGGCATCGATGAAGCCCATGCGCAACGCGATCTCCTCAATGCAGGCGATCCGCACCCCCTGGCGCTCTTCGAGCGTCCGGACGTAGTGGCCCGCCTGGAACAGCGATTCCGGTGTTCCGGTGTCCAGCCACGCGAATCCCCGGCCCAGGTCCACCAGTCGGGCCCGGCCTCGCTCCATGTAGACGCGGTTCACATCGGTGATCTCCAGTTCGCCGCGCGCCGATGGCCGGAGGTTCTTCGTAATGTCGACCACGTCGTTGTCGTACAGATAGAGGCCGGTGATCGCGCGGTTGGAGCGCGGGCGCTGGGGCTTCTCCTCGATGGAGACCAGATGGCCGTTGACGTCGCTCTCTCCCACGCCGTATCGCCGGGGGTCGTTGACCCGGTAGCCGAACAGCACGCATCCGCGGACCTTTCCGGCGTTCTCCGCCAGCGTCACGGAGAAGCTGTTGCCGTGAAAGATGTTGTCACCGAGGATCAGCGCCACCGGACCGTCCCCGATGTGGTCGGCCCCAATGAGGATCGCGTCCGCGATACCGCGCGGGGAGTGCTGCTCCCCGTAGGAGACGCGCAGTCCCAAATGGGAACCGTCTCCCAGGAGCGCCTGGAAGTTCGGTGTGTCGGAAGGGTTGGTGATGATGAGTATGTCCCGGATGCCCGCGAGCATGAGCACCGAGAGCGGGTAGTAGATCATGGGCTTGTCGCCCACGGGGAGGAGCTGCTTCGACGTGCCGATGGTGATCGGGTGCAGACGGGTTCCCGCCCCGCCGGCGAGAATGATGCCCTTCATGCGCGTTTGTCCTTTCGGAATCGCATCGAGTTCATAGACGGCATGGCTTCGCCGGATCCCAGCGCACGTTCGAGATCGCGCTCGACCTCGCTGAGCGGAATCCCGCGCAGGAGCCTCTCGGGATGCCTCGGACCGGGTTCGTCGAGATGGCGGATGGGTGGGACGTACACCCAGATGCTTCCTGCGGCGATCAGCCCTCTGGCGATCGCGTGCAGGAGACGCGAGAGCGCCGTCCGCGTCCTGGCGTGAGGGGTGACGGGAGGTCGGCTTGATCTCCGTCGGCCGGGTTCGTCGAGATGGCGGATGGGTGGGACGTACACCCAGATGCTTCCTGCCGCGATCAGCCATCTGGCGATCGCGTGCAGGAGACGCGAGAGCATCATCGGCCTCCCAGCACGACAGGCGAAGGGAGGGCGGCTCGGTCCTCGCCGTCCGCCCAAGGCCCGGAGAACGAGGCGACGTTGAGATCGTGGCCCTCTGTCCACAGCCGGGCCGCGGCGCCCAGCAGGGATCGGCGGTCCGCCTCCGGGCCCTTGGGACGGGCCGGAAGCGTCGGCACCACCGCGCTCGCGCCGCTGCGCACCGCGGGGTGTCGGCGTGCGAACGCGGTGAGTGTCTGACGCGGTCCGGCCTCGATCAGCAGCATGTCCTCCGCGGCGAGCAACTGGTCGAGGGCCTGCCGGAAATACACGGTGTCCGTGATCTGCCGGGCCCAGAACCGTGGGCTCAGCGCGTCCTGTTCACTCATCAGCCCGCCGGTGTAGCCGGAGTAGAGCGCAAGGTCAGGGGGCCGGAAACCGATCCGCGTGTACTTCCGCTCGACGGCGTCGGCGGCCGGGGCCATCGCGGGAGAGTGGAAGGGGCTGGTCGCTGGAACCGTCACGACGGTGTGGCCGTCGGCGCGCAGCCGCTTCTCGACGAGAGACAGCTGGGCCGCGGGACCGGCCAGCATGGTCTGCAACTCGGCGTTGACGGCGGCGACGGCCACCTCGGCGATCAGACAGGGCCGCAGTTGATCCTCGGACGCTGCGACGGCGAGCATTCCGCCGGCCGGGACGGACAGTGCGTGGCGGACGCGTTCTCGCATCATCGTCACGGCGTCCGGGAGGGACACGACGCCGGCGAAGGTGGCGGCCACGAGTTCGCCGGCGCTGTGACCGAGCAGTGCCGTCGGACGCACTCCCCAGCTCGTGATCAGCTTTCCGAGTGCGTAGTCCACGGCGAACAGCAGCGGCTGCGCGCGCCGGACGTCGTCCATGTCGATGACCGGCCGGTGCGGGGTGACCCAGTCGGCACGGATCGCCGCACCTTCGGCGCCCATCAGGTCCAGCACCGTGTCGACGGCCTCGGTGAACACCGGCTCGTGCCGGTAGAGCCCGGAGGCCATCCCCGTGTGCTGGGAGCCCTGCCCAGGGAAGAGCAGCGCCACCCGGCGTGGGCGGTTGGCTGTGAACGCCGTGGCCGTGTCCAGTGCGGCGGTGGGGTTCGCGGAGCTGCACAGTGCGGCGGCCCGGACAAGGCCTGGGTTCGGTCCGCACGGCACCACGGCGGGTAGGGCACGGAAGACGTCGTCCGTCATCCCCTCGACCACCAGGCGGAGCCGGGCCCGGGTCCGTGTCTCGTCGCCCGCGCGGCTGCCGGACCAGAGCAGCATCCGCGTGGTGTCGCTCGCCGGCGCCGAGTCGTCCTCCTGGGGCACCCTGCGCAGAGTGACCCGGCTGGCCCGCACGGGTCCCGGCTCACCGAGACCGGTCAGCACCAGCGCCACGTCCTTTGTGCCGTCGACGAGTTCGGCGTGCGCCAGCACCAAGGCGGACACCGTCGACTCCGCTGTGCGCACGGTGGCGTCCTCGATGCCACCGTGCGCGGACGGCGGGGAGTCACCGGCCACCAGGAAGACGACAGTTCCGGCGCGCGTCGGTGAGTCGGTGAGCCCGAACGCGTCGAGGGCGGTGCCGACGGCTTGCGCGCCGGCCGGCGACCGCCCTTCCGGAGCTTCCTCGGGAACGGTCAGATCTCGTGTGACAACGTTCAGAGCTGTACAGAACAACTGTGTCTCCTTACGTCGCATGGCCCGTGGACGGCTGGGGCGGCACACCTCGGTTGGGTGCCGGACACAGGTGTGTCGTGCCGTCCCCGGTACGGGAGTTGGGCAGGTCACCCGGTCTGCGGCGCGTGCTCACTGGTGTTGATCAGTGCCAGCAGGGCGCGCGGGGTGTCTGCGTCGGCGACCGCCTCGTCCGGCAGCCGGATGCCGTATTCGCGCTGGACCTGGCCGATGACCTGGAGCATGGCCAAGGAGTCGTAGCCGAGATCGTCGAAGGAGACGTCCAGGACGTCGCCGTCCATGTTGACGCCTTCTTCCTCGCCCGCGCTCTCACGCAGCATCCGGGTGAGGTCGGCCAGGGTTACCGTGGTGGTTGCGGACATGTCGTGGTTCCTTTCGGTGGGGGCGGAGTATCAGTCGTCGGTACGGAGCAGTACGAGGGCCGCGTTAAAGCCGCCGTATCCGCGGGCGAGGACCAGAGCTGATCGCGGAGCGGTGTCGCGGGGACGGCCGGTGACCAGATCGAGGCCGTACTGGGGCGCCGGAGCCCGCACATGGACGGTGGGAGGGATCACTCCCGCGCGCAGGGAGAGCAGTGCGGTGGCCACGTCGAGGGCCGCACCGCCGGCGAGCAGCCGGCCGGTCATGGTCTTGGGCGCGGTCACCGGTACTCCGCGCGGCCCGAACAGCCCGGTGATGGCTGCGGCCTCGGCCCGGTCCAGTTCGGGCACGCCTGCCGCGTCGGCGAAGACCACGTCGATGTTCTGCGGGGTGAGGCCCGCGTCGGCGATGGCGATCTCGGCCGCCCGCCGTAGGCCGGGTGGCCGGCCCGTGCTGGGCGGCGGGTCCATGGTCGCTCCGTAGCCGGCAACTTCGCCGTAGGCGTGTGGGGCACCTCGTTCACGGGCCGAGGCCGCGTCCTCAAGGACGACCACGGCACCTCCCTCACCGACGACGTATCCGGACGCGTCCGCGGAGAAGGGCAGGTAGGCACGGTCCGGGTCCACCACGGTGCTCATGCGGCCGGTGGTGATCTGAGGCACCCAACCCCAGGGACACAACGCCGAGTCCACACCGCCGGACAGGACGAGAGGTGTGCCCTTGCGGATGTGTCGCCTGGCATGGCCGATGGCGTCGATGCCGCCCGCCTGTTCGGTGAGCAGGACCCCGCTGGGGCCGCGCATCTTGTTCCGGATGGAGATCTGGCCCGTGTTGACCGCGTAGAACCAGGCGAAGGACTGGTAGGCGCTGACGTGTTCCTTGCCCTTGCTCCACAGGTTCTGCAGCTCCCGCTGGCCGAACTCGACGGCACCGCCGGAGGCGGCGGTCACCACGCCCATGCCGTACTCGGGCAGTTGCCGCAGGTCGGCGCCGGTCTCGTCGATGGCCCAGTCGGCGGCGGCGAGTGCGAGCCGGGTCATGCGGTCCGTCTGCGGCATGAGCCGACTCGGTATGTGCTCCTCGGCGACGAAGCCTTTGACCTCACCGGCGATCACGCACGGGTACTGGGCCGCGTCGAAGCGGGTCAGCGGGGCCAGACCGCTCTCTCCCGCCAGGGTGGCCTTCCAGAACGCCTCCGTTCCGAGGCCGTTCGGCGCGGCGACGCCGAGGCCGGTCACGACGGCGGCGGTCATGACCGTACCCGTGGCCGGGTCAGCAGCATCGCGCTCTGGAAACCGCCGAAGCCGCTGCCGACGCTGAGCACCACGTCCGCCCGCTGCTCGCGCGCCGTCAACGGGATGTAGTCGAGGTCGAGTTCGGGATCGGGTTCGTGCAGGTTGGCGGTGGGGGGCAGCACCCCGTGCTCGATCGCCAGCGCGCAGGCGACGATCTCCAGCGAGCCGATCGCACCGAGCGAGTGCCCGATCATCGACTTCACCGAGCTGATCGGCACGTGATGGGCGTGATCGCCCAGACTGCGCTTGAAGGCGCCTGTCTCGTGACGATCGTTCATCTTGGTTCCGGAGCCGTGCGCGTTGATGTAGCCGATGGCCTCCGGCGCGATACGGGCTTCTTGCAGGGCGGCGTCGATGGCCTCCGCCATCTCGCGGCCGTCTGGCTTGAGTCCCGTCATGTGGTAGGCGTTGCAGCGGGCGGCGAATCCGGCGATCTCGGCATAGACGTGTGCCCCGCGCCTTCGGGCACTCTCCCATTCTTCGAGGACCATGACTGCGGCGCCTTCCCCCAGCACCAGACCGCCTCGGGTGCGGTCGAAGGGCCGACAGGCGCGTTCCGGTTCGTCGTTGTGCGGGGTGGTGGCGTGGATGGCGTCGAAGCAGGCGGAGGTGATGGGTGAGATGGGGGCCTCGGTGGCGCCGGCGATCATCACGTCCACGCTTCCTTCGCGGATCAGCTCCACCGCGTGACCGACCGCGTCGAGCCCCGAGGTGCAGCCCGTCGACACCACGGCGGCAGGGCCCTCGGCGCCCGCGACCCAGGCGACTTCGGCCGCCATCGTGTTGGGGACGAAGTGCCGGTAGAGCTCCGGGACGGCGTACTCGTGGTCGACGTTCCACTTGCGCCCACCGTCGCTGACGACCACGTACTCGCGCTCCAGGCTCGTCGTGCAGCCCACCGCGCTGCCGATCGACGTGCCGATCCGGTCGGGGGCGGGGCGGGAGGCGTCCAGGCCGCTGTCGGCGAGGGCCTCGCGGGTGCTCACCACCGCGAACTGGGCGGCCCGGTCCAGCCGGCGGATCTCCTGTGGCGTCAGGCCCGCCGACACCGGATCGAAGTCGCACTCGGCCGCGACCCGCGAGCGGAAGGGAGAAGGGTCGAAGAAGCTGATGGTGCGAGTGGCGGATCGGCCGGCGGTGAGCAGTTCCCAGTACTCCTTTACGCCGATACCTCCCGGGGCTACCGCGCCCAGGCCCGTGATGGCGACTCTGCGCAAGGTCGTCACCTCTCTTGTGTGGGGACCGAGGGTGGTCCGGTGGGTCAGCGGGCGAGGCGTCGCAGGGTCTCTGTGGTGTGTCCCGCCCGCTGAATCGGTCGGCGGCGCGCTCGTGACGGGCCACCGCTCTCGATCCGGTTCATCGTTCGGCGGCCCCCTCGACGCATGCTTGTGCCGACATGGAGCGCGGCGCCGGGGGACCGGTCCGGGGCGGGCGCGGGACGCGGAAGCGGGGACGCGCCTCAGGCGCGTCCCCGCTCGGGGCGAACGGCTCGGTTCAGAGAGCCGCGACGTGCAGATCCAGCGTTGGGTCGCCGGTGAGTATCGACTGGTGCAGCCGCTGGAGCCGGGGGGAGGGCTCAAGGCCCAGTTCCTCGATGAGAGTGGACCGTAACTGCTGAAATGCCTGAAGAGCCCGCCAGGCGTTGCCGGAGCGGTAGGCGGCCAGCATGAGCAGCGCGCAGAAGTTCTCGTGCATGGGGTAACGGGCCGTCAGCACGGTGAGCTCCGGTACGAGTTCGGAGTGTCGGGCCAGGCGCAGATCCGCGGCTACGCGGCGTTCGAGCACAGCGAGCCGGTCCTGGTCGATCCGGAGTACGTCCAGCTCCAGCACCCGTCCGACGCGTACATCGACGAGAGCCGGGCCCCGCCACATGTCGAGGGCTGCGCCGAGCAGGTGGGACGCTGCCTGGTCGTCGTGCGCGTCGAACGCGCTCCGTCCGGCGGACGCGCACTGCTCGTACTCGTGGACATCCACCTGTCCCGGAGGCAGGTCGAGCAGATAGCCGCCGTGCCGGGTGACCAGGATGTCCTTGGCTCCCCGGGTGGCGTTGTCCGGGAGCGCGCCGGCGATCTTGCGGCGCAGTTGGAGGATGTAGGTCTGCAATGTGGTGGCGGCGCTGCGCGGTACGGCTTCTCCCCAGATCTCCTCCATCAGCGTGGATACCGTGACGATCCGTCCCGCCTGGAAGGCGAGTACGGCGAGGATCTGCCTGGGCTTGGCCGCACTTGGCACCACCGAGATTCCGCGCTCCTGGGCTATCAACGGGCCCAGCACCTTGATTTCCATCCTGTGCTCCCCTCGGACACCGGTACGACATCGGTGGAGCCTCGCACTCCGGCTGACCCGAGGCACAGTGAGGGACGCACGAGCGCCGTTGTGAATATGTCATACCGATCCTGTGAACGCCGCACTACCAGGTGTCACAGGATCACGTCGAGAATCCGTAGGTGCGGATGCGCCACAGGACGATCATGATCGGTGGGCGGCGGCCGCACGCTGCGCCACCGTGCGCCATCCGTCCTGTAGCGACACACCGCTGGAATCAGCCACAGTTCAAGCCAGGGCAAGGGGGTCGCCGTCGCTCATCCGTGCGTGGCGGGGCAGGTGACCGTCGCCGTCCCGGGTCCGTGATCCCACCTTGTCGGAGCGGTTTTCGGAACGGGGGAGGCTTGTTTACGCAGGTTTAGGTCACTGACTGTGATTGTGTGGATGGGGCACGGTTGTTCCTTAAGTGCTTCCTGTTTACTATGGGTCCGGTGCGCTGTCGACTTTTGCAATATGGCCAATAGTGCAATTGATCTCAGTTATGCGGGGGACAGGTGGATGTCTTATTTGGTGAGCCCTGCGGTGATAAGCGATCGGACCATGAGCGTGGGGCCCTTAAAATTGCTCGACTGCTGCTCTTCATTGTGGTGCTGAGCAGTGGTGCGCTGGCTCTGGTCGACGTGGTGAAAGGGGCGGCCGGGGCAGCGGAAATCATTGCGTGTGTGCTGTGCGCGATACCACTTGTCGTATTCCAGGTGATTCTCCCTTTCCTTCCTTATCGGCAGTGGGAGTCGGTGCGCAGAGTTTCTCTCTTCCTTCTAGTCGCGGCAGCGACCTACCTTTCCGTGGTAATAGCGGGGACGAACTGGAATGGGCTCATTGGGCCGCTTGCCGGTTCCGCGCTGTTATTGCTCACTGGATTCTGCGCCTGGGCAGCCTTCGCGCTGGTCGTCGCCGACGCACCCGTGCGCGCGGCGGTTGAGGGATCGTCCATGGTGTCCTCCATCGGGCCCGCCCTGACCGCCGCCCTCTGCGGGCTCGTGGTTCTCGGCCTCGCCCGGCTCACCCAACTCGTCTGTGCGTCATGGGCCTCGCAGGCGGAGACGGCCCACAGGGCCGTATCGCGTGAGCGGCGCCGGTTCGCCATGGACCTGCACGACCTGCTGGGTTACAGCCTGTCGTCGATCGCTTTGAAGAGCGAGCTGATCTATCAACTGGTGCCCAGCCGGCCGGAGCAGGCGCGCAAGGAGATCGACGAGGTTCTCGAAATCTCCCGCCAGGCCCTGTCGGACGTGCGACTGGTGGCGCGGCGCTATCGAGGCATGTCGCTGGAGAGTGAGGTGTCCTCCGTGGAGTCGGTGCTGAACTCCATCGGAGTCGTCGCGCACGTCGACATCCGGTGCGGGAGCCTGCCGCCCGCCGTGGACACCGCCCTGGCCACCGCGGTACGCGAGGGAGTGACCAACGCCCTCAGGCACGCAAATGTCCGGCACGTCACGATCCGGGCGGTCGGCGAGCAGGAGCGGGTCCGGCTCGTGGTCGCCAACGACGGTTTGGTCGGCGACGTACCGGGACAGCCTTGTCCGGGCGGCAACGGTCTGCACAATCTGGCCAGTCGGTTCGACGACATCGGAGGGCACATCGACGCGGGAGCGACGGACGACGGCTGGTTCCACCTGGTGTGTGAGGCGCCCCGGGGCGTCGCCCTGGAGTCAGTCCGACCGGCTTCCTGAGACCGGAGGTCCATGTTGTCCGTCAGAGTCCTCATCGCCGAAGACGTCTCCATGCTGCGCGGAGCCCTGGTGGCCCTGCTGGAGATGGAATGGGACCTGGAAGTGGTGGCGGCCGTCGGACGCGGGGACGCGATCGTGCCGACAGCCCTCAAGACCAAGCCGGACGTCGCCGTCATCGACATCGGCCTTCCCGGGATCGACGGGCTGAGCGCCGCGGCCGAACTCCATCTGCAACTGCCGGACTGCCGGACCATCATGCTGACCGGGCTGGGCCGCTCGGGCACGCTGCGGCGCGCCCTGGACGCCAGGGTCTCCGGGTTCCTGCTCAAGGACTCGGAACCGCACCGGCTCGCCAACGCCATCCGTGCCGTCGCGGCCGGACAACGCGTCATCGATCCCGAACTGGCGTTGTCGGCCTGGGACGTACAGGCCACGCCCCTGACCAGGCGCGAGCTGGAAGTGCTCCGGCTGGCCGCGCAGGGAGCGGAGGCTGGGGAGATCGCCAGGCGCCTGCACCTCTCCAAGGGCACCGTGCGGAACTACCTCACCGCCACGGTGACCAAACTCAATGCCCGCAACCGGGTCGACGCCATCCGCATCGCCGAACAGGCGGGGTGGATCCCCTAGAACCGGACCGGCCGAGCGGCGCACCGGTCGCCCGGGCCCGGCTCACCGGGCTCGGGAGCCGATGAGTTCCCGGACCTCGCGCCCCACCTGCTGGTGGATGGCCTTGAGTTCGCCGCCGAGCAGCAGCCGACGCAGCTCGCTCCGCTCCACTGTCCCGCCGGCCGTCCGGCGGATCGTCCCGCGGGGCACGAGGAACACTCCGCCCGGGGTGAGCCGGAACTCCTCGGACAGGTGCTTCTCCACGGCCCGGACGAGACCGGGGAGGTCGATGTCGTAGTGGCCCTTGCCCCGCAGTTCCAGGACGAGCACCAAGTGCTCCTGCTCGACACCGACACCGAAGGCCGCGCCCGCCCCGAACAGGTCGCTCACCTGGCGGGCGGCACGCTCCAGATCACCGGAGGACAGGGAGGACCCGGCCGGCCCGACGGCGTCCTCGGGCGGACCGGTCACATACAGACGCCCGTCGGACAGCGCGCCCCGGTCCCCGGTGCGCAGGAAGCCGCGCCTGCCGTCGGCAGTGCGGGCGTCGAACGTGTCGGTGGTTTCGAGCGGGCGGTTCCAGTAGCCGTCCGCGATCTCCGGCCCTCGGACCCAGATCTCCCCCGCCCTTCCGTCCGGAAGCACTTCGAGGCTCACCGGATCGACGACGCGCAGCTCGGCGCCGACGGGCACCCCGCAGTCCGCCAGGGTGCGTGTCGGCCGGCCGGGGACCGGAGCACGCAGTTCGCGGTTCTCCAGCGCGGCCGTGTCCACGGTGCGGTGGGCCGCCTCGGCACCCGGTGCGCCGGACACCAGGAGGGGCACCTCGGCCGGTCCGTAGCAGGTCCTGAGCGCATCGGGCCGAAAGCCCGCCGCAGCGAACCGGTCCGCGAAGGCCCGCAGCGTCTCGGGCCGGATCGGTCCCGGCTCGCATATGGCCCGTTCCCAGCCCGACAGGTCCAGCCCGGCCAACTCCTGGTCACCGACCTGGCGCGCACACAGCTCGTACGCCGGGCCGGGACCTCCGCTCACACGCAGGCGGTGGGCCGAGACGACTTCCAGCCAGGCCGCCGGCCGACGGTCGAACAGGCCCGGACTCAGCAGCACGCAGGTGCCTCCCAGCCAGAGCGGGTGCAGGAGTTGGCCGGTCAGGCCCATACCGTGGTGCACCGGCGACCAGCCGCCGATCCGGTCGCCCGGCCGCGTCTCCAGTACCCGGGCGATCGTGCGCTGACCCACGACGAGGTTGCGGTGGGTCAGGACCACACCGCGGGGCCGTCGGGCGGAGCCGGACGTGTACTGGACCAGGGCCGCCTGGTCGGCGTCGGCTACTGGTATGCGGAGTCCGTCCCCGTCCGGTGCCGACTCCACCGCCAGGCAGCTGATCCGGTCGTGGCCGTGCCGGGCAAGGAGCACCGAGACGTCCGGCGCCGTCGCCGCGTCCGTGAGGACGATTCCGGCCGACGCGTCCCTGGCGATGCCGAGGACCTGGTCCGCGTTGTGCTGGCTGGTGCCCGGCACCGCGACGGGCACGGCGACCGCTCCTGCGTACATGCAGGCGAGGACGCTCACCGCGAAGAAGCGGGGTGAGGACTGAAGTACGAGCACGTTTTGGCCGACCGGCCCGCGCTCCCACAGCCAGCCGGCCAACGCGGCGGCCTCGCGGTCCAGTTCGCCGTACGTCAGACGTTCGACGGGCGCGTCCGGACCGCTCCCATTCACGGACAGCACAGCCTCCCGGTGGGGATTCGCCATCGTCCACTCGTGGATCGTCTCGCCGTACGAACGATCGTTGTTCAACGTTCCCCCTGGAAGGCGACCGGGCCCGGGCTGTCGACCTCGGGCCCGGCCACGGAGCGGTGATCTCGAACGGCGGTCGTGCGGCGGCGTGCGGGGACCCTGCGTCCTGGGCCCTCCGCCGTTCCAGTCAGCGGCTCTGCTCCACGTACTGCTTGGCTCGGAGCAGGGTGGCGGAGCTGTTGGCGTCGAGGGATCGACGGACCATCGCGTCGGCCTCGGCCAGCTTTGTGTTGGGTCCCAGCACCCCGCGCACGCCGTCCATGTCGAGCACGACCGTGTGCCAGGAGATGGCTCGCACCATGGGCACCCCGCGTTCGTCCTGGACGGACTCGACGACCCACCGCCCCGTGTGGCCGGTCATGACCGGTGGGGGCGTCGTCTGCTTGTAGACGATCAGCCCGCGGTCGGGAAAGCAGAGCCGGACCGAGGATGTCGTGTGCTCGGACCCGTCAGGACTGTAGGTGTCCATGGTCAAGTGCTGGACGCCGGGCTCGTCCTCACGCAGCTGCACCCGGGCGACGTGGGGAAGCCGGCTCGGCCACGCGTCGGCTCGTGCCAGGAAGTCGAACACATCCCGGCGACTGCCGCTGATGTCCTGGTGTGTGCTGAAGGTGAACCTCGACTGCGTGAAGTCGGCGAACCGCTCGGCTGTGGCCTTGAGCGCCCGTAGTTCGGCGGTGCTGTTGGTGTCCACGGCGGTCTCGATCAGGTGCAGGGCCTCGGGGTCGTCGTCGGTCGCCCGGTAGTCGTGCAGCAACGTCACCCGGCAGCCGTCGGCCGTCTCGACGATCCGCCACTCGCCGCCCATCGAGGCCACCGGCGGGGCGGTCACCACCTGTCGGAAAGTCACCGTTCGGGTCGCCGGATCGAGGGACCGGCGCGAGGTCCAGTCGCGCACGCGGCCGTTCGCGAACGCCCAGATCCGCAGCAACTGGTGCCGCTCGGTCTCCTCCAGCACCTCGGCGTGCACCGTCGGACCGAAGACGTCGGGCCACCCCCGCACGGCGGCGATGAGCTCGTAGACGTCCGCGGCGGGCGCCATGATGAGGGCACTGTGCTCCGCGACATGGGTTGCCGCACTGCTCCGTACCACAGGACATTCCTCTCGACAGGGCCGCCGCGGCGGCGTCTTCCATGGTCGGGATCGGGCGGGCGCCGGGCCGGATGTCAGCCGACGGCCCAGGACGGACGTTCGAGAATGTCGACCACCGCGCAGCCCCAGCTGTAGCCTGCGCCCACCGACATCAGCACGCACCGGTCACCTGGCACGGCCCGGCCGGAGGAGACGAGCCGGTCCAGGCTCGCGAACTGGTCGCCCGCGCCGAGATGGCCGACGGTCCGGCTCCAGTCCCACGTGGTGCGGTCCGGATCGATACCGAACGGCCTGTAGTAGATGGACTGCAGCCGGCGGCGGCCGAAGTGCGGAAGGATCACCCAAGCGGCGTCCGCGAGGTCCATCCCGGCGTCCGACAGCGCCTCCTTGACGACGCTGTACTGCCCTGCGCTGCTGCGGGCGACGGCGTAGGAGATGCCCATGCGCTCGACGAACGAGCGCTTGGCCGCGTCGAAGTCCACGGGCATGCCGTGGGTGAACGGCGCCGGTGAGAATGGGGTGTCGCCACGGTGCAGAGGTTCGAGTTCGGCGTCGGCGTACAACGCCACCGAGGACAACGACGCGAACCCGTCGCGTCGGGAGAGCACCAGCGCCGTACCTCCGTCGGCGTACGGCGTACCGGGGTCGGTGCGCCAGCGGTCGATGCCGGGTGGGCAGAAGCGGTCGGCGGTGGTCAGCAGCGCGTCGCGGTGGCCGGGCGCGGACCTCAGATACGCGGCGGCCAGATGGAGCGCGGCCAGTCCGCCGTTGGACATCTGCCGGATCTCCAGAGCGGGGCAGGTGTTGCGGAGCGTCTCGCGCTGTATGTAGGAGGCGACCGGCCAGAGGTCCTGGCCCTGGTGGTAGGTGTCGGCGTGCAGGACCAGGTCGATGTCGTCCGCCTGCGCCTCGGCGCGGTCGAGGGCGCGGGCAGCGGCCGCGACCGCCATCTCGGCGGCCGACTCGTCGAGTGAGTGGGCCACCGAGACGATGCCGGTGGTCTCGGCGGTTCGTGGCGGACAGTCGCCCGCGGCGACGGCTTCGCTCACCGGCAGTGCGGCCGGGAGCCGGACGCCGGTGGCCCGTATGTACATGCCTTCCGTACGCATGGTCATTCCGTCCTGGGGCTCGGTCCGTCAGGGTGCTGCGGCCGCCGGTTCGTGGCCCGGGGGCCGTGGTTCGCCGAGGTGGCGGTCGGCCGGCGCCAGCAGGTACCGCACGGCGTCCAGCAGCGCCTGGACGAAGGCGGAGTTGGCGTCACGGTCCACCCCCACGGTGTTCAGCCGCTCGGACCCGTCCGTGAAGGAGGCCAGCACCCGGGCCAGCACCCGTCCGTCGGACCCGCCGACCGGGAGGCGCACCTGGTGGTCGGCCAGCTGCAGTCGCCGCAGCCGTGGGAACGACACGTCGAGGGCGTGGTGCACGGCCCGGTCGAGGGCGTCCGCCGGAGTGTCGCCCGAGCCGGCGCCCTCGACCGGCACGTCGTCCACCCGCAGCCGTACCGAGGCGGCGGACCGTGCCCGGCCGGTGTCGTTCCGGTCCGTGGAGACGCGCCAGGAGAGGAGGTCGACCGCCGGACCGCCCTGGTCCGCGGACAACTCGGCGCTCAGCAGCAACGCGAAGGAGGTGTCCGCCGACTCGAAGCTGTAGCCGCGGTGTTCCAGTTCCTTGACCTTCGTGGCCAGCCGCGCGACGGCGTCCCCTGCGGCGCTGACGTCGTAACCCAGTTCCTGGGACTTGAGCAGGATCGACGACCGTCCGCCCATGTCGGACACGAGCGTGCGCATGGTGTTGCCGACGTCCAGCGGGTCGATGTGCTGGTACAGCGCGCTGTCCCTCCGCAGCGCGGAGGCGTGCAGGCCGGCTTTGTGCGTGAAGGCCGACCTGCCGACGTACGGGGTGCCAGCGGCCGGGGAGTGTCCGGTGATCTCGGCGATGGACCGGCCGACCGCGACCATGTCGCCCAGGCGGCCGGGCGGCAGCACCGGCACCCCGCGCTTGAGGATCAGGTTGGCGGCCAGCGTCAGGAGATTGGCGTTGCCGCACCGCTCGCCGTAGCCGTGCACCGTGCCCTGGACGTGGCGGGCTCCGGCGGCCACCGCCGCCATCGAGTTGGCGACCGCACACCCTGAGTCGTCGTGGCAGTGGACACCGATCGGCACACCCGTGCTCCGGATCGTGTCGGTCACCACCGTGCCCACCTCGTCCGGCAGTGATCCGCCGTTGGTGTCGCACAGCACCACGGTCTCCGCCCCGGCGTCCGCAGCGGTGCGCGCCACTTCCAGGGCGTAGTCGCGGTTGGTGCGGTGGCCGTCGAAGAAGTGCTCCGCGTCGAGAAAGACCCTGCGGCCGGCGCGGACCAGGTGCCGCACGGTGCTGCCGATCGCCGCGAGGTTCTCCGCCAGGGTGGTTCTCAGGGCGAGTTCCACGTGCCGGGGATGACTCTTGGCCACCAGCGTCACCACCGGGGTTTCGGCGGTGAGCAGCGCCCGCACCTGCGGATCGGTCGCGGCCGAGGTCCCGGGTCTGCGAGTGGCACCGAACGCCGCCAGCAGGGCGTTGTCCAGGTACAGTTCCGTGGCCGCGCGCCGGAAGAACTCCGTGTCCTTCGGTACGGCCCCCGGCCAGCCGCCCTCGATGAACCCCACGCCCAGGGAGTCCAGGTATCGCGCGACGGCGAGTTTGTCGTCCACCGACAGCACGAGACCCTCCTGCTGCGTGCCGTCGCGCAGGGTGGTGTCGTAGAGCTGGAAGTCCTGTCCTGCCATCTGCCCCTCCTGCGGTGCTGGTTCGGTGTCAGGTCGTGTCGGCCGGGACGCGAAGCGTGGAGCCGGGTGCTCGCGTCGCGCTCAAGAGCGACTGGGCGCCTCGCCGCGGCCGGCCAGGTCGAACCCGGAGTCGGTGTGGGCCGCACCGGAGGACAACAGGTGCTCGATCTCCGCCGCCGACCACCCCGACTCGGCCAGGACCTCACGTGTGTGCCGGCCCTTGGCCGGGGCGGGCGCGGGCCGGGGCGCCTGGGCCCCGTCGAACCGCGGTGCGGGGGCCGGCTCAAGGGCGGGACCATCCGTCAGGAAGGTGCCGCGGGACCGTAGATGCGGATGACGGGCCGCCTCGTCGAGGCTCAGCACCGGGGTCACGCACGCGTCGGTGCCTGTGAGGTCGGCCGCCCACTCGTCGCGGGTGCGCCGGGCGAAGCGGTCCGCGAACGTGGACCGCAGCACCGCCCAGTTGCCGCGTTCCCACCGGTCCGGCAAGCGGCCGGGGTCCAGCCCCAGAGCATGGACAAGGGCCGCGAAGAACCGGTCCTCAAGAGCTCCTACGGCGACGTACCCGCCGTCGCGGCAGCGGTACACGCCGTAGAACGGCGCTCCGCCGTCGAGCAGGTTGCCACCTCTGGGCGACTGCCACTGTCCGTTGCCCGACATGTCGAGCAGCATGCCCATGAGCAGTGCGGTGCCGTCCACGACAGCCGCGTCCACCACCCGGCCGCGGCCCGTCCGCCGCTGCTCAAGCACCGCCGCGAGGATGCCGCCGAACAGCAGCATCCCGCCGCCCGCGAAGTCGCCCAACAGGTTGGCGGGCGGAACGGGCGGCCCTCCTGCCGTTCCGATCGCGTCCAATGCGCCGGTCAGCGCGATGTAGTTGATGTCGTGTCCCGGTGTCCGGGCCAGCGGTCCGTGCTGCCCCCATCCGGTCATGCGGGCGTACACGAGGGAGGGATGGCCGTCCTGGCACTCCTCCGGTCCCAGGCCCAGACGCTCGGCCACTCCCGGCCGGAAGCCCTCCACGAGGACGTCGCACTGTCCCGCGAGTCGTAGCGCAACCCGCACCGCGTCGGGCTTCTTCAGATCCAGGGCCAGCGAGCGGCGCCCGCGGTCCAGTACCCGGTGCCACTCCGCGAACGGCCGCTCTCCGCCGGCCCGTTCGATACGGATCACCTCGGCCCCCAGATCCGCCAGCAGCATGCAGGCGAAGGGCGCCGGGCCGATGCCGGCCAGCTCCAGTACGCGCAGCCCCGAGAGCGGCCCCTTCCCTGTGTCCGCCTCCGGCTCCAAGGGCGAGCAACCACCGAGTGCTGACATCACACGCTCCGTCGATCGGCGACACCGTCGCGGCTCAGGGTCTGCCACGCCGGTCAAGAGCGGCTCGAACGCGACCACGTCCTCGCGTTCGCGGTCCACCCGAGGTCCAGACGGCCACAACCAGGGGGGCCCACGCTGACCGTCCGGCCGTCCTCGGCCCACGGGGTGGGGGAGTCGCCGGTCCGCTCTCAGCCGACCGCTTCGAGGAGGGAACCATGCCGGACCAGATCTTCGCTGGGCGCACCGTCGTAGTCACCGGCGGTGGCACGGGCATAGGCCGCGCCACCGCACTGGCCTTCGCCGCGCAGGGCGCCACCACCGTGATCATCTGTGGCCGCCGCAAGGAGCGCCTGGACCAGGTCGCGGCCGAGCACCCCGCCGTCGTACCGGTGGCCGCCGACGTGACCGAGGAAGCGGGTGCCGAGGCGCTGGCCCACGAGGTGCGCGAGCGCGGCGGCGCGCTGGACGTCCTGGTGCACAGCGCCGGTGTCTTCCGGTTCACACCGCTCGGCGCGCTCGGACCGGACCTGGTGCGGGAGGTCCTGGACACCAACCTGGTGGGACCGTTGATCGTCACCCGGCACCTGCTGCCGTACCTGCTAGCGCAGCGCGGGAACATCGTCCTGGTGTCCAGCCGCGCCGGTCACAATCCGGGGCCCGGACAGTCGGTGTACGCGGCGAGCAAGGCAGGCGTGCACAGCCTGACCCGCAGTTGGGCGGCGGAACTCGCGGCACACGGAGTCCGGGTCAACGCCGTGGCCCCCGGTTTCGTACGCACCGAGGCGTTCGAGGCCAACGGCCTGACGCCACAGCAAGTGGAGGGCCTGTTCGACGCGGTCACCGCCGGCATTCCGCTGGGGAGGGTGGCGGACGTCGACGACATCACCCCGTGGATCACGGAGCTGGCCCGTCCGACCGCGTCGCTGGTCACCGGACAGATCGTCACCGTCGACGGGGGCATGGACACGGGCGCCGACCCCGCCGGACAGGAGGGCTGAGGGCGGGCGCCGCAGCGGATCTGTAGGGCCTTGCGCTACGACACGGCTCCGGCGCGTGTGCGCCGCACCCCCATCGAGGACAGTTTTTGTCCTAGATGAAATCTACTGTCGCTCACGAGGCCAACACCACTGTGAGCAGGGAGACTTCGATGAGGTTCACGTTCCGTCCCGCGCTGGTCGACCCATCCGTGCCGAAGCCGGAGGTCGACCGGATACGCGGGTGGGCGACGGCCGTCGTCATGGCGGCGAGCCTCATGGACCTGGTCGACCTCACCATGGTCAATGTCGCCCTTCCGACGATCCGAACAGACCTCGATGTCCCCAACGCCGTTCTCCCCTGGATAACCGGCGTTTATGCGCTCGCATTCGCCGTCGTCCTCGGGCCCGGCACACGGCTGGGCGCCGCGCACGGGCGTCGGAGACTGTTCCTCGTCGGCATCGGGGCCTTCACCATCGCCTCCGTGCTGGGCGGGATCGCCCCGAGCTCCGAGTCCCTGGTGGCCGCCCGGTCGGTACAGGGCGCAGCGGCGGCGCTCATGGTCTCCCAGGTGCCCCACATACTCGACGCCTTGTTCCCCGCCGACGGACAGGGTCGGGCGGCGGCCCTCTTCGGCGCGGTGATCGGGCTGGGCTCGGTGACCGGTCCACTGGTCGGAGCCGTGCTCCTGGAGAGCGATTTGTTCGGCCTCGGCTGGCGTTCGGTGTTACTGATCAACGTGCCCATCGGGCTGGCGGGTCTGGTAGTGGGGCTGCTCTGCATCGCCGAGCGCAAGGATCATCCGTGCTCCGGCACGTCGATCGCCGTCGTTCGCCACGCGCGGGCCGGCAGCCGCCGACGCGGCGGCCCGCCGGTGGTCAGGTCTCTGTTCGGCATCCGGAGCTACGCCGTCGGCATCGGGATCGAACTTGTCTACGGCACCCTCGGCGGCATCTACTTCCTCGCCTGGTGCTTCCACATGCAGGCCGGGCTCGGCTGGTCCCCTGTGCGGGCCGCTGTGTGCATGCTCCTTTTCGGTGCCGCGGTGGCCTTCAGCGCCGGACTCGCACGCGACGCGCTCTTCCCGAGGTACGGGTGGAAGGCGCTACAGGCCGGAGTGCTCACGCAGTTGGCGGGAGTCCTGGTGTACGGCTGGCAGACACAGCACTACGGCACCGGTATCCAGTCCTGGCAGATCCTGCCGGCACTGGCCCTGCTCGGCGGCGGCATGGGACTGACGGTGGCACCGCTGCCGACGGTGCTGCTGACCGATGTCTCCCGCGAGCACCAGCGCTCCGCGGCCGGGCTCGGCACCACGACCTACCAGCTGGGGGCGGTGTTGGGGATGAGCCTGGTCCCGGTGGCCTTCCTCGGGCCGCTGGACGCCGGACATCCGGTCTCCGCGGCCTTCTCCCACACCCTGCGGTGGATCGCCTGCCTGCTCGCGGCGGCCTTCCTGCTCATGTTCGCGCTGCCCCGGCACCCGCGCCGGCGTCCGTCGGACGCGTCCAGGACCGGCGCCGACGATACGTCCACGATCGTCTGAGTCACCGCGTGCGACCGGAACCAACCGGCTTTCCAACGAATCCCCATGGAAGCCACGAATCCCAACGGAACCTATGAATCTCTACGGAAGGGGAACGATGAGCACACGGAACGTTCCAGAGGTACCGGGGACGGCCCACGAGGTCCGGCTCACCCGACAACTGGAGGGTGAGCTGACCCTCGGCCACTTCGCCGTCGTGGAGACGCCCGTCCCGCGGCCGGGCGCGGGGGAGGTGGTCGTCCGTACGGACTACCTGTCCCTGGCGGCGGCCTATGCCGACCTCATGCGGCCCGGCTGCCAGCTACCGGTTCCCCCGTTCCTGGCGGGCGAGCGCATCGGCGGAGGCACGGTGGGCACCGTGGTGCGGTCCGCCGACGACCGACTGGCTGTCGGAGACCTCGTTCAGTCCATGAGCGGGTGGTCGGAGTACTCGACAGGTCCTGCAGAGGTGTACGTCAAACTCCGCGCGGACCTCTTCCCGAGCCCTGTCCACTACCTGAGCCAGGGCCCCACCGCCTACTACGGCATGGCCGACATCGCCCGGGCGGGCGAGGGGGATGTCGTCTTCGTCTCCGGAGCCGCCGGCGGGGTGGGGTCCCTTGCCGGACAGATCGCCAAGTGCCGGGGTGCCGCCCAGGTGATCGGCAGCGCCGGCAGCAAGGAGAAGGTCGACTATCTGGTCGACGAACTCGGTTACGACGCCGCCTTCGACTACCACGACGGGCCTGTGGTCGACCAGCTGCGCGAACTCGCGCCGGACGGGATCGACGTGTTCTTCGACAACGTGGGCGGCGAGCAGTTCGAGGCAGCGGTCAAAGTGGCGGCCCCGCACGCCCGCTTCGCTCTCTGCGGGGCGCTGGCGGGCCAGATCGGCGGCGGTGCGGCGGGCCATCCGAGGCTCGACCTCATGCGGGCCATCACCAGGCATCTGGAGATCAGGCCGTTCGCGTGCTACCACTCGCCCGAGCAGATCGGTGCCTGGTACCAGCACTTCGGACAGTGGCTCGGTGAGGGCCGCTTCGTGTTCCCCCACACCACGGTCCAGGGCGGCCTCGCCCAGGCCCCCGAGGCGATGATCGCGCTGCTGAACGGGCGCCACCGCGGCAACGTCGCGGTGCGGGTCGCGTCCGACTGACGGAACGACGACGGTGGCGGGTGCCCGACCGGCACCCGCCACTGTCATGTCGTACGCCCTCCACCGTCGTCCCGTGGTCCCGTGGTCCCGCTCAGAGTGCGACGCGGGTGGCGTGGATCTCCACCGGAACGGCTCTGGCCAGCCGTCCGTCGGCGTCATGGACACGGGAAGTGCCCTGGCCGGTGAAGGACTCGCCGCTCAGGCTCGCACGCTGCTCGATGTCCACCCACCCGACACAGGCCGCGTCGTCGTCGAGGACCGGCTCCGTGATGCGGAACAGGAAGCTGCCCGGCCCGAGCGAAGACCAGCGCCCGGCACCGAGCCCGCCGGCGACGAGCAGCGCGTGTCCGCAGGCCGTGAAGCGGAACGAGGCGGTCGATTCGCCGCCCGGTCGGCGCACCCGGGCCGTCCAGGCGCCGACCGGGGTCACAAGGACCGGGGACGTAGGCTCGCCCGGCGTCGCCGCGGACACCGGCCGCCTACGCCCGCCCGGCCGATCCGACCGGCGTGAACATCACCGGGAGGCTCTCCAGTCCCCGCAACGTGAAGGTGGGAGGCTTCCACATGAGGTCCTCGTACGGCACGGCCAGCGTCAGGTCAGGGCACCGCTCCAGCAACGCGCGCAGGGCGATACCGCTCTCCATCCGGGCCAGCGGGGCGCCCACACAATGGTGGACACCGTGCCCGAAGGCGAGGTGCGCGCGCACCTCGCGCAACTCCCGGCCGAGATCGAAGCTGTCCGCGTTCGGGAACTGCCCGGCGTCCCGTCCGGCGGCCGCCATGCCGATCAGCACCACCTCGCCCGCCGGGATCTCGGTGTCCCCGATGGTGACCGGTTCGGCGGTGTAGCGGTACGCGGACACCTCGACCGGCCCGTCGAAACGCAGGACCTCCTCGACCGTGGTCTCAAGCAGTGACCAGTCCGCCCGGAGCGCGGCGAGCTGGTCGGGGTTGCGCAGCAGGGCCAGCGTTCCGCTGGAGATGACGTTCGCCGTGGACTCGTGCCCACCGACCAGCAACAGGAACGCCATGCCGAGGAGTTCCTCCGGGGACAGCCGGTCGCCGTCGTCCTGCACGGCACGCGCCATCGCGCCGAGCAGATCCTCACCGCCCTCCCTGCGCTTGGTCTCCACCAGGTTCGACAGATAGCCGGTCATCGCCTCCTGCGCGGCGTTCCCCCGCTCGGGGGTCGGCGGCGCCGACAGATCGCTCGACCAGAGGTGGAAGTCCGCGCGGTCCCCCTCGGGAACACCGAGCAGTTCGCAGATGACGGACAGCGGAAGCGGCAGGGCATAGGACTCGACCAGGTCGGCCGCGCCCAACGGCAGGAGGGAGTCGAGCAGTTCGTGGGCGATCCGTTCGACGCGCGGACGCATGGACTGTACCCGGCGGAGGGTGAACTCCCGGGCGATGAACTTGCGCAGACGGGTGTGGTCCGGCGGGTCGACCTGCATCAGGGTCTTGCCCACGACGTTCCGGCCGAGGTTCTCCCACGCCTTCAGATACCGGATGTCGTTGCTCAGCCGCGGATCGGTGAAGGCGGTCCGTGCGGCGTCGTAGTCGGTGATCAGCCAGCAGTCCCGTCCGTCCAGGACGCGGGCCCGGTGCACCGGACCCCGTTCCCGCAGCTCAGCGAAGAGTGGATAGGGGTCGGCCGTGAAACTCGGGTCCGATCCGGTGAGATCGGCGACCAGGGCCTCGGTCATGACGGCTCCAGGGAGTCGGAGGTGAGGGCCACGCGGGCGCGACAGGCGCCCGGGCCGAAAACGTAGGCCGAGCCCCTCGACCTTCGCTCGCGCGCAGCTCATGAGGAGCGGGACCGCCCGCAGGCAGGACAGGTGACCGGTCCGGCCCCGCGATAATGGGCGGCATGCCCTTACTCTCCACCCGCGCCCTCAACCGGTCCCTGCTGGAACGCCAGTTGCTGTTCGACCGCGTCGACTGGCCCGTGTCAAGGGTCGTTGAGCGGCTGGTCGCGATGCAGGGGCAGGAGCCCGACGCGCCGTACGTGGGCCTCTGGACACGGATCGCCGGATTCCGGCATGACGCCTTGTCGTCGTTGCTGCACGAACGCCGGATGGTGCGCGGCGCGCATCTGCGCACCACCCAGCATCTCGCTCTCGCGGAGGACTTCCTCTGGCTGCGGCCACTGCTCCAGCCTCGGCTGGACCGGGCTCCCGCGGGTGGTCTGCGGCGCGAGACCGGAGGACTCGACCTGTCCGAGCTGGCGGCGATCGGCAGGAAACTTCTGGCGGGCCGGACCCTGACCCGCCAGGAACTGGGCAGCCTGCTATCCGAGCACTTCTCGGATCACCGGGCCAACGACCTCGCCATGGCCGTGCACTTTCTGGTGCCCATGGTCCACCCGCCGCCGAGCGGTCTGTGGGGGCGGCGAGGAGCGGTTCCGTGCGTGCTCGCCGAGGACTGGATCGGGCGGCCACTGGAGCCGGCTCCGCGGATCGGGACGATGGTCATCAGGTACCTGGCGGCGTTCGGTCCGGCCGATGTGAAGGACATGCAGACGTGGTCGGGGCTGAGCAGGCTGCGCGAGGTGGTCGATGACCTCCGGCCGCGGCTGCGGGTCCACCGCGACGAGCACAGCAGGGAATTGTTCGACCTGCCGGAGGCGGCACCCGCCGACCCGGACCGCCCTGCGCCGGTACGGTTCCTGCCCGCCTTCGACAACCTCCTCCTCGGCCACGCGGATCGCAGCCGGGTGATTGCCGACGAGTACCGGAAGCTGGTCGCTCCCGGGCAGGCGAGGGTGCTGCCCACCTTCCTCGTCGACGGCTTCGTGGCGGGCACCTGGTCTGTCAAGGACGGCCTGCTGCTCGTCTCGCCCTTCCGGACCCTGCCGAAGGCCGATCGCGCGGCCGTGCGCGAGGAGGCGGGGCGACTGGCGGAGTTCGTGCTCCCGGACGACAGCCGGCGGGACGTCCGGATCGGACCCGCGGCGGCGTGAAGCACGTCGGGGGCGGCGGGAGCGGGTGCCGCCGCCCCGGCCGCCTCCCGGCTCAGACGGGCTTCACCGGATGCCGCCGGAGGTCGAAGCCGGGACGGGCGACCTCGTGCGCGGCCGGTCCCGCCAAGCTGTCGGCCAGCAGCCGACGGGTGATCATGTGGTCGGCCGACCGGTTCACCGACTCGGTTCCCACAAGACGTCCGTCGCGGTAGCAGAAGACCGAGAACCGCCCTTCGGCGCGTGACCCGGAGACGACCGCGTCGTCGTGGAAGGACGTGTTGCCGGCCATCTGCACCCGGGCACCGCACTGCTCGGTCCAGAACCAGGGCACGGCCGTGTACGGCTGCCGGTCCCCGGTAAGCGTCGCGGCCACGCAGCGGGCCTGGTCGGAGGCGTTCTGGAGGGACTCCAGCCGTACGGGGTGCGCCGCGTGTGGGCTGGGGAAGCGAGCGCAGTCCCCGATGGCGTACACGTCCTTGTCCGAGGTGCGCAGCCAGCGGTCTACGACGACGCCGTCACCCGTCGTCAGTTCCGCCTGCGAGGCCAGCGCGGTGTTCGGCAGTGCGCCGATGCCGGCCACCACCAGGTCGGTGACCACGCGCCCGCCGTTGCTCAGTTCGGCGACCCGGACACGGCCCGCCCTGCCCCGCAGGGCGACGAGTTCCCGGTCGAGCAGGACCCGGGTGCCCTCGGCCCGGTGGAGGGCCAGCAGATGGGCGGAGAGCGTGGGGCTCACCGAACGGCCCATCAGACGCGGGCCGGACTCCACGACGGTGACCGGCAGACCCAGCCCCCGTGCCACGGACGCCACCTCCAGCCCGATGAAGCCACCGCCGACCACCAGCAGCTCACCGCAGTCGCGGAGCGCACACCGCAGCCGCTCGGCGTCGGACAGGTTCCGCAGGACCACGACCCCCTCCAGGTCCGCTCCCGGCACGGCTGGCCACCGGGGCCTGGAGCCGGTGGCCAGGATCAACGTGCCGTAGGGGACGCGTGCCCCTGACGCGAGCGTCACCCGGCCCGCCTCGCGGTCGATCTCGACGACGCTCTCTCCGAGCATCGTGGTGATGTCCTGCTCGCGGAAGAAGCTCCCCGGACGTAACCACAACTCCTCGGGCCCGACCTGGCCGGTGAGGTAGCCCTTCGACAGCGGCGGTCGCGCGTACGGAAGCGCGGTCTCCGCGCCGATCAGGGTGATGGGACGGGTGTGGCCTCGCGCGCGCAGCTCTGCGGCTGCCTCCAGCGCGGCATGGCCCGCCCCGACGATGACGACCGGCCCGGTACCCATCACACCTGGGTCGCCGGGAGATGCACGACCAGTCCGTCGATGGCCTCCGAGACCGGTATCTGACAACTGAGCCGACTGGTGGGCCGGCGCTCGGCGGCCGTGCCGTACAGCACGTCGTCCTCCGCCTCGTGCATCTCGGGAAGTGGCAGCACATTGGCCTCGTCGATGTACACGTGACACGTCCCGCACTGGGCCGAGCCGCCGCACTGGGCCAGGATGCCCTCGACGTTGTTCAGCTTGGCGCCCCGCATGACCGTGTTGGGAGCCGTCACCTCCACGACGGTCTCCGTGCCGTCGACATGCTTGTACGTGATCTTGGCCATGGTGCCCTCCTCGTGGCAGGCCGCGCGACCGGGTGAGCGGGTCACTGTGACGGCCCGCGCTGGGAGGGCGGTCGAGAGAGCCTCGAAGCCGCCCCGCTCGACCTGGCCGCTACCGCCCGTCGACGACCGCCCGCCACGGTGCGCGCATGGATACTCAGCCCCTGCTCGCCACCACGGCCGGAGAGCCCGGACGACACCGCGGTGGTCTGGTCCTGGCAGTCTGCTGCCTCGCCCAGTTCATGATCGTGGTCGATGCGTCGGTCGTGAACGTCGCCTTGCCCAGCCTGGCTGCCGAACTCCGATTCCGGCCGGAGTCGTTGCAGTGGGTCAACAACGCCTACGCCGTCGTGCTCTGCGGCTTCCTGCTGCTCGGCGGGCGGCTGGCCGACCTGTACGGCCGGCGGCGGGTCTTTCTCGGCGGCGCCGTCACGTTCACCCTGGCCGGCGGTCTCGGGGGAGTGGCCACCGAACCGGCGGCCCTGGTGATCGCCCGCGCCTTCCAGGGACTGGGCGCTGCCGCCATGGCACCGGCCACGCTCACCGTCCTGAGCGTCACCTTCACCGAGCCCGCCGCTCGCGCCCGGGCCTTCGGGATGTGGAGCGCAGTGGGCGGATCGGCCGGCACGGTGGGTGTCCTCTTCGGCGGGATCATCACCCAGTGGCTCTCCTGGCGGTGGACCCTGCTGGTCAACCTGCCCCTCGGGGCGCTGCTCGTCGTCGCCGTCGGACGGCTGCTGCCGCGCGACGAACGGCCGCGTCGGCGCCAGGCGTTCGACCTGCCTGGCGCCGTGACCGCCACGGCGGGCCTCATGGCCACCGTGTACGGGATCGCCGCGTCGCACACCCACGGCTGGACGTCACCCCGGGTGATGGGTGCGCTCACGGCGGGAGGCGTGCTGCTGTCGCTCTTCCTCGTCGTCCAGCGTTGGTTCGCACGCTCGCCCCTGGTGCCGCTCGGTGTGTTCCGCAACCGCGCGGTGGCGTCGGCGAACCTGGTCGCCTTCTTCGGCATCGCCGCGTTGTTCAGCACCTTCTACGTCTTCACCCTGCTGCTCCAACAGGTGCTCCACTACAGCCCCTTGCAGACCGGCCTCGCGTATCTGCCGCTGTCCGCCGGGATCGCCCTCGCCGGCTGGCGGGTCTCCGCGGTGCTGCCCGCCACCGGACCGAGGCCGGTGATGCTGTGCGGTCTGGCCACGGCGTGCGCCGCGTTGGTGTGGTTGTCCCGGGCCGGCACGGACGCCACCTACGGGGGCGATCTGCTGGGACCGTCGACGCTGCTCGGCCTCGGCATGGGCGTGGTGCTCAACGCCACCACGGTGGCCGCCACCTCCGGACTCCCCCAGGAACGTGCCGGGCTGGCCTCCGGGTTGCTGAACACCACGCGCCAACTCGGCAGCGCGGTGGGGCTGGTGATCCTGTCCACCCTCGCCGCCTCCCGCACCGGCGGAGCGGACGGCACGGCGGTCGCCCCCGAGGCTCTCGCGTCCGCCTACGGAGCCGCCCTCGTAGGCGCGGCGGGCTGCGCCGCGCTCGGCTTCCTGGCGGCACTGACCGTTCCGGGGCGGCCGAGACTTACCCACCGCTGAGGACAGCGGTCGCCGCCGACGGCGGTCCGATCCCGTTCCAGGGGGTTTCGAGGCACATCCGTAACCCTGGGCACCCTGATCCGAACGGAGGTATGAGGTGGCAGCCATCTGGCCCGAGACCGATGCGGCGCACATCCTCATGGAGTTCCATACCCAGCGGCCGCGCTGGGCGGTGCAGCGGCCGGCCGGCCGCGCGGGGATTCCCGGCATGGAACACGCGACCGTCGAAGTGCCCCGCGACTACGCGGACCCGACCGGGGAACGCGTCACGCTCGCCCTCACCCGGCTGCGCGCCGCCGACACCGCGCGGCGCCGTGGCGTCCTGCTGGCCGTCAACGGCGGCCCAGGCGGCGACGCTGGCCTCGGCCGATTCCTGCCGGAGAAGTTCGCCGAGACCGAACTGCATCAGGTCTACGACCTGATCGGCTTCGACCCACGGGGCACCGGTGCGTCCACGAGGCTCTACGCCGAGGTCTCCACCCCGACCGCGCCCTTCGATTCGCGGCCCCCCGACTCCGCGTTCCGCCAGCTCGCGGAGGACATGCGGCAGCGGGAACTGGCCTGCGACCGGGCCGGCGGCACCCTGCGCCGCCACATCAGCACCCGCAACACCGCCCGGGACATGGACGTCATCCGCCAGGTGCTCGGCGAGCCGCACGTCAACTTCGTCGGCTACGCCTACGGGGCCTATGTCGGGGCCGTCTACACGAGCATGTTCCCGGCCCACGTGGACCGCTGCGTGCTCGACTCCTGCGTCGGACCGCGGTGGACCTGGCGTGAGCAGTTCCTGTGGCAGGGCGACGCCGTGCACCGCAACGTGAACCAGTGGGCCCGGTGGACGGGACAGCGCCACACCGTCCTCGGACTGGGCCGCGGGCGCGCGCAGGTGCTGTCGGCGGTGGAACGAGTTGCCGGTCTGCTGGAGCGTCAGCCCGACGGCGTACGGCTGCGCACGCTCTTCGACGGCGCAGTGGGGAACCGCTCCGCCGACCGCGGGCGCTGGGTGGAACTGGCCGAGGTCGTCGGGGCGTTGCTGGCCGCGGCGGCACCCGGCGGTGCAGGTCCTCAGGCCTG
Source organism: Streptomyces sp. NPDC088794 (assembly GCF_044750545.1). Lineage (NCBI taxonomy): Bacteria > Bacillati > Actinomycetota > Actinomycetes > Kitasatosporales > Streptomycetaceae > Streptomyces > Streptomyces sp. NPDC088794. The sequence continues at coordinate 99,116 of NZ_JBIVKB010000003.1, read as the reverse complement.
TGAGGAGCTGCTGTCCGAACAGGCCGTCTGGCGAGCTGCGGACAGCGAGGGTGCGCGGCGGATCGCCGTGCTGGAGGCCGTCACCCTCGAACACGAATGGCCCTCCGACCTGGAGGTCTACTACAACGACATGCGTGACTTCCGCAAGCGGTTCCCCTACGGCTACGGAGTGCTGCGCGCGCAGCCCTGGGTCGGGGCGTTCCGCACCTTCCAGCCGGCCGAGCCGCCGACGCGTCTGCGTCGCGGCCACGGTCCGACGGGTTTGGTCGTGCAGGCCGACGGGGATCCGATGGACCACTACGCGGGCGGCGTCGCCATGGCGGAGCTGCTGGGCCACCGGTTGCTGACGGTGGAGGACTCCGGAGAGCACGAGATCTACGTCCTGGGCGCCAATCCGCAGGTCGATGCCATCGTGCACCGCTACCTGGTGGACGGTCGGCTGCCGGCGGAGGGCACCGTCTGCCGAGGTGTGTCGCCGCGTCCGGACATTCCCGCCGACACCGACTGAAGCCTCGTACGGACGGCTCCGTTCCGGGACCGGATCCCGGAACGGAGCCGTCCGCGCGACGGAGGAGGTCACCAGGCGACCGGCAGCTCCCACAGGCTGTAGATCACCGCACCCTCCTTGCGCGGGACTCGGTCGAAGGGCTTGGCGAGCCTCAGCGTCGGGATCCGGTGGAAGAGTTTGCTCCACACGATCTCCAGCTCCAGGCGCGCCAGGTCCGCGCCGATGCAATGGTGCACCCCGTGGCCGAAGCCAAGGTGCTTCCGGCTGCCTCGGGTGATGTCGAGGCGGTCCGGCTCCGGGAAGACCTGCGGATCACGGTTGGCGGCCAGTCCCAGGCAGAGGATGCCGTCGCCCTCGCGGATCAGCTTGCCGCCGATCTCGATGTCCGCCAGCGCGACCCGAGGCACGGCCGTGTCCCCGATGGTGGCGAACCTGATGAGTTCCTCGACGGCGGGTTTCACCAGCGCGGGATCGTCGCGCAGCAGCTCCAGCTGGTCGGGGTGTTCCAGCAGACAGGCGGTACCCAGCGAGATCTGGCTCGCGGTGGTCTCGTGCCCGCCGTTCATGAGCAACCGGACCATGTTGAACAGGTCCCGGTCCGTGTACTCCTCGCCCGACGCCTCGTAGTCCGCCATCGCGCGGCTGAGAAGATCGTCCCCGGGCTCCCGGCGCTTGGTCCTGATCAGCTCGCTGATGTAGGCGTTGACCTCCACGATCGCCGCCTGCCGCTCCTCGGTACTGCTGTGCCCACCCAGCAGTGCCGTGCCGTGCTTGATGAAGAAGTCGTGGCGGTCCTGCGGGATGCCGAGCAGTTCGCAGATGACGGTCATCGGGACTGCCAGCGAGAACACCCGGTGCATGTCCACCGGCGGGGAGAGGGCCAGCATCGCGTCGATGTGCGCGTCGACGATCTCCTCGATCCGGGGACGCAGGCGCTGTACCTGCCGGTTGGTGAAGGTGAGCGCGGCCTTGCGACGGGTGCGTACGTGCTCCTCGCCGTCGTAGCCGATGAACGAGGTCTCGGTGCGGTACTCCGGCGGGGCGATGAAGTAGAAGGGGAAGTTTGCGTGCTTGCGGGAGGCGCTGACGCGCGGATCGGTGAGCAGGCCCCGGATGGTGTCGTATCCGGTGACCGCCCATATCCGCAGCCCCGAGCCCCGCAGCACCACCTGCGACACGTCCTCCTCGATCATCGAGGAGTACTCCGGCGGTGGGGTGAAGGGGCACGTGCGCGCATACGGGAAGTCCTTGCCCTCCGGGGCGGAGTGCGCCTCGGATTCGGTCGAAGTCGTCGTCACGGGTGGGTTCCTCCTGATGGCTCGTCGTCAACGCAGGGGGCGGAAGAAAGCGCGCAGTTCCTCGACGAGGGCGTCGGGTTGTTCGAGGGCGGGGAAGTGGCCGCCGACGGCGTGGTCCGTCCAACGCCGAACATCCGTGAACCGGTTCTCGATCCACGACCGCGGCATCCGGCCGTCCTTCGGGAAGTTGGAGACCGCGGTCGGCACTCGTACCGGTGCCAGTGCCAGCTTGTTCTGGCTCTCCCAGTAGATGCGGGCCGAGGACGCCGCCGTCGCGCGGAACCATCCGACCGAGACGGCGTCCAGCAGCCGGTCCCTGGGGATGACCTTGTCCAGGTCCCCGTCGTGGTCGCTCCAGGCCCAGTACTTCTCGACCATCCAGGCCAGTTGTCCCACCGGCGAGTCGGTCAGGCCGTAGCCGAGCGTCTGCGGGCGCGTGCTCTGGACCGCCGAATAGCCGCCCTCCTGCTGCTGGAACTCCTTCATCGCGGCCAGCCCGGCCAGGTCGCGCTCGTCCAGCGCGGACTGCTCGGCGGGCGGCCGGGCGAACGGCATCGTCAGATGGATGCCGACCAGCCCGCCCTCGTCGGTCTCCGCCATGGCCGCGGTGACGAAGGAGCCCCAGTCCACGCCGTGCGCCCCGTAGCGGTCGTAGCCGAGCCGGCCCATCAGAGTCGTCCAGGCGGCCGCGACCCGTTCCACCGGCCATCCGGATCCGGTCGGCTTGTCGCTGAATCCGTAGCCGGGCAGTGACGGGCACACGACGTGGAAGGCGTCCGCGGGGTCCGGCGGGTCGGTCAGCGGGCCGATGATGTCGAGGAACTCCGTCACCGATCCAGGCCAGCCGTGGCTGACCAGCAGAGGGACCGCCCGGGGATGCGGCGAGCGTGCGTGCAGGAAATGGATCCCCAGCCCGTCGATGTCGGTGCGGAACTGAGGGACGGCGTTCAGCCGGGCCTCGGTGGACCGCCAGTCGTACCGTCGCGCCCAGTAGGCGACCAGGTCCTTCGCGTACGCCAGGGGCATGCCCTGCGACCAGTCGCCGACCGTCTCGGCCTCCGGCCAGCGGGTGCTAGCCAGCCGGTGCCGCAGACCGGCGAGGTGTTCGTCGGGGACGTGGACTTGGTAATGGGTGACGCTCGTGCTCATCCGCGCTCCTTTCCGGTGGGCCAACAAGGTCGCCTGCCGGTATCGAACGGGGCTGGAGTCCGCGTGCAGCGGCGGTCCTGGCCGGCGTCCGCGGCACGCTCGACGCGGTCCGCCGCCCGGCGGGCGAGCCGAGGACGGTACGACCAGGTCTCCAGACCCCGCTTCTACGGTGAGCGCCGTCGAAGGCCGACGGCTCCTTCCGAAAGGGACACCGGCATGAGTGAACTGACCGAGAAGGCGCTGATGGACGCCACCGTGGGGTGGACACAGCGCACCAGGCCGAGCGGCGGGTCCCCGATCGGGTCGACCGGTCTGCGCTCCCGCGCGGATGCCGCACTGCCCGAGCGGTTCCGGCGCTCCGCGGCGGCCGTTGGATCCGGCGCCGGGATGTCCACGCGGGACTTCTCCGGCTGGCTGGCCGAACGCAGTGCCGCGCATCCGTTTCGCGTGCACAGGATTCCGTTCGACCAGCTCGACGGATGGTCCTTCGCACCGGCCACCGGAAACCTCGCCCACGTCAGCGGACGCTTCTTCACCGTGCACGGAGTGCGTGTGCGCGTGGCGGAGGGCGCCCACGACTGGCAGCAGCCGATCATCAACCAGCCGGAGGTCGGCATCCTCGGTATCCTCGCCAAGGAGTTCGACGGCGTACTGCACTTCCTGATGCAGGCGAAGATGGAGCCGGGTAACCCGCGGCTCGTCCAGCTCTCGCCCACCGTGCAGGCCACCCGCAGCAACTACACCAAGGCGCACGGGGGAGGAGCCGTGAAGTACCTCGACTACTTCACGGGCCGGCGGCCGGCCCGCGCCCTCGTCGACATCCTGCAGTCCGAGCACGGTTCGTGGTTCCTGCGCAAGGCCAACCGGAACGTCATCGTCGAGACGCGGGAGGACGTGCCGCCCGACCCTGACTTCTGCTGGCTGACCTTGGGACAACTCGGCGAACTGCTGCTGCGGGACAACGTGGTGAACATGGACGCCCGTACGGTCCTCGCGTGCGCGCCGAACCTCCCGGCCGAGCCGGAGGCGCTGTCCTCCGACACCGAACTCCTGTCCTGGGTCACCACCGAAAAGGCCCGGCACCAGGTGCGCGTCGAACCGCTGCCGCTCGCCGAGGTGGACGGATGGGTGCGGACCGGGACGGCCATCCGCCGTCCCGACAACCGGTTCTTCCAGGTGGTCGCCGTCCGCGCGGAAGCGGCGAACCGAGAGGTGGCCGGCTGGACGCAGCCGCTGTTCGAGCCCGGCGCGACCGGCGTGGTCGCCTTCCTGGCCGGCCGCTTCGACGGAGTGCCGCATCTGCTGGTCCAAGCCCGGGCCGAGGGCGGGTTCCTGGAGACCGTGGAACTCGGGCCCACCGTGCAATGCGTTCCCGACAACTACCGGGGGGACGCGGCACTCGCCGCACCGCGCTTCCTCGACCTGGTGCTGAACGCCCCGCCGCACACCATCCGCTACTCCGCGCTGCACTCGGAGGAGGGCGGCCGTTTCCTCAACGCGGTCAGCCGCTATCTCGTCGTGGACATCGACGTCGACGCCGCCGGACTCACCACTCCGCCTCCGGGATACAGCTGGGTGACCCCGGGACAGCTGAACTGGCTCGTCCGGCGAAGCCGTCACGTCAACGTGCAGGCCCGCTCGCTGCTCACGCTCTTCAACAGCGGGGCGGTGAAGCTGTGACGGCACCGCTTCGGATCGGCGTCATGGGATGTGCGGACATCGCCAGGCGCAGGATGCTCCCGGCGTTCGCCCGCGCCGCACGGACCGAAGTCGTCGCGATCGCGAGCCGTGAACTCGCGCGCGCCCGCGAACTGGCAGCTGTCCACGGCTGCCGGGCGGTGCGCGGATATGAGGCGCTGCTGACGGACGAGGAGGTCGAGGCCGTGTACGTGCCGCTGCCAGCGGCCCTGCACGCCGAATGGACCGAGGCGGCACTACTGGCCGGCAAGCACGTGCTCGTGGAGAAACCGGTATCGCTGCGCCGGGAGACGACCGGCCGACTGGTCGAACTCGCCACCAGCCGGCGACTGGCCCTGATGGAGAACGTCATGTTCGTCCACCACGGTCGGCACGCGGCCGTCCGGAAACTCCTCGCCGAGGAGGCCATCGGTGAACTACGGGGATTCGAGGCGCACTTCACGGTGCCCCGGCGACCCGAGGACGACATCCGCCGACAGCCCGAACTGGGCGGCGGCGCCTTGTGGGACACGGGTGTGTATCCGCTGCGCGCGGCCCGGTACTTCCTGGGACCGGGGCTGCGGGTCATCGGCGCCTCCCTGGTGCGGAGCCGCGGCCATCGGGTCGAGTCGGCCGGGACGGCGCTGCTCGCGGCACCGGAGGGCACCGGTATCCACGTCTCTTTCGGCCTGGATCACGCCTATCGCAGCTCGTACGCCCTGTGGGGGACCGGCGGCAGCATCGCGGTGGACCGTGCGTTCACGCCCGCCGCCGACCATCGGCCGGTCATCCGGCTGGCCGACGGAACCGGGGTCCGGGACGTTTTTGTGCCCGCCGAGGACCAGGCCCACAACACTGTGGGGGCGTTCGCCGCCGCGGCCAGAGCCGGCGGCGCGGCCGACGGTGTCTGCCTGGAGCAGGCCCGCCTCCTCGACGACGTGCGGGCGGCGGCGTCGCTGCACGGCTGAGCCCCGCCCGGCCGGCCCGCGGGTCAGGACGGCCGACGTCCTGGCCCATGGCGGTCACCGCGACGAGGCCGGGTCCGGCGAGGCCACGGCCGGACCCTCGCCCCGAGGTCAGGAGACGTCCGACGCCGCGCACTCGGCAGGGGCGCGCGCGGAACCGTCGACGGACCCGGTCGCCCGGGCGCCCAGATCACGCATATACGCCACCAGATCAGGCGGTTCATGCACCTCGAACGGGCAGCCGGCGCTCACCAGACGGAACGCCAGCCACCCCAGGGAATCGGCCTGGCTGTGGAGCCGGCAGCTGTTCTCGGACAGTTCCTCAATCTCGTCGCCCGAGCCCCCGAGCCGGTCCTCGATCTGGCTCGCCGGGGCGTAGAAGGTGGCCACGGCTCGGTAGAGCGGGGCGAGTTCCGAGAGCTGCCGGGTCACGTACGCGGCGGCGTCGTCGAGCGGTGGGGACCGGAACGGCGCCCGGATGCCCGTGGGCCGCGGGTTGTGGATGCGGTCGACACGGAACGTCCGCCAGTCCTCGCGCTCGTTGTCGTACGCGACGAGATACCAGCGGCGGCCGGTCGGCACCAACCGGTGGGGCTCCACGAGCCGTAGGCTCTCCTGCGGCCGGTCCGAGTCGTGCCGGGACCGGTGGTACGCGGGCCGGTAGGCGAAACGCAGTTGGTCCCGGCCGGCGACCGCCGCGGCGAGCACGGTCAGATGCTCCGCGGCGACCCCGGGACCGTAGCTCGGCAGCGGTACGGTCGCCGCGCCGAGCGCGCTGACCCGGTGCCGCAGATGCGAGGGTAGGACCTGCTCCAGCTTCGTCAGCGCCCGCACGGACGCTTCCTCGATGCCGTCGACCGCGTGCGCCGCGGTGCGCAGTCCGACGGTGATGGCGACGGCCTCGTCGTCCTCCAGCAGGAGCGGGGGCATGGCGGCCCCCGCGACCAGGCGGTAGCCGCCCACCGCGCCCCTCGTGGCGTTGACCGGATAGCCGAGGTCGCGCAGGCGGTCGATGTCCCGGCGGATGGTGCGCGCACTGACGCCGAGCCGGTCGGCCAGTTCGCTACCGGGCCATTCCCGCGGGGTCTGCAACAGGGACAGCAACTTCAGTAATCGTGCCGAGGTCTCGCTCATGGCATCCAGGATGTCAGTTGTTTACGGGTGGGCCCAGGGCGTGTCCGCGGCCGGACCAGGGACGGAAGTGTCCTGGCCACGGGGTCAGGAGCCCCAGGCGACCGGTAGGGAGGTCAGGGTGTGGTTGATCTCGCCCACGTGCCACGGCAGTTCCGCCTCGTCCACGGCCAGCCGCAGATCCGGCAGGCGCCGGACCAGACCGGTCAGCGCGATCTCCATCTCCATCCGGCCGAGGTGCTTGCCGAGGCAGTGATGGAGGCCGTGGCCGAAGGACAGATGCGGGTTGTGGGCCCGGCCCAGGTCCATGCGGTCCGGATCCTCGAACACGGTCTCGTCCCGGTTGGCGGAGGCCAGCGAGAGCAGGACCGCGTCACCGGCGGAGATCTCGACCCCGCCGATCTCCATGTCCGCCGCCGCGATCCGCGGGAAGCCCGAGGTGTCGGTGGCGAACAGGTTGACGTGGCGGAGCAGTTCGTCCACCGCGCTCGGGATGCGGGCGGGATCCTCGACCAACGACTCCCACTGGTCCCGGTGGCGCGAGATCAGTGCCAGAACGGAGTTGGCGAGTTGGTTGGCCGTGGTGTCGAACCCCGCGCCGATGAGAGTGAACCCGAACGTGACCAGTTCCGACTCGCTCAGCCGGTCGCCCTGGTCACGGGCCGCGATCAGCTCTGACAGCATGTCGTCCGTCGGCTCGGCCCGCTTGTCCGCGATCAGCCCGACGATGTACTCGCTCAGCCTCGCCAGGCCCTCCAGCGACGCCTCGCCGCCGGCCCGGTCGTCGACGGTGGCGAAGGCACGCGCCCATACCTCGAACTTCCGCAAGTCCTCCGGCGGGACGCCGAGCAGCTCGCCGATCACCGTCAGCGGAAAGGGGAGAGTGAGCTGCGGCACGAGGTCCGCCGGTGAGCCCTTGGCCTCGATGTCGTCGAGGAGTTCGTCCAGTACGGACTGCACGCGCGGTCGCATGCGCTCGACCCGGCGGAGCGTGAAGGCCCCAGCCACCAGCTTGCGCAGCCGGGAGTGTTCGGGCGAGTCCAGGGAAATGATCATCTCGGGGGTCGTGTACATCGTGCCGCCGATCCGCGGCGCGTCGGGACCACAGGCCAGGGCCCTGCTCAGACGGGGGTCTGCCTGTGCGGCTCGTACGTCCTCGTACCGGGTGACGAGCCAGGCGTCCACCCCGCCAGCTGTCCGGACACGTTTCACCGGCTCCTGGACCCGCCACCCGGCGTACCGGGGATCGGGCCCCCGGTAGGAGGAGCCCTTGAAGGGGAAGACCTCGGATTCCTGGGACGCGGATTCCTGGGACTCGGACTCTGGAGAGTCGGATCCTCGGGACTCGGTCTCTCGGGACGACGACACGATGGTGGCACCTCCACAAGTACGCGCTGAGGACAGGCAGACGGCTGGGGACGTCGGAAGAGCTTCGGGCATCCGCTCAGGACGGGTTGTGGATCTTGTCGGCCCAGTTGGGCGAGTCGTGTGTGACCCGGCGCGAGCGCGTGTGCCACTCGCCGTTCTGGCGGACCAGAACGTCCTGCACCGTCGTCGTCGGTTCGAAGCTCACCTTGCCCGCGGCGTCCGTCATGCTGACCATCGCCTGGTAGCCGACCCGCAGGACGTCGTCCGACTCGGGCTCGATACGCATCCGGTCGAACCAGTACCGGTAGACGATCCCGTCGTAGTAGGCGACCTCGTCCGCTCGTGCCTGACGCGCCGACATCTCGCCGACCAGCGGTCGGTCCGGGTCGCCCCGTCGGGCACGCATCTCGTTGAGCAGCGCGTTCCTGCCCTCGATCCGCCACCCGTTGGGCACGTGCTCGATGGAGCCGTCCTCGGTCATCGTCTCCAGGAACTCCTCCAACCGCCGCTCCTCCAGCAACGGCATCTGCCGGGCGTAGAACTGCAGGACCTCGACGTAGAGTTCGGCGTCGACCCGCCGGGTGGAACGCTGTGGTGCGTGCATCAGTGCTCTCCTCGTGATCTCGGGCGGTCCGCCGAGGCCGTCCGGCCGGCGGACGCTGCGGGGCTCACTCCGCTGCTCCGGCGAGTACCGCCGCGTAGTTCTTCCTGGCCGCCGTGTCGTACTGGAGTGCCACGTGGCTCGTGGCGGAGATGATGTCCCGCCACAGCCGCTGGAGCGGATGCCGGGACCCGAGACCGGTGGTGCCCGCCGCGGCGACGAGCAGGCCGACAGCCTCCCTGACCGCCTCCGCGGCGAAGGTGGCGTTGCGTTCGTTGCGCGCCATGTGGTCGGGCGTGAACAGCCGCTCGTCGAGCACGCGGGTGTTCTCCTCGACGAGATGGCGTGCGGCGTCGACCCGGCCGGAAGCGCGTACCAGGGCCGACTCGTTGGCCGCGGTGCGCCGACGGCCGGTGAGACCGGCGGCGAAGGCGTGCAGTGCGCCGGTTCCGGCGCCGATCACCGGAGCGATGAATGTCAGTCCGCCGACGGCCTGGAACGGCACGTTGTGGGCGGGAGCGTCCGAGTGCGGATTGAGCCCCGTGACCATGGCGCCCCGGTCGAACGTCAGATGGTCCGGGACGGTGGCGGAGTCCACGACGAGGGTGTGGCTGGCGGTCGCCCGCATGCCGACGTTGTCCCAGTCCTGGTGGACGGTGCACTCTCCCCGGGGAAGGGCGAAGAACCGCAGCCGGGGCGGCCCGTCGCCGGAGCCCACGGCGGCGCAGAGCAGCACCCAGTCGGCGAAGTCGACGCCGCTGACGTAACTCCACCGGCCCGTCAGGCGCCAGCCCCCCTCGACGGCATCGGCTCGCCCGCCAGGCATCAGCGCCGTCGCGATCATGGTGTCCGGGCCGCCCGACCACAGCGCCCGCTGCCCCTCGTGCGGGAGGTGGCAGGCGAACCGCGCGGAGTAGGCGCTCAGAGAGGCGCACCAGGCGGTGGCCGGACACTCCTGGCCCAGCGCGACGACCGCCTCGGTGAGATCCGCAAACGACCCCTCGGTCCCACCCCACCGGGCGCCTACGAAGTGCCGGGCGAACCCTGTGTCCCGGAGGGAACCGGTGACTTCCGGGGAGAGCCGGCCGACACGGTCGGCGGTGTCGGCGTGCTGCGCGGCGAGGTTGCACAACTTGTCCACGGGCAGGGCCGGTTCGGCCGCCCGTGAGGTATGCCCGTCCATCTCGTAGCCTTTCTGTCGGCCGTCCGGGTCAGATGGCGTCCGCGAAACGGGCCAGGGTCTCTCCCGGACTGGGGGTGTCCAGGGCCTTGTGGATGTTCCACGCCCCCTCGCCGTGCCGGTGCAGCTTGACGTGTGCCAGTTCCACACGGGTGCCTCGGCTGCCCGCCGCGGTGAAGTCGACCTCGATCTCGCTCGCCCGGTCGTCGTCGGGAACGGACTGCCAGTGGCCGTCTATCCGCCAGGTCATGGCGAGCCGGTGCGGCGGATCCCATTCCAGGACGCGGCCCCAGGTGACCTCGTTGCCGTCGACGTCCCACTCGTAGTAGCGGCCGCCGACGAAGGGCTCGAAGGCGAGACCGGCCCGCTCCTTCTTGACCAGCACGTGCGAGGGCGGCCACCAGTCGGCGGGACGCTCGGTGAAGACCTCGAAGCAGTGCTCCACGGACGCTGCCACAACGACCGACTTCCTGACGTCGGGGATCTCTTCGGGCATCGGAAACTCCTCAACTCCGAGGGGCGCGGGGCCCGCACCTGCGGACGCCGCCCACTCTCTCGCCGAAGCCTTGACACCGCGTCGAACCGTGCTCGACCGGCCGTTGCCTCCAGCCCGTTTCGAGACCCGCGCAAGCAGACGTTGACACGGTCGTGCGCGGTGGACTGTCGAGGACGGGAGAGCAGGATGACAGGCACGGAACGGCGGGCGGCCTTCGTCACCGGTGCGACCAGCGGGATCGGTCTGGCGGTGACCGAGCTGCTGGCCCGCCAAGGCATGGCGGTCTTCGGCTGTGCGCGGGGCGGGGAGAACGTGCGTGACCTGGTGAAGCGGCTGCGGGAGGAGGGCTTGGAGGTCTCGGGCACGGTGTGCGACGTCACTTCTCTGGAGCAGATACGGACGGCCGTGGTGGAGGCGGTCGCCGCCTATGGGCCGATCGGCGTGCTGGTCAACAACGCGGGGCGCAGCGGCGGCGGTGAGACCGCGCACCTCGACGACAGCATCTGGACGAACGTGATCGACACCAACCTGCACGGTGTCTTCAGGGTCACCCGCGAGGTCCTGGCCAGGGGCGGCATGATCGATGCCGGCTGGGGACGCGTGATCAACATCGCGTCCACGGGCGGCAAGCAGGGCGTGCCGCTCGCCGCCCCCTACTCCGCGTCCAAGCACGGGGTGGTCGGCTTCACCAAGGCCGTCGGTCTGGAACTGGCCCGGACCGGGATCACGGTGAACGCCGTCTGCCCCGGCTACGTCGAGACCCCCATGGCCGAGCGCGTCCGCCAGGGCCACGCCGCGTACCACGGCGTCAGCGAGGAGGAGATCCGGAGCCGGATCGAGGGACGCATCCCGATGGGGCGCTATGTGTCGGCGGAGGAGGTCGCCGGGCTCGTCGGCTATCTGACCACGGACGCCGCCGCCGCGATCACGGCGCAGGCGCTCAACGTCTGCGGTGGACTCGGCAATTACTGATGGCTCTCACGAATCAGGGCGGGACGATGAAGAACTCGGTCGACACCGTGCGGACGAGGCCGGACGAGGCCGCCTTCCGGGCGACGATGGGCTGTTTTCCCACCGGGGTGACTCTGCTCACCTGCGGACGGGACGACGACCTGGTCGTCATGACCCTCAACAGCCTCACCTCTGTGTCCCTGGATCCGCTGCTGATCCTGGTGTCCGTCAAGGCGGACGGCCGGATGCGGCCGCGCGTGCGGGCGCGCGGCGGGTACGCGGTCAGTGTGCTGAACAGCGACCAGCGCGACCTGGCACGGGAGTTCTGTCTGCCGGACCGGCCCGAGGGCGCCGGCGCCATGAGCCGCCTCGGTGGTGTGCCAGGCCTGACGGGACACACGGTCGTGCCCTCGGCCGCCGCCTGGTTGGAGTGCGAACTGCACGGCGAGTTCGAGGCCGGGGACCACACGCTGCTCGTCGGACGGGTGGTCGCTGTGTCCGGCAGCCGGCCGGGCCAGCCGCCGCTCGTCTTCCACCACGGTTCTTACAGCGCCATCCCCGGCGCGGACGGGGCGGTGACGTGACCGTCGCCGTCGCCCCGCCGGGACGACTGACGCGGCTCGCCGACGGCGTCTACGCGTATCTCCAGCCACCGGGCGGCTGGTGCCTGAACAACGCAGGACTCGTCGTCGGCCCTGACACCTCCGTGCTCGTGGACACCGCCGCCACCGAGTCCCGTACGAGGCACCTGCGCGACCAGGTCGACGCGGTCGTGGCGGGTGGCCCCGGCTTCGTCGTCAACACCCACTTCCACGGCGATCACGTGTTCGGCAACGGCCACTTCGCGCCGCGGGCGACCGTTGTCGCGCACGAGGGGACCCGCGCCGACATGGCGGAGGCGGGACTCGGCCTGCGCGGACTGTGGCCGCAGGTCGCCTGGGGCGAGACCCCGCTCGTGCTGCCGACCCTGACCTTCCGCACCGCGCTCACGCTGCATCTGGGCGCGGCCGGGCCCCGGGTCGAACTGCTGCACATCGGACCGGCCCACACGGCGACGGACGTCGCCGTGTGGATTCCCGAGCAGAGTGTGCTGTTCACCGGCGACGTGGTCTGGTCGGGCGTCACCCCGTACGTGCTCATGGGGTCGGTGGAGGGTTCGCTGCGGGCGATCGCGCGGATGCGCGCGCTGCGACCCCGCATGGTGGTCCCGGGCCACGGCGCCGTCGGCGGTCCGGAGCTGCTGGACCGGACCGAGGAGTACCTGCGGTGGTGCCGCGGAGTGGCGGGGGAGGGGTTGTCGGCCGGACTGTCCCCGCTGGAGGCCGCCCGGCGTGCCCGTCCCGGACCGTACGCCGACCTGACCGACCCGGAACGCCTCGTCGGCAACCTCCACCGCGCCTACGCCGAGTCGCGGGGACTTCCGCCGGGGGCTCGGATCGACGTGGCCGGTTCGTTCAAGGAGATGTGTGAGTTCCACGGCGGTCTGCCGGAGTGCCACGCCTGAGAGGCCGGCCCGCCGGGGTCGGGGTGTGAACGGTCCGCCCCGGTCAGGGCCGGTGGGTCAACGGTCCGCCCCGGCCAGGGCCAGTGCCTCCAGCGGGGCCACCAGCGCCGAGGGCGCGGGCATCCGGGCCGTCACCGCTGCCAGCCGCGACGCGGCCTCGGCGTACCGGTCGTCCTCAAGGAGTTGCAGACACCCCTTGGCCACGGTCTGCGGAGTGGCCGCCGACATGGGCAGCACGACGGCCGCGCCGGCCGCCTCCAGGGCCCGGGCGTTGTCGAACTGGTCGTCGAGCTCCGGCAGCACGAACTGCGGCCGCCCCGCCGCCATCGCGGTGAGGGACGTGCCCTGGCCCCCGTGATGGACCACGACGTCGCAGGTGGGGAAGGCGTCGGCCAGGGGAAGCCGGCCGATGTGACGGACGGCCGCAGGCGGTGCCTTCCACTGGGCCGCCAGGGCGTCCTCCACCGCCACCAGGAGCTCGGCCCCGGTCTCCGCCAGGGCGTGCGTCAGGGCGGTCATCAGACCGAGCAGGCCGCCGTCGCCGTACTGCGGGAGAAGCGTGCCGAATGTGAGGCAGATCCGCGGCCGACGCCGCCGTCCGAAGAGCCAGCCGGGTACTCGGGCGTCGCCGTGGGACGGGACATGACGGATCTCCCGGTGCTCCGCCGCGTGCCCGAGACGCAGGCCGGCCGGCCAGGGGTCGAGGACCGCGGCGGGCCGCGGCAGTTCCCGGACGCCTGACACCGTCATCGCCGCGCTGAGTTCCTCGGCCGCGGCGTGCCGATACTCGGGGAGTTCCGCCACCGACCAGTGATACTGCACCCAGGGGACGTGCCGCGACGCCGCGACGAGCGAACCGGCGAACTCCGCCCGCTCGCAGATCATCAGGTCCGGCCGCCACGACTCCGCGAGTTCCGCGATGCCGGCCGCCGAACCGGCGGCGATACGGCCGAAGGCGCGCCCGTGCAGATAGCGCTGTGGCACCAGCCCCTCCGGCACGGCGGACAGGTCCTCCTGTCTGATGAGTCCCGTGAACTCCGCCGACGGGCCGCAGGAGGCGGCCGGCAGCCCCGAACCCAGCACCGTGGGCACGAAGTTGTCCGGTGTGGTCACCAGGACCTCGTGACCCGCCGCGCGCAGTGCCCACGCCAGTGGCGCGAGCGGCAGGAAGTGCCCCGCAAGGGGGACGGTGCTGAACAGCACCCGCATGGGTCCTCCCGGCCGTGCCGTCACCGCTGGGCGGGAGTGCTGCGGTGGATGGTCCTCGAACGGGTCAGCAGCCGCCCGCCGGGCTCGCGCACCAGCACGTCCCGCACGGTGTAGGCGGGCTGGAGGGACAGCCCGCTTTCGCCCGTCTGGGCGACGAGCGTGTAGTAGAAGATCTCCAAGGCACCGTCGTCCATCGGCTCGATGAGCAACTGGCCGAACCAGTGCTGGGTGGACACATCGCGGTAGCGGGGCAGCCTGGTCCGCATCGCGGCGATCATCTCCGCCCGGCCGCGGGTCCGCCCGCCGTCGGCGTGCCTCACCTCGCCGTCCTCGGTGAACGTGTCGGCGAACCCCTCGATGTCGAGGGCGTCCGCCCGCCGCATCTGCCGGGCATAGAACGTCTGGACCTCCGCGTAGAGATCTCCGGTGACCTGGGCGACGGTCTGGGACACAACGACTCCCCTCGACGGTGTACGAGACGCCCGACACCGTGCCCCAGCCCCCTCCAACTCCGCTGGAGACCAGGTCAATCGGGCGATGAACGCTGCCGTGCCTGCTGGGTGCGGCCGGTCTCAAGCGCTTGTTGAGGCCGCTCCCGCAGTGTGGCGGCGACAGAGGGAATTCCGGTGCGAGGGAGAGGGATGAGGCCATGACCGACACGGCGAGCAGGCCGGACCCGTCGGCGGCAGGGATCGCGCCACCGCCGGAGGCGACCCTGATGCCCCTGCTGATGGGCGGCTTCGTCACCCAGGCGATCGCTGTCGCGGCCCGGTTCGGGGTACCGGACGCGCTTGTCGGGGGGCCGCGGCAGGTGGACGACATCTCCGCGGAGGTGGGTGCCCACGCGCGCAGCCTCTACCGGCTGCTCCGGGTGCTCGGCGACTTCGGTGTGCTGGCCGAACTCCCGGGCCATCGCTTCGCGTTGACCCCCGTGAGCCAGCTGCTGCGCAGCGACCATCCCGCCTCGCTGCGCGGCCTTGCGGCCCACTTCGGCTCGGACTTCCACCGGGCCGCCTGGAGCCACCTCTACGAGAGCGTGCGCACCGGTGAGCCCGCCTTCGACAAGGCCCACGGACAGCCGCAGTTCGAGTACTACCGCAGCCACCCGGAGCAGGCCGCGATCTTCGACGCCGCGATGACGTCGGTGGCCTCGGCCATCTACGCCACGCTGGCAGCCTACGACTTCAGCGGCTTCGGCACCGTCGCCGACATCGGCGGCGGCAACGGCGCCTATCTGTCCGGCATCCTCTCGGCGAACCCGGGACTGAACGGCATCCTCTTCGACTTGCCGGATGTCGTCGCCCGCTCCGAGCCGGTACTGACCAAGGCCGGGGTCGCCGACCGCTGCGAGGTCGTCGGGGGGTCGTTCTTCGACGGAGTCCCCGGCGGCGCCGACGCCTACGTGCTGACGGCGGTCGTCCACGACTGGGACGACGAGCGTTCCGTGGCGATCCTGCGCAATGTCCGGGCGGCCATGCCCGAGCACGCCACCGTCCTGCTCGGCGAGCCCGTCGTGCCGGACGGCCCCGAGCCCTCGGTCACCAAGCTCCTCGACCTGGAGACGCTGGTCGGCACAACGGGCCGGCAGCGCACCGAGACCGAGTTCCGCGACGTACTGGACCGGGCGGGGCTGCGGTTGACGCGGGTCGTCCACAGCGACGGCCCCGACAGCCTCGTAGAGGCGGTGGCCCGCTGATGGCAGGACCCGACCACGCCACGACCGCGACGGAGGACGAACGCCCCATGAGCAGCGAACCAGCGCTGGAAAGCAGTCTGCGCCTGCTGGAGATCGGTGACGGCTTCATTTACGCACGGGCCCTGCATCTCGCGGCCGAGCTGCGGATCGCCGATCTGCTGGCGGAGGGGCCGCGGTCCGCGCTCCAGCTCGCCGACGCCACGGGGACGCACGCCCCGAGCCTGCACCGGATGCTGCGGACCCTCGCCGCGTGCGGGGTGTTTACCGAGGCGGCGCCGGGCACCTTCGGGCTGACGGCGCTCGCCCAGCCGCTGCGCTCCGACCATCCGCATTCGGTCCGTACGACGGTGGCGCAGGGCGGACGGCTCACCGCCGAGACCTTCCGGCACGCCGAGCACGCCCTGCGTACCGGTGAGGGCGCCTTCGAGAAGACCTTCGGTCAGCCCGTGTGGGAGTACCTGAAGGAACATCCGGAGGAGGGCACGGACTTCGACACGGCAATGCAGGAGCACAGCAGGGTCGAACGGGCCGCGGTCGTCGAGGCGTACGACTTCTCGGGCGCCACGCGGATCGTCGACATCGGCGGCGGCAACGGCACCCTGCTGGTCGCGGTGCTGCGGGAAGCGCCTGAGGCCACGGGGGTGCTCTTCGACCTGCCGCACGTGGTGGAGCGGAACCGGATCGGGGAGAGCGGGCTCGCCGACCGCTGCGCCGTCGTGGGCGGTGACATCTTCGGTGAACTGCCGGCCGGAGGTGATCTCTACATGATGAAGTCCGTGCTGCACGGCTGGAGCGACGACCAGGCCGTGTCGATCCTGGAAGGCTGTCGGCGCGCCATGAGGCCGGACGGCCGGCTGCTGCTCATCGAGCGGGTCATCCCCAAGGGCGACACCCCGCACACCAGCAAGGCATTCGACTTCGCCATGCTGGTCATGGCCGGCGGCCAGGAGCGCACCGGCGACGAGTACACGGCCCTGCTGGAGAAGGCGGGGTTCCGGGTCGCCCGGGTGATCGGCACGGCGTCGGTGCAGAGCGTCGTCGAAGCGGTGCCGGTGGGCGAACATCCCCGATGACCGGGACGCCCCCGACATCGACGCGTCCGGCCTGTCCGACAACTGCCGTGAGACAGAACCCAGTTGTACTCCAGCGTCCCGTGACAGCCTCTGGTCATGGACGCCAAGGGAAAGGTCGCTCTGGTCACCGGAGCCACCAAGGGGATCGGATACGAGACCGCACGCGGCCTGGGCGCGCTCGGTGCCACGGTGCTGGTCGGCGCCCGCGACGCGGAACGAGGTGCGGCCGCGGCGGCGGCACTGCGTGAGCGGGGCGCGGACGCGCATGCGCTGCGCCTGGACGTCACGGACCCGGCGACGGCCGAGGCGGCGGCGCACCTGGTCCAGGAGCGGCACGGGCACCTGGACATCCTCGTTAACAACGCCGGGATCAACGTCGAATGGCCCGCGCGGCAGCCCAGCGAGGTGACCCTCGACGATCTGCGCACCACCATGGAGACCAACGTCTTCGGTGTGGCCACGGTCACCAACGCCCTGCTGCCCCTGCTGCGCGCGGCGGCGGCCGGACGGATCGTCAACGTGTCGAGTGAGATGGGCGTACCGGCCTGGCTGTCCGGTACGGAGATGCCCGCCATGACCGCCTACAGCCTGTCGAAAGCCGCCCTGAACATGCTCACGGTGCTCTACGCCAACGAGCTGAGGGGCTCCTCCGTCAAGGTCAACGCCTGCTCGCCGGGGTTCGTCGTCACCGACATCAACCGAGGCGCCGGTGTGCTGACCGCGGAGGACGGCGCGCGGATCGTCGTGGATCTGGCGACCCTGGACGAGGACGGCCAGGCTGGGGCCTTCCTCAACGACGCCGGCCCCGTCTCCTGGTGAGACGGGGCCGGTTGCGCGAGGTCAGCGGACCCGGACCGGCAGCCGGTCGAGGCCCCGCATCATCACGCTCGGATGCCAGACGAGGGCGGCCGGGTCGGCGTCCAGGGCCAGGCCGGGGCAGCGCTCGACCAGAGCGCGTACGGCCGTCGCGACCTCAAGCCGGGCGAGCGGTGCTCCGAAGCACATGTGGATGCCGTGGCCGAAGGCCAGATGACCGCCGCCGGCACGGCGGATGTCGAAGCGCTCCGGTTCCGGGAAGCGGGCGGGATCGTGGTTGGCCGGCGTGTTGCCGATCAGGACCAGCTCGCCACCGCCCGGTATGACGGTGCCCCCGATCTCGACGGGTTCCGTGGTGAAGCGGTGCAGGGATGTGCCCGTGGGACCGCTGTGGCGCAGCATTTCCTCGACCGCCCCGTCCAGCAGCGACAAGTCCGCGCGCAGCTCGTCCAGTTGGTCCCGGTGCTGGAGCAGCGCGAGCATGCCGTTCGCGATCAGACCGGTGGTGGTCTCGTGCCCGGCGATCAGGAGCAGCAGGGCCATGCCCACCAGCTCCTCGACGGAGAGGGCGTCCTCGTCCTCGGCCTGCCGGTGTACGAGCGCGCCGAGCAGACCGTGACCGGGGTCGGTGCGCAGCTCCTCCAGGAGCCCGCTGAGATAGCCGACGAGTTCGCCCATCGCGGCTTCGGCCCCGCCACTGCCGAGCCCCTTGGTGACCTGGGTCGACCAGTGGCGAAACCGGTCGCGGTCGGCTGCAGGGACACCGAGCAGTTCACCGATGACGGCCGCCGGCAGCGGGAAGGCGAAGCCCTCGACGAGGTCGGCGCGGCCGTCCGTGCGGGTCAGCATGCGGTCGACGAGCTCGTGCGTGATCTCCTGGACCCGCGGCCCGAGTTCGCGGACGCGCCGCGGGGAGAACTCCTTGGCGACCAGTCTGCGCAGCCGGGTGTGCCTGGGCGGGTCGGACATCAGCATGTGCGGGGTGGGGGGCAGGTCGACTGCCCCCATCTCCGGCCCCGCGTTGCGCCAGTCGTTGGACAGCCGGGGGTCGCCGAGCGCGGCGCGCGCCTCTTCGTAGCCGAGGACGAGCCACGCCGTGAAGCCGTCGGGAAGCCGCACCCGGTGCACCGGCCGCTGCGCGCGCAGCCGGGCGTAGACGGGGTGGGGGTCGCGGACGAAGTCCGGTCCCAGTGCAGCCAGATCGACGGTGTCGACCTCAGTGGCCATGACGGTCTTCCTTTCGACGGTCCCGATGTCGCAGGAACCGTACGAAGCGGCGCTGGAGGGCAGGTCGGCTGTCTCTCGCACGCCGGGCCGGCCGCCTCGAAGCACCGCGGCTCAAGCAGCCGTTGAGTCAGCCGGCGGATCGTTGTCGGGTCAGCGCGGCAGCAAGGGACGGAGGGCGACATGAGCCAGCCAACAAAGGTTTCCGCCACCTCGGCGGACGTCCTGGTGGGTACCTGGGCGGAGGAACTGTTCCTCACCGACGGCACCTACACCAGCACTATCCGGTTCGTGGAGAACGGCCGGGTGCTGCTGCTGAGGGGCCCGCGCCCCGGCTGTGTGGGCGCGGGCAACTGGCGTGCGACAGGCGGCGACGGCTTCTGGTGCCAGATGGCGGAGCTGGTCCTCGACGAGGACGGTGTTCTCACCGGGTGGGTGGACATCGAGCAGAACCTCGTGGTGAGCGGCGACACGCTGACCGGCACGGGAGTCGCCCATGTCTACGACGCCGACGACACGCTGGTCGCCCGCTCCGGCATCGAGGTACGGGCCGTACGCCAGTGACCGGACCGGCGCACGGCCCGACGGCCCCCGGACGTCAGGCGTGCGCCCCCGCGGTCACCGTGCCGACGCTGAGTTCGGGCCGGCCTTCGAGGACCGCCGCCACCCGCTCGACCTGCTCGTCCAGCGACGCGCGGTGGGCCGCGGAGAGTTCCGTGAGCGGCTCCACCGTGACGGACAGCTTCTTGCCGGACCGGCGCTGATGCCAGACCCCGCGGACCGTGCCGTCGATCAGGAGCACCGGGTAGTTGCCCGCCTGGCCGCTCGGGGTGAGCGCGCGCTCGGCGGCACGCCCCGGGAAGAGGCGTTCTCTGGGCTGGCCGGCCACCACGTAGGCGTCGAAGTAGGGCAACAGCCTTACTCCGCGCGGTGGTTCCGAGGGGAACTCGGTGTCGCCGGCGTTGACCCATGCGGGAGTTCCCTCGACGTCGACGCGCTGGACGCGGCCGCCACTCTCCAGAGACGCGAACAACTCGGTGGTCCAACCGCGCGGCGCGTTCAGCCACCTCGCGTAATTCTGCGGAGTGGCCGGGCCGTAGGCACGCAGGTAGTTCTCCAGCAGCCGCGCCTGCGCCTCGGTCCCCTCGACAGGCTCGAAGCCCGGCAGATGACGCTGCGGGTTGGTGTAGGTCACCTTGCGGCCCTTGTTGGGTCCGAAGCACAGGACGCCGCGGTACGAGGCCAGGGTGACCGCCTGCCGCCAACGCGGCCACATCCCCTGGAAGGCGGGCATGACCAGGTCGCCGGCCCACGGCCCGGCGATGTCGACGACGGCCTCGCTCAGCTCGTCGACGGTGAGTTCCGCGTCCGCGAGCGCCTTCCCGATGGCGGCGATCACTTCTTCCGTCTGCTCGTCCGTCATCCGGACGTGCTGCGGAAAGGGGTTGGCCGGATGGGGCATCGTCGACAGGGCGGCGATCCACAGGGGCAGATCGGCCGTGGGCAGCAGATGGACGGTGCCGCGCGGGCCATGCGTCTTCACCAGGCTGCGCTCGTCCCACAGGGCGGTCCGGACATCACTGCGCGTCGCGGCCTCGGACCTGATGCCGACTGAGAGCTCGGCGGCGGACAGGACCTGCGCGTGCGCGCCGCACAGGGCGCGGACGAGTTCGGCGGGGCCGGCCGCGGCGGACGGTGCGGCCAGAGCACTGCGCTCCAGCCGCCGGGCGGACACTTCGCTCCACGACAGCTGTTCGGCCCGGGAATTCATGGATCTCCTTCGTGCTCGGCGGCGGCGGTGCGGCGACCATTCCTACCCAGTCGCACTCGAGGACGACTGGGGCGTGATGACCGGTTGCCGACCTCGGCCACAGCATGCCGAAGGTATAGGACATCTCCCGACCTAAATGATCTCTACTGTCAGGAGAGTTCTGTGCACCGCCCAGGAGGAGCGCCATGTCCGTCAAGCCCGTTCCCGACGCCTACGCCACGGTGACGCCGTGGGTCATCTCCCACGACACCGCCCGACTCATCGCATTCACCAAGGAGGCCTTCGACGCCGTGGAACTCGGCCGATTCGTCGGCCGCAGCGGCCGTATCGAGCACGCCGAGGTGCAGATCGGGAACTCGGTGGTCATGATGTTCGACCACCCCGGCACGCCCGACTGGCCGCAGACGCCGGCGTTCCTCCGGTTGTACGTGGAGGACGCCGACGCGGTCCACGCGCAGGCCGTTGCGGCGGGCGCGGCCTCGGTGACCGAGGTCACCCACCTCTTCTTCGGTGACCGCGTCGGGCGGGTGCGCGACCCCCTGGGCAACATCTGGTGGATCCAGACCCACGTCGAGGACGTCAGCGACGAGGAGCAGCTGAAGAGGCTCGACGATCCCGGGTTCACCGCCGCGATGGCGTACGTCCAGAGTTCCGAGTTCTTCCCGAAGCGGGTGTCAGGCCAGCGCGGTTGACGATGGCGGGACGGTCGACACGGGATCCGCGCGCCTGCTCCAGCGTCGCATGGCCGGCGCCTCGACGAACGTGTGCAGCAGCCAGGCGAGAACCAGGCTGATCACCAGCGTCAGCCCGGTGAGGAGGAACGCGTCCCCGGTCGACAGCGGCTTCGTCCAGTTCTCCAGGTGGATGGCGCCGATCGGCCCGTAACTGACCAGCAGGAAGTGCACCATGTAGAAGGCGTACGAGATCTCACCGAGCCGGACCATGGCCCGGCTGCCGAACCCGGTGCGGCGATCGCGTAGATCGGCCGTGGCCGCTGCACCGATCAGCAGGGCGAGCGGCAGGGCGGTCGGTGCCACGTACCGGTAGGTGTCGGTCAGTAGGGCGCCGCCGGTGAACGCCCCTGCGGCAAGGAGTGCGGCGACGCCGAACGGCAGCGGAATCCAGCGCCCGCTGCGGATGACCAGTGCCGTCAGGATGCCGAGGACGAACTCCAGCAGCCGGGTCACCGGGAAGTGGTACACGAACCACACCTGCCACCACGGGTCGCTGCTCCCCAGCATGTACGGCCGGTCCGGCAGCAGTCCGGCCAGCAGTGGGACCAGGCAGATCGCGGCGACCAGGCCCACCAGCCACCACCACAGCCGCTGCGGGCGGATGCGCCTCGCCGCGACGAGCAGCCAGGGGAAGGACAGATAGAAGAGGAGTTCGCAGGAGAGCGACCAACTCGGCGTGTTCGAACCGAAGTTGAGGATCACGTCCTGCCGGGGTATCCAGGCCTGCACGAGGAACAGCGTGGGCACGGTGTTGGCCGTGGTCACCGCCACACCGGTGTACAGCATCAGGGCGACCGCGGCCGCCAGGGTCACCAGATGATTGGGGAAGATCTTCACCAGGCGTCTGCGCCAGAACGCGACACGGGTGTCGTCGGGCGCGGCGACCCAGGTGAGGACGAAGCCGCTGAGCACGAAGAAGAAGGACAGCCCCACGGGCCCGGCGTTGGCGACCAGTCGCTCGTACCAGGACACCTTCGGGTCCCCGAGGCGGGGCAGCAAGCTGGTGCCCGCATGGCAAAGCATCACCATGAGTGCGGCGAGGAAGCGCATCCCGGTGAGCGAGGGCAGACGCGACTGAGCGCTCGCGGGCGAAGGCTCAGGACGTGACACGGGCACGGTGACTCCTTGGTTGCGGGCGCCCTGGCCGGTCAGCGTCGGGCGGCGGTGAGTCTTTCGAGGGTCGGGACGATGTCGATCGGACTGGGCATCGAGAGCCAGTCCGTGCGCAGCCGGTCCGCGTTCTCCCGGAAGCCGACGTCGGTCAGCAGGCGCCGCAGCTGCCGGCGTATCTCCGCGGCCGGCCGCGCCGCGTTGACGGTCAGTCCGACGCCGCGCGCGGACACATGGCGCGCGTTGGACGCGTAGGCCACGGCCTTCTCATCGCTCACGACGAGTTGGGGTACGCCGTGCGCGACCGCGGTCGACAGGGTGCCGATGCCTCCGTGGTGGACGATCGCCGCACAGGTCGGCAGCAGCAGATCGAGCGGCAGGTAGTCGACGGTCCGTACGTTGTCCGGAACGGCCCGGCCAGCGAGTTGCGAGGTGTCCAGAGTGGCGACGACCTCGGCGTCCAGGCCGTCCACTGCCTCCAGGAGCGTTCCGACCAGCCCCAGGTCGTTGCGGTAGGCACGCTGCGTGGTCCCCAACGACAGTGCCACACGCGGGCGTTCGGGCGCCGCGCGGAGCCAGCGGGGCACGACAGCGTGCCCCGCGTACGGGATGCGGCGCACGGGAACCGTCCGGCCGCGGAACGGCAGCCGCATGTCGGGGAGCATCGGGTCGATGGTGAACTGGCCGAGCAGCAGTTCCGTGTCGACGTTCACGCCGTGCCGCTCGGCCGCGGGCCGGACGGTCTCCGCCACCGGGTCCCGCAGCCCGGCGTCGGCCAGTTCCTTGCGGTGCCGGTCGATCAGCAGCTCCGCCCGCCCGATGTAGTCGGGCCCCCACAGCAGACGGGCCTGGGCGGCACCGCAGGCCCGCGCGGCGACGGCGGCCGACGGCCAGTTGGGGTCCCACAGCACCAGGTCGGGGCGCCAGCCGCGCGCCGCCTCGACCAGGGCGTCCACGCTTGTCCAACGGTCCCGCCCGGCGTTCTCCTCCGGGTGGAACAGCCGCGAGGCCGCGAGCGTGTACGTGCTGAACGTCGTCCACAGGTCGTCGTTGGGAGGGATGGAGAGCACTGCGGTGAGCCGTTCCCTGTCCTCCACCGGCAGCAGGAAGTCCCCGACCGCCGACGGCGAGGGCACCATGTCCGGGGTGCCCAGTTCGATGGCGTTGACTCCCGTGTCGACGATGGCGCCGGAGAGGTCGGGGTGAGAGGCGACGCA
This sequence comes from Streptomyces sp. NPDC088794, assembly GCF_044750545.1. Classification (NCBI taxonomy): domain Bacteria; kingdom Bacillati; phylum Actinomycetota; class Actinomycetes; order Kitasatosporales; family Streptomycetaceae; genus Streptomyces; species Streptomyces sp. NPDC088794. Next base: position 75,438 of record NZ_JBIVKB010000003.1, on the reverse strand, counting down.
GACGTCGTGTCCGGCCCCCTGAAGCGCCCAGGCGATCGGAAGGGCCGGGTGGAGATGTGCGGTCAGGGGCCAGACCACGATCATGACGCGCATGGCGAACTCCTCTGGCTGCCGGCGGGGCGAGTGGTGTCGCGGCTCAGGCGACCTCGGCCTCGACGATCGACATGAGCGAGTTCGTCGGCAGGACGCGGACAACCTTGAAACCGCCCTTGGCGAGGATGTCGGTGAACTCGCCCTGCGTGCGCTCCTTGCCGTCGTGCACGACCATCATCATCACGTCGATGGTCTTGCTGGCGTCGGGTTCGTTGCCCGGCGGGATGACAGGGTCGACGACCAGCAGCTTGCTACCCTTGCGCATCCCGGAGCGGACGGCCTTCAGGATGCGAAGGCAGTCCTCGTCGCTCCAGTCGTGCAGCACCGACTTGAGCAGGTAGTAGTCGGCGCCTTGCGGCACGGTCTGGAAGAAGTCGCCGGCCTGCGCACTCCAGCGGCCCTCGATCTCCGGGGTGTCCAACTGGTGCTCGGGGATGACCGATTCCTGGTCGTACAGGACACCGGTGACCGTCGGGTTGGCGGCGAGCACCGCGCGCAGCAGGCCGCCGGTGCCGCCGCCGACGTCGATGACCTTGGAGCCGACCGGGAACGGGTAGGCCTCGGCGACGCTCTGCGCCCAGAGCCGGGAGAACCCGGCGGCACCGCGGTTGAACAGCGAGGCCAGCTCCGGCTGCGACTGGAGGTACGGGAAGAACTGGGCGCCGAAGATGTCGTCGAAGGCCGTGTGGCCGCTGCGCACGGTCTCGTGCAGCTTGGCGATCGGCTTCCAGTACAGGTCCTCACCCATCATGAGAAAGCTGTCCCTGAGCGAGCCGGGCACCCCTTCGCGGAGCAGCTCCGCCATGGGCGTGAGATGGAACCGCCCCTCCGCGTCCTCGCGGAAGACTTCCCTGGTGGCCAGGTAGCGCATCAGGCGCCGAAGGTGAGGGCCGTTCAGTCCGGTGGACTCGCCGAGGTCCAATGGGGTACGGGGACCCTCGGCGAGCTTGTCGGCGACACCGGCCCGGGTGACGGTGTAGAGCGAGGCCGTGTAGAGGTAGCCGTTCATGTGCTCGGACAACCGCGCGCTGAGCTCGGCGGTGTCGTGCTGAGCGGATGCCATTGTGGGCGCCTTCCGGATCAGGGAGCGGGGAGGGAGTCGGCGCGGGCCCGGCCACGGGCGCGTCGTGCTCCTACGGTGTCCGAGCGGACTTGAGCGGCGATACAGAGCGGCTTGCGAGTGGCGGAGCGCGCGGCGCCCCGCCCCGGTACGGCACAGCCCGTTCCGCCGGGCGGCGGAACGGGCTGTGCCGAGCTGGGTCAGTGAGCGGGGGCCGCCGCTGCGGACTCCCCGTCGGTCTCCTCCTCCGGCGGCGGCGTGAAGGTGAAGACGCCCCCGTCCTTGGGGAGGGCGAAGACCAGCAGGAAGACGACCGCGAAACCGGCCGCCACCCACCACAGGGAGGTGCTGAAGGCGTTGACGTAGTCATCGGCCGTGGGGCCGCGGCCGCCCGAGCCGTCGAGGCCGCGGAAGAACGACAAGGACGTCAGGCCGAGCCCGATCGCGGTGCCCAACTGCATGGTCGTGCTGACCAGACCCGAGGCCGATCCCGCGTGGGCGAACGGCACTTCGGACAGGATCGCGCTGGACAGCGGCGCGACGATCAGGCCCATGCCCACACCCACCACCGCCATCGCCAGGAGCACGTGCCACGCCTGGATGTCGGTACCGAAGTGCCGGGCCTCCCACAGGTACAGCAGCGCGCCGACGAGCATGATCAGAGTGCCTGCCTGGAGCACCTTGCGCCCGTACTTCGGGACGAACGACTTGATGGAGCGGCCGGCGAGCAGTGCCACGGCGATGGACAGCGGAATAGTCACCAGGCCCGCCCGCAGGGGGCTCCAGCCCAGGCCGATCTGCAGGTACAGCCCGCCGACCAGACCGAAGATGCCGAACGACACGGAGAACGTGAGCTGGAGCGCGATTCCGCCCGCGAAGCTCTTCAGCCGGAACAGGGGCAGTTCGACCAGTGCCGACCTGCCCTGCCGCAGCCGCGAGCGCTGGTACAGGACGAACACGACGCCGAGCACCAGGCTGCCGGCCAGGCAGCCGAAGCTCCAGGCGGGCCAGCCCAGTTCACGTCCCTGGGTGAGCGGGTACAGCAGGGCCAGCATGGTGGCGGCGGCGAGGAACACCCCGACGAGGTCCAGGCGCGGCGCGTCGGGCGCCCGGGAGTCGTTGATCACCCGCAGGCCGATGAGGACACCCGCGATGCCGATGGGCAGGTTGATCAGGAAGATGGGGCGCCATTCCAGGCCGAAGAGGTCCCACTCGGTCAGCACGGCGCCGATGAGCGGTCCGGCGACGGCTCCGATACCGAAGATCGCGCCCACCATGCCGAACACCTTGCCCCGCTCGTCGGCGGGGAAGGTGACATGGATGATGGACAGGACCTGGGGAACCATCAGGGAGGCCATGGCGCCCTGGAGAACGCGTGAGGTGATCAGGGTTTCCGGACTGCCGGCGACGGCGCACAGCGCCGAGGCGATCGTGAATCCGCTGACCCCGATCAGGAACAGCCTCTTGCGGCCAAAGATATCGCCGAGTCTGCCACCGGTGATCAGGCCGATGGCAAATGTGAGCGTATAACCACCTGTGATCCACTGGATCTCGGCGAACGACGCGTCGATGTCCGCGCGGATCTTGGGGAGCGCGATATTGACGATCGTCGAGTCGATGAGGTCCAGAAAACTGGCGGTCAGCAGCACAGCCAGCGCACGCCATCGATGAGGGTCAGGGGCTGGGGGAGCAGCCGCCTCATCAAGGGCAGAGCTCATGGCATTCTCCTTGCAACGGGACGTGGGGGACATGGTGAAGAAGTCGAGCGTTCCCGATGCCGCTCGATTCCCGCTCGAGTCCTGCTGGACCCGGAGCCCCACCCGCGCACCGCGGTTCACGCCCGCGCCCCGAACCGAAGGATCACGCCCGCACGGCGGACGGCGCGCTCAGCTCGACCAGCCGCTCCAGGGCGGGGACGACGTCTCGCGGGTTCGGCATGGCGGCCCAGTCCGCGTACAGGGAGCGGGCCCCGCGCTGGAACGAGGGGTCGTTCAGGACACTCAGCAGCCGCTCGCGCATCTCGGGCACGGAATCCTTCGTATGGCTGAGGGGCAGTCCGGCGCCGTGGCGGACTGCGCACGCCGCGTAGAACTCCGCCTCGGGCCCGTCGTCCACCTCGATGAGCTGCGGGACACGGTGGGCCACCGCGGCGGTGAAGGTTCCGCCGCCACCGTGGTGGATGATTGCCGAGCAGTGCGCCAGCAGCTCGTTGAGCGGAAGGTAGCTGATGACCCGTAGGTTGTCGGGCACTTTCAGTCCGGCCAGCTGGCGCTCATTGAGGGTGGCCACCACCTCCACGTCCAGGCCCGCCACCGTCTCCAGGAGCGCGCCGACCATCGCGTCGTTGCTCCAGAAGTCCCGTCCGGACATACCGAGCGACAGCGCGACGCGGGGCCGTGGCGAGGGCCGCAGCAGCCAGTCCGGGACGACCGCAGGTGCGGTGTGGGGCAGCCGGCGCATCGACAGGGTGCGGGTGGTGGCGGGCAGCCGTACGTCCTCCAGGGTCGGGTCGATCGTCCACTGCCCGAACAGCAGCTCGTCGTCGGGTTCCACGTCGTACCGCCGCGCCGCGGTGCGCAGCGGCTCCAGCAGTGGATCGGTCACCCCGGCCGCCGCCATCCCGGCGGCGTGCGTGTCGCACTTGTCGCGGGCCCACTGCCAGTAGTCCGGGCCCCACAGCAGCCGTGCCTGCGCCGCGCCGGAGCACCGTGCGGCGACCGCCGCGGCCGGCCAGCACGGGTCCCACAGCACCAGGTGCGGCCGCCACGCGCGGGCGAACTCCACCAGGCCGTCCACGCCGGGATGCGGGTCCCCGGGAGCGAGCCGGACGGGGTGGAACATGCGTAGCGTGGTGAGGAGGTAGGTGGTGACCATCGTCCACTGTCGGCGCTCGTTGGGCGCGACGTCCCAGACAGCGGCGAGCCGTTCGCGCTCGGCCTCGCCGGGCACGTAGTCACCGCCGGTGGAGAGGGCTGGCACACCGCCTGTCGCGTCCAGGGCCACCGCGGTCAGCCCGGCGGCGGTGACGGCACCGGTCAGATCGGGGTGCGAGGCGACCCGCACCTCGTGCCCCGCCGCCTGCAGGGCCAGGGCCAGCGGGACCATCGTGTTGAGGTGGGCCGGGGCGGGCCACACCGTGAAGAGAACGCGCATGGGGCGACTCCTGCTCTGGAGTGGGCATACGCCACCACGATGGGCAACGGCTCTCGGATCCGGCTTGAGCCCGCCGCTCTCTGCGCCCGCCTCCTCCGAGCCGGACAGAGGTGCAGGTCGAGCGGTGGTGTAGTCGGCTTCTAGCCGCCTGCGGCACGATCTCGCTGACTCAGCGAAGGACACCGGGAGGAGACCCGATGCGCGTCCTGTTCGTGGTGTGGCCCGTGCAGGCTCACTTCTATCCTCAGATACCGCTGGCCTGGGCCCTGCAGGGAGCGGGGCACGAGGTGTGCGTCGCCTCCCACCCCGATCTGGCCGACACCATCACCGCCGCCGGGCTGTCGGCGGTCCCGCTGGGTAAGGACACCGGCATCCCCGCACTCGCGACCATCGGCGAGTACGTGACCGGGGAGGAGCAGCGAGCCGCCCTGGCCGACCGGTTGGGGATCGCGCCCGCCGAACGCGCCTACCCCTGGGACATGTACAGCTCTTACTACGTGCCCGAGATCCGGATATTCCACCCGGAAGGCGCCACGCCCCAGGACGTCAACCCGGGCGCCGACGACCTGGTGAAATTCGCCCAGGGCTGGCAACCGGACCTGGTGCTGTGGGAAGGGGTCTGGCTCGCCGCCGCGGTGGCGGCGCGGTCCTGCGGAGCGGCGCACGCCCGCTCGTTGTGGGCGCCCGACTACCTGGGCTGGGGCAGGGCCCGGCACCTGGCGGCCGGCCTGGCGGACCCGTTGGCCGAACTCGTCGGCCCGGTGGCCGAACGCCACGGCGTGCCCGTGGACGAGGAGTTGCTGCTGGGTCAGTGGAGCATCGACCCCACACCGGCGGAGGTGCCCCGCCTCACCGACGTCCGCACGGTGCCCGTCAGGAGGGTGCCCTCGACCGGTGCCACCGCTCTGCCCGGCTGGCTGCATCCCAAGCCCGAGCGGCCGCGGGTGGCGCTCACGCTGGGTGCGTCGATGCGGAACTACATGATCAACAAGCCGCTGATCTCCGCCATGCTCGACATGATGGACGGCCTCGACATCGAAGTGGTGGCCACCTTCAACGAAGCCCAGTTGGAGGACCAGCGGGTCCCCGACAACGTACGCACCATCGACTACATCCCGCTGACGCAGCTGCTGCCGACCTGCTCGGCGATCGTCCACCACGGAGCCGGCGGGACCATGTCGGCCGCGACGGCCCACCGGGTGCCGCAGCTCATCGAGATGGACGGCCTGGAGGCGCACCTCTACGCGCCCTACGTCACCGGCCGCGGCGCCGGCCTGACCATCGACCACCAAAAGGACTCCACGTCCGAGATGCGCAAGCAGTTGCTGCGGCTCGTGGAAGATCCTTCCTTCCAGACTGGCGCCGACGCGCTGCACGCGGACTGGCTCGCGCTGCCGGCGCCCGCCGACATCGTCCCCATCCTGGAGAGGCTCACCGCACAGTTCCGTGACCGTTCCTGACCGGCTGCACGGCGAACGTCCTCGCTCCGCGTGCGCGGAGTTCCGCGGGCCCCGGGCCCCCTGGCTGAAAGTTACCGCGATGGCCATCGATGCCTGCCGCATCTGCGGCAACCACGAACTGCTGCCCGTACTCGACCTGGGCGCACAGACGCTGACGGGTGTGTTCCCCGCCAGCCCCGACGCCGACGTGCCTGCCGTCCCGCTGGAACTCGTCCGGTGCTCGCCTGCCGGTTGCGGCCTGCTGCAACTGCGCCACACCGCCGACTTCTCCCTGATGTACGGCGATCACTACGCCTATCGCTCCGGGATCCGGCCGTTCATGATCCAACACCTCCGGAGCAAGGTGGACATGCTCACCGGGATGGTCGACATCGGACCTGATGACCTGGTGCTGGACATCGGCAGCAACGACGCGACACTGCTGCGCTGTTACCCCGCCGACGGGCCGCAGCTGGTCGGCGTCGACCCGTCCGCCGGGAAGTTCCGCGACCGCTACCCGGCCGGCGCCGAGCTGATCACCGACTACTTCACCGCCAAGGCCTTCACGGAACGCTTCGGCACCCGCAAGGCCAAGGCGGTCACGTCGATCGCGATGCTCTACGACCTGCCGCGGCCCCTGGAATTCATGCAGGACGTCAGCGACATCCTGGCCGACGACGGGGTGTGGCTGATGGAGCAGAGCTACATGCCGGCGATGCTGGAGGCGACCGCTTACGACGTGGTCTGCCACGAGCATCTCGAGTACTACGGCCTGCGCCAGATCGAGTGGATGGCCGAGCGCACCGGACTGACCGTGATCAGCGCCGAACTGACCGAGGTGTACGGCGGCAGCCTCAACGTCGTCCTGGCCAAGAACCCCGCCCGGCACCGGATCGACCTCGCGGGAGCCGAGCGGATCCGCGCCCGGGAGAGCGCGCTCGCGCTGGACACCATGGCGCCGTTCCAGGCGTTCACCGAACGTGTCCACCGCTACCGGGAGCAGCTCGTCGAACTGCTGGAGGACTCACGCAAGGCGGGCAGACGAACGCTCGGCTACGGCGCCTCCACCAAGGGCAACGTCATCCTGCAGTTCTGCGGACTCGGCCCCGATGAACTTGAGTGCATCGGCGAACCGAGCGAGGAGAAGTGGGGCTGCTTCACACCCGGCACCGGCATCCCCATCGTGTCGGAGGAGGAGGCCAAGTCCCGCAAGCCGGACCAGCTGCTCGTACTGCCCTGGATCTACCGGGACGGCTTCATTGAGCGGGAGCGCGAGTACATGGCCGGCGGCGGCAAGCTGGTCTTCCCCCTGCCCGCACTCGAAATCGTCTGATCCCGTGCGCATCCGCCGACTCGCCGTCGAAGGCGCCTTCGAGTTCACCCCCGAGGTCCACTCGGACCGGCGTGGACTGTTCGTCTCCCCCCTCCAGGAAGAGCCGTTCCTCTCCGCGGTGGGCCATCCGTTCCGCGTGGCGCAGACCAACCACAGCAGGTCGGCCAAGGGGGTGCTGCGCGGCCTCCACTTCACCACCGCTCCGCCCGGGCAGGCCAAGTACGTCCACTGCGCCCGCGGCAGCGCCCTCGACGTCGTCGTGGACCTACGGCTCGGCTCGCCCACCTTCGGCGCGTGGGACGCCATCGCCATGGACTCCGGGACCCTTCGCGCCGCGTACTTCCCCGAGGGCGTCGGGCACGCCTTCCTCGCCCTGGAGGAGGACACGGTCATGTCGTACCTGGTGTCCACCCCCTACCGCGCGGAGCTGGAACAGGCCGTCGATCCGCTCGATCCCCGGCTCGCCCTGCCGTGGCCCGACGACCTGGAATTCATCGTCTCCGAACGCGACCTCGCCGCTCCGAGCCTGGCCGAGGCGCAGGCCAAGGGCCTGTTGCCGCGGTACGAGGACTGCGGGAGACGGGAGTGAGCGCGGAGGCGGCGCACACCGTCGCCGTGCTGGGCGCCACAGGATGCGTGGGCCGGCAGATCAGCGCCGCCTTCGCATCCCGGGGCGCCCGCGTCCTGGCGGTGGCTCGGCGGCGGGTCCCCGAGGCGCAGCCGCCCGGCGGTCTCCCGTTCCTCCCGCTCGACATCGCCGCCTGCGGCGGCCGGGAACTCGCCGCGATCCTGGCCGCCGAACGGGTAGGAACGGTGGTCAACGCGACGCTGGGCTGGGGAGGGACCGACGAGGCGATGCACCGCTCCAACGTCCGTCCCGTGGAGACGATCATCGACGCGCTGCGGCGGCTGCCACGGCGTGCCCGCCTGGTTCAGTTGGGCACCATCCACGAGTACGGCCCGCTTCCCGCAGGCGTCGCGACGGACGAGGACGTCGAGCCCCGTCCCCGGTCGCCGTACGCCCGTGCGAAGGTGATCGCCTCGCGGAAGGTGCTCGACGCGATCGACGCGGGCGATGTCGACGGCGTCGTGCTACGGCTGACCAACACCATCGGTCCGCATCCCGCGATGGAGAGCTTCCTCGGCTCCCTCGCGCGCAGCATGCGCCGGGCGGACCCCGCCGAGGGGCTGGACGTGACGGTCGCACCTGCCCGTCGGGACTACGTGGACGTCAGGGACGCCGTCGACGCCGTGCTCATGGCGGCGCACGGCCCCTGCACGGAGCCGCTGCTCAACATAGGCAGCGGCACGGCGTCCGACATCCGCACACTGGTGCGCGCGCTGGCCGCCGCCGCCGGGCTGCCGCCGGGGTCCGTCCGGGAGCGCGTGGCGGAGGTGAACAGCCGCAGCGCGGGCGCGGATTGGATCAGGGTCGACATCGGGCGGGCGCGGCGGGCGCTGGGCTGGCGGCCCCGCCGTACGCTGGCCGACTCGATGCAGGCCATGTGGGACACCGTGCACTGACGAGTGCGCCAACGCCAGCCGGCCGTCGGTCCGTTCAGTCCGACCTGGAGAGGGGTACGTGGGCGTGCTGTGCCTCCGGATCCATGGAGAGGATCGACTGGTGCAGTCGCTGTAGCGGTGGTGAGGGTTCGAGGCCGAGCTCCTCGACGAGCGAGCCGCGCAACCGCTGATAGGCCTCCAACGCCCGCCATGCCTTGTTCGACCGGTACAGCGCGGTCATCAGGTAGGCGCAGAAGTTCTCGTGCATGGGGTGCTTGGCCACCAGGACCCGCAGCTCGGGGACGATCTCGGCGTACCGCCCGAGGCAGAGATCGGCTTCGACACGCCGCTCCAGAGCGGACATCCGCCGCTCGTCCAGCCGGAGCGTCTCCAGTTCGAGGACGCTGCCCACCCGGACGTCAACGAGGGCGGGTTCCTGCCACAGGTCCAGGCCGGCGCGCAGCAGCGCTGCGGCCGTCCGGTAGTCGCCCGCCTCATGGGCGTCGCCCCCGGAGGCACACAGCCGCTCGAACTCCTGCGCATCGATGTGCCCCGCCTGAACTTCCAGCAGGTAGCCGCCGTGCTGGGTGACCAGGATGTCCTTGGGCTGCCGGGCCGGTTCGTCGCCCAGAGCGGCCGCCATCTTGCGGCGCAGTTGCAGGATGTACGTCTGCAATGTCGTGGCCGCACTGCGGGGTATGTCCTCGCCCCAGATCTCCTCCATGAGGGTCGGCACCGTCACCACTCGCCCAGGACGCAGGGCGAGCAGGGCGAGGATCTGACGCGGCTTCGCAGCGCTCGGCACCACCGAGGCGCCGTTGAGTACCGCTCCGAGCCTCCCCAATAAGGTGATGTTCACAGTCCGATCTCCTAACTCGCACGCTTGCCCATGCGCGTCTCACAGCGGTGACAGAGCTTTGGGAGCGACAGTAGGCGCCGATTAGGCCAGAGGATGTCCGCAACGGGTGGTCGCCGACGTTAAAAGGCGCAGGAAGTGGCGATGTACTCCTTCGCGGCGACCCTGGCCGCCGATTCGGCCCCAGGCAGGCGCCAAGGGGTGCCGTCGAACTTGATGACCTGGCCGGGGTTTGGGTTCGAGGAGTAAGTCGCTCGGGTTCCCCGTGCCCCCTATTGCGTGCTGGGAGCCGGGGCACGGAGGGATCCTTCTACTGGTGGTTGATGGCGTTGCCGTTGGTGCAGTTGTTGGTGCGGGCGCCGACCCAGTCGCCCAGGACGGGGACGACGGCCACCTCCTGCAGGCAGACGGCAGCGGCGGTGAAGTTCCAGTTGTTGGCCGCGTTGATGGCATTGCCGAATGCGGAGTCGTTGCCATTGCCGGCGTGGGCAGGAGCGGACATGGCAGCGGCGGCGAGCGCCGTGGTCAGCCGCTGGGACAGCGCGACGCGTCCGTTGGGCAGCCGCACCGCGAGCGCTCTGGGATGCCGCGCCGTGCCGGTGAAGCCGACTACGAACGCGTCGACGGTGTCCACTCCTGGCAGGCGTCCGCACTGCCCTGGTCCTGAACCTCGCTCCTCCGCCGGCTCCGGTCTCTGACATCTGGCAGGCACCGCTGCGTGATTCGCCTTCCTAGGCTTGCGGCGAGCTACGCCCTGTCAGTCCAGCCGCAAGGAGCACCATGGGCGTGTATGCACGTGTAGCCGCCACTCTGAGCGTGGCGGCTGCGTTCATCAGCCTCGTCGGACTCGCACCGCAGCCACCAACTCGTGTACAGGGTGGGGGCCGTCGTCGATGTGATGACCGCGACCCACTGAGTGCTGCGCTGGGTCGGCGTCATCCTGCCGTGGAGAAAGTCTCCGGGCCCTTTCGGGAGGCCGAGAAGCCAGCGTCCGGAGGGCACACGCGTGACGGCGTGCTCCACTGGGGGAGCACATCGTCGCGGCAACTTTCTCAGCGGACTTGTGGTCGCACTTGGCGGCTGGCCTCCACACTCCAGTGTTCGCGCCGCCTGAGCTGCCGCCGTTGTGCAGAGAGTGGTCGTGCTCGCCGGACCCCCGCGAATGGGCGTCGCGGTCGGAGTGCGGAGCATCTTCAACGGCCTTGGCGTGGTCCTGAAGACTGTCAACCACGGGCGTTCGGTAGGGTCGAGGCAACGGTGATCCGGGCGGCCCAGAACCCGGGTTCCCGGGGCGGATCTCAGGCCACGTCGACGCGTATGCCGTGGACGTCGAAGGCGAGTCCCACCACCATGGCTGCCGCGGCGGCCCGTGTCTCGGCCGGGCCGGGGTTGACGGCAACATCGGCGAGGGGCCCGCGGAGCATCCCGCCTTCGTCTCACCACGCAGCCATCCAACCTCGTCGGCTTCCTGAGGGTTCAGGCGGGCGGAGTTCGAGGTGCCGCGGCGGAGCTTGGTGCCGAGTTGCTCCGGACGCATCGGAACACCGGACCTCCTCCGACCCCGTCTGGACGGTCTCGATGGCCAGGAGCCGTTTGAACGCCGCTGCAAAGATACGAGATTCGGGCTGACAGGGCAGAAAGGATGACAAGTCGCATAATGGGGCTCATCATGGCTGGGTGATGGGGGGAACTTCGCGCGTTCTTGGTGCGCGTCGCCGTGGCCACGTGCCGCCTGCGGCGGTGTTGGCAGCCGCCCTCGCGGGGATGTTTTCCCTGCTGGGAACCATCGTCGCGGCGTTCGTGCATGACCTGGCCTTTGAATCGAACCCGTCTGGGCTCGTGAAGGCGCTGGCTGTTTGTTTCCTGTTCGCCGTAGCGCTGCCCGGCGTCGGGAGTGACAAGTCGCTGCGTACGCAAGTGCTGTTGGCGTTGGGCTCACAAGCCGTCATCGGGTACGGGTTCGCCCTTGCCGACAGCTCTGTCACCTTCCGCGAACACGTACTGTTGCCGTCTGCTGTTCTTGCAGGGTGGCCCGTGGTGATCGGCCACATCGCGTTGGCCCTGCTCTGCGCTGGCCTGTTGCATGGACTCGACGACAGCGTGCGCCGGGTGCTGTATGCAGCCGGAAAGGAGTGGTGCACGCTGCGCGCACTGCTGCGCAGGCTCCTGGCTCCTGGCCGGACTCCGTACGACGTAACCCGGTTCGAGGCTGCCTCGCGCGTGAGTTCCGGGCCAACTCCGGCTCCTCCTTTATCGGTTCTGCTCGCCGGCGCGGTGGTGCGCCGCGGCCCGCCGCTGCTTCCGCTGCCGTACATCGCCGCCTGATCCGCCACGGCGACACCCGTACGGCCTCCGGTGAGCTCACCCGTCCCTGTCGGGGACGATTCTGTCCGCTATTCGGCACTCGGGCTCTGCGTGAGTCCTGTGGCAGGGGGAAGTTTCATGAACCGCATGTCACATGCGACGCGAGCGCCTGCGCCCGTCGTCGCGGCGGGCCGTGCAGGCCCGTCCACTGCAGCGCACTTGAAGGTCCGAGTCCATGTTGCTGACCGGGGTCTCGCTGAGCGCGTCCGTGCTTCTTCATCGCGTACGTACGAGGTGTGCACCGAGCAGGGCCGGGCGGCAAAGGCTTGTCCCCGCTGGAACACCGGGTTCGGCTCCTCGGCTCCGAGGCGCTGCGTCACCGGGTTCCAGGCTGCGGCATTGGTGGCCGGTGAAGGGGTGTATCGATGACGTCAGGAGACAGGGCGAAGTCCGCCGTGAAGTCCGGGGCGAAGCGGCTCCTGGAGCGCGCTGGGTTCCACCTCGTGCGCAGCACCACCCCCAGTGGTGGCGTCGATGATTTCATCCCGTTCGAGCCGACGATGCGGGCCGCGCGGGCGGCCGGTCTGTCGGTGGGGGACTACATCGACGAGGTCATGAACGGGACCCCGGGGGCCACCCAGTCCACCGTCGACGAACTACGGACCCTCGGTGTTTTCGCTGCAGCGCCAGACACGGTGCTGGAGATCGGCCCCGGATCTGGACGGTACCTGGAGAGGACGCTGAAAGAATGCGAGCCGCGCCGCTACGAGATCTATGAGACGGCCGAGCCCTGGGCCGACTACTTGGTGGACACCTTCGGAGTGGTCGCCCAACCGGTGACGGGATTCAGCCTCGACGCGACACCGGACGACAGCGTCGACCTCGTCCAGGCCCACAAGGTCTTCAACACTCTGACCTTCCTCGGCGCCTGCCGTTACTTCTTCGAGATGGCCCGCGTCACGCGGCCGGGTGGACGGATCATCTTCGACGTCATGACGGAGACGTGCCTCGACCCGGAGGCGATGCGTATCTGGGCGACGAAGGGCGGCACGGGTCACGATTCGTTCCCGGCCGCCATGCCTCGCCGTACGTGCGTGGATCTTTTCGCGACGCTCGGTTTCAGCCTTGAGGCCGACTTCCTGGTTCCTCTGGGCGTAGCGTTCACGGAGGTGCTTGTCTTCAAGCTCGACGCTTAGGCTTCCGCACATCTCGACAGGCTCCGCACGGCACGTCGGCCGGTGACCTCCGGGGGGATGGAAAACGTCTGGGGGCGACCGCTCCGGAGGGTCTTCGGCCTAGCGGGCGGTCGCCACCGATGGCACCCGCAGCTCCGGCTTGGCTGACGCGGACTCCAAGGCGCGGCGCCGGTGCCGCCGACACCTTAGGCAAGAACAGTGGTTTGCCTCCGGTGTGGTGCCGGTGTGTCCTGATGACGCCGGCGCCGGCAACGGCGCTCCGTGAGAACTGACGCTGCTCCGCTCGACATCGTCCTGTTGTGCGCGTTGGTGTTGCGCCTGGTGTCGGTCAAGAAGGCTGTACGGCCGCTACGGCGGTGACGGTCACGGTGTCGTCGCACTCGGCGAACTGCCCGTCGTCCAGAGCCACTTGGTGCGCTCCGGACCCCGGCAGCCGGACGACCATCGTGGGATACAGCACGGGTGCCGAACCGGATACGCAGTACCCGTCGGCCTCTCCCTGCACCTGCACGAACGTCAGCTTCACCCACGCTTTGCCGCCGGGGCTCACCTTCACCGACGTCGCGGCTCCGGTCGGCTTGACGGTGAGCGGCACGTTCATCTCGGGAGAGCCGTTCCCGGCGCCGGCCACCGTGGGATGCCCCTTGAGGACGCACGTCTGTGCGGACACGTTGGTGAACTCGACGACGGCCGCCCCGGTCCCCGTACCGGCCGGCCGCACGGCGGCCTGACGGGCGGTTGCCTTCAGACTGCCGGCGGAACAGGTCGGCGCCGAACCGCCCGGAGCGGGGGTGGCCGACACAGGCGCGGAGGTGGCGGGCGCGGACGGACTGACGCCGCCGTCTGCGCTGTCCGCACCGTCCTCACCGGGCTGACATCCCGCCACCGCCAGGGCCGCCGAAGCCACGAGGACCACCATGGCCGAACCGCGCATTCCGTTGACGTACCGCATGGTGTCCCCCTGAGTTCGAGTTGTCCGGAGCGCGGCTTTTCGCCGCCCCCGTCGAACCAGACAGCCCCCAGGAGCTGGTAGTTCTCCCGCACTTTGACCTGTGACCCGCCGGTGACGAAACGCGTGTCGAATGCGAAGACGCCCGTGCGAAACAGAACCGCTCGGTCTTCTCCACCGTCTGGAGGGGAGAAGCAGAGCCGAGACGGGGGGCGCCTCATGGTTCTGCTGTTGCATTTGAGGCTTTAGGGAAAGGCTGTCGAAGTGGTGTTAGTGGATCAGAGGACGAGACGCGTCGGTGCGATCGCGGGAGTTGCCGTCGCGGCGGTCGTGGGTCTGTCTGGCTGCTCGGAGGACCCGGAGTCCGGCGAGGGCAAGAAGCAGCCCGTGAGCAGTTCCCCGGTCGACGACAAGAGCAAGTCGCCCGAGGGAGGTTCGTCAGCGGGGTCGGGCGTGGATCGGTCCTCTGCCGAGAAGGCGGTCACCGGCTGGGTCGCGGCGCTCATCAAGGGCGATGTCGAGGAGGCGTGCCTGCTGATGGCGGAGCCGGCGGACGGTTCCCGGCCCGCGCAGGTCGGCAGTACGAAGACATGCGGCGACGGTGCGCCCGAGCGCGAGCGGATGAAGGCGACCCTCGGACAGTTCAAGGAGTCGTTCACTCCCGACCCGCCTTCGAGCGATCCGAAGGTGGAGGTCACGCAGGACCTCGGCGCAGGTGACAAGGTCACGGTCCCCGGAGCCGAGATCAACGTCGACGGCCAGCCCCTCGACAAGATCGTCCTGTCCCACTCGACCGGGGTGACGCAGGACCAGTTGGACATCAAGGTCGAGTCCAGCAGGATCGAGGGCTCCTGGTACGTGACCAACCTCGACTTCAACGTCGGCTGAGGCCGTCGCGCCGTACGCCGTGGTCGCGCTGACTGACACCGTGAGTCGGAGGCCGAGCATGTAGCCGCGCGGGACATCGAACCTGTTCCCTCCTGCCGGATCTTGAGGGCCGACGGGAGGGGCAGGTCGATGATGGTGCGGGTGGCGCACGAAGGACATCTTCTGGGCTAGGGGACCTTGTATCCGGCGGCGCGGAACAGTTCGTACCATTCGGATCGGCTGAGAGGGATGTCGGAACCGAGCGCGGCGGCCGTGACGCGTTCCGGTGTGGTCGTGCCGAGCACGACCTGCATCTGTGCGGGGTGGCGCGTGATCCAGGCGACCGCGATCGCCTCGGCCGGTACGCCGTATTTGTCGCTCAGTCGGTCGATCACTGCGTTCAGCTCGGGGAAGCGTTCGGAACCGAGGAACGGGCCGTCGAAGAATCCGGCCTGGAAGGGCGACCACGCCTGGATGGTGATGTCGTGCAGACGGCAGTAGTCGACGACTCCGTCATCACGTACGACCGACTGATCGAGGTCCTGCATATTCGCTGCGACGCCCTGCGCGATCATCGGCGCGTGAGTGATCGACAGCTGAAGTTGGTTCGCCACGATCGGTTGCGTCACGTGCTTGCGCAGCAGGTCGAGCTGTCGGGGCGTTTGGTTGGAGACGCCGAAGGCCCGTACCTTGCCCGCCGCCGACAGCTCGTCGAAGGCGCGGGCCACTTCCTCCGGTTCGACGAGAGCGTCGGGACGGTGCAGCAGCAGGATGTCGAGATAGTCCGTGTCCAGTGCCTGGAGTGAACCGTTCGCGGACTCGATGATGTGGTCGTAAGAGAAGTCGAAGTACGGCCCGTCCTTGACGATGCCGGCCTTCGTCTGAATGACGAACTGCTCACGCTCCGACGAGCTGAGTTTCATGGCTTCAGCGAACCGACGCTCGCAACCGTGGTCGTCCGTGCCGTAGACGTCGGCGTGATCGAGAAAAGTGATGCCTGCGTCGCGCGCGGTGTTCACGAGGGTGCGCACCGCCTCGTCGGTCATGTCCTGGATGCGCATCAGTCCAAGGACGACGTTGGGGACCACCATGTCGGTGCCGGGCAGGGTGAAGGTCTTCATGTGGCTCTTCCTTCCGGACGCCTTGGCGATTGCGCGGTGCGGTCGGTGCGACGTCGCGTGCTCACTCTAGAAATCACCGATCTAGAAATCCAACAACTCGTGGTTCTGGTATTAAGAACCGTGGGATGTGAATAAAATCGTCCTAGCGAGCGCGGAGGGGACAAGCCAGGACTGTCGTCGACGCGAGTCCCCTCAGAGGTCTCCCACGCGCATCAGCGCCAACGCTGATCAGATGCTCGCCAAGAGGTCCCAACGACTGCTGTTGACGTTCGTCGGCGTCGTCACCGGCGCTGCGCGAAAGGCAGCAGAGGACAGGGGAGTCTCGCCACGGCGACCGCGTCGCCGTGGCGCCGGGCGAGCGGGGCGCGGCCGGTTCCATCTCGCAGGCCGACGCGCCGCCTAGCCTTCGCCGAAGTCCGGGAATGACGCTGTCGGGTGTGACTGATCAGTCTCCCTGGGACCACGCGGCGCTCGGCAGCGACAGGTAGACGCCGAAGTCGACGAGCCCGGTGGCGGCGTGGATGTCCGAGTGCAGCACGTCCACGCGCTCTTGGCGGTTGGCTTCCCTGCCGGCCGACCACTTCGACTTGATCTCGATCACCACCGTCAGACCGCTACGGTCCAGCGGGCTCAGTGGCCGGAAGCGGATCTCGACATCCCCGGGTTGCAACTCGCCGTCGTACGGCTCCTCGGCGCACTCCACAGCCAGGGACACCAGGTGTGGCAGCACCGAGCCGAGTTCGCGCAGCTGAGGCTCGGGCACCGTGGGCGCGTAGGTCACTTCGACAAGCGGCACGCACGACACCCTAGACGGGGATCAGGCAAAACTGGCTACCAGAGAAGATCCCGATCACCCTTCAAAGACCGAGAGGTTGAGGGACCTGCTGAGCGAATTTCGCGCGCAGCTGTGATGGCCAGTACGGGGCCACGTCGGCCTGTGATCGTGACGTCGTGGCCGGCTTCGACGAGCAGTTCCCTACCGGAGCCCGCAATGGCCGGTGGCTGGTGGGCCACCGGCCACGACGTGTGGTTGGTCCTCAGACGACGATTCGGTCGAGGTTGGGTGCCCCGCTCGAAGGGTTGGAGAACTGGATGGTGTTGTTTCCGGCCTTGAGCTGGACGGTGACGTCCTTGGTGACCACGGTGTTGTAGTCCGGTGTCTCGGGGAAGCTGACGGTTTGTTTGACGCCGTTGACCGTGACGACGGCGGTGCGGGCCTGGCCGACACTCATGAAGGAGACCTGCATGGTGTAGCTGCCCGCCGCCGACTTGGTGACGTTGTTGAACGTCGCTGTTCCGCCGTTACCGAGGTAGCTGAGCTTCTTGCCGCCCGAGCAGTGCGCGCAGTTGGTGATCGTGGTGCCACCGGCCAGTGTGGACGCCTCGGCCTCGTACGACGCGTTCCCGCCACCCGGCGGGGGGTCGGTCGGGGGAGGAGTGCTACCACCGTCCATGCTCGCGCCGAGGCTGTCCAGGGCGCTCTGGACCAGGGCCTGGGTGTTGGTGTTGAGGTTGGAGTTGGTGCCGTTGACGACCCATTTCGAGCCGGAGAACATCACCACGGTCACCCCGTTGTCGACCCCGCCGGTGGTCCCGCTGCTGGGGATGCCGAGCAGTTGGGCGGCCTTCACGGAGGCTTCGCCCAGTTCGCGGGAGTCGTTGTCCGAGGTGGTCTGGCTGTTCGCTGTCTGGGTGTCGCCGAAGATCGAACCGATGACCTTGCCGTTGTAGAACATCAGGGCGAACTTTCGGCCTGACATGCCGTGTTCTTGGTAGAAGAAGTGCGGGCAGGGACTCTTTTCGTCCCAGCAGTCGTCGCCCAGCACGTAGAACGGCACGCGGTGTGCGCCCAGGGCCTGGCCGTTGCTGTCTTCCCAGGTTGTCTCGCCCTGATGGTCGGGATCGGGATCGGGGTCGCTGCCGTCGGTGTCGATGGCCATGCCGGAGGTGTAGGAGTAGACACCTGGGGCGACCTGGTACACGTTTACGTTCTGAGACCGCGTCATGGTGTTGATGTGGGGCTTGCTGTTGACCTGGTTCGCGGCCGTCGAGTTCTTCTGGACGCCGGCCAGGACCTGGGCGGGGGTGTACGAAGTGGCGGTGACCGGGGCCGCCTTGGCCGTTGTGGAGGTCGGTGCGGCATCGGCGTTGCCGACGGCGAGTGGGACGGCGAGCGCGAGGGCTGCGGCGGCTGCCACAGCGAGGCGCATACGGATCGATGACATGGCGGTGTGGGGCCTCCGTCATTCGTTAGGAATGTTTCCTAACAGACAGAAGCACCGGTGGGCCTGGTCACACAATCGTCTCGGTGCGTGGTTTTACTAAGCCCATACCTCCAAAGGTGCAGGCAGCCAAGCTTCTTGACGTCTCGTCAGTCACCAAACGTGCAGGTTGAGCGTCGCTCATGATCCCGTTGACCGTGGCAAACGGGACCTGTTCATGCAGGTCGACCCACGCGTCCCGCGGGCACAGTGGCAGGTGCGCATGCCGGGCGGGGCAGGGTAGCTCCATGAGCGCGCTGGGGAGCAGCGGGCCTTGCCGCTGCTGCTGAGGGTTCGCCGAGTGCGTCGAGCAGCCCTTGGGCGTCGGCGGCGAGGGTGGCTGCGTCGCACCCTCGGCGGCTCGTGTACTGGCGCCGAGGCCTCGCAGGTCCGGGGCGATGACGCGGTACTGTCCGGAAGTCGCCCCCTGATGCTTGCTGTCCGTGACGCTGCGCAGCCGGACCCGCGACGGGCTGCTGTCGTGCCGGGTCGAACGGACGGTCCCGGTGGGTTCCCCTCCGACGGGAACCCACCGGGACCGCGGTCGCGTCCGGGTCAGCGGACGGTGGTGACCCGGTGTTCCTTCAGCGCGGCACAGTTGGAGCCCGTCACGTAGGTGTACACGTTGTCGATGTGGCCACCCCAGTCGACGCAGTGTCCCTTGCCGTACACATAGCCCGGCCCGGCGTACGACGTGTACACGCCCTCGTCCTGGGCGTATTCGTCGGTGTCGGGAATGTAGACGTAAGCGCCCATGTCCTTGCCCACCCCCGGGTTGTTGCGGATGGTGGCGACGCAGTTCTTGCCGTTGGAGGCGTTGTAGGTCAGGTAGACCGTGCCCTGCGTGCCGACGGGCGTCGAGTTGACGGTCTTGTAGCTGCTCCCGCAGACCTTCTGCGGGGTGGTGTTCGGGGCTGCGGAGGCCGGCCCGGCCAGCGCGGTCGTGGTCGCGACCGCCATTGCCGCCACGGCGGCACCGCCGAGTGCAGAACGCTTGAATCTCATATTTCCCCCTTGTGCAGGTAGCTGTGTTTTGCTCCTGACAGGTCAGACAAGCGCCGTCTGTGCGAGGTTGTGACCCGACACCGGCTTGATCAGGCCGAGTTGCTCAGGACGCAGCCGCAGTGCGACCGGACTGTCGTGACCTCGGTGGTAGGAGGGGCGGATCAGCGGCTGCCATAGCAGATTCGAGGGGCAAAGCGGTATGAAGGGCGGGAAATGGCAGGAGGCGAGTCGGACGCTGAGACTCGTCCGCCTGTAGGACGTTGTCGTGTTCTCGGCGCAACCCCATGACGCGGTTCTTCGTCCCGGTCCGGCGCCGTCGGCTGCCGGACCGGGACGAGGGTCCTCAGCCGCGCAGCGTCGCGACCGGGCTGTTGTAGGCCTCGGCCGTCAGCACCGGATGCCGTGCGGCGGACGCCGCCGCGGGCCAGGACAGACGTACGGTGCGGGATTCGCCGGGCAACAACCACAGGTAGTTGTCGCTGTACAGCGTGGGCAGCACCCGGTGGCCGTGCGTGTCCTCCAGCAGTGACAGCCGGACCATGGCGGCCACCGCGGATCCTTGGTTGCGAATCGTCGCCGTCAGCTCCCGGCGATCTCCGGAACGGGACAGTCCGGTGATGCCGCCGGTGAGCTTCACCTGCTTCGCCTTGTTGAGCGCCTGGAGCGCCGAAGCGCTGCGATAGCGCCAGTAGGTGTTGCGCGACACCTCGCGGCCCTGGGCGTCCTCCAGAGTGAGGTGCAGCAGGTGCAGCTCCGGGAGGTCGTCCGTCCAAGGGGCGGCGAACGCCTCGGACTTGGTGGCCCGAGCGACGTCCACCCACGCTGACCTCGACTTGCCGAGCTGCCGGCCGGACAGGTCGAACAGCCGCGCGGTGACCGTGGCGCGGGGCAGATCGGTCGAGGTGTGATTCACCGCGATGACCTGCCAATTGACGGGATCCGCCTGCACGTGGAGCGGTTCGCAGGCCGAACGCGCCCCGTAGTAGGTGCCGTTGACGTCGAAGTCGTAGTCGTATGTCTGCCAGACGGTGCTGTGCCAGGCCGGGTGGGACATCCACAGCATGAGGCCGGACGCGTTGTCCCACAGGTTGGCGTTCCACGCCTCGAACATGGCTCGGGTGTTCTCGTAGTTGACGAACTGCGCCTTCTTGGCGAAGTCGTCCAGGCCGAGGGCGGTGCCCAGACGCGTCTCGATGGCCGCCTTGTAGTTCTGGGGTGCCTGATTACCGCGCTCGCTCCAGTCGTGGTAGTACCACGCGCCCTTGATCGGCCACTCCGGTTCGTCGCCCGTCATGTTCCGTGTGCTCGCCGCGGTGGAGACGACGGGCATGCCGATCTCCGTGTGGAAGCCGAAGTCCTTGCTGCCGTAGGTCGAGGGATCGAAGTACTTCTCCGGTTCCACCCAACCGTAGGGACCGCCACCGGTGATGATGCCTCCGGCGGAGTTGTTCTGGTACAGCAGGCCGGGTGCCTGCTGCTCGACCGCCTCGCGCATCCCCTTGTCGATCGCGGCCGGCGGGTTGCCCTCGTTGGCGCCGCACCAGATCACCACGCTCGGATGGATGCGGTAGCGCAGCACGGTGTCGCGGGCGAGGGAGTTGAAGGCCTCGTGGTCCGGCGGGTCCATGCCCCATGCGTTCGGGAAGTCGTTCCACACCAGGATGCCGTGCCGGTCGCAGGCGGCGAAGAACTCCTCCCGGTCGCTGCTGCCCACCCAGTTGCGGATCATGGTGAAGTTCATGTCCCGGTGCATGCGCACGGCGGCGTCCATACGCTCCGCCGGCATCCTGCGCAGGAGTTCGTCCCAGCCCCAGTTCCCACCGCGGGCCAGTACGCGAACGCCGTTGACGCTGATCTTCAGCGGGTCCGGTGTGTTCCAGACGGACTTGACGTCCGTCCACTGCTCGCCGTCGTCGGAGACCTGGATGACGTAGGTCTTCGGGTAGGCGGTCTCCCACACGATCGCGACCCGGTCGAAGTCGCGACGGGAGCCGAGATCCACCTGGATCCACTGGTCGTCTTCGTAGGCGGAGGACCAGCGGGTGCCCGGGTCGCCGTCGGTGGCGTGCGCGGCCGGGTGGTCGGACTCCTCCGTGGAGGCCGTGGCCTTCTGGCGCAGGGCGAGGTCGGTGCCGGGGTCACTGCGGTCGATGACGCTGAACGTCCACAGCGAGTTACCCCAACTGGTGTTGCGCAGACCGAGGTTGAGCCGGACGTAGCGTGCCGTCCGGCGGTCGAGGTCCTCGACCTGGAGGCTGGCGTTGCCGTTGCTGAACGGCAGCGGTACCGCTCCGTTGTCCACCGACTGCACGTCGGTCCAGTCCGAGCCGTTCGCGGACACCTGGACGATGAACGTCTTCGCGTAGGCCTGTTCCCAGGTGAGGTCGACCCGGTCGAAGGACTGGGTGGAGCCCAGGTCGACGCGGATCCACTGGTCGTCCTCGAAGGCGGAGGACCAGCGGGTGTTCTCGTTGCCGTCGGTGACGTTGGCCGCGCCGTTGCTGTCCTGGTCGGTGCTGGAGGCCTCGGCCGGAGCGTGCAGGGCCAGGTCGGTACCGGGCCGCAGGCTGTCGCCCACCGCGAGCGTCCACAGGGAACTGCCCCAGGATGTGGCTCTGGTGAGGCACTTGACGCGGACGTGCCGGGCCTGCTGCCGGGCGAAGGTGACGCTCTGCGTGTAGGCGTCGCCCGTCGAGGTGAACGGGAGCGGTGTGTCGTATTCGTAGCCGAACTGGCGCATGCCGAACCGGCTCGTGCGCCGGTCGCTCTCCTGACCGCCCAAGGACGCGGTGAGGATGAGCTCGTACAGATGTGGTTCGCCCAGTCCGTTGGGCCACCACAGCTTGGGCTTGCGCACCTTCAGCTGCTTGAAGGCCGTCGGGGTGAAGACGACATCGACGCTTTCGCCGGCCTTCACGGTGACGCTCCTCGACACCCGGACCCCGTCGAACGCCGCCGTGACGGTGGCCTGGTGGTCGGCGGTGTCGGCGTTGCGGACGGGCACGACCACGGTCACCTCCGCGGTCGAGACGTCCGGCAGGGCGGGCAGGACCGTGTCCACGCGCGGGTCACCGATGACGAGGTGCCCGGTGGAGCGCAGCCGGACGTGGTTCCAGATGCCGGCCGCCCGGTCGCGCACGGCGGGCATCCAGTCCCAGCCCGAAGACGCGAGATACGTGGGGGAGTTGAGGTTCATCTGTCCCGCGCCCGCGTCCACCCAGGACTCGCCCTGGGGTCCCTTGTCGCCCGGACTGCCGGGAACCGGCATGGGTGTGATCTTCACCGCGAGGGCGTTCTCACCGCTCGCCGACAGCTGTCGGGTGACGTCGAGCGCGGCACGGGCGAAGGGATACGTCAGGTCGCCGACGCGAGTGCCGTTCAGCCAGACGTCGGCCTTGTGATTGACGCCGTCGAACTCCAGCCACACGTGGCGTCCTGCGCCGGTCCGCAGCCCGCGGGGCAGAGCGAAGTCACGCTTGTACCACCAGGAGTGGCGCGACAGGGCCTCGGGGATGTGCAGGTTGTTCAGGCCCGCCACGGGATCGGGCAGTTTGCCCTGTTCCACGAGCGAGCCCAGAACCGTGCCGGGAACCGTGGCCGGCAGCCAACCGCGCGTGTCGACCGTCGTCCTCGACAACCCGGCGCCGTCGGTGCCCGCCCAGTCGTCCATGGTGAGGCGCCAGCCCGACTCCACGGCGACGGTGCCGTCGTCGGCGACCGTGAGGTGCGGCGCATCCTCGTGACGGGAGTCCCAGTCGGTCCAGCCGGTGGCCGCGGGGCGGTGGGCGTCGGCCGTTCCGTACACCTCGAAGCCGTTCAGCCCCAGCGGCAGCGGGCTGGAGCGCTTCTGTGAGGTCATGCGCACCCAGCGTGCCTTCGCGGGGCGTGAGACCTGGATGTCCACGCTCCCGCCGGTGCCCGCGGAAGTGCGGTAGACCGTCGTCCACGACTTGTTGTCGAGGGACGTCTCCACCACGAAGACCAGTGCGTAACTCGACTGGATCTCCTTGCCGGTGGTGCCGCTGTGTACGTTTCCGGTGGTGGGGGGCGTGTACACCGGGTCGGAGGCGTCCGCCTCGAAGGTCAGACGGACACGGCTGACCTCGCAGACCGACTGGAGGTCGACGGCTATCCACTGCGGATCGCCGCCTTCGGCGCGCCAGCCGCTGCCTGCCACGCCCTGTTGGGAGAGGCGGTCCACGACGAACGAGCCCTGCGTGGCCGCGTAGTCCGTCGAGGAGACCGATACGGGCCGGTAGAGCGCCAGACCGTCCGGGGCGGAGCGGTCGACGGATGTGCCGGTGGGGGCGGCAGCGGCGTTGGGCACGGGGAGCAGCGAGCTGAGGCCGAATCCGGCCAGCAGGGTGGTACCCGTGGTGACGACGGTTCGCCGCGAAAGTGGGCGCGGCGAACTCGGCTGATCTGTCATGTGTGACGTCCCATCAAAAGCACAGGCCGAACGAGGCTCTGGCGTCCCCTGCGCCGAGCCGGTCTGACAACGTTGCCATAGGCTGTGTTGGTCCCGTGTTTCCTGTCAACCCCTGTGGCACGCCAGGCTCTGTCGCCGCTGCCCGGTTGCCGTGTGTGATTTGGCGGCAGCAAATTTCCGGCATCGCTCCGGGAGCGTGCGTTGTCGGCTGCCGTCCCGAGTTCCCCACCGCGTCGAGGCCTCCGGTCGCCCGACGTTGCCGTCCCGCGAGGATCTGGTCGGCGTGCTGACTGAAGAGGCTCTTCTCACGTGCTCGGAGAACTGGGCTCGGCGGTCGTCGCACTGTGGAACGTGCGAAGGCAGGTGCGCGGGGAGACGTCCAACTCGGTGTTCATGGGCCGGCGCAGGGACGTGGCGGTCGCGAACGCGACGTCGGCGAAACCATCTCGTCGACCGACAGCGTGCTCGATTGAACACATCGAGGTTGGGCAGACGGACGTAGCTGTCGATCGCTGGGGTGTCGATCGCCGGGGTAGTGGACTGAGCCGCTGCTGCTACGGCAGGGTCGAGTCCTGGCTCGGCGACCTCACGCAGGCGGCAGCCGAGGAGGGCGAGTTCGTTGAGGTACGCCGACCAGGCGCACCGCTTCCACGCAGGCACGCATCGCAGGCTTCCAGTCGGGGATCGCCATCAGGACCATGCTGCACAGCACGGCGTCGAAGGGGGCACCCAGGTCGGGCGGCCGTGTCAGATCTGCCTGGACGTAGGTGATTCCCTGCCGCAGCGCGGCCTCTCTCTCACGGGCGAAGGCACACATCAGCTCCGTCGGTTCGACTGCTGTCACCTGTGCTCCGCGCCCGGCGAGGATGCGGCTGAAGTACCCGTTTCCGCATTCTGCGTCCAGCAGCCGTCGGCCGCGCACATCGCCCAGCAGCCGCAGCAGATAGGGATTGGCCAGGTGCCGTTTGGCGAAGTAAAGGGGCTCTTCACAGTTGAGGGTGTGACGGCCGCCGGCGGGGCGCTGGCTGGGTAGACGTCGAGGTCCCCTGAAGATGGAGGTTCCTACGCCACCATCCAGAAGACCTCGACTTGCCTGACGCTACCTTCGCGCGCCTCGACCTGACCAAGTTCTGCCGCTCGATGACCTCGGACTTGAAGTCGTCGGCCAGCACCTCGAGCCCGACCGCGCTGTTGTCGCCTGCCGCGTTCTTGACGCCGACGACGGCAGCGAGGGTTGGTGCCGACGCTGCGGCTGCCAAGGCACGCCGCGCGACACCGTGGCCAGACGATTGGCCCACGTGCCGCTGGGCTGGCGACCGACCACGCTGTTGGTCTCGATCCGCCGCTACAAGTGCATCGGCTGCGGACACGTGTGGCGCCAAAACACCAGCCGCGCGGCCGAGCCCCGGGCGAAGCTGACCCGCACCGGCCTGCGGTGGGCGCTGGAAGGCATCGTGGTCCAACACCTCACCGTCGCTCGGGTCGCGGAGGGCCTCGGGGCCGCGTGGAACACCGCCAACGACGCCGTCCTGGCCGAAGGCAAGCGGGTCCTGATTGATGATGAGAACAGGTTCGACGGAGTCGCCGTCATCGGTGTCGACGAGCACGTGTGGCGCCACACCAGGCGTGGCGACAAGTACGTCACCGTGCTCATCGACCTCACCCCGGTCCGTGACGGCACCGGCCCAGCACGGCTGCTCGACATGGTCGAGGGCCGCTCCAAGTCCGCGTTCAAGACCTGGCTCGCCGAACGCCCCTCCGCGTGGCGCGACGCGGTCGAGGTGGTCGCGATGGATGGCTTCACCGGCTTCAAGACCGCCGCTGCAGAAGAGGTCCCCGACGCGGTCGCGGTGATGGACCCCTTCCACGTCGTCCGTCTGGCCGGCGATGCCCTCGACCAGTGCCGCCGCCGTGTGCAACTCGCGATCCACGGCCACCGTGGCTTCAAGGACGACCCGCTCTACAAGTCGCGGCGGAACCTGCACACCGGTGCCGGGCTGCTCACCGACCGACAGATCGACCGACTCAACCAGCTGTTCGCCGGCGAGGGCCATGTTGAGGTCGAAGCGACCTGGGGCGTCTACCAGCGCATGATCGCGGCTTACCGCGAGGAGGACCGCAGCCGAGGACGTGAGGCGATGGCCAAGCTGATCAACGACCTCGGCACCGGTGTCCCGAAGGCGCTGGTCGAGGTCGCGAAGCTCGGCAGAACGCTGAAGAAGCGCGCCGCCGACGTGCTCTCCTACTTCGACCGGCCCGGCACCAGCAACGGCCCGACCGAAGCCATCAACGGTCGGCTCGAGCATCTGCGCGGCTCCGCACTCGGGTTCAGGAACCTGACCAACTACATCGCCCGTAGCCTGCTCGAGACCGGCGGCTTCAGGCCACAACTAGCCCCCGGTGCGAGGGTCGGCCCGAGTGCTACGTTCGGGCCATGACCAGACCCAGTGAAATCCTCGGCAGCGTAGTCGCCGCCAGCGAGCGCGAGCAGCTCGAGACGTTCCTGGATTACCTGCGCGACGCCGTCGTGCGCAAGGCCCGCGGGGTGTCGGAGGAGGACGCCCGGCGCAGCCCGGTGCCGACCGGCACCAACCTCGGCGGCCTGATCAAACACCTGCGGTGGGTGGAACTGGGCGGGTTCGCCGAGCAGATCGGGCAGATCCCCGCCGCGGAGCTGCCCACGCCGCCGTGGACCGACGCAGACCCGGAGGCCGACCTGCGACTGGAGCCGAACGAGAAGCTCGACGACGTCATCGGCGCCTACCAGGCGGAGTGCGACCGCTCCCGCGAGATCGCCGCCCAGCACAGCCTCGACTACGCACCGCCGGGCAGCGAGCTGACGTTGCGGTGGGTGTACCTGCACGTGATCCTGGAGACCGGCCGGCACGCGGGCCACGCGGACATCCTGCGCGAGATGATCGACGGCGGCGTCGGCGACTGACGGCTCGCGGCGCGTCGTCGGTCCGTGTTCCGGTCGTCGGAGGCGGCGTTACACCGGTATCGGCGGAGGCTGACCTCCAACACCGTGGGCCGCTACCCGAACGGCTCGTGCGCCAACCGCCGGACCACCGTGCCCCTGGCCGCGCCCTGGCAGACGCAGCGACGACACCATCTGACGGGCTCGACAACCCGGCACCGGAGAATCGCCCGATCGGGCTCCAAACGCTGCCCGAGCACTTCGAGCCCGAGATCATAGTCACCTCCATCCTCGGGAGACCTCGACCCCTACCCGGCCACCGACGCGCCGACCGGACTACACCCTCAACTGCGAAGAGCCAGTGAAGGTGCCGGGCAGCAATCACGACGGCCTTACAGACGGCCAGGGCATCCCATTCAGGTGTCGCTGCCCGGCGGAAACCGTAACGACGGCACGCAGTTGCTGCCCCTGCCGGACAAGGTTCCAGCCGTGGTCGGCGTCGTCGGCCGGCCCTGACGCAGACCCGATGTCCTGTTCGCCGATCGCGGCGACGACCACGACAAGGACCGTCGCCTGCTCCGGGCTCGTGGCGTCCGCCCGTCATCGCCGAATCAGGCAGGAACACGGCAGCGGCGCCACGACATTCACGAAGCCCTCCTCGGACTCGCCACCCGCCTGATCACCCACCGGCACGTCCAACGCCTTTGTCAGAGCCTCTTGGTGAGGTTCCCAAGCGGACGAGTATCCGGTCGGCCGTCTTGGGCACATGCAGGTCAGCCATGACGTGGTCGCGTGCGGCTCGGGAGGGGTCCCGGGCCGCACGCGTCACGATGAAGTCACGCGTGGTCGGCGCAGGGTGGGACAGGACAGAAGCCGCCGTTCTGCTCGTGCTCGCGTGAGCGGTTCGGAACCAGTTCGGCGATCCGGCCACGTACGCCGCACGGACGCCGGGGGACCGAGCGGACTTCGGCGGTGCGGTGGAACAGCCGATGGACCGTCCCGTACGTACCGGAAACGGGTGGGAATCGGGACGCACGAGGCGAATCGAGGATCATGTGAGTTCGAAGACGGTCGTCCCCCTTGTCGCGGTGCTGGTGCTCGCCGTGGCCGGTTGTTCGGAGGGCGGGTCCCACCGGACCGGGCAGGCGGGGACGCCACAGACGGCGCCCCTCTCTTCCTCCGCCGGCAGGACGCCCTCCGGCGCCACGGCGACAGAAGCGGCGTCCCCTGGTGCAGCGATTACTTCCGAGGTCTGTCAGGGGGTGGACGCAGCGGCGTACGGTCAGTTGATCGCCATGTCCCTGGCCATCGGCGACAGGACCAGGCAAGGTGCCGCCCTGCGGGCCGACGTCGCGCGAACCTACGAGGACTTCGCCGCCCGACTGACCCTGATCCGCGCACAGGCCGTCGGCCGCCTTTCCGCGGCACTGACGCAGTGGGCTTCCGCCGGCACCGCGGTGGGCCACTACGTCGCCGAGAAGAAGCCGCGGCCCGGCCTGGTCATCGACTACGGGCCGACCGAGAAGCGGTGGGACGCGACGCAGAAGGCCACCGAGAAGATCTGCGGACACGACCTTCCCGACCTGAGCCAGGGGAGGAAATCCTGAGCCCGGGAGAAAGGAATCCCGAGTCCGGAAAGAATTCCTGGCCACTCGTACCCGAACACGACGCGCCCCCTCGGCTACTTCACGCACGGCCCTCGGCTTCCGGGTTCTTGAGGGAGAACGCTCTGTTTCGACCCCGGCCGGACAGAGGTCCAGCCGTACTCTGGACTCCTGGCGTCCACCCTCATGCGCCGCGCACGAGTTGGCTCCCACGGGCCGGTGAGCACCTGCCGGAAGACGGCGTGGCGGTGTCGCCGCCGAGTTGCCGACGTCCGAGGACCGGACCGAGAGGCGGAGCACCGCGGTATGAGCAAGTCGCCATGTTTCTCGTTCGACGGCTGGATCGCGGGCCTGGGTACCACCTCCGGCACCCGGTTCGTGGTCGGGCATTGGCCCCGCTCGCCGTTCGACGCGTTCAGTGACGTGATGGTGGAAAAGGGAGACGGCGAACGGGTGCTGTTGGCCCCCAGCGAGCGGATCGCCGAGTTCATCGCCGGCACCTATGTCTTCGACGCGGTGCACGTCGTACCTGTCGACGTCGACATCACCGCGGACACCTGGCGCGTCAGCGCGGGACCGCTCCGGCTGCGCTTCACGACCGGCGCACGCCCTCTCGTGGGCCGGCTGCTGCGTGCCGTCCCCGCGCGCCTCGCCCGGCGTCCGGCGTGGGCCGCGCTGATCGACCACCCCGTCCGCCTCCTGATGCCCGGCGTCCGCACACGCGGCAGTGCGGGCGGGAACCGCAGGGAGTGGTACGGCGCGCAGGATCTCCACGCGATCAGTTCGGCTTCCGGCGTCCTCGAGGACACGGATCTCGGCGCTCTGGCGGCCGTCGACCCTCCCGTACGGTTCGGGTTCGGTTCGACGCCGCGGGCACCGGCGCTGACCCGGGTCACGACGACCGTGGCCCTGTCGCGCTCATAGCCGGCAACCGGTGGACGCCCGGCCGCTGCTGTCGATATTGCCGGGCATGCCCGAACGGCGTACCCAAGACCATGTCCGCAAAGGGGGGCCGGGCCTTCGCACGAAGGGGTGCGGCTCCGCCGCCCTTTCCTGCCGCCCGCTCTCTTGACGGTTGGCATGTTCGGAGCAACACTCGGCTCAAGCTTTGTTAGGAAACTTTCCTAACAAAGCTTCTCTCTCGACCTGTCCACGCCCCCCACACGGGAGACAGACATGACCCGACCGCCCACCTTCCGCCGTGCGGCGGCCCTCTGTACGGTCGTCCTGGCCGTACTCGGAGCCCTGCTCACCACCTCGGCCGCGGCCACCTCGGCCCCGAAAGCCCCGAGCGGCCTGAGCAAGCAGGCCGCCGCCACCAACCGCCAGGCCTTCCTCACCTTTTACGGTTGGTACGACAACACCCCGCCGGGCGGTGACATCTCCTACCCCAAGATCCACGACGAGGCGGGCGGCACCGGCACCTATTCCGACCCCATCACCTTCGCCTCTTCGACCGACGAGATCGCCGCCGGCACCAAGATCTTCGTCCCCCGGGTCGGCAAATACTTCATCATGGAGGACTCCTGCCAGGAGTGCGGCGAGGACTGGAACAACGAGGGCCCCAACGGCGGTCCCGGGCTGTACCACTTCGACCTCTGGGTCGGCGGGGAGGGCGGCAGCGCCTTCGACAGCATCGACTGCGAGGACGCGCTCACCCACTACAACCCGGACACCACCCCGGTACTTGAGAACGTGATCGTCAACCCCTCCGCCAACGAGCAGGTCGACCGGACGCCGATCTTCAACACCGACACCGGCGCCTGCTACGGCGGGGCGAAGCCGACCACCACGGTGGGCCAGTACAAGAACGTCTCGACCAGCCAGTGCCTGGACAACCCCGGCAACAGCTCGGCCAACGGCACCACGCTGCGCAGCGCCGCGTGCACCGGCGGCGCCGGCCAGACCTTCAGCTTCCACGGCGCGTTCATGGAGAGCAACAGGAAGTGCGCCACGATGTCCGGTTCGGCCATCAAGCTGGCCGCCTGCGACGGCGGGCCGAAGCAGCAGTGGTCGATCAACCCCGACCTGACCATCTCCGACATCCAGACCGGGAAGAAGTGCTTCAAGGGCGGTAACGGCACGCTCACCGCAGGGAGTTGCTCGGGTACGGCCAGTCAATGGAAGTTCACGCCCAGGACCTAGTGACACTCTCGCCGTCCGTCCGGGGCAAGGACGTCAACGGCCTCGGGCGTCACGAGCCTTCGGGTACGGTGCCCCGATCATCGCCCCGTCCGGGTTCGCGGAGCCGATCAGGTCCGGCTCCGCGAGCTCCGTCTCCGCCGCACCCGCCACGCTCTGCCTGACCGCCGACACCACCATCTCGGTGCTGCTTCAGTTCGAGAAGGCCGAGGCCGAAGTGCCGGTCGCCGTGGTGCCGCGCGCAGGCAAGCAGCAGGCGCCCACGAACCCCAACCGCCGCCGCGGAGCGCGAGGCCGGATCGGCCCAGGGAAGAACTGGCAGCTGCCTGTCGGGTGCCGCCGGCTCCCGCACGTAAGACCCGCCACGTATCCATTAACAGCGAGATCACCCAGAGTGTTTGTTGGGGCGGCATGACTGTCCTGGCGGGGATGTCGACGATTCTCATGTCGCTTGGTACGGCTGGGCTTGCTGACGGCCCCGTGCTCGGTCTCGGAGCAGGGGGTATCAGGTCGATTCGCGTACCACGAGTTCGTTCGGCATGATCACCGGTTCCGTCGGGCCGCCGTTGATGAGACCGAGGAGCAGGTGGACGGCGGCGGTCGCCTGGTCGGCCATCGGGCTGCGGACCGAGGTGAGCGCTGGGGTCGTGTACGAGGCGGCCTCTATGTCGTCGAAGCCGACGACGGCCACGTCTTCGGGGACGCGGCGTCCGGCCTGGCGGAGAGTGCGCAGGGCTCCGATCGCCATGAGGTCGTTGGCGGTGAAGACCGCGTCGAGGTCGGGCTCGTCGTCCAGGAGCTGCTGCATGGCTTCGGCACCGGAGACTCTGGTGAAGTCGCCCAGCGCCACGATGGGGCGGCGGCCGGCGTCGCGCAGCGTCCGGCGGTAGCCGTCGAGGCGTTCGCGCGCCTCGTGGAGTTCGAGCGGGCCGGTGATGGTTGCGATCCTGCGCCGACCGCGCTCCAGAAGGTGACGTACGGCCAGCGCCGCCCCGCCGGCGTTGTCCAGGGCCACGTACGGGACGTCCTGCGCGGACGTGCGGTTGAAGGAGACGAGAGGAAGCCCCTGCCTGGCCAGCGCGGCCGGCAGGGGATCCGTACCGTGCAGGGCGACGAGGAGCACGCCGTCCACATGCCCGCCGGCGATGTACTGCTCCACTCTGGTTCGGCTCTTGTCCGATTCCGCGAGCATGAGCACGAGTCGTTTGCCCGCGGCTTCCAGCTCTCGGCTGACCGCGCGGACGACGGCCGAGAAGAGGGGATCGTCGGAGACGACTCCCTGCGGGGGGTCGGAGACGACCAGGGCGAGGGTGTCCGTGCGGCGCGTGACGAGATTGCGTGCCGCCCCGTTCGGCACGTACCCGAGTTCGCGTACAGCGCGCATGACGACGTCTCGGATCTGCGGTGCGACGGTCGCCTCGCCGTTGATGACGCGGGAGACACTCGACTTGGACACACCCGCCCGGGCGGCGACCACTTCGAGAGTGGGGCGTTTCATGCCGGGCCGTCCTCCGTGCCGCTGCCCAGGCGCGTGTCCGGGAAGGGTTCTGTCATCGAAGGCGACCTCCGGCTCTGCGTCACGGCGATGCCAGAAGCGTATCCGCAGGCCGGGCGGCATGAGTCTGCTCGGCGATCCGGTTCACTTTGCGGAACAGGGTGTCCGTTCGCCTTGATCGACCTTAGCTGAGGAACCGCTCCCTCAACGCGGCAATCGATCAAGTCACCCATTTTTTCGCTGTGGTTGAGGGCCTTGACAGTGTATGACGCCCCATCCATTCTCCCCTCAGGGAACGCTCCCTCGCCTCAAACCCCACTTGAGGAGTCACAGGTGCAAACACTCGTGCGTAGATTTGCCCTGTTCTGGGCAGTCGCCGCTTCACTCATCGCATTCGTCGCGCTGCCGGCCCCGCCCGCTCAGGCGGCAGAGGTCCTGGTCTCGCAAGGCAAGCCCGCCACCGCCTCAAGCACCGAGGGAGCTTTCGACGCTCGCAACGCCGTCGACGGCGACCCCGGGACCCGGTGGTCCAGCGGTTTCGCCGATCCGCAGTGGATCCAGATCGACCTCGGGGCCGGCACGACGATCAGCCGCGTCGTCCTCAACTGGGAGGCCGCGTACGGCAAGGCGTTCAGGATCGAGGTGTCGAGCAACGCGCAGGACTGGACGGCGGTCCATGAGACGGCTACGGGCACAGGCGGCACCCAGAGCCTCGCCGTGACCGGCACGGGCCGCTACGTCCGGATGTACGGCACGCAGCGCGGCACCCAGTACGGCTACTCCCTGTGGGAGTTCCAGGTGTACGGCACCGACGGCTCCGGTGGTCCCGGAGATGCCGGCACCCTACTCTCCTACGGCAGGACCGGCGCGGCCTCCTCTTCCCAGAGCGACCAGAACTGCTGGGAGTGCACACCGGCCAGGGCCTTCGACCGCGATCCGGCCTCGCGCTGGGCGACCAGCTCCACCACGGGATGGACCGATCCGGGCTGGATCTCCGTCGACCTGGGCGCGACTGCGCAGATCGACAAGGTGGTCCTGCAGTGGGATCCCGCCTACGCCAAGTCCTTCCAGATCCAGGTCTCGCCGAACGGACAGGACTGGACGCCCGTCTACTCGACGACGTCCGGCACGGGATTCAAACAGACGCTGGCCGTCTCCGGCACCGGCCGCTACGTGCGGATGTACGGCACAGAACGCGCCACCCCCTACGGCTACTCGCTGTGGGAGTTCCAGGTGTACGGCACCGGCGGCGCTCCGAATCCGGCCCCGCCCCTGCCGAGCGACCCGGCGAACCCGCCGCGGCTGGTGTGGAGCGACGACTTCGACGGCGCCGCGGGCAACACACCGGACGCCTCGAAGTGGCGGGCCGATCCGGGGACCGGGCCGAACAACGAGCTGGAGTACTACACCGACCACCGCAACGCGGCGCTGGACGGCGCGGGACATCTGGTGATGGAGGCGCGCAAGGAGGTCACCGCGGGATCGTCGTGCCCGCCAGACCCCCTGAGCGGCAGCACCACGTGCCAGTACACCTCCGCGCGCATGAACACCGGCGCGACCTTCCAGTTCACCTACGGACGCGTCGAAGCCCGTATCAAGGTGCCCAAGGGCAACGGACTGTGGCCCGCCTTCTGGATGATGGGCGCCGACTTCCTCACCGGCCGGCCGTGGCCGTACAACGGCGAGGTCGACATCATGGAAGTCCTCGGCAAGGACGTGAAGACCGCGTACTCGACGGTCCACGCACCGGCCTACAACGGCGGAGGCGGAATCGGCTCCCCGTACAAGCTGCCCTCAGGCGCCGACTTCTCCGACGACTTCCACACCTGGGCCGCCGACTGGAACAGCAAGGGCATCACCTTCAGCCTCGACGGCCGGACCGTTCTCGCCCTGGACAAGGCCCAGGTGGAGCAGACCCGCGGGCCGTGGATCTTCGACCACCCGCACTACATGATCCTCAACCTGGCGGTCGGCGGGGACTGGCCCGGCCCGACCGACTCCAGCACGCCCTTCCCGGCCAGGATGCTCGTCGACTACGTCCGGGTCTTCCAGTAGACGCCCGCTGACGTCCGCGAGCCCCGACTGACCACTGCTCGCCGGCTCTTCACCCCCGACGCTCGTGAAGGAAGTGAGATGCACAGATATCCCGCACGTCTGTACACGCTGTTAGTAGGAACGTTGGTGGTCGCATTGGCCGCTGCCCTGAGCCTGACCGTCTCGGCCCAGCAGGCGCGGGCCGCCACGGTCACCGTCCAGGCCGAGTCCTACACCGCCCAGTCGGGCGTCACGTTGGAGGCGACCGCGGACGCGGGAGGCGGCCAGAACGCGGCCTTCCTCGCCAACGGCGACTGGATGCGTTTCGACAACGTCGACCTCGGCACCGCCGGCCGGTTGACCGTGTCGGCCCGGGTCGCCTCCGCGGTCGGCTCGGGCACCATCGAACTGCGCACCGCCGGCGCGACCGGACCACTGCTCGCCGTCATACAGGTCGCCCCGACCGGCGGCTGGCAGAACTGGGCGACCAGGACCACTGACGTCACCACCCACCCCACCGGCGCACAGACCGTGTTCGCCGTGCTGCGCAGCACCGAGCCCGGCGACTTCGTCAACATCAACTGGTTCTCCTTCGTCGGCGAAGGAAGCGGGCCGGCCGCGGGATGGGTCCCCATCGACCAGGCCAAGTGGGACGCCCAGGTGGCACAGTTCCGTGCGATGACGCCGGCAGCCGTGCCCGGCAACGTCGTCCGGGTTCCGGAGTTCAACGCCACCTGCGACTACAGCCATTCCAAGCAGGACGACCCCATCGTGCTGCCGAACCTCGCCGGCGCGTCCCACATGCACAGCTTCTTCGGCAACGAGAGCACCGACGCGTTCTCCACGGCCCAGTCCCTGCGCAGCAACACCGCGACCACCTGCGCACCGGCCGAGGACCTCTCGGCGTACTGGATCCCCACCCTGTACCAGGGCAACACAGCCATCGAGCCCGAGAACATGATCGTCTACTACGGTTCCCGGCTGCCCGACCCCTCGGCGACCCTGCCCTTCCCTGAGGGATTCCGCATGATCTCGGGCGACGCCAAGGCGCAGACACCCACTCCGGCGGGTTCTCCCGGCCAGTACTGGTGCGCCGGCGCAGGCGGTGAGATCGGCCGCAGCACCGACGGCAACTGGCCGGTCTGCGCCCCAACGGCACACCTCACCCATCAGCTCGTTTTCCCTGACTGCTGGGACGGAAAGAACCTGGACAGTCCCGACCACAAGTCGCACGTCGCCAACACCTACGACGGCAAGTGCAGCGGCGCCTACCCCGTCGCCATCCCCAACCTCTCCTTCGTGGTCAGCTACCCGACCAGCGGCAGCGCGGCAGGCTTCCGACTGGCCTCGGGCATGGCCTCATCGATCCACGGCGACTTCTTCAACGCGTGGGACAACGCCGCCCAGGGACACCGCGTGAAGGACTGCATCACCCAGAAGGCCAAGTGCAACTCCGCCGGCACGTTCTGACCCTGCGTCTGGCATGCGCCACGGCCATGGCGCTGCTGGTCGTCGGCTGCACCACGCAGCCGACGACCAGCACGTCACCGAAGGCCGGCGCAGCGCCGACGGAATCCTTCAGCCCCACCGACATCGCATGGATCCAGCTGATGATCCCCATGGCGGAGCGCGCGCAGAAACTGACCGATCTCGCACCCTCCCACGCGGCGAGTCCAGAGTTGACGGCGCTTGCGGCCAAGACAGGGACACGACTTCACCAGGACCAAAACCGCCTGCGCGAGCTGCTGAAGCTCGCGGGAGTCCCCGACACCAACCCCCACGAAGGGCACAACATGCCCGGCATGGTCAGCCTCCCCACCATCGAAAAGGCGGGTGCCACGACCGGCAAGGCGTTCGACCGGATACTCACTGACGCGCTGCGCGCCCACTTCACCCAATCCACCCTGTTGTGTACCGGGGAACGAACCCAGGGCCACGCGGGCGAGGCGAAGAAGCTCGCCACCACCATCGCAAAGAGCACGACCGCACAGATCGCCCGGCTGAACGAAGTACGCCCAGCGTGACCGGCGGCCCCAAGCAGCGCTACGGCAAGGTCATAGGAGTAGCAGGACACAGTGGGTCGACCAACATGAGACAAGCCCGAGGACAGGCTTTTCAGACGCCCGCTAGCCGCCGCGGTGGCGGTTCTCGCCACGGATGTGGCGCGGGCGCCAGACCATCGGCCCCGGCGGCTACTGCCGTTCCTGTCTCTTCGCCCTCGTCCGCACCGGCGCCCTTCGGTCAAAAGGACGTTCATACGGACCTGCAAGCGGCCGTCGTGGCAGCCCGACTGAGAAGAAGGGCTGGTTCCTCCACGCTCGCCATCTCACAGCCCCCGCGCTCGATCGGATGACGTTCATGGCCGTGGAGGAGACCTGCTTCGACCGACTCTCCGCCGAGGAAAGAGCACGGATCGATAACCGATGGTCCCGCCAGCCCCTCACACCGCGGATCGTCCAGCCGTACTTGCCTCACTGCTGGAGGTCAACGCCTCCTGAGCGGAGGGCTGGCGGGCTCGGCCGTGTCACAGCAGGCCGGGCTGCTGCCATTCGGCGCCGAGGACGTGGTGGTCGAGGAAGTTGAGGAACGTCTCGTACCACAGGCGCGTGTGATTCGGCTTGAGGATCCAGTGGTTCTCGTCCGGGAAGTAGAGGTACTTAGCGGGAACGTCGTGCCGCTGCAGTTCCTGGAAGAGCGTGGCGCCCTGCCCGACGGGCACGCGATAGTCCTTCGCGCCGTGGATGACCAGCACCGGAGTGCGGATCTTCGCGACGTCCCAGTGCGGCGAGTCGGCCTCGTAGCGCTCGGGGCGGGTCAGCGGGTCGCCGAAGATCTGCTGGAAGTACCAGGGCACATCGGTGTCGCCCTGGAACGCCCGCAAATCCCACAGACCTGCATGGCTGATGATCGCCTTGAAGCGGTCCGTGCTGGTAGCCACCCGGTTGGCCATGTATCCGCCGTACGAGCCGCCGGCCAGCGCCGAACGTGAGGCATCAATGTCGTTGCGGGCCTCGGTCGCGTCGGTCAGCGCCATCACATCGGTGTAGGGACGACCGCCCCACTGCCCCCAGCCGCGCCGGTGGTTGATCTGTCCGTACCCGGTCGACAGGGCCGGATCCGGCAGCAGAACCGCATAGCCGCGCGCGGCGAACGGCCACGGATTCCAGCGCCAGGTCCAGCCGTTCCAACTGGACTGCGGTCCGCCGTGGACGGCGACAAGCAGGGGAGCGGGCTGCTCGGCGGACGCGCCCGGGGGCAGCACGAGCCAGCCACGCAGCACGAATCCGTCCTCTGCCTCCGCGCGCACCTCGGTGAGTGTGCCTGGCAGGTCCCCGACACGGCCCGGGGCGGGCAGCTCGTCGGGAATCTGGTCGGCGACGTCGGCGTCGATCCGGACGGGCGTCGGCGGCGCGTCGACCGCGTGGCGCAGGGCGTAGAGCGTCCGCCCGTCGGGGCTCACGGCCAGCGAGCCGTACACACCTGAAACAGTAAGGCGCGTGACACAGCCGTCCGGGTCGCGCCGGAAGACGGGCGCATGCCCCTGCTCGTCGGATGTGAAGAAGAGCGTGTCGTCCACCGGTGAACAAGCCACGCCCCCGGGCCAGTTGTCGAACGCGGGCAGGAGATCCTGCACCGTTCCGTCGGCCAGGTCGATCCGTACGAGAGTTGCTTCCCAGGGGTCGTCGTAGGTCGGGTAGCGCATCCGGCAACACACGAGTGCCGAGCCGTCGTGGGTGAACCGCGGCGTCTCATAGAGGTGCTCCAGATCACCGACGATGTGGATCTCCTCACCGCTGACCGCGTCGGCCACCACCACGGCGGTGCGATGCTCGGCCGGGACGCGCCCGGGCACGAACCGCCTGAACGCGACCCGTGTGCCGTCCGGCGACAACGCGGCATCCCCAGGATCCTCCAGTCCGATCCCCTGCCCACCGGCGACGACCGGCTCCGCGTCGACACCTGCACGGACGAAGGTGTGCGGCTCCGCCGGGCCGAGGTCGTGGTCCCAGGCACGGGTCGGACCAGCTTCGTACAGGATCGCGGTGACCTTCGCGTCCCTTCGAGCCGCGCGCAGTTTTCCGTGTGCCTCGGCGTCAGCGGCCCCCGGCAGCAGCCCCGCGGTGTGGCACAGTGCGCCGGAACTGCGCGCCACGGTGACCGCGGCGATCCCGCCTGGATGCCGGGCGACGGCAACGGCCTCCCCACGCGGCGGCAACGCCCACAGCGCGGCGCCCTCATCGCCGTCCGCAGCCTCTCGTTCGGACAGGAAGTACAGCGTCCCGTCCGGACCGAACACCGGCCCCGACTCACCCTTGTCGGACCGGGTCAGCCGCAGCGCGTCGCGCTCCCCGGTCGGATCGATCTCCCACAGACCGGACACGAACCGCGTCCCGTCCTCGGACAACGACTGCACGGCGGCGACGAGACGAGTGCCATCGACTGAGAGGGCAAGGGAGTTGACGCGTGGGCAGGCGACGAAGGCGGACAGGTCACGGAAGGTGGACGGGCCACCGGAGGACTCGGTCATGCGGGCGATTGTCACCCGCGCACCACGCGAACGGCCAGGGAGCCTGACGCGAAGGCCCGTCTGTCAGCGGTGGTTCCGTCACGCTCGTACATCCGTGGAGGTGACGCCGTCCGTCCTGAGCCGCACCCAGCACGCCGCTGGGCGCGAAATCCCCCGCGACGTCGCCCGGGGAGATGGATCCCGCCGGCCAGCCTGGGAGGCCAGCGGGTAGGACGACATCGAGCGGTTACGCACTTGCCGTGGTTCCACGAGGACGGGCCTCCCCACCGTGCAGCGGCCCTCACCATCGTCTGACCGGCCTGCCCGGTCAGGAGTTCCGGCCCGTGCCGGCGATCATCGTGACGAGCGTGTCGATGAGATCCTCGGCGCGGACCTCGCCCCATTTCTCGTTGGGCAGTTGGCCGCTCGCCTCCATGTCGGCGACGCCGTTCGCGGCGCTGATGAGCAGTGCGGCGTACCTCCGGGCGTCCTGCTCGCCGACCAGGTCGGCGACGATGGCGAGGAACTCGGCCTGGCTGGGCTCGGCCGCGCGGGCCAGCGCGGTGGGGTCGCTGGAGGGATTGCTGAACATCAGCTTGTAGAGGTGCGGCTGGGAGCGGCCGATGTCGATGAGCGCGATGACTCCGGCGCGCAGTTTTTCCGCGGCCGGCAGAGCGGGATCGGCGCGCAGGTCCCGCGTCAGGTCGCCCAGCCGGTCCCAGGCCTGCGTGCCGATCGCAATCAGCAGGCTCTCCTTGTCGGGGAAATGCCGATAGGGCGCCCCGCGGGTCACTCCGGCTTCCGCGCCGACCGCGCGGAGGGTCACCGCTTCGAGGCCGCCACGGTCCAGCAGGCCGGCCGCGGCGTCGAGCAGGGCGCGGCGAGTGGCGGCGGCCGATTCGGCACGGCTGATCATGCGTGCATCCTAGTCCATTCGTGATGACGCAGTCATCTGAGTCGGTTGACATCGTCATCTCGATGCGGCAGGCTCATTGAGGTGACAAAGTCATCTGAAACTCAAGAACTCATAGTCGTCACGGGGGCGTCGACCGGAATGGGCGCCGCCACCGCACGGGAGATGGCCCGCCGCGGCTTTCACGTTCTCGCCGGCGTCCGCCGTGACAGCGACGGCGAGGCCCTCCTCGACACCGGCATAGAGCCGGTGATCCTCGACATCACCCGTCAGGACCACATCGCGGCGCTGGCGGCACGCATCGACGGCGACGCGCAGGCCCGCACCTTGCGGGCCCTGATCAACAACGCAGGCCTCCCCATGGCCGGACCGATCGAGATGATCCCGCTCGACGAATGGCGGCGCCTGTTCGAGGTGAACGTCTTCGGGCATGTAGCCCTCACCCAGGCACTGCTTCCCGCGCTGGTGCGCAGCCGCGGCCGCATCGTCAACATCAGCTCGCTCAACGGCAAGGTCTCCATGGCCGGTTACGGCGCCTACGCCGCCAGCAAGTTCGCTCTGGAGGCGGTCAGCGACGCACTGCGCAACGAACTGGCCCCGCACGACGTACAGGTGGTCGTCGTCGAACCGGGCGGTGTCAAAACCGAGATGGCGGGCCTCGGTCTGACGACCCTGGCCCGCCTCAGCGCTGCCATGACCGCGGACCAGACCGCCCGCTACGGCGCCTTGACCCAGGCGATCCCCTCCCACGTCGCCGCGTTCACCAAGGCAGGCGTGACCTCCGAGACCGCCGCCCGGACGATCGCGAAGGCCGCGACCACCCGTCGGCCCCGCGCCCGCTACACCATCGGCGCGATGTCGGGCTTCCTCGTCCGCGCCTCCGGCGTCCTTCCCGACCGCATGCTCGACCGGATGACCAACTCCGATCTCCGCAAGCACTACCCGGACCGGACCGGCCGTGCCCCTGTCACACGTCACGCGTGACCGGCATCGGCGGGGGAGTGGTTGATCGCGGCGAGGATCTCCTCGCGCTGCCCGGCGAAGTCGAAGTCGCCAACGCCGTCCGGCCGCGTGACGCGAAACCGGGGCGGGACCAGAGCTGCCGTCGCCGTGCACCGGAGCACTGACGAGGGTGCCGTGGTCGTGGTTGCCGGCGGATGCGGCATCGGCGTGGATCTTGACACGGCGCCCAAGGTGACCAGCGGCAGTCACCCGAACCCCCGCCGGACGGTGCTGGCGCGCGACGCGGTACGAAGAGCGGCGGAGGGCGAGCAGCCGCGAGGGGCGGCGCGTTGCTGGACCGGAGAATGCTGCCGTGTGCGTGAGCCAGGTGTCCCAGTTCCCTGTGCTTCTTCAGCGCTGACGTTCAGCGGGGCGGCTGCGCTCCGATGACGGACAGCAGCTGCAGCCGTTCGTAACTCTCGCTGCCGGGAACGGCGGTGTAGACGAGCAGGAGATGTGACTGGTCGGGGTCCAGCAGCGTCTGGCAGGTCAGTTCCATCGCTCCGACCTGGGGGTGGATGAAGCGCTTGGTTTCGTGGGGGCGGATGCCGACCTCGTGGGCCTGCCACGCCTGCCGGAACTCCTCGCTCTGGGCCAGCAGCAGTTCGGCGAGTCCAGCCGCGCGGGAGTGGGGTCCACGCAGTGTGGCCGCCCCACGCAGGCCCGAGGCGAACATACGGGTCAGGAAGGGGTGGTGGTCGGGGGCGTAAAGCGCCCGGGTGGCGGGGTCGGTGAACCAGCGGTAGCCGAGGCTGCGGGCCGGCCCCTCGTACTGGGTGAGGTCGCCGGTGAGCGCGACGGCCAGCGGTGTCTGGCGCAGGGTCTCGCCGAGCTCGGTGACGATCTCCGCGGGCGTGTCCTCAAGGCGGTCGAGGATGCGCAGCAGGCCGGGGCTGATGTGGTCGCTGTCCGTTCCGCGAGGCGGCGGGGTGTGTCCGGCGAGCCGGAACAGATGGTCGCGTTCGTCCAGGGACAGGTGGAGGCCCTGTGCGATGGATGCGATCATCCGCTCGGACGGCTGAGGGCCGCGTTCGCGCTCGATCCGCGCGTAGTAGTCGGTCGACATGTGGCACAGAATCGCGACTTCCTCCCGCCGCAGCCCGCTCGTCCGGCGCCGCTTCCCGCGCGGGAGACCGACGTCTTCGGGCTGCAACGCCTCCCGGCGATTCCTGAGGAATTCCGCCAGCCCAGTCCGGTCGATCGCCATCTGTTCCTCATTCGCCTTCTGGTTCCTGGATCATCATTTCTACCGCCCATGCCAGTCGGTATCCACGGCCTGGTAATCCCCCCTTCGCACGCCTTCAACTGCGGACTCGTTGCCGTAGCGGGGGATTGACAGGCCCTGCATAACGACGGCGGCGACCGTGACAGTGGAGGAAACGACACGACCTCTGGAGTGAGTACGCATGCTGCGTGATTCCATCGACATTCCCGTCCCGGACCTGTCCGGCAAACGCGCTGTGGTGACCGGTGCCAGTGACGGTATCGGGCTGGGCATGGCGGCATGGCTGGCCGCTGCAGGCGCGGAGGTGGTGCTCCCGGTACGCAATCCCCTGAAGGGCGAGGCGGCGCTCGCGAAGATCCGTCAGCAGGTACCCAGTGGGCAGGTGTCGCTGCGAAACCTTGATCTGTCCTCGCTCGCCTCGGTCGAGACGTTCGGCAAGACGCTGATCGGGGAGGGCCGGCCCGTCCACCTCCTGATCAACAACGCCGGTGTCATGACTCCGCCGGACCGGCAGACCACCGCCGAAGGATTCGAGCTGCAGTTCGGCACCAACCACCTGGGGCACTTCGCCCTGGTGGCCCATCTGCTGCCGCTGCTGCGGGCCGGTCAGGCCCGGGTCACGTCCCAGGTCAGCATCGCGGCGAACCAGAACGCCATCAACTGGGACGACCTGAACTGGGAACGCTCCTACAACGGCCGGCGCGCCTACAGCCAGTCGAAGATCGCGTTCGGACTGTTCGCCCTGGAACTCAACCGGCGCAGCGAGGCAGGCGGTTGGGGCATCACCAGCAACATCTGTCACCCTGGAATCGCACCGACGAGCCTGCTGGCCGCCCGGCCCGAGGTGGGGAGGGACAGGGACACCCTCGGTGTCCGTGTGATCCGTTTCCTGTCCGCTCGGGGCATCCTCCTCGGAACGGTCGAGAGTGCGAACTTCCCCGCCTTGTACGCCGCCACGTCCCCGGACGCCCGGCCCGGTCGGTTCTACGGGCCCAGCGGGCCGCTCCACCTGGGCGGCCCGCCTGCCGAGCAAAACCTCTACAGCCGCCTCACCAGCACGCAAGAAGCCGCCCGTGTGTGGCACACCTCCGAACTGCTCACCGGGCTACGCCTCCAGGCATAGCCCGGCCGATGGGCCGTGCCGGGCTGGAGCGCTCGTACGCCACCAGGCCCAACCGGGGCGGTCTTAATCAACCTGCGGCGGGAAGCCGCGATCGGTGGGCGATGTCGATGATGAACAGGCCGACGGGGGAGGGGCAGCGGTCCAAGATCGCCTTCTCGTACGCGTCGCGTCGTCGTCGAGCAACTCGTGGGCGTCGGCGAGGTTCGTGGCGTAGCCGCTCTTGTATGCCAGTGCGTCGACGGCCTGCTGTCGGCCGTTTCGCGGACGACACCCAGGAGAACACGGTTGGGCCGATACTCATCTCTTTCACCCCGCCCTCGGCTAGTCTCCCAGGACTGTGCAGGATCCGCCGGAGTCGGCTTCGCCCCAGGAACGGGCGACGACTCGGCGGGTGGAGTTCCGTGTACTTCTTCTCGTACCGCGATGGTGCTCGACGGCCTTCCCGGATTCTCGAAGGAGCGTGAATTGCGTGTGAACGTGTGTTATCGACGACGCTCGCAACGGACGAGATTTCGCGCAGTGGCGACAGTCGTGGTGTCCGCGGCCCTTGTCGTGCCCCTCGCTGCGACCCCGGCGAGCGCGGAGGTGATTCGCGAGACTGCGGCGGTCCAACGGGACGGCACCGCTTCCACGCGCGCTCAACTGCAGCAGTTGGCGCGGAAGTTGGTGGACGAAGGAGTGCCAGGAGTGATCGTGCGGGTGGACGACGGTCACGGCAGGCCCATCGAGATCTCCGAGCAG
Organism: Streptomyces sp. NPDC088794; assembly: GCF_044750545.1. Taxonomy (NCBI): domain Bacteria; kingdom Bacillati; phylum Actinomycetota; class Actinomycetes; order Kitasatosporales; family Streptomycetaceae; genus Streptomyces; species Streptomyces sp. NPDC088794. The sequence goes on along the minus strand of NZ_JBIVKB010000003.1, from coordinate 32,166 downwards.
GCCGCCTGGACGAAGGAGGACCATCTGCTCAGAGCGGACGACGAGGTGCGAGAAGCGTCCAACACCAAGACGGTGATGGCCACCCTCGTCCTGCAACTGGTCGCCGAGCACAGACTTGCCCTCACCGACCCGGTCGACAAATGGCTGCCCGGCCAGGTGCGCAACGGCGGAGCGATCACCCTGCGCATGCTGCTCAACCACACCAGCGGATTGTTCGACTACACCGAGGATCCGGCCCTCGCACCGGCCCTCACCGGCCGGGACTCGCACGTATGGACGTCGACGGAGATCCTGAACCTGGTGAGCGGACACCCGGCACTGTTCGAGCCCGGCACCGAGTGGTCGTACAGCAACACCAACTACATCGCGATTGGCGCGGTTCTGGAGAAAGTCACCGGTAGGAGCCTCGCGGCGCTGGTGCGGGACCGGATCGCTAGACCCCTGGGGCTCCGGCACACCTTCTACGCCACCGGCGCCGCCTGGCACCACCGGCACGCGCACGGTTACGAACCTGACGCCGCCCACATGCCGCCGGACGTCCCCGAGGAGTTCAGGAACTACGCCGGACCGCAGCACGACGACCATGTGGACGTCACCGGCGACTACGTCACCGCCAGCGGAGCGGATGCCGCGATCGTGTCGACCGCCGGTGAGTGGTCCCGTTTCTACGGCGCGCTGATGTCGGGCCGCCTGCTGCCCGCCGCCCAACTGACAGAGATGCGCACCACCGTGCCGGAAGGCGGACCGGGGGATCCGGAAGAGCTCGGCTACGGGTTGGGCATCGAGACGGCGAAGACCTCCTGCGGCACGGTCTGGGACCACGTCGGCGTCGTCCCGGGCTATGCGACCTACAACGTCACTGATCCCACCGGCCGTCGCACGGCCGCCTTCTTCTTCGCCACGTCCACCCTCAGCAGGCAGGCGCACCGGACGGGCGCGGCACTGATGGACGCGGTCAACTGTGCCATTCTTGGTTGACCTGCGTGTCTCCGCGAGAGTCGCCTCTGGATCACAACGCGAAACGTACTCGCGGCTCCCTTGGCCACGTGCATCGATCGGCCCTCCCTGAACCTCAACTCGCTTGACCGATGCCCCAGATGGTCAGGCCCAACTGCTGTGTATGTACGGGGAGTTGTCGTGCCTTTTCTGATAGGCCACGGGACGCGGAACGTGCGTGCGGCTATCTGCCGCGCCTGGCCTAGGTAGTGATGATCTCCAATGCCTCGGTGATGCGCTCGTGGTGGGTGCGGTGGGAGACCACGCAGACGCGCAGGGTGTCTCGGTCGTGGACGACCGTGCTGGAGAGCACGACGCGCCGGTGGGCCTTGATCCGCTCCAGCAGACGGCGACCTGCCTCGTCGGCCCGTTCGGCGGCGCCCGGGCTCTCGTCGGTGGGACGGACGCGGAAGATGACGGTGGACGGGTCGGGGCGTTGCGGGACCTCCAGTTCGGTGATGCCGGACAGGGTGTCGTGGACGTGTGCCGCCAGATCGAGCTTCTCTTCCAGGGCCTCCCGGAAGGCGTCCGCGCCGTGCAGATGCAGGTGAAGACAAGCCAGCGGATCGCGGATCTCGTGGGTTACTTCGGGCCCGAGATGACCGGAGTCCGGCACACTGCCCGCCGCTTGTATGTCCTAGAGGTAGCTGCCGGTGCCGTCGTGCGCGGCACGCGGGGAGGTGGGGTCGCGGACGACCAGGACGCCGGTGCCGAACGACATGAACAGCGTCTTGTGCGGGTCGAGGATGATCGAGTCGGCATCCTCCATATCGACGAATCGCTCCGAGCCGCGTTTGGTGAGCCGGAAGAAGCCTCCGCAGGCCGCGTCGACGTGGAAGCACGCGCCCTCGCGGCGGGCCAGTTCGGCCAGTTGGGGCAGCGGGTCCACGGTGTCGGTGGTGTCGGCGGTGGCCACCAACAGGAACGGCCGCAGCCCGCTGCGGGGGCATACGAACGGGACTGCTGCTGACTGAGCGGGCCCGGTAGGCACTGGTCAGGTCGTCCGGGCGTGTACATGATCGCGTTCATGACACCCGAGGATGCCATTGTGGCCACCGCCGACCGGATCGCGGTGCTGCTGGGGTCGGGTGCCGACCCGCGGACGCCGTTGCCGGGCGCCGAGTGGACGGTGGGAGAGGCAGCGGCGCACCTCGCGCTGGCGGGGGAGCTGATGGCGGACATCGGGGCGGGCAAGAACCGTCCCTACGGTGACGGGTCGCCGGCCGGACTGGCGGCGGCCAACCGCGCCTCCCTGGCCGCCTTCCCGCAGCGAGATCTTGCGGTCCTCGGTGCAGAGATCGCGGCCCAGGCGCGGGCCTTCGTCGCGGCCGCGGCCGGCCGCAGCCCGCGGGAAGGGGTGCTCACGCCGATGGGGCCGATGGATCTGGCCACCTTGGGCTCGTACCTGCTCACGCACCTGCTCGGGCACGGTTACGACATCGCGGCCGCGGTGCGTGGGCCGCACATGGTCGACCGGGAGGTGGTCGCGTTCACGCTGCCCTTCATGCGACTGGCCATGCCGCGTGTCGTGAGCGCCGGCGCGGCCGACCACCGGGCGTGTTATCTGGTGCGGACCGGCCGCGACCGCTTCGCCGTCACCTTCGCGGACGGCGTGCCCACGGTCACCGACACCCCGCCAAGGTCATTTTCTGGGGCCGCAAATCGTGGCTGGGCCCACGCATCCCGGCGCTTTTCACAGCGCCGTAGACGAGCTGATGGATTGTCAATTCGCGTGTGTTGCGAGGACTTGGTTCAACGCACGGCATCGAGGAGAGCACGGGTTTCGAGGGGCGGACGTCTTCCTTCCGTGGGCGTGGGCAAGCCGGACGGCTCCAGCTCCCAGGGGCCGACAGATCGGGCTGTAACTATCCGTTCCGTAGGGAGAGTTGAGGCCCGCGCTCGTGTCGAGGTCGTCGTACGCGATGACGTGAACTCGATCGGTGTGCTCGGGCGGATCGCAGCCCTTCTCGACCGTGTGCGTCCGCACGTCGACAGTTCTGCGGGGACCTGCCTCGACAGCGTGCTGTGAGAAATCCGCTTCCGGCCTCGGCCGGGAGTCCCGATCGGGTGATCGCGGCGCGCTGGACGCGCCCACCTGACGCGAAGCCCGGGTCTGGCGCACGATTTCGAACGCCGCATCGCCAGCAGGGCGTGGACGGACCGGTATTTCTCGGGGTCCCAGCGGATCAGGGCGTCCTGGTGCTGTGGCTCGGTGCCGATGCGTCGGCGACGTCGGTGGGCGTGCGTGCGCTGTGGCTGGCGACGGTGTCGGCGGCGGGGCCGCTGACGCGGGAGCTACTGGGCCGAGGTCGTCGTCGCGCAGGAGGGAGTCTTCGGCGGCGAGCAGGGCGTGGTCCCGCGGTATCCGGGCCCGCCGCCGAACAACCGCAGCGCCGCGTTGAGGAGTCTTCCCCGGCGCTCGGCCTTCCGCTGTTCGGCCGACTCGCCGGCGTAATGGCCGGTCGGTGCTCTGGAGCCTGCCCGTCACCGGCCCACTCTCGTCGGCCGTGCTCCCCGCCGCCAAATTTGTCGTGTACAGAGTCTTGTGGCGTAGGGCTCCTCGTCCTTACTTTCCAGTAAGTCAATCTGAACGCAACGGTGTTCAGTTTCGGGCGGCTCTTCCGCCCTGCCCCCACGCCTTCAGCCACCCAGAGGAGAGAGCAGCATGCCTGCCTTCAGATCGAGGCACCTTTGCTCCGTAGCCGCCGCCCTCGTCCTGACCGTCGCCGCCCCGGCGACCGCGGCCACCGCCGCCGACACCTCGACCGCCGCGCTGCGGGAAGTCCTCTTCGTCGGCAACAACTGGGACGGCACCGCCGACGTCGTCAAGTCCAGCGGTGACTTCGCCAAGGTCGGCCGGATCAACGTGATCCCCGACAAGGACGCCCGGATGGCGGAGATCAACGCTGATCTGATCAAGTGGATCTACTTCATGGCCATCCGTAACGGGGTGGGCGAGGGCCACGACCAGTTCGTGGACGACATGTACACCACGCCGGACGGCGCGTCGGTGGTCGTCTCGCGGCCGAGCTTCGCCGACGTCGTCTCCATCGACCTGGCCACCGGGAACATCAACTGGCGTTTCCCGGTGTCCGGTTACCGTTCGGACCACATGGCCGTCTCGCCTGATGGGAAGCGGGTCGCGGTCTCGGCGTCGATCTCGAACACCGTACACGTCCTGGACATCGTCACCGGTAAGCAGCTCGGGTCGTTCAAGACCGGCGACAAGCCGCACGAGAACATCTTCACCAAGGACGGCAAGTACATCTACAACATGGCGATCGGCGACGTGAACACCTCGCAGGATGCGCCGTGGCAGGACTTCACCAAGGGCGACCGGCATATCACCGTCGTCGACGCGACCACCTACAAGCAGGTCAGGATCATCGACATGCGACAGCGGCTGGACGCCATCGGACTCACGGACTACTCGGACGCCGTGCGCCCGGCGGTGTTCTCGCCGGACGAGTCCAAACTGTATTTCCAGGTCTCGTTCTTCAACGGCTTCTTCGAGTACGACCTCGCCTCGGACCGGATCACCCGGACGAAGACCCTGCCGAAGAACCCTGCGACCAGCGACGACCGCACCACGTTCGTCAACGACTCGCGCCACCACGGCCTCTCGATGAGCCCGGATGGGGTCAAGTTGTGCGTGGCCGGCACGATGGACGACTACGCGACAGTGGTTGACCGGGCCACCCTCCAGGAGGGCCCCCTGGTCAGTGCCTCCAAGCCTTACTGGGCCACGGTCAGCGGCGACGGCAAGGACTGCGTCATCTCCGAGAGCGGCGCCGACCAGATCACCGCGATCGATTTCGCCACCGGACAGAAGGTCCTCTCGGTGCCGGTGGGCGACCATCCGCAGCGGATCCGGCTCGGCCATGTGGCGGCGAACTGGACCGGCACCGGCAGCTGACACCCTGCCGCACTTCGGCAAGAACTGCGCCGGTTGCCCGGGTCAAGCAGCATGCGCATCAAGTCGAGGCCGAGGCGCTTGGCGATCGGACAGCCCGCGCGCTTGGGCTCGCTGCACTCCACGTGGAAGACGGCCTTGACCGCTGTGATGAAGGGACGCAGCGACGAGCCTTCGTGGAACTTCGCACATTGCTCGCTGACCAGGCGGCTTACGGGCGGAGGCGTCGTGAGCTGGAGCAGTTGATCACGCAACTGCGCAATCCCGGCACCAGTGAGCGGCTGGGCGCTTTCGTCCACGTCCGGGGGCCGTATCCTCAAGGCATGCGGACGGGGAGAGCGACGGCCCCCGTCCGGACGCCGGAAGCGGGTGCCGAGGCATGAGGCGAGCACGGCGCTCAACCGCCGTCGGTGTGGTCCAGCAGTTGTGCTTCCAATCGGGCGATGCGGCGATCCTGGAGCCTGTTGCTCGCGCCACCTGGCGCGGTTCAGCGAAATCTCTTGATGGTCACTACGGCATACCGTGTAGTCCTCGTCAACGCCTCGGCGACCGATCCGCAGGCGTCGCGTTTGCAGACGAGGGCATCGGGATCAACGTAGCTGGTCGTTCGAGGGCGGCCGTCACCGGATTGCTGGCGCTGCTGGCCCGAATGGTAGGACCGGCGCCGCAGTAGCGGGCTCACCAAGCGCCGCCGAACGTACAGAACCCGCCTGTCCAGTCAGCCCGGTTGCCTTGCTGCTGCGCTCGGTCACCGTGTGGTAAGGCATCGGCGCGGCGGAGGGAGTCTCTTGAGATGCGTCGCTCGGCAGAGCCCGCTCCAGTCGACTCAGTTATGCCCGTGTCATCGGCACGAGTGCCGGATGTGGATACGAGTGAGTGAACTCCGAATTCGACGTGCCTCGCCCCGAACGCCCCGAACCTCGGGGGACGTGCCCCGCCTATGACGACTCGCGCACCACCAGTTCGGTGGGGAGGATGACATGCCGACGGGGCTCTTCGGGGTCGTCGATCTCCGTCAGGAGAATGCGGGCGATCGTGGTGCCGATCTCCTCGACCGGTTGGCGCACGCTGGTGAGGGGTGGGCTGGTGTGCCGGGCGATGATGGAGTCGTCGAATCCGACCACCGCGACGTCGTCGGGAACGCGCCGCCCCTGCCGCCGCAGCTCCGCGAGCGCACCCGCAGCCATGACGTCCGAGGCGACGAATACGGCGTCAAGCGAGGGGACTTGTTCAAGGAGTGAACGCATGGCGGCTGCGCCGCCCTCCTCGGTGAAGTCGGATGAGGCCACGAGCCGCTCGGGGACCTCGTGGCCCGCCGCCTTGAGTGATTCACGCCAGCCCTGAAGCCGGCTACGGGCCACGTCCATGTCCAGAGGACCGCTGATCGTGCCGATCATCCGGCGGCCTCGACTGAGCAGGTGCTCGACGGCGGCCGCGGCCCCGCCTGCATTGTCGGAGTGCACGTGACTGAGCGACTCCTCGGGCGAGCGGCGCCCGGCGAGCACCGTGGGCAGTCCCATCTCCTCCAGCATTGCCGGCAGCGGGTCGTGTTCGTGGACCGAAACGAGGAGTACGCCGTCCACCCGTCGCTCCGCCACCGACTCGGTGAGCTGGTCCCGTTCGGCCTGATCGCGTACGAGGACGAGTTGCAGTTGCGTGCGGGTCTCGGCCAGCGCGGTGCTGACCCCGCGGATGACTGCCGAGAAGTAGGGCTCGGCGCCCAGTCGGCTCTCCGACTCGGGAATGACGAGGGCGACCGAGTTGGTTCGGCTCGTCACGAGTCCCCGGGCTACGGAGTTCGGGACGTAGTTCAGCTCGGCGATGGCGGCGAGTACGGCTGCTCTGGCTTTCTCGCTGACGAGTTCGGAGCCGTTGATGACTCGTGAAACCGTGGTGCGTCCGACGCCGGCGCGGGCGGCCACGGTCTTGATGGTCGGGCGTTGCCTGCCCCCCATGGCATCTCCTCGCTCGCGAGCTGTCCCACCGGCTTTCACCTGCGCATTGTGTCAGACCCTCGTGAGGCTCCCGGAGGGGTTCCGGCGGGTCGGCAGGACATCGTTCCGCAACGAAGCGGATCCACCTTCTTGACAGGAGTCGTAGGGGGCCGTCACGCTTCGGGACCCTGGGTGGGTACGTTCCCACCACATGTTGGGAACGTACCCACTATGACATATCGGGCCCTCGGAGCGGACCGTGGGGCTCGAGCTCCGGTGCGTCAGCGCCGCCGCTAGGAGGACTGGATGAACAAGGCCCAAAGAAGGTCGCGTACACGAGCCGTGGCCGCCGTATCGGTCGTGTCGGCTCTCGGCCTGGTCGTGGGCTGCGGGAGCAGCGACAGCGGCGGGACGGGCGGAGGCAAGAAGGACGGCAAGGTCACCATCACCATGGGGCTGTTCGGCGTCATGGGCTTCAAGGAGACCGGACTGCTCGACAAGTACATGAAGCAGCACCCGGACGTCGTCATCAAGGCCGACGTCGCCGGTGACGAACAGACCTACTACACGGCGCTGCAGACCCATCTGGCCGCGGGCAGCGGGCTCAAGGACATCCAGGGCATAGAAATAGGTCGAGCCAAGGAACTGGCCGACACCCAGAAGAGCAACTTCGTCGACCTGGCCGGCGTGTCCGGCACGGACCACTTCCTGCCGTGGAAGCAGAGCCAGGTCACCACCACGGACAAGAAGGTCATCGGTCTCGGCACCGACATCGGCCCGATGGCGGTCTGCTACCGCAAGGACCTCTTCGAGCAGGCGGGTCTGCCGACCGATCGTGACGAGGTCGCCAAGCTGTGGGAGGGCGACTGGTCCAAGTACGTAGATGTGGGCAGGCAGTTCAAGCAGGGATCCAAGGACGACAAGGTCGCGTTCATGGACAGCTCCAGCGGACTGTTCAACGCCATGATCTACGGCCACTCCCAGCAGTTCTACGACAAGCAGGGCACGTTGATCTATGCCTCCAACCCTGTCGTGAAGGACGCCTGGAAGCTGGCCTCCAAGGCGGCCACCTCCGGTCTCACCGCCAAGCTCCGCCAGTTCCAGCCCGGTTGGGACCCCGGCCTGGCCAACAGCACCTTCGCCACCACCGTCTGCCCGGCGTGGATGCTCGCCCACATCAGCGAGAAGGCAGGACCGAAGAACAAGGGCAAGTGGGACGTCGCCAAGGCACCTCAGGGCGCGAACTGGGGCGGATCGTTCCTCGGCGTCATGGAGAAGAGCCCCGTGAAGAAGGAGGCGCAGGAGCTGGTGGCCTGGCTCACCGCCCCCGAACAGCAGGCCTACCTCTTCAAGAAGATCGGCAACTTCCCCTCGTCGCAGACCGCCCTGGCGATGCCCGACGTCGTGGACGCCAAGTCCGACTACTTCAGCGGCGCACCCATCGGCCAGATCTTCGGCGCCGCAGCCAAAGAGATCCCCGACGAGCAGGTGCTGGGCCGCAAGGACGGCACCATCAAGGACATCTTCTCGCAGGGCCTGACCTTGATCGAAGCCCAGAACAAGAGCCCGAACGAGGCGTGGAAGACCACTGACGAGCGCATCGAGAAGGCCGCCGGCTGACCTGGGACACCGCAGCCCACCCGTGGCGCCGCCCGGCGTCTCACGCACGGCCCGCCTGGGCCGCCGGGCCCGGCCCGCGCCCGCTCCTCACACCCTCCAGGAAGGACGCCTTCCGGTGGCCATCTCCACCTCAACACCCTCTGACGGACCCCCCGTCCACACCGTGCCGACCGGGAACGGCACCGGCGAGGACCGGGCTCGGCGGCGCACGCTGCTGCACCGCCTCGACGTGCGCGGCGCCCCCTACGCCTTCGTCGCCCCCTTCTTCATCGTCTTCGCCGCCTTCAGCTTCTATCCGCTCATCTACACCTCGTGGATCTCCCTGCACCGCGTCGAACTGTCGACTCTGAACGTCATGCAGTGGGTCGGCTTCGACAACTACACGGCGCTGTGGGAGGACGACCGCTTCTGGAACGCACTGTTCAATACCTTCACCATCGGCGTGCTGTCGACCGTGCCGCAGCTGATGATGGCTCTGGGACTCGCCCACCTGCTCAACTACCAACTGCGCGGCTCCACGTTCTTCCGCGTAGCCGCCCTGACGCCCTACGCCACCTCCGTGGGCGCCGCCGCCCTGGTGTTCACCATGCTCTTCGAACGCGACTTCGGCATGATCAACTGGATGCTGAACCTGGTCGGCGTGGACAACATCGACTGGGAGAACAACAAGTGGGCGGCGCAGACGGCGATCTCCTCGATCGTCATCTGGCGCTGGACCGGTTACAACGCCCTGCTGTACCTGGCGGCGATGCAGGCGATCCCCCGCGACCGCTACGAGGCTGCGGCGATCGACGGGGCCTCACGCTGGCAGCAGTTCCTCAAGGTCACCGTCCCCGGCATCCGCTCCACCATCGTGTTCACCATCGTCCTGTCCACGATCGGCGCCACACAGCTCTTCGGTGAACCTCTGATCTTCGGCCAGGGCCCGAACGGCATCACCGGCGGAGCCGACAACCAGTACCAGACGCTGGGACTGCTGCTGTACGAGGAGGGCTGGAAGAACTACCAGATGGGCCGGGCCGCCACCGTCGCCTGGGCGATGTTCCTCCTGCTCATCGCCGTGTTCGTTGTCCAACAAGTCGTCAGGCGCGTCCTCGCGCGCAGGGCGTGACCGGGAGATCATCATGACCACAGACAGCATCCCGGTCCGTACAGCGGACGCGCCGTCCAAGACCGCACCGAAGGCCCGCAGGAACACCACCTCCCGTGGACAGGGCCGGCGACTCTTCCGGCACCCGGGTGCCGGACGCCAGCATCATGCGGGCCCCGTCGCCTACATCCTGCTGGGAATCGCAGCGCTGTTCTCCCTCTTCCCGCTGTACTGGACGATGGTGGCGGCGTCGACCGACAACACGCGCGTCACCCAGACACCACCGCCCTTCCTGCCCGGCCCCCACCTGCTGGACAATCTCGCCAAAGCCTGGCAGGACGCGGCGTTGGGCAAGGCCATGCTCAACAGCATGATCGTGGCCGGGGTGATCTCCCTGTCCACCGTCCTCTTCGCCACCCTGGCGGGTTTCGCGTTCGCCAAACTCCGCTTCAAGGGCCGCAACATTCTGCTCATGCTCGTGATCGGCACCATGATGGTGCCACCCCAACTCGGCGTCGTCCCGCTGTTCATGATGATGGCGGAGCTGGGCTGGGGGCAGAAGCTGCCCGCTGTCATCTTCCCCACGCTCGTCAGTGCCGTCGGGGTGTTCTTCATGCGGCAGTACCTGACCGAGGCGCTCCCCGACGAACTCGTCGAGGCCGGCCGCGTGGACGGTGCACACTCCCTGCGCATCTTCTGGAGCATCGTGCTGCCCATCGCCCGCGCGCCCATGGCCGTACTCTTCATGATCACGTTCGTGCACGCCTGGAACGACTTCTTCTGGCCGTTCATCGTCCTCGACATGACCAATCCGACAGTGCCCGTCGCCCTCACACAGCTGAGCGCAGGATACGTCCGCGACCAGTCTCTGATCATGGCAGGCGCGCTGCTCGGCACACTGCCCCTCCTTGCGATGTTCATCGTCTTCGGACGCCAGATCGTCGGCGGCATCATGCAGGGCGCCGTCAAAGGCTGAACACCCCTCCAGCCCCTGTCTCACACAGGACCTTCGCCATCCGCCGTCGAGCTTCGCGCCTCCCGCGCAGCACCATCTCTGGAAGGAGTCACGTGACCACCGCTACCCGACGCGTCGCGCCTACCCCGGACACCTCCGACCTCAACCGATTCCCGCAGGGATTCACCTGGGGCACAGCGACCGCTGCCTACCAGATCGAAGGGGCCGCCTCCCTCGACGGGCGCACCCCGTCCATCTGGGACACCTACTCGCGCATCCCGGGCCGGGTGCGCAACGGCGACACCGGTGACGTGGCCACCGACCACTACCACCGCTGGCGGGAGGACGTCGCGATCATGGCCGATCTCGGCGTGAGCGCCTACCGGTTCTCCCTCTCGTGGCCTCGGGTGCAGCCGACCGGCCGCGGCCCCGCCTCTCGGAAAGGGCTCGACTTCTACCGAGCCCTGACCGACGCCCTGCTGGAGAACGGCATCGAACCGGTCGTCACGCTCTACCACTGGGACCTGCCGCAAGAGCTGGAGGACGCGGGTGGCTGGCCGGAGCGCGTCACCAGCGACCACTTCGCCGACTACGCGGCCTTGGCCGCCCACGCGCTGGGGGACCGGGTGAAGACCTGGACCACCCTCAACGAGCCCTGGTGCAGTGCCTTCCTCGGATACGGCTCCGGTGTCCACGCTCCCGGACGCACCGATCCGGTCGCCGCCCTGCGCGCCGCGCACCATCTCAACCTCGCCCACGGCAAAGCCGTTCAGGCTCTGCGCACCGAACTGCCCTCCGACGCGCGGACATCCATCACGCTCAACATCCATCACGTGCGTGCACTCACCCAATCCGCCGAGGACACCGACGCCGCCCGCCGGATCGACGCTCTGGCCAACCGCGTATTCACCGGCCCGATCCTCGAAGGCCACTATCCACAGGACCTCCTCGACGACACGGCCCACCTGACCGACTGGTCGTTCCTGCACAACGGCGACACGGCCACCATTCACCAGCCGCTGGACTTCCTGGGCGTCAACTACTACACGCCCACCCTCGTCTCCACGGCCACCAGCGATGCCGCTCACAACGCGGACGGGCACGGGGTGAGCGACCACAGCCCCTGGCCGGGGGCCGACCGGGTTACCTTCCACCGTCCCGCGGGCGAAACCACCGCTATGGGCTGGGCAGTGGACCCCACTGGGCTCTACGACCTGTTGCTGCGACTCAAGACGGACCATCCCGCCATGCCGTTGATGATCACCGAGAACGGAGCCGCGTTCGACGACTACGTCAACCCGCAAGGCGAGGTGACGGACCCGGAGCGAATCGCCTACCTGCACGCCCACCTGTCAGCCGTGCGGCAAGCGATCGCCGCGGGCGTCGACGTCCGCGGCTACTTCCTGTGGTCCCTGCTCGACAACTTCGAATGGAGCTACGGCTACAGCAAGCGATTCGGTGCCGTCTACGTCGACTACCCGACCGGCAGACGGATCCCGAAGGCAAGCGCGCAGTGGTACGCCGACGTTGTTCGTACAGGAAGCCTCCCGGCCCTGAACGCTTCCCCGAAACCCGGTGAGCCATCAGGCTGCCCGTGATTCAGCAACCGAACGCCGCGCCGGATCAGGCCCCATGGAGTGGTCCGGCCGGGCTGTATCCCTGGAACACGCGGGTGTTTGCCCGGGGCATCGCGTCGCGGCCGGAGGGAGGTGGCCTTGCCTGTCGGCAGGGCCATGATGATCAGTCCCGTTCTTGCCCTCGGGAGGCTGCTGGCCGGGGCAGCGGGGATATGTTCATCGGGGAGTTCCTTCGCTCGGGCTGAGAGGGACGATGCCGGGGTGCTCGGGAGAGCGGCCCACCAGGAAGGGGTCGCAGATCGAGCCCAGGAACACGCCGGCGGGGTCGGTGGTGTTGAAGGCGAGCATCACCGTTCGACCGGTCCGGTCCTGGATGACGCGTCCTCTGTGGAGGGACTCGGCCACGACGAGACGGGCCTCCTTTGTCGGATAAGGGCCCAGAACAGAGGGTGCCCGGATGCTCCAGATCCCGCCACGCTGTCCCGCTCGGCGTCTGGCTGCGGACAGCCGTGGCGTGTCGCAGGAAATGAGCAGTGTCCGCTCTCCTTGGACGGTGGACAGCTGCGGGACTTCGAGGTGGGTGAATCCGGCACCCACAGCGCGGAGCGGTGGCTGAACTGTCCAAGTGCGCATATCCGGTGAGGTGACGTGGGCGATGACGCCGCGGTCGTCGGCAGCACCATGGTTGGCCCGGGTAGTGACGAGCATGTGCCAGCCGTGCCCGTCCGGGCCTGGAAAGACCCACGGGTCGCACCAGGCCTCTTCAGGCCAGCTCGAAGTGCCCAGCTTCTCGTACCAGCGGTCATCCGCCTCGGTGATGGGCCCGGGCTGTTTGGTCCAGGTGTGCAGATCAGTGGAGGCTTCGGCTTCTCCGCCGAAACCCTCCGCAAGGCGGCCGCCTGCGAAGTCACCTTCACCTCGGCGGTCCCGACCTCCGGGACGGGCGGTATCGGCGCGCTGGTCAGTGCCGACTCTGGCAAGTGCATCGACACCGACGGCGGCACCGTGTACAGCCCCGGACCAAGGAGTAGAGCCGGGAGTGCAAGGTGGCCTCAGCCGTCAGATCTCTCCGACTTCCAACGGTGAGCCGTACACGATGGGTGCCACCGAGTGCCTCGACGTCTTCGAGAACTGCCACGGCGGTACATCCCAGAAGTGGACCGTGAAGAGCGACAGCAGCATCTTCGCCCAGCCCTCCGGCCTGTGCCTGGACGCGGTGGGCGGGAAGACCGCGAACGGCAGGCTTGCAGTTGCGGGCGTGCAACGGAGGCGCTAACCAGAAGCGGTCCTGGTCCGAATACTGGCCCCGGCGCTCATCGGATGACATCGTCCCGCGCCCCGCCTGCCGATCGGGCTAGTTCCGGCGGGCGCGGACCCACCGTCGCGCTCCATCGCGGAGCTCGGCTGCCAGAGATTCCGTGTTCATCTACGTAGACACAGTTCGGTTCCGGTCTCTTCTCGCGTCATTGGCCAATTCGTCTGTTACACCGGGTTGTTCATCAGATCCTCTTCCTCTAGCTTCCTCACAGGCGGATCACGCCGTAGCTCAAAGTTCACGTATATGACCTCGTAATAGAGGCTCGGACCACCGTGCGCGGTGCGGAGGCACGTGCTGTCCGGGCCGCAGCCGCCCACTCTCGGGAAGGCACGCCATGAACGAGTTTCTCAGCCGTCGCCAGGTACTCGGCACCGTGGCGGGAGGCGCGCTGGCCACCTTCGCCGCCGGGGGCGCGGCCGCTGCCGCGCCGGTGGCCGCGCAGACGTACACCCCGCCCGCCCTGCGTACATGGCTGAGCCTCAACTCCGGGTGGCGCTTCCATCAAGGCGACGTGGCAGGTGCGCAGGCGCCCGCCTTCGACGACACCTCATGGACCCCCCTCAGCGTCCCGCACACCTGGAACGGCCAGGACGGCGCGGACGGGGGCGGCAACTACTACCGGGGTGTCGGCTGGTACCGCAGGCGCGTCACTGTTCCCACGGACTTGTCCGGGAAGATGCTCTTCCTTCAGTTCGCGGGGGTCAACCAGGTCGCTGACGTCTGGATCGACGGCACCCTCCTCGGTCGGCACGAGGGTGGTTATTCGCGTTTCCGGTTCGGTGCCACCGCCCAGATCACGCCGGGTCGCGAGAGCGTCCTGGCGGTGAGGGTGACCAACGCGAACAACCCCGATGTCGCGCCCCTCAGCGCCGACTACACGTTCGAGGGCGGCATCTACCGGAACGTCAGCCTGTACGCGGTCGACAAGCTCGCGCTGCGGATGCTCGACTACGCGGGCCCGGGCGCCTATCTGCGCCAGCGCAGCGTGACTGCAGCCTCCGCCACCGTCGACGTGAAGGCGACCGTCTTCAACAACAACAGCACCAGCCGCTCGCTGGTGGTGCGCGCCGTCGTCACCGACACGACCGGCACGATCGTGGCCGACCGGAGCAGCGCGCCGCAGCCCATCGCGGCCAACTCCGGCCTGGACGTCCTCCAGACGATCACCATCACCAACCCCCGCCTGTGGAACGGCGTGGCGGACCCGTACCAGTACAGCGCCCATGTCGAGGTCCGCGACGCGACCGCGGGCACGGTCACGGACGTGGTGACCGAGCCACTCGGGCTGCGCAGTTTCAGCCTCGACGCGGCCTCCGGCTTCACGCTCAACGGCCGCCACCTGAGCCTGCACGGCGTCAACCTGCACCAGGATCGCGCCGGCGTCGGCTGGGCCGTGAGCGACGCGGACCACGCGCAGGACTTCGCCCTCATCAAGGAACTCGGCGCCACCGCGGTTCGCATGGCGCACTACCAGCACGATCAGAAGGACTACAACCTCGCGGACGCCGCAGGCGTGGTCGTGTGGGCCGAGATCCCGCTGGTGGACGCGATCACGAACTCGGCGGCGTTCACGGCGAGCACGAAGAACCAGTTGCGCGAGTTGATCCGCCAGAACTACAACCACCCCTCGATCGTCTTCTGGGGGATCGGCAATGAGCAGCGCAGTGACAACACCGCCACGAACGCGCTGCTGGACGAACTCGCTGCGCTCGTCGCAGTCGAGGACCCGGAGCGCATCAGCGCCTACGCGAACCACCTCGGCAACGACGCCCAGGTCGCGGGACACGCGGACACCACCGCCTACAACAAGTACTTCGGCTGGTACGGAGGCTCGTACAACGACCTTGGAAGCTGGGCCGACAGCCTGCACGGGGCCGAGCCGCAACGCACCTTCGCCGTCTCGGAGTACGGGGCGGGCGCGAACACCACCCAGCACGCGCTCAACCCGCCGGCGCCCACCCCGGGCGGCTCCTTCCACCCTGAGGAGTACCAGGCGCTGCTGCACGAAGCGTCCTGGAAGCAGCTCGCCGAACGGCCCTTCGTCTGGGGGTCCTTCGTCTGGAACATGTTCGACTTCGCTTCCGACGGGCGCAACGAGGGCGGCCAACCAGGGATCAACGACAAGGGGCTGGTCACCCGCGACCGGTCGATCCGCAAGGACGCCTTCTACTGGTACAAGGCCAACTGGGCTGCCACACCCACCCTTCACATCACCAGCCGCCGCTGGACCACTCGAACCACAGCGTCGACGGAACTGAAGGTCTACTCGAACGCCACGGAGGTGACCGCAACGCTCAACGGCACCTCACTCGGCAAGCGGAGCACCACGGACCGCATCTTCAGATGGACCGGGGTACAGCTGCGTCCAGGCGTCAACACCGTCACTGTGACGGCCTCCATTCAAGGCGCGACACATACCGACACCGCCACCTGGACCCTCACCTAGAACGGACCGGCTGACGGCTGACCTCGCACGAGGCCGGACACCGGCCCTCGCACCGAGCCCCGCAGACAACGGATGTGAGAGCCGTCTCCCGGGCAGTTCGACGGCGGGTGCGGGCTGTGTCCTGGACGGCGTGGTGTCCCGGACGATCAGGGAACGTCCTGCGACTCCAGCGGTGTTGGGGAATCCTGGGTGTCGTGACCGAAAGTGCATACGAAACGGCTCCCGGCAGGGAGGTCAGAACACTTCTCCGGGTTTTGGACGGGCAGCGCCGCCATGTCCTGGGCACCCTTGACGGGCTCGACGAAGAGGCTCTGCGACGGCCGGTGCTGCCATCCGGATGGCACTGCCTGGGAATGGTCCAGCACCTTGCGCTGGACGTCGAGCGGTTCTGGTTCCGCGCTGTTGTCGCCGGGGACGAAACGACCATCCACGCTCTGACGAGCGGCGACGAAGCCTGGAAGGTGGATCCGGAAACACGGGCTGCCGCTGTCCTCGACTCATACCGGCAGGAGGCAGAGCTTGCCGACGCCGTCATCACCGCCACTGCCGCCGATGCCGCCCTGGCGTGGTGGCCTCACGACCTGTTCGGCGAGCCGCATCTGCACACCCTGCGCGACGTCCTGCTGCACGTCATCACCGAGACTGCGTGCCACGCCGGTCACCTCGACGCGGCACGGGAACTCATCGACGGCCGGCGTTGGCTGGTCCTGACCTGACACGGCGGTTCGGCTGGAAGACTCCCGTCATGGTCTGCCTCTCCCGCTGCGCGGTTTCCTCGTCCGGCCCGGGCAGGGGCCGGGCCGCTGCGTACTGCGATGGCCCTTTCCAACCACCTCTTGCGCCGTGGGGGTTGAGGCGTTGAGGAAGCTGGTAGGAGTTCACGTCCCCGGAACACTCGTACGAGCGAGTGCCTTCACTTGTAGTTCGAGGGCAGGCTCGCGAGGCGACGGGTTCGCGGGTGGCTGCATGAGCCTGATCGCGCTGCTCATCGAAATCCCGGTCGCCTTTCTGCTGGGGCTGACGTCGGTCATCCATGGGTGGGGCCGTGTGGACGAGCAAGCCGCGGCATCCCCGATGGACTGGGTTCCGGTCCTCTGGCTCGGCGGGTTCACATTGGGCGTGCTCGTGATCGCCGTTTTCTTCCTGTACTCGGCACATCCGTTCGCGGGTGCGGTCCAACTCCTTGTAGCAGCCATCGCGCTGTGTTTCACGATCGCTGCTTGGCACGACCAGTACGAGCGTGCTCATCCACGACCGCTACCAACGAGGGCCGGCATGCCGCCTTTGAACCACGTGACCGACCGGTAGCACCGTCTCGACACCGGGGCGTTCAAAAGGCCCGGAGGCGTTCAGTGCCTTGGCCCCGGTCGTGGTGCAGCGATGGCGTTCCCGCCCGGCGCTGTCGATGAGACGGGCGTGCCGATCTGGGCGCTGAGGCGAAGGAAAGACACCAACTTGCTGACGGCCTGGAGCACATTCGCACAAGCCAGGGCGGTCCACAGAACGGGCAACCCGGCTGTGTCGGCGATTGGCACGGACAGGGCGGCCAGGATCCCGAACCACAGCGCCGTGGACACCAGACTTGGCCCGGTGCGTTTGAGTCCGACGAGGCCGAAGCCTGCCACTGCTTGAAGAGCGTCGGTGACCACTACTGCCAGGATCAGTGGCAACAGCCGGATCACCTGGTTCTCCAGTGCCGGGGTCTTGGTGAACAGGCCCACTATCGGGTCTCGCAGCACGAGCAGGACGGTTCCGAGTACGGCGACTGCGCACAGGGCCACCCGAATCCCGGCCCACACGCTGCGCCGGATGCGCACGGTGTCCTGTGCCTCGGAGTATGCGGCGATCAGCGGGACCGTGGCCTGGCCGACCGTGACCGCCGCGGTGAAGATGACGTTCACCAGTGATTCCGACACGCTGTGCACGGCGGCGCTGTCGGTACTGATCCGGGCGGCCGCGAAGGTCAGTACTCCGAGCACCGAGAACTTGACGAGTACAGTCCCGCCAAGTGGGAGTCCCACCTGGGCCAGACGCAGTATCTGGCCCAGCTCCGGCCGCCCGGGCCGTATCCGTCCTCCCGCCAGCACCGTGTGGCGGCGCAGTGCGTACTGGTTGAGGCTGGTACTGACCAGGCTGGAGGCGAGCATGGCCAGGCCCGCACCGGTCAGCCCATAGCTCGGCAGCGGTCCTGGGCCTCCGACGAGCAGCACAGACAGTGTCACCGACGCCGCAGTGCCCACCAGACCGGACCGCATCACCTGAGCGGATTGGCCCAGGGCGACCAGCACGGACGTCGCCGACTGGCCGACCGCGATCAGCAGTACGCTGCCCGCCAGCATCCACGGGAATGTACCCAGCTGGGAGAGGACGCCGGGCCGAACTCCGAACACTGTGCCGAGCAGCGGCACTGCCGCCACCGCTGCGGCACACACTCCGCCCACAGCGAATGACAGCCACATACCGCTGCGCACCAACGGCAGCAGGTTCCCGGGGTCGTTGCGGTGCGGCGCGATGAACGGCATCACCCCGCGGAGCGCACCCGCCACGGTGGCAGTAGCCGGGCTGAAAACGGCCACTGTCACGGCGAACGCGGCCAGTGAGAGGGTGGCGTGGCGGCCCAGGAGCGCGGTGTCGACGAGCGAGCCCGCCGAAGCGGCGAGGGTGGTCACATAGAGCGGCGCGGCTGACTTGGCGATGGTCATGAATGCGCTGGAGTCGCTCACACAGCCACATCCTGCCACTCAACTCCGCGTCTCCGCACACCAGTTACCCAGACCACCCCGAGCCTACCGACGCGGCGGCAGGGAGACGTGAAGGGCCGCATAGCAGTGCTCAGCTTGCTCTTTATGGTCTGAGTCGGTTTCGTTCGGCGATGCTCTCGGGTCGTTTCACGGTCTTGCCCACGTCGTTGCGGGTGGCGGGCCGCTGGTTCTTCGAGCCAAGTGGCCTGCCTGGTACGAGTGTTGAGGGTTTCGGTGCACGGGCCGGGCAGGTGAGATGTGGGCGGAGGTTTCTGAACCCCCGGCGGATTCGGGCCGGGGTCAGCCGGCCGGGCTCGGCGGGCTTCTCCCACGGCCGCCGCAAGTCGGCGGCGGCCCCGCGCGGAAGGCGAATCTGGGTGTGCGTGGCGATGACCAGCTAGGTCCAGCGCTCGCCGGCCTCGGGGGTGCGAAGCTTCGGCCGCGTCCGCCCGAGGGTCTGTTTCATCAGCCTGAAGAGGTGCTCGATGTCGACCCTTCTCAGGAACGCCTGCCAGCGCACATGATCAGACGAAGGCCGCCCCAGCGTCCCGGTGAACACCCAGGTGAGTGGCCTAGTTCGAGGCCTAATTCGGCCTCAGGCCGTGAAGAACACGCTCAGAAGCGTGACTTGCTCACCGAAACGAGGACGGAGCGACAACGGACACCTCAACAACTGCACGGGCTCTCGGAACACTCCGAGCAGGCCCACGGATCACGTCGGCGCACCGGGAAACTCCAAGATCCCCGACAGAATCAAGCTCAGACGGTGGCATCCTGCTGTTCCAGCCATTTTGAAATCGCTTGGTTTGTTTCCTCAGGCATTTCCTCCTGAATCCAGTGACCGCAGTCCAGGCCGACCACATCTACGTTGGGCACGAACTCTGTCAGGGTCTCGGACCTCGGGACCGCCAAGTCCCGGTCGCCGTAGAGCATGAGGGCGGGCTGCTGGATGATCGGGTCCACGTCCGCCAGCAGGTGCCAGTTGCGGTCGAGGTTCCGGTACCAGTTGATGCCGCCCGTGAATCCCGACGTTTCGAACCCGGAGATGTAGACGGCCAGGTCGCTGTCGCTCATGACAGGCTCACCGAGCGGTGCTTCCGCCAGGGCGAGGTTGATAAACGCCATGCCTGGCTCAGGGGGCGCCGGGGGCACGTTCTTCCGGTAAAGGTTGCGGATGAACTGGCTTGTGTTCGCATCGAACACGGTGTCCGCAACGCCCGGCTGTCGATTGAAGTGGACGAAGTAGAAGTCGCCGCCGAGGAACTGTTCCATGACCTCGATCCACGGCGTTTCACCGCGCACCTGGTAAGGCAAGGACAGGTTGATCACCTTGTTCACACGGTTGGGGTGCAGCAGGGCCAGCGACCAGACGACAAATGCACCCCAGTCATGGCCGACGAAGGTGGCATCGTCGTATCCGTAGTGGTCAAGGAGCGCGACGAGGTCGTCCGACAGGTGGTCGATGTCGTAGTCCGTCACTTCGGCCGGGCAGGATGAGTTACCGAAACCCCGCTGGTTCGGTGCGATGACGTGGTAGCCGGCTTCGACGAGGACGGGCATCAGGTGGCGCCAGGAGTACGCGTGCTCAGGCCAGCCGTGGCAGAGCACGATGGGCTTTCCCTTGTTTTCTCGTCCTGCTTCGAAGACTTCGAGTTCCACGCCGTTGACCAGAATAATGGTGGGTTTGGGGAAATCGGTAGAATTGGCCATCGTGTTCCCTTATTGCTTTCGGGGTGATTGGGATTAGGTGAAGTTCCCGAAGACGGTTCGGGTTGTCGAATCGCGAACTCTTCGCGCGACCGAGCGGTCGATCATGACGGCCGTTCAGACCTTGCCATCGACGCCAGCATCCGCTCCAAGCGGGCCAGCCGCGTCTTCTCGGTACGGGCGGTGACCAGAGCGAGGTACAGCGCGAACTGGTCGGACTTGCCGAGCGTGTCGTAGAACGCCCGCGCTGCCGGGTTCGCATCGAGAGCTTCGATGAGATCCGGTGGTGCGGTGGCGTTCTTCGGCGAGGCATATGCCCTCGCCCAGCGGCCGTCTGCCCGCGCCGCCTCGACCTCGGCAAGGCCGCGGGGGCGCATCCGACCCGCCGCGATCAGCGCCTCGGCCTTGTCGACGTTCACCTGCGACCAGGCGGAGCGGGGGCTGCGGGGTGTCGTGCGCTGCAGAAAGTACGAGTCGTCGAAGCCCCGCCGCTGACCGTCGATGCAGCCAAAGCAGAGCACCGTGTCGACCATCTCTTCCCAGGTGAGCGACGGGATGCCGGTACGCTTCTTGGCGATCTTCACCCAGAGCGCGGTTCGTTCCCCGTGATGCGTGTCGAGCCAGGCCTCAAGCTCGACCGGGCTCGCGGGGACAAGGATCTCGACGCCGTCCTCGTATTTCTGCATAAACCGCAGACTAGAGGCCCTATAGGACAGATTCTGACCTACTCGAGCGCAGCGCTCGAGCGACCTACTCAGGCGACCTGACCGGCTCACTACTTGGCGGGCTTCGCCCTGCTGTCACAGGCCACCCGTCGAGTCGAGGAACTGCTTGAGCTGACGGCCGACGTCGAGGTCGCGTACTCGGATGTGCCCGATCTCCCCGCCTGGAGGAACCCGACGAACCGGGCGGCGCGGTCAGCAGGTTGAGGTACCGGTGCACGGGCCGTAGTAGGGCAGGTCAGCGAGCACCTCGGCCAGCGGTTCACCCTCAGCACGCAGCAGTTCACGATCTCGGTAGCAAGTGCCGGGAACGCATCCGCAAGTCGTGGGTACAGCCCACCTGTCACCACGGACCGTACATGTCGCAGGCCATGAGAAGCACCAGAGGTTAAAGAACAAGCTCAGAAGCTGTGTGAGCCCCGCATGACAACCGGCTGATGTGGCTAGGCCTTACGGCGCGCGAAGAGGACCGCACCTGGGACGCTCTCGTCGGGGTCGATCAGCATGTGGGCCTCAATGGTGAACCCGGCGTCGCGCAGCCAGGCCGCCACTTGGTCGGGCCGGCGGCGGTGAACGTGGACGTTCATCGGGTGGCCGCCGTAGCCCTGCGTCTTCAGGTTTGACTGGTTGCCGACGTGAAAGCCGATCAGCAGTGGTCCCCCGGGAGGCAATACGCGCCGGAAATGGCCGAAGACCGTGGGGACGGCTTCGTCGGGGACGTGAATCAACGACCAGAACGCGAGCAGGCCGATGACTGAAGCATCGGCGAGGTCGAGGTCGGTCATCGAGCCCACCTCGAACCGCAGGCGGGGGTGGTCGCGCCGGGCGATGTCGATCATGCCGGGGGAGAGGTCGATGCCGAAAGCGTCCACACCCAGCTCGTGGAGGTGAGCGGTGACGTGTCCGGGCCCACAGCCCACGTCCGCCACCGGTCCGCCGCCGGCGGCGTGCACCAAGTCGGCGAACAGCGCCAGCGCCGCCCGCAGATACGGGGCCCCGGCCAGGGCCTCGCGCAGTTGGTCGGCATAGTCGGCCGCGACCGTGTCGTACGAGGTCCGGGTGTCCGCCAACCAGCGGTCTGCGTTCATGGCTCGACAGAGTAGTGCGGTGATCAGGATGACGAACCGGATCAACCGGGATCAACGACGCATCAGACCAGGTCACTTGAGACGGAGGCCAGATCCTTCGAGACGGGACAGGCCCGTCGCCCTCCCGTGGTGGCGGACCAGGCTGTCCGCTGACAACGAACCCGAACCGATTGCTCTGGCCTATGCCGAGCTGCACCTGCTCATGTCCACGCCCAGTTTCACCCGCTGGACCCATGAGCACGACGAAGAGATGCGGAACGGGCCGGCCGGCACTCCTCGGGGCCTCCTGGGGACGCCTCCGGCAGGGTGGCCCCGACGGGGGCGTACGCCGCCGTCGGGGCCCATATGCCCTCTGCCGCCCAGCAGTTCGCGGCCCTGGCCGAACAGACCGTAGCCCGCCTTGTCCGCGACCGCGGTCGGGGAGCTGTCGCCGGCGCAGTGCGTGCTGTACGCGGGCGTTGCCGGGCCCTGCGCTAGAAGGTCAGGTTCCAGGCGTCGATCTTGCCTGTGTCGGAGGCGGCGTTGTCGTTGACGCGCAGTTTCCAGGTGCCGTTCGCGATCTCCGAGGAGGCGTTGACGGTGTAGGTCTGGGCGATGTTGTCGGCGCTGCCGCCGGTGTGGTTGTGCAGCGTGTAGACGGTGCCGTCCGGCGCTACCAGGTCGACCTTCAGGTCCCCGGTGTAGGTGTGCTTGATGTCCACACCCACCTTGAGGGTGGCCGGGGCGTTGCCGGTCACGCCGGTGACGGCGATCGGGCTCTCCACGGTCGCGTTGTCGTTGATGGCGAAGTCCGTGAGGTTCTCGAAGTACGTGCCCGCCGGCGGGGTGGTCCCGACGGCCTTGAGGGCGTCGACCTGTCCCTCGCCGAAGAACGAGTTGTTGGCCGTCGTGCCCGTGCAGCGGCTGTCCGAGGGGCAGGCGATGTCGTTGGCCTGGGCGGCCAGCTTGGCGCGGAGCTGCGCCGGGGTGATGCCCGGGTCGGCGCTGGCGAGGAGTGCCGCCACGCCGACCACGTGCGGGGTGGCCATCGAGGTGCCGCTCTTGCTGCCGTAGCCGCCGCCGGGGACGGTGGAGTACACGTTGCTGCCCGGCGCCGCGACGTCGATGACGCCCTGCCCGTAGTTGGAGAACGAGGCCTTGGTGACGCCGGTGCCGTTGGCCGCGACTGTGACCACGCCCGGCAGCTCGGTCGGGATGTCGAGGCAGGCGTTGGTGATGGTGCGGGTGACCGGCGTCGAGTCGTTCGGGCTCGCGGAGTCGGTCGTCTTGTGGGCGAGGTCGTAGTTCTCGTTGCCCGCGGCGGCGACCTGGAGGGAGCCCTTGCCCTCGGCGTACTCCTGGGCGCGCTTGACGCCCTCGATGATGGCGGCCTGGTCGATGTTGTCCGGGCAGTTGAACTGCCAAGGGTCCGTGTAATAGCTGTTGTTGGTGACCTTGAAGCCGTGGTCACCGGCCCAGACGAAGCCGCAGATGGTGTTCTCGGCGAAGAAGAAGGCGTTGCCCGGCTCGGCGACCCGGACCGCGGCGATCGACACCCCGGGGGCCACGCCGACGACGCCCTTGCCGTTCTTGGCCGCGGCGATGGTGCCCGCTACGTGGGTGCCGTGCGTGTCGACGTCCCGCCAGGCTCCGGCACGGGTGTCGGGCTTGCCGTAGGCGCAGGAGACAGAGTCGGCCGCGTCGAAGTTGGGCGCGAGGTCCTGGTGTTGGTCGTCGACACCGGTGTCCAGGATGCCGACCTTGACCGAGGCGGAGCCCGGGTTCACGGCCCAGGCCTGGTCGGCCTTGATCTGGCTCATGTCGGCCCGGACGGGTTCTCCGGCCGGGGTCGAGGCCTGAGCCGGACTGGCCGGGATCGCCGGGTTGTAGGCGGCGGCCGGGACGTCCGAGGTGCGCGTGGCGCCGACCTGCTGCACGCCGGCGACGCTGCGCATGGCGGCGGCGAACCCGCTGGACGCCGAGTGGGCGACGATCACGCCGATGGCGTCGAAGTTCGAGAAGACGGTGCCGCCGTTGGCCTCGATCGCGGAACGGACTGCGGAGTTGTCACCGGGGGCGGTGATCACGAGGTAGGCACGCGTACCGGCCACCCAGGCCGCACTACGGGAAGCCGGCACGGCGGCCGGAGCGGGGGCCTTGGCGGCCGACGCCGTGGAGGGGACGACGGGGAGCGTGCCCGCGAGGGCGCCCGGGGCGCCGAACGCGAGGACGGCGCCGAGCGTGGCCGCCAGCACCAGCGTGCGTCTGGGGCGGCCGGATATGGGGGGTCTCAATGCGTCCTCCTGAGACGGCCCGGCCGCGCTGAGGGCAGCGGGGGGCCGTACGAAACGAATGGTGGATGCAAGATGTCAGGTGCATGCTCCTGTGCGGAAGTACCTTTCCGCGCAGGGACGTCATAGGGGCATGGCTGAAAAGAGATGCACTGTGGGCATCGAGGGGCCGAGACCTCTCGGAACTCGGCGACGCCGATCGCGCCCTGGCATACCCCGCCGACCTGGCGCCGGCCGTGGTCAGGACATGCGGAATTGCCTCTTCGCCCTTTCGTCTCTCGGCTTGTGTTTCAGGGTTTCGTGCAGGTTGATGTGGTGGCTTGGTGTTGGTACCAGACGGTGTCGAGTTCTCGGCCGTCGGGGAGGGTGTGGCGGGTGGGGCCGGGGGCTGGGGTGAAGCCGGCGTGTTCCAGGGCGCGGCGGCATGCGAGGTTTGCTGTAGCGGTGCCGGCCCGGACGGTCGGCAGACCGGCGTGGGTGTGGGCGAACTCGGCGCCTGCCAGGAACAGTTCAGCGCCGAGGCCCTGGCCTCGGTGGTCGGGGGCGAGGATGCCGCCGATCTCACCGGTGTCGTGGTGGATTTCGAGGTATCCGGCGTAGCGTCCGCTGTCGCGGTGTACGCAGACCATGAACTCGGACGTCCCGGGGCTGGGTTCGAAGGGTTCGGTCAGCTCAGGGTTGGCCTTGATGAACCGGCGGGGGCGGCGATGGTGGGGCCCATGCGCAGCAGGGCCCGTCTGATGTCGGCGTCCGGTACGAGCTGGTCCATGTGGTTGCCCTGCCAGCGCTGGGCTTCGGGGTCCGCTCCCGCGGAAACGGCCGCCACCGCGTCGAGTTGGGTCACCGGGGTGTAGAGCAGCAGGTGCTCGGTGGCCAGGGCGTGTCGGCCGGGCGTGCACAGGTCCGGGACCGGGACGCCCGTGACCGCACGGCGGCGTCGTAGGAGCGGCCGGATCATGGAACCCCCGTTCCGCGGCTACGACCACGACAAGTACCGCCGCCTGGTCTGGGATCTCGGCGTGAAGCCGCTGATCGCCCGCCGCGGCACCGAGCACGGCTCCGGCCTGGGCACCCAACGCTGGGTCGTCGAGCGTGCGTTCGCCCATCTGTACTGGTTCCGCCGCCTACGCATCCGCGGGGAGATACGCGACGACATTCATCAAGCCTTCCTCACCCTCGGATGCGCGCTCATTTGTTGGCGGCGCCTGAAGTCCCGGCGACGGGTGCCTACGGTGTCCCCTCAGGAGTTGAGGAGATCTCCCGGATGACATTCCAGAAGTCATCGGAGCCCGGCGTGAGGGAGTGCTCGAACAGAGCGCGACGGACTGCCCGCGCGTGGGCCGGGCGGGCCGCAGCGAGGGCGGTCCGGCCGTCGTCCGTTGCGGTGATCAGCACGCGCCTGCCATGTCCGTCTTCGCGCTGCAGGAGTCCGCGTGCGGCCATACGGGAGAGCTGACGCGACAGGCGGGCGCGTTTCCAGCTCAGCATGGCGCCGAGGTCCTGCTGGGGCATGCGGCCATCGCCGTTCTCGATCACGCGCGAGAGGACGGCAAAGTCGGCTGCGGACAGCCCGGCCGCACTGTGGATCTCTCGTGCGACCGCAGCGAGTACCACCTCATTCGCTCGCTTCCAGGCGGTCCACCGCGCCATCTCAGCGTCGTTGAGGGGCTGCGTCATGGAACCCCCTTCCCTTGAGTTGCCATGTAAACATACGTCATCCATGATGGTTTACATGGCAACTCAAGGGAAGCGTTCAGTGCTCATCACTGGCGGCGGCTCGGGCATCGGGCTCGGCTTGGCCGAACGGCACCTCGCCGCCGGACACCGCGTCATGATCACCGGCCGCAGCTCCGGTCGGCTCACCGCGGTGGCCGAACGCCTGCCAGGCATCGAAACCCTCACCAACGACATCGCCACCCCTGAAGGACGGCAGCGCCTGGCTGATCACGTCCGGCAGACCATGCCGGAGCTGGATGTGCTGATCAACAACGCCGGTATCCAGCGACGGCTGGGCATTGCCTCGGACCGATCCCCCTGGGCCGAAGCGCAGAACGAGATTGACATCCTGTTCGCCGCGCCGGTCCACCTCGGGCAGTTGCTCGTCCCACACATGCTGGCCCACGGTCGTCCCAGCGCGCTGATCAACGTCACCTCCGGCGGGGCCTTCTTCCCACAGCCGTTCGCCCCGCTCTACAGCGCGGCCAAAGCCGCACTGCACAGCTACACCGTGAACCTCCGCCACGCCCTCAAAGCAACGCCGGTCCGAGTGGTGGAACTCATACCCCCGGCGGTGGCCACCGAACTCGCCGGCCCTGGCCAGACACACGGTGCTGAGCTGGATGAATTCTGCGACACCGTCTTCCCCCTACTGGACGGCTCCCACGCGGAAGTCGGCTTCGGCCCGACTGCCGCACCCGACTTCACCGAACAGCGCGCCACCGAACAGCGCGCTTTTGAGGCTATGTCCGACCGCTTCGGCGTGCCCGTTTACCGGCCCGACGGTCGCGTAGAGGACTGACACTCCACCGCACAGCCCGTGACCGGCTTCCCGCGGCTTGGGCTGCGCCACTCACAGATCTAGAACCAGGACCCCGAGTGGGCGGCAAAGGTCCTGGCCGGCCGCACGGACGAACAGCCTTCCAACTCCCTCGTACACCATTCCGTTAGGAGTTCTTAGCTTGGCGTTTATGCAGCTGTGCTGCTTGTGGTGGCTGCCGCGAGGTTTGGTTTGTCCTGTTTCCCGACGGGGTGCTCGCGTGCACGGTGCTTGTTCCTCTTGCCGGTTGGCCGGCCGGGGCCTGCGGTGCTGGGTTTCGGTGCACTGGCCGGCTGAGGGGTTTTCCTGTGGAGGCGGCGAAATCCTCGGCGGACCCGCGCGGGTGTGAGGCGCCCTTGGCGTGCGGGCCGTTCCCAGGGTTTGCGGAGGTCTTCTGCGAGGGGACGGGCGAGGCGGAGTTGGGTGTGGGCGGCAATGATGAGCCAGGTCCAGCGGTCGGCGGCGGCCGGCTCGCGGAGTTTGGGAGCGGTCCAGCCCAGCGTCTGCTTGAACATTCTGAAGGTGTGTTCCAGATCGAATCGGCGTAGGAATGCCTGCCAGAGTCGGTCCACATCCCCGGCAGTAGCGGTGTTGGCCGACCACCACAGCCAGATGGGTCTGGGGCTGCGGTCTCCGCGGAGGTGGTCGACCTGAAGGCGGATGACGGTGCCTTCGATGACCGGAAGCTGTCCTTCGGGGTGGTCGGCCCAGGCCGAGCGCCGGACCAGCAGCGGGTGCAGGCGGTCCCAGGCGGTGGCGACGGCCTTCCCGTAGTGGGTGGTGTCGGTCGCCGTGGTGACGGACGGGACCGGCTGGGTGTCGGGATCCTCGAACTTGAACTCCGCCCCGCGCTTGGGCTTGCGCCCGCGCTTGCCCGGCGGCTGCGGCGGGGGTGGGAAGTACAGGACGCGGTCCGAACGCATCCGGCCCAGCAGTTCCAACGGCAGGTCCGCGAGCAGGAAAGCCAGGCGGGTCACGTCATAGCCGGCATCGACGACGATCAGGACGGGCGGGTCACCGATCTGCCACTGGCCTGCCACACACAGCCGCTGGAACACCTCCCGGACTTGGACGGCGGTGACGGCGATCGCGTCGTCCCACGGACACAGCCGGACCACATCCAGCATGGCAGTCCACGACGTCCGACCCGGCTCGAGAGCGGCGACGAAGGAGTAGGGCCATCCGGGGATCATCTGGGCGGAGCCCCTGCCCCGACCGTATGTATGGCAGAACAGCCGGTCCGGGCTGGTATTCGCATCCGGCCGCAGCCAGTTGCTGACATCGACCGCCAGGACCAACCGCCCCTCCGCCGTCCGGGGAAGCGGCAGACCTGCCAGTGCTCTGCGCAGCCGGGACAGATCCAGTTGCCCGCGGTTCAGGCCGCCGTACAACGCACCATGCCCACGCTGATGCTCAGGCGCCAGGGACAGCTCGACCAACGTCCTCACCGGGCCGTCAGCACACAGCAAGGCATCACTCAGCTCGAACAAGGCGTCGGGTCGCTGGGTCAGGCAGGCATAGAACTCCATCCGGAAGAATGACAGTTCGGCAAACGCATCCCGCGGGACATCCCGCTGCAGCAGACTCATCGCTACGGCCTTCGTACTGGTCAAGTGCCTCTGTGACGGAGCACAGGATCAGACGAAGGCCGCTCTCACGTCCGGCAGTCAGCCGAAACCATCACCAAGTTCGAGGCCATGTTCGACCACGGACCATAAACGCCAAGCTTAGGGCTTGCCGGGAATCAACACGTTGGTTTGATCTTGGTTGTGTCGAGATCGAGGAACCTGGCGATGTCTTCCTGCGTGCGGAAACGGGCCGTTGAGGCGGGGATATGAACACCATGGGCTTCCAGGAGCGGGCGGACGTCTTTCGCTGCGCGGCTGATGGTCATGGCGGTGGTGTTGAAGAGCTGGCCCAGGAGGTCCATGTTCGCGAGTTTTCGCAGATGGAGCACGGTGACCAGGACCCGGTCGGCTGAGGTGAGCTTGGCTTTGGCGCCTGCGCCGGGGGCCACGAGGCGCTCGTGGCCTCGACGTGTGCGGAGCACGTGCTCGCGTTGGACCTCCATCGCTGGGGTCAACGCGTCGATGAGGTCGCTGAGCTGCCGGCGGGTCATCCCCGTCAGTTCCGGGTTCTGGAGCGAACGCCGCGTGAGGCGAGTCGGTGTCTTCGCCCTGGTCTTGTCCGATGTGCTGTTGTTGGTCGCCGCGTCCATCGGACCCTGGGGATGGAGGGTGTAGTTCCAGTCGCCGTGGAAGCGATGGCGGGTGATGGGCAGGGCAGCGATCTCGTTGTCACTGACGCGGATGCCGGTGGGGTACTCCCTGCTGTCAAGTTCGGCACGGACGGTGAGGCCGGTGCGGCTGGTGGTCGCGGCGATGGTTTGGAGCATGACTTCGTGGCTGGTCAGGGGTCTGCCGCGCCAGTTCATGGTGATGTGGGAGAACAGCCGGTGCTCGATCTTGTTCCACTTCGATGTGCCGGGCGGCAGGTGACACACCGTGATCTCAAGACCGGTCTGAGCAGCGAGGTCGGCGAGCTGGGTCTTCCAGCCGCGGGTGCGGTAGCCGTTGGAGCCTCCGCCGTCGGCGGTGATCAGCAGCCGGCGGGCGCGGGGGTAATCGTGCCGGCCGCGGGCCTGCCACCAGCGCCGGATCGAGGCGACGGCGAACGCCGCGGTGTCGTGATCGGTGCCGATACTGACCCAGCCGGTGTTCGCCGCCATGTCATAGATTCCGTACGGAATCGCTTTCTCGGCCTGGCCGGGGAAGTCGTGCGTCTTGACCCTCACGGGCTGTCCCGCGGGCCGCCATTGGTGCCCGGCGTTCTTGTAGTGGCCGATCAGCTCCTTCTTCTTGCTGTCCACGCTGATCACCGGGTCACCGGCATCCCTGTGGTCTCGTGCCTGCTCGTTGAGGTAGCGGAACTGGGCGTCCCGGTCCGGGTGCTGAGCACCCTCGATGGTTTTGGCGTTGGCCTGGAGACTGAAGCCTTCCTCCCGCAGCAGGCCCGCGACCGTGTCGGCGGAGACCCGGTGGCCCTGCCGGGTCAGCTCCACCGCCAGCTTCCGGGTCGACTTCGTCGTCCACCGCAGCGGCGACATCGGGTCGCCCCGCTCGTCGGGTTCGACCAGCGCAAGCAGCGCCGGTCGCAGCCCGGGATCGAGGTCCACAGCCTTCTTCCGGCCCCCGCCAGGACGACGGACCCGCCCCAACACAGGCTGACCAGAGTCCAGTTCAGCCGCTCCGCGCGAGACCGTACCTTCTTGAACCCCCGCTGCGGCAGCGACCAGCCTGATCCCACCATGACCCAGCGACAGGGCCTCCGCCCCTATGGCCAGCCGACGCTGGCGCTCGTCCAGATGCGGCAACAACACCTGGAACTTCGCAGCCAGGACGGCCTCGATCCCCTCCGGTCCCCCCATACCAGAACAACGAGTCCCGCAGCTGGAAGCCACGACTTGTTTCCCGGCAAGCCCTTACTCCGACCGTCCACTTCGCGGCCTACGGCCCCAAGGGCGAGCTCTATCTGGAGCTGGAAGGCCCCGAAGCCATCGAGGAGACGATCAGGGCCAGCGTGGGCAACGCCGAGGCGATCCACCACCTGTTCTCCTACACCGCCGACGTACACTCCCTTGCGAGTGCGTCGATCGTCGTGAACATGGAAGACATGGTCATCCCCGCAGAGGATGACCCCGCGACCGCGGTGACACAGCTCGGGGACGTGAAGTTCCGTTCGGTGAAGGGCTACGGCCACTACCGCTGCGACTTCCAGAAGGTCGACGGGGTGTGGAAGATCTCGAAGCTCGTCCAGACCCGGCTGAGGATGGATTTCACCCAATAGGGCATCGATTCGCCAAGCACCATCCACGTGCGTGAGCCCTGAGACAGAAGCCCAGTTTCTACCGCCCCAGAGGCCAGGCGCCGAGCTGGCCGACGCTTGATTGTCCGCGCTGAGAGCGCCGCTTCACCGTACTCGAGTCGGACGACCTTCGTCCTTCGTCGTGGCTTCTTCCGCGCAGTGATGAACGCCGAGATGTCTGCGGTGACGACCTCGGCGGGCTCCTTGGAGACCACCGTGAAGAAGACCTTCAGGTCCTAGTGCGGGGTTCCTCTTTCGCTGGGTATATGTCCTGGTGGCGGGGTAGTTGGCGGTGCTCGGGGGCGGGTGCTGGATCATGGTTTACGGGCTCGGCCGGGGTGTGACGAGGATCAACGGGCCGTCGTTCGTCGATTGCCGCGGGCGCGGAAGGCTCCGCGGGATGCGGTGATGCGGGCGGCTGCGTGCAGCAGCCGGTAGCGGAGCTTCTTCGGCTCGGCGGAGGCCAATTCGCCATCCAGTAGCAGAACTTGGGTCCACGCGAGTAGGTCGACGGCGGTCAGAGCCAGCTCGAGCCAGGCAGCATTGATGGCGAAGTGGCGGGAGGGAAGCGGCCGAGACCAGTGTTCTTGCCGCAGCGGATGCGGTCCTCGACGCGGGCGTGCGCACGGTGGCGGACCTCCAGATGCTGCAGGGAGCCTTCGCCCTGGGGGGTGTCGGTGAGGAAGACCTGGTGGAGCATGCCCTCGTCGAGATCGAACAAGGACAACTGGGCGCCGGGATGTGGGCGCTCGCGCCGGACGATGATCCGGGTGCCGTCCGGGTGGTCGGCCAGGTCCACCGTTCCGGTCAGTTCTGCCACTTCGGCGCCGGTGCGCAGAGTGCCGTCCTGCTCCAGCGCGGGGTGCCACAGGTGGTCGGGCAGGGCACGGATTGCGCGGCGGACTGGTTCAGTGACGGCCTATCCGACGGAGAAGAAGGTGTGGATTCCCCGCTCGCGCAGCGCTCGGACGTGGGCGAGTAAGACTTTCGCGCCTTCGGCGCTGTCAGCGCGGATGAGGATGTCGGTGCCGTGGCGGTGGGCGTCGGGGATCTGGGCCAAGGCAGCGTCCAGGACTGCAATGTGGTCGGCGGCGGTGTTGGCGCCGGCATTGCCCGGCCGCAGCACCCCGGCCAGGGCTTCGCCGGTGTTGTCCAGGAAGCACAGCAGCGGGTGGTAGCCGTAGCCGCGTTTGTAGGTCGGCGCTGCCTGTTCCTTCTCCGAGTGGCAGGTGACGAGGGTGGCGTCGAGGTCCAGGACCAGGCTCGGTAGGTCGCGGCCACCGGCGCGGGCTGCGGGTATGCCCCCGGTGGTCTCGGCGGCCTGGAGCCAGACGATCTCCCGGGCGACGGCTCTCGCCGAGCGCAGGCGAGTGAGTGCGGCCGGACCGA